>JAUQPD010000053.1 GCA_030550555.1 Thermodesulfobacteriota bacterium
TTAAGTATTGATAAACCGGAACTTTCACAGCTCCTCTCTTAAGAAGCGCTTAGCCAGCTCAACATCCTCAGGATAACCTAACATTCTAGCAATTTCTTTTAGTCTTTCAATACCCTCAAGTTTTTTAATCGTAGTTTTTGTTTCACCTCTATTAAACACCTTTTCTATGAGATAATGATGATCTGCCAAAATGGCAATTTGAGGAAGATGAGTGATACATAGAACTTGAGAGTTGTGGGAAAGATCTCTTAATCTTTTTCCCACTCTTTTAGCGGTAAGTCCTCCTATGCCTACATCTACCTCATCAAATACGATCGTTCTCTGTAAAAAGGAAGATTTTACCAAACTTTGAGAAGCTAGAAAGATTCTTGAAAGTTCCCCTCCAGAGGCTACCTTTTCTAGAGGTCTGGCTGCGATCCCTGGGTTGGAGGAAAACAGAAACCTTACCTCATCAAGTCCCCATTCAGTTAGATTTTCTGCTTTAGTTTCATGCGAGATGACCTCAATTATAAACTCTGCCTTTTCCATCCCAAGATGTCTCAGCTCCTCCTTTAAAAAAGAGGCAATCTTTGTAGCTCCCTCCCTTCTCTGTTGACTTAGTTTCAAGGCAAGCTCTAGCAGTTCCTCTTCTATCTTTTTTCTTTCCCTTTCCAGTCTCTGGTATTCCTCTTCCCCAAAATCTAAAAAGTTCAGCTCATTCTTAAGTTCTTCAACCCATTTTTTCAACTCAGGAGTTTCCCTTTTATATTTCTTTTTAATCCTATCATACTGATAGAGTCTTTCTTCTATGCGGTTTAGTTCACTTTCATCCTCTGGAAGCCCCTTGACATAAAGATCAATCTCCCTTAAAATTTCCTTTATTTCATAATAATAACTGGCAAGTCTCTTTTCATAGTCTTTGAGAATTTCCTCTATCTTGGTAACTTTTTGAAGGAGGCTAAGAACTTGGGATAGATTGTTAACATTTTCAGAAAGAAGCTCATTTACTGAAAGCAAGCTAGTTCTCAGTAGATTTAGATTTTTCAGTTTTTCCCTTTGCCTTTTTAGACGCTCTTCCTCCTCTGGATCAGGAGAAAGCTCTTCAATTTCCTTTATCTGAAAAAGTAAGAAGTCTCTTTTTTGAGAGATTTCTTCAAGTCTTCTTTTAAGTTTGGCTATTTCACTTGCAGTGGTTCTAAACCTTTCTAACAGGGTCTTATATTCTTTTACATATCCTTCTAGTTTTAGCGTTTTATCAAGAAACTCAAGTTGTTTTTCGTGGCTAAGAAGAGTATAGAATTCGTGTTGACCGGTCAGCAAGATTACCTCTTTCATAAGAAAGGAAAGGTCAGTTAGGGAGGCTAGCTCTCCGTTTATAAAGATTTTTTGTTTTTTTGGGGAAAAGGTCCTTACTATATGGACTTCCTCACTTTCAGGATAACCCAGCTCTCTAAGTTTGTGATAGAGGGTTTCTCCTCCTAGGATAAGAGCCTCTATCTCTCCTTCGTTGGTTCCTGGTTTTAAGAAGTCTGTGGTAAACTTTTCTCCCATAAGAAGTTTTAAGGCTTTAACAATTAAGGATTTTCCTGCCCCTGTTTCCCCCGTAAATACAGTAAATCCTGGTTCTAGGTTAAGATAGATTTCATCTATGAGGACTAGATTTTTAATACCTATTTCTTTAATCATCTGTCTATAAAGATTAACCAAATCTTACAACTGTCAAGATTATGACAGAAAAATTAGCTCCTTTTTTTACTAAACTCTCATTCTGGTTATTATCGCAAAGTAAGCGGGGGGTTTAATTCTACAGGTGGTTTTAATTAGAATAGATATAGAAAAAGAGTAAGACGATAAAAAAAAGCAAGGCAAATATTTCTGAAATCACTACCAAGAATACGATCCTCCTTCCCGTAGGAGTAAGTTTTAGATATACCCTGTCCAGAAAACCTTTCCAGATTCTAGAAAATACGGACCTACTTTCACTAAGGGAGGCATAGTTGATGATGCTCTTTACCCATAGATTAAGTCTTATCTTATCTTTTTCATCTATTTCGGTCTCCCTCTCCTCCTCAAACTCTATTCTACTTTTGTTACGGTCTACGTCAGATATCTTGAAATGAAACTTTCTCTTTCCTCCGTTTTTTATCTCCATCTCAAGGGTTTTGTCTTTAAAATTGGCAAAAGTGGTCACTTCACAAGTTACATGTTTATCATCTTTTTCAGACACCAGCTCACAATAGAACTTTTCCTTTCCTTCGGAAAGGGGCTTAAAGTTATTCTTCTTGAGATGCCACTCTATATTTAGTCTGAAAAGTAAATCCAAATTAGTTAAGACCCGCCACAAGGCATCACTTGAGGTCAGGGCTATAAAACTTAACCTAAATTTCATCCTCCATACCTATTAGGACCGAGGTATTTACCTTCTTTAACAATTTTTCAACTATTTTATCAGATCTTAATTTGTCTACAAGACGCTTGTGAACCTTTTTACCTAGGATGAGAAGGTCGTACCTTTGTTCTTGGAGTTCTTTTAAAATCTCCTCTATAATGAAACCATAACGCAACTTAGGAGTGCATTTAATACCTATGTTTTTTGCTTGAGCGAGGATATTGTCTATGATTTTTTGAGCCTCTCTTGTTTGGCTTCTATCGAGATAGATTTGACACTCAACTCGGTTTATGGCATAGATCTCGTTTGTGTAAATCTTGGGATAAGCGTCAACTACATGAAGACACATAAGTTCTGCCCTCGTTTTTTCAGCAATCTCAAGGGCAAGTTCAACCGCTTTCTTATTCTTTCCTTCAAGGTCAACACATAAAAGAATTTTTTTAATCGTCATGTTCCGGTTGATTGGTTAATTTTTAGATAAAATTAAAATAGCCCAGAGAGAGTTCTATCTCTCTGGGCTTAAAATTGCTTAATTATAATGATTTTTTTAAAATTAACCACTGCCTTTAACTTTAAACACCTCTTCACCCATGAGCATGATAACACCGAGGGCTAGGATTGCTTTTGATATGGCTGCTACAAATCCGATCGCAAAGGCAGATCCACCAGCTTTTTTGAGGTCCTCAAAAGCAATGTTTAGACCCACCCCAGCAAATCCAATAGCCATAAAGATCTTTACGATGTCTCTTCCAAGAAGATCGCGCATTTCCTTTGGAAAGGCTCCAAGCTCATTTAAGGTTACCATGGCAAAGAAACCCAGGATGAAAATCGGGAATTTTTCCTTGATAACTTGCCAGACATTCAACTCAGCTCCTATTTCTTTTCCAGCTTTACGAGCAGGTCTTACTACATAGAAATAGATAGCCCAGAGCACGCAGAAAGGAATAAATCCAATACGAACCACATTTACGACATTAGCAGTAAGTAGAGCTTCATGTCCATACCAGGAGGCAGCTGCAACCAACTGAGCCGTGTTTAAGATGGCTGTTCCACACCAAGCTCCGTAGATTGGTTGCGGTAAGTTAAGAGCCTTTCCTATGTATGGGAAGGTAAACAGACATAGCGTTCCAAAGAGAAGGATCGTTCCGATGGCATAGAAAAAGTCTCTAGGCTTTGCATCTACCACCGGAGCCACTGCTACCGCTGCAGAAACTCCACAGACTCCTACTCCTGCTCCCATAAGCCCCATAAGACCATCATCAGCTTTGGCTTTCTTACCCCAGTAAGAAATGACTATCTGAGTTCCCAACACAAAGAGCACCACCAAGAACAATCCTGCTAATCCTACCTTTAAAACATCAGACCACATGTAGTAAGCTCCAAGGATGATGATTCCTGGTTTAATCCAGGGACGGGCGGCTACTGTTCCAGGTTGTAAAATCTTAGGAACACCTATGGTGTTTCTGATTAACATACCACCAAGCAAGAGCACTGCTACATAGGTAATCTGATAGTTATTGGCAGCTTCACCGATCTTAAATTTGAGAGGTATGTCTTTATTCTGAAGAATAAACTCATAATCGTTTTGCTTTAGTATAAAAGGCTTGCGAGGTTTCTCTTTTATCTTACCTTCCTTAAACTCTTGCATCTTCTTTTCATAGCTTTCTTTTTTCTTAGCTATGTATTCTTCATAGGTAGGTGGAGCCTTTCCTTCATTGACAGCCTTCAAAACGCTAGATGCCTCCCTATACCCCCTGTGGAGGTCTCCTACTACATACTTATCATACTGCAAAACCAACCAAGCAAATATAAGGCAAACTATAAAGCCAGGTAAGTATCTTGGCCAAGACCTATAGTCCAGTAGGTCAACTCCTACTCCCATACCCTTCACCTCCTTTTTTATTGGTTTTGATTCTTAGTATTTCCAGATAAAGATGGCATCGACTACCTTTTTATCTATTACTCCTATCAATACCAACAAGACCACAACCGTAGCTATTATCAACACTGCATAATCTTCTCTTCTTTCTGCATGAAAGACTGTTTTTGCCTTTTCTTCAAATTCTGCTGAGGTCTTTTTTTCCTCCATCTACTTCACCTCCTTTCTTATTTTATTGTTTTTATAAGAACCTTATTTTACTACCGTTACAGGGCATTTTGCCATCTCTACCACCCTTGAAGAGACGCTACCGAGAAAGAACTTTTTTGCCCCGTGTTTTCCGTGACTACCGACAAAAATTTCATCTACCTTTTCTGCCTCAGCCACCTCAAGAATGACATCAGCGGGTCTACCTTCTTTCATGATCGTTTCAGACTCTATACCCTTTTCTTTCAAGTAAGAGGAGACTTTTTCTAAAATGTTTTTACCTTCCTTTTCAAGGATGTGTCTTATGGTATCACAGTCAACCTCAGTAAGTCCGATAGGGCAAAAGTCTTCAATTACATATAGGACTAGTAACCTTCCTCCCTCTTTTTCTACTCTCTCAATAGCTTTGGCAATAACCCTTTCCATAATTTCTGATCCATCCACACATACTAAAAACTTACGCATCTTTTATCCTCCTAGGATTTTTTAGAAGGAGAAAGCAATTTTCATTCCTAAAAAGTCTTCTAAGAAAAACCACATAATTTCAGGTATTTACTTTCTGAGCGTTATCTCCTTAGTTTTACCCTTAAGAAACAGAAACTGATACCCATGTTACCTTCTGGTAACATTAGATAAAATTTATTATTAAATTAGAATTGTCGTTTCCAATTTGTTTTGGCAAATGTGGGATGAAGCGGGATTATGCGGGACTTTTCGGGATGATTGAGTGATGAGGTTTGTAAAGGATAATTTTTGAACTTGGCAAAAAGTTTGGAAAATTCGCCAAACAAATTGGAAAAATAGAAGGTTTTAATCTCCTGTAAACACATTTGGGCTTCCTTCGCACATATTGTCTTCACATGAAATGCTATCTCCGACTCAGCAAATTGGTTTTCCGTTCACAAACACTGTTCCTGACCCCGACGAGGCCACACCGTCGTGTCAGCCTGCAGGTCAGCAATGCGTAGCCCAGTGATCACCAAGCTGATGCACCGGGCGTCCATTTACAAATACATTTGGTGAGCCCTGATCATTAGACCTCGGGGGCCAGCAACCATGTCCACATGACTTATCACCTAAACGCACAACGGGTTTCCCCATGATCTCTCTCCTCAATTATTTAAGGCCTCATGTAAGGGTCTCATTTTTCCTCTTTCATAGCTACCTCCTTAAAAGGGTAAATCTTCTTCAAGCACTGGAAGGAATGTGTCAATAATTTTCCCTGTCTTTTCCTTTACGTCAGCTACGTCAGCGTCAAATTTAGAGCGAGAATCAAGAAATAAGATTTGTATAGCCCAGATCTCAGTGATCTTTTTCTTTTGCCCTTGCCTATCTTTCAAAGGTTCTACTGCGAAGCCTACCTTCGATAAGGACTTTTGAGCCTTTTTGGAGATGCATACCACAAAGCTCAGCAAGTTTTCCAAAGGCAACTATACGATGCCATTCGGTATGAATTTCCTTTTGTCCATTATGGGTATATACCTCGTTTGTTGCGATCCTAAAATGAGCTACAGGAGTTCCCTGTAAGGTGTATCTTATTTCGGGGTGATCTCCTAATCTTCCCATCAAGTAAACTCTATTCATGGCTTGCCTCACGGATTTAGTCAATACGGGCACCTTGGATTACAATGTGCCCTATGGCTGTTATATTAATATCTCCCTGCACAAAAATAGTCAGCTTGTTATTCTTTCGGTCATATTCAATGAAAGTGTTATCTTTGAATTTGATGACAAGTTTGTCCTTATCTTCTACTGGGGGCTTGTCTTTGTGATTGTAAATAGCTCCAAGGACAAACCCTGTGTCCCAGTCATCTTCATAAAAGCCACAGACAACTAACTCTCCCACATCAGGAAGCCAATAATGTTTATCTTCCTGTGTTTTTTACATAACTACAGGCAACCAGTATGTGATAACCGCATCCGCATTTTCTATTTGCACTCTGACCTTTGGGGTTTTTTCATCAACCGCTACGACCTTGCCCGCTCTTATCATTTCTTTCTACCTACCTGCGATGGCGCAAGCAATAGCTCAAGTTCGGTTGTGTATCCGTTTCTTGTTATAATGTGTGTTGCGGTTTGTATGTAATACTGTCTATCAAATCTTCCAAAACCTTCCAGTTCTACCCATCCGCCAGCATGCAAGTCTGGACCCCGACACACTCTATCCTTACTTGCAGTTCTTTCATGCTATTTAGCATCGCTTGCTTCCTTGCAGTCTCTTCTGCTTGTTTTTTGTTCTCTACTCTTTTGTTTATCCTCATCTTGTCTCCAGAGGCTTTTACTTTTGACTGTTTTCTATCTTGTGTTGTGTCTTTCTTACTCGGATCAAGATATAAAACCTCTGCAGTTTGCTCATAGAGGCTACCGACTTCAGACTTCAAAGCTTGCTGAGATGATACGATTTCTTGTTAGCTTGTAAATGCTAGCTTGCTCTTCAGGGTCTATTATGATGATTGTCTTGTTTGAGATTTTGCAGGTTTTGCCGTATAGTTTGCAAAGCTCTGCAAGGAATTCTAAATCTTGCTTTTGATTCGGAGTAAGCCTTGTATAGCTCACATCAGTTCCCTGAAAGTGGAGCTTATAGCCATGTGCTTTTGCTATCTGCTCAGCTATCGCGCGGAGGCTTGTGTTTTCAAAGGCTGTGGTTTTGATGGTTCTATATGAGCTTTTTACATCTTTGGCAAGAGCTTTAATCGTAAAGATATCTCCTTGCCTGCTAACACTATACGTGTAGCTGTCTATAAAGAATGCTCCTGCGTTTTTAATTCTGTCTTCATAGCCAAACTTAACTTTCAGGGCTGAGCCCCTTGCTGGCGGGTTTTCCCTGAAAAAACTCTCCTCATCATGAAGCTCTATCTCTACATCGTCAGACTCTTGCTTTTGTAGACCATCGTTGTCTATGTATCTAAAACTTATGAGAAAAGAGGTTATATGCGTTGTGATGTCAGTGTTGTTAAGCTCTACATACAAATAAGGCTTTTGCACAATTAGTCCGTTTGCCATGGGGAGTGGTTTACTCTTCAGGTGCCTTATCTTCTATCACTGGGACTAAAAGCTCTATCTCTGCTTTAAAAACTGTCACATCTTGAAATTGTGGATTAAAGAGAAGCAAAACAGGATAAAGATAAGGATCTCCGTATACCTTTTCACTAATTATATCCCAACGGTCTCCATCCTGAGTGATGTATCTCTTTAGCATAGCCTACTCCTTCTTTTGAAATTGCCTATTTCCTTCCTTATCGCGGGTTATTATAGCTTTATACTGAGTTTGAGTTTGTCCTTTTTGGGCTTGCTGGGCTTTCTTTTGAGTAACTCTTTTATGTTTGGTCTTTTTAAGCTATTTTTTAACATACTCGGTAAGTGAAAGCTCAAGTTCTAGAGATACAGGATGCCCTAATTGATCTACTTGTTTGTACTCTGTTCTGATGCGGTCAGTAACAAAATCCCCTAACACCTGCTCTGCTATGATTAACTTTTGAGCCTCTCCTTTCTCAGCAAATTCTTTTAATTTTGTTATATGCCTCAATTGGAGAACTTGTCAATCTATGAAATTTAAGTTTTAGAGTAACTTTCTGTAATTCTCTTCCGAGCCATTGAGTAGTAGAGGAGGATATATGGTATCTTTACGAGCGTAGATATAGGGATGCTCCTCTGTGTGTGAAAAATATTCAACCACCTCAAAAACTAAATTGCCAAAACTACCATAAGGCATTAGTATTCTCTCCTAAACTTTTCTTTGTTGATTTTGTCAAGAACTTTGCGAATTTCTCTTTCAAGATACATGGCTAAAGTTTTTGCCTCTTCCTGTGTGCCCTGAGCAACAGTGATAGGGCCAAGATTAACAGTAATGGTTATTGAAGCAGGCTTTACTGGCTGTAGAAGAGGCTGAATAGAGGCTTTAGCAGGTTCAAGAGCCTTAGACATGCGTTCAAGAAGAGGAGTTGGGGTAATGGTTTGAGCTATGGTTTCAATAAGCTTTACTCTATGTAGATCACTTAAAGGTCCTTCTTTTGCAGGACTAAAAGGTAAAAAGTTGCGAATTTTCTGCACTATGTCTTTAAAGGCTTATATGGGTTTGTTGGCAAAGGATTTAATGCCCTCCCACAAGGTTCTAACAAGCCTTGCTCCTGCATCAAAAAGATTTATGCCAAAGAGTTTTTTGACAAAAACATTTAGTGCAAACAGTAGTCCTATAAAAGGATTTAATATCAAGAAAAAGTAAAAAAGTTTCTGCCAATTACTTTTAAGCCATTCCCAGGCAGAGGATATGGCCTTTACTACTTTGTTCCAATGTCTCCAAAGAAGATAAAGAACTCCAACCACAGCTGTAATGATAAGTCCAATAGGAGAGAAAAGTAAGCTAAGATTAAAAGCTCTAAAGGCAACTATTAAAGCACGCAGCGCACTAAGCAAGATAGAAAAAACCCTAGAAAAAACAGCCCTAGCAAGGCTTACAAGCCAGATGTTTAAAGCTTTTATGTTTTGCCATAAAGCCAGAGTTTTAAGTTTTAGAAGTGGTAAAAAAGTGATAATAGCAATTTTTAGGGGTATAAAGGGAAATAAAGCAAAACTTAAAAGCTTTAAGAAACTTGCTAAAGCAAGGGATATAGAACCAAGAACAGCTATAAACCCAAGAAAGGCACCAACAGGATACCCTATTACTTTAGCTAAGGTCTGATGCTTTTGAATAAAATCTCCTAGAGCTCCGAAAACATCGTTGAGGAGGTTGAATATTTTCATTAGAGGTGGAGCAAAGAGTTCACCAACAATGGCAGCAAAGCTTGTTAACGTGCCAAAAAAGGCTTCCTTAACATTTGTGAGAGACTGAAGCATTCTGTCTATTTTCTTTTGAAGTGATGCCTGTTCTTCCATAGCTTTAGCCATAGCCTCAAGGCCAGAAAAGGCTCCCTTTTCTATGCTTTCCTTAAGAGCCTTGTATTCCTCTGGAGAGAGGCTTTCTTTGATAACTTCTAGGTAAGCCAGTGCTTCTTCTCTTGTTTTAGCAAGAAGAGGAGCAATCGCTCTCATTCCTTCTGCGTCAAAAAGAGTCTTAAAAGCAGTCATACGCTTTAAAGGGTCTTGAATTTGGGAAAGTTTATCTCTTAGAGCCATCAAAAAGGTTTCCATCTGGAATTGCCCATCTTTAAAGAATGATTGAAGACTAAGGTCTATGACGATACCCTTTTGTGCCAGTTTTTTAGCGTTCTCTTCAAACTTGATGAGATTTTGTAAAACAGAACGTATCGAGGTTCCTGCAGTTTCTCCTTTGAGACCAACTTGTTTAAGAGTGCCAAGCCAGGCAAACATAAATTTGCTTGCGTTAAGTCCTGTAAACCCTAACTGGTTGAGTTCGGCAGAAAAATATTTAGTAGAATAGGCAATCTCTGTTATGGTGAGACCTGAAGCAAATTTGAGCCTTTGCAACTGATCTATGAATTCTTTAAATTGCCTTGAAGGAACCTTGAAGGCATTGGCAAATTCCCCCATGTATTCAGCAGCTTTCTGCGGATTAACCTCGTTTTTAAAAAGCACCCAAGCATAAGCGGTCGCTTCAAGAAGGCCTCCTGCAATTTCTTTCGCAGAAAACCCTACATTTTTTAAAGAAGTTGCAACAGCGTAAAAATCTTTAGCTGAACCAGGAAGTTTGACTCCTAGCTCATCTACCTGTTTTGCAATTTGCTCAAGTTCTTGCGGTGGCCCGGTCTTTGTCATAAAAGCTACTTCCATTTCAACTCTTGCTTGCTCTAATTCTTCAAAAGAAGACATTGTTTTGCCTAACAGAGCAAGAGGAGCCCCTGCAGCTTGAGCACTCTTTAGAGTTATATTTTCAAGTGCCTCAGAAAATTGCCAAAGGGTTTTGGGGTTAAAAGTATGTCTAATTCTCTCTCCGAGAGTCTGAAAGTTCTTCTGAGCTTCCTGGGTAGCTTTAGAAATACGATCTACACCCTCTTTAAAATTGGAAAGTTCTCTGCTAAGATTGTCTATAAGTTGTAGCGCAATGGCAAGAGTCAGGGTATCCATATGAGCCTTTTAGGTCTACTCATTGCAATATTGGTATTTATAGGGTGTGCTATTATTTTTGCAGTGATTTTCTATGGTGGAATTGCCTATGCGGTTTTCAGGCTTTTTAAGTCTGCATGGCTATTACTACAAACTATGCCCTTTTGTAGAACTGGGCGTCTTACAACAAATAGGATATGCAGGGATGTATGCAAATATGGCTCAGGTCTATACTATCTCTCCATATCAAGCTTCAGTAGAGGTAGATACACAAAACACATACTGCGGAGGCATTTTATACTACGCAGTAAAGATGGAGGTAGCAAATGGCTAATTTTAGGGGCATGATTCTTACTACAAGAGGAAGAAATTTATTAGCAAAAGCTCTTTCTGGAACACAGCTAACTTTTACAAAAATCAAGCTCGGTGCAGGAAATATAGGTAATAACAATCCAGAGAACTTGACAGATTTGATTGACCCTAAATTGACCTTGCCTATACAGTCAATAGAGCTCACAGGAGATGTAACTGCAAGGCTAAGATTCGTTTTAACAAATGAGGGGTTGCAAGAAGGGTTCTTTTTGTCTGAGATTGGTGTTTTTGCTCAAGATCCACAGCTTGGAGAAATTTTATACAGCTATACATACGCAACAAACCCTGACTTTATCCCCTCATCGAAATCACACGGCTTGAGTTAGTAGTAGATGTTTATGTTGTTATAGCAAATGCACAAGACGTAACAGCAATAATAAGTGATACTATTGTTATAGCAACACGAGCTGACATTGAAAACTTAAAAAACAAGTTAGTTTCAGGCGAGATAATAGTACAGAAAGCAAGAATAGCTGAGAGTTTACCAGACTTGACTGTAACAACAGCAATGATACAAGACGGAGCAGTAATAACGAGACTTATATCTAATTTTGTGTAAGACCAAAATTAACTTTACTATATTAAAATATCTTTTATAAAATTTCTCAAGGAATTGTGAAATTGTTAACATATTCGCTTTCATTTCCTTAGGTTTACCACCCTTACTTCTTCCTCAACTTCAAATCTC
>JAUQPD010000055.1 GCA_030550555.1 Thermodesulfobacteriota bacterium
AGCCAAATAGACATAATGATTTCTTTCATACCAGAGGTCATACTCCTCAGAAAACTGCTCGAATACCGTAGAGACCTTCATTCTAACTGTTTGAAGATACTTTTTTACTTATTCATTGTCAAGAGCATTTGATGTCTTTGAAATTTCTGAGGGTGTTCTAAAATGCAATTTTCTAAATTCTTAACAAAAAACTGTCAGTAAGGGGGGGGGAGTAGAGTATGAATGAGGGAGTCAACACTAACGCTTAGGACAATATGTAGGGAGGTTCAGTCTATTTTAGGAACCAAGTTTAGCGAAGGTTGGAAAAAGAGACGAGGAAGGCCAAGAGAATTTTGTGATGTTCTTATCTGAATAATTGAGTTCAAGGTTATGGATGGTGCGAGGGTTTTTGAGGAGTTGAAGAGGAGGTATGAGGCAAAATTATTTTTTTAGATGAACCTCAATGTCACTCTCACGTAAACCAATCTGCTTTAGAGCTTCAAGTATCCTATCTTCATATTCATCCATTCTGATACTCCCATTGTATGCCGAAATTTCTATCTTAATATTCATATGACTAAATTTTGATTTAATAAATCTTATTACATCTGAAATAGTAGATAAACTTCCAAATGGCACATTAAATCTTAAGTATATTCCTGAATATCCTTCTTTAAAAGGCCCCTTTTGACTTTCTTCTGCCTTCTCTTCTTTTGGTTCATCTTCTCTATATTTAAATGGTACTGCAGAGTCTTCAACTTTTTTAGGCTTATAATATGTTTCATCAATACATAGTTCCTTTCTGAGAATTATTTCTTCATCAATTAATTCAGGGGCACACTCTTCTTTGAAATATTTACAAATAGGTGTCTCTTTGACCAATACGCCAAGCCCAAAGAGACCTTCTTTAACTCCTTTTTTAATAGCCTCTCTAAAGACCTTTTCGTTCACTATTCTAATTTCCCCAGGTGTAGTGTAAAAGGAATCCAAGATAGCTCTTGTGCTTATATAGTCATTTTTTAGGTATTTTTCTTTAATAACGAATGGAGCTATACTTTCCATAATGACTTCACTTTTTAATATATTATATACCTCTTCATCTAACATATAATCTCTGCCATAAGTTGATATACCAAGATTAATTTCTCTAAAACCTTCTCTTGAAGGTAAAATTATTAATCTGTAGATGTCTCTTATTTTAGTTTTTACTTCTTCTTTTAGTTTTTGAATTCTTTCTTCCACTTCTTTCTTTTGTTTTTCATTAAGATTTAGTGTGGTATCTCTTTTTATTAATTCCCAAGCGAGTTTCTTCTTGATAATTTTCTTGAAATAAGCTCTATTTTCTTGAGTGGATGGACATAAGAAGATGAGTGTATTTCTATAAACTCTTGGTCTATCTCCACATTTTTCTAAAAATTCTACACAAATTTCTTCTGAGTAATCTTTAAGAATTAGAAGTTTTAGTTCTCTTGTATCAGGAACATCCCTCGTTTTTTCTGGCCAAATGTAAACTAGAAATTTTTTATCCTTTTTCGAAATTTTTTCTTCCAGGAGTCTCCTTTCCTCACTTTCAATATTCTTCTCATCTATATTTTCTTCCTTTTGCATAAGAATACGATTTAGATTAGGTTGATTGGTAAAATAGAGGCCATGATCAGAGATATAAAAAAGGCTTCCTTTTAGTTGTTCTACTACTTCCACAATTATACTACTTGGATGAGATGGTTCTGCGCAGTTGAGTTTTAGTTCTTGCAAGGTAATGCCTTTTTCTTGCCCTCCTGAAAAAGAATATAGAAAAATTGTGGTTGCACATTTGGTGCCAAGTGAGTAGGGTAAATAGGCTGAGCCCAAGTTTTTATCTACTTTCTTTGCACCAGAATCAGCTAAAGTAATATCGGCAGCCAAAATGCTATCAAACTCGTTTCCTATATGTTTTATGAGTTCTCGTCTTATTTCTTCATTTTTTAAATCTATGTCCCCCAGCCTTATGAAAGGTATATTAGAGTTCCTCAGAGAATAGACCGTAAGGGCAAGGATCCTTAATACTCCTCTTGTTCTTTGAAAGCTTGGGAAACTACCCCATCTCTTGTAAAGTATGTCAATTACTTCGGGTTGGAAGGGAAAGCTTTTAATAAATTTTTCTCTGTAGAGGGATTTATCCATACCCTCTGGAAGTATATTCTCTCTCTCAATATAACTCAAAAATTCTTCAATATTATTCTTTGCCTCTCTTTCATCTATATGACTGAAAAGTCTTTTTACAATAACTGAAGAAACTTCTTCGTCATCCACAGGAGTATAAACCTTTTCCATCCTGCCAGTTATATGTTGTATTTGTTGAAAGAGCTTCTCAGCATTTTCATCATAGTGTTCAAGAAGACTGGAAGGCAAGGTGAGGATCATCATAGCCTGAGGGAGAGTTTTTATAGTCATGGTCAGTTCCTGGATAAAGGCTAAAGTTTGAGAGGCAAGGTTAGAGTCTCCTACCTTAACTCCAGATGCCTTGGTAATGTATTCAAGTAATTCATCAATCAAAATTAATATAGGTTGATTCTGTGCAAGGAGAGCATAGATTTTTTCTCTTCCTGGAGCAACCATGCCTTTTAGAGAGATTATTTTACCTGTGACCTGAAGCTCCATTTCTTCCCAAAGGGTTTTTTCTCTCGGGTCCAAAACAGTGCCATCAATAACCACAATTTTAGAGTTCCATTTCTTTGCCATATGATAGAGGGCAATCAGGGCATGAGTTTTACCACCTCCAAAGGGCGTTTGCAGTTGAATTACTGAGTCTCCCACTCCTCCTTCCAGTCTTCTCTCTGTTATGTCCAACAAACGTTTTAAACCTGCAGTTAGGAAAGTCCTCCTAAAAAATATATCAGGATCTTTGTATTCATTCGGAGCCTCTCCCTTGAAAACTTGCCAGAGGTCAGCAGCAAAAATATCTAAAGTAAGCCTACCCTTAAGAATATCCTCATGAGGAGTTGCTATGCTCATAAAAGGCTTCATAGGCTTCCTCCCTTTTTCTCCTTTTATTGAAGCCAGCTCTTTTCCTCTTATAAACGTCTAAATTTTTCTCAATATAGTCTTCTTGGTTGGCTTAGTTATAATCTTTAAACTTTACTACCTTAAAATAATCTTCCCTGGCTATCTTTCATTTCGGAAACTATTTTCTCAATCAAGCCCTCCTTTCCAGTCAAAAATCCATCAAGCAATCTTTTTTCTTTGCTGTCCTTTGGCAAGGTTTCAGAGATTGCCTGAGCAACTCGGTAAAAATAATCCTTAACTCCTAAACCACTCTCCTTTGAAACCTTCTTTATCTCATCTCTCCTACCATCACGCCAAAGGAGAAGCACATAATGAAGCACATCTATTAACTCTGAAGAGCCTGTTTCTATGAAACGTTTTAATTCTGCTCTATCCCTTTCTTCTGGTCCTAATACTCTTATGTGTTCCCTCTCTTTACGAATAAAACTTTTATTCCACTCCTTCGTAAGGTCAATGCCTACAGATTGGGCAAGCTTTCTTGCCTCATCAAAGTGAACTTTTGTTTCTCCAAAAGTCCATCTCCAGAGTAAATAAAATCTCGTAAGAGGAGTTAGCTCTGAAGCTATGCCATTGTGTAAAATTTGATGCACAGCATACTCAGTGACAACCTCTCTTACATATTCAAGAAGCTTATCCGCCCTTATGATATTTCCTTCATAATCCATAATTTTTTTGTATTTTCCAAAGACTTCTATAGCAGAACCAATTCCTGCAACAAAAAAGTCTGCCCCTGATATTCCCTCTTGCCACAAACGCTCAAGTTTTTCATACACATGTTTTTTAATTTCCTCTTTTACTTCATTAAACCAGCCTGTCTCTATCTTTTCCATTTTTCTTGCTACAAGATAGATAGATGAGGCAAGGGCAGCAGATTCTTGAGCCCTTAATCGTGATTTCATTTCCGTATCTATAGGCCAGGTAGCTGTGATTACAAAACCAGTATCTAAAAGGGAATTGATGAGAGTTTCCCAGCCAGAGGTTGATTTGTGAGTATAGACTATAATTGCAATGCCATTTGGTTTTAGAACCCGGTAAATTTCTTTAAAGGCCTGTTTAAGCATGGATTCAAAATATTCTTTTGCCTCTTCCCAGGTTCTTTCATTGGTATAAGCCACAATTTCCTTTGATTTTGGAGTTAAGGGTGTGGAAAAAAGTTCAGGATATAAATCTCCAATACTCCGTTTAAGCCAGACATAGAAGAAGTCAGAAAGATAAGAATAGGGCACATTGTCATAATAAGGCGGGTCTGTAAAAACTGCATCAAAGAAGTTATCGGGATAGGGAAGAGATGTGGCTGAGGCTTGGGTGATCTTAGGTATATGTTTTTCTTTCCCTTCATCTTCTTCATCTGAGGGATAAGTATCTGAGAATTGGGCGAAGGTGGTAAAGACAGAGTTTACAGCAGAGCAATGTTCAATAATACTATCAATTCCGATGGGAGACATAAGCTTTCCCTCAAATGGATTCCTCTCTCCATAATCCCAAACCATAGGTAAAGCTTGTCTATTAAACACATGTTCATTTCTCTCTTGATCTGGACGCCATATTGATAAGACGGAATTCCAGTCTTCTAATTTACCTAACATTAACCCCAAATAACTCACCACTGCTTTAGCAAATTCTTCATCATATCCTTCTTCAAGCATCTTTTTATAGGCAAGCCTAACCTTTTCTGTAAAGGTAATAAGGGCTAACTTTTGACGAGAGTTGAAAAGGTCTCCCCATTTGTTCATGCCGTAAACCCAAACATTGATCACACCAAAGGTTACAGGGACCCGCTTTAATTCCTCATCTGGCACGGGGTCAATGCCCCATTCTTCCTTAAGTTTTTCTCTTTTTTCTTCAAGGTATTTTTCTGCCTCTTTAAAGACCTCCAAGTCTTTCTCCCCAGCAATTCTATAAAATTTTCCCTCTTTTTTAGGATTATGTAAAACCACTGCAACCATTCTTTGCCCACTTTTTCCTTCCTGAAAGAGCTTTCTTACCTTGTCATCTTTTATAACACTACCGCAGACCAAACAAGTTGCTATAGCCCTTGAAACAGTCCCCTTCTCAGGATCAAAATCTTTGGGAAAGACAGTCCCTTGCCCCACAATCTCAAATTCTACTCTCTTATTTTTAACATACGGTCTTAAGGCAATTTTTCTTTTATCCTTCTTGGCAAGCCAGTATTGCCTCATTAAAGGAATTTCAGCACCACAAGAGGGATTTTGACAGGGAATAGTCCTTGCCCAAATATATCCAACTGGTATGGACCCATCAGGTTCTTGTGGATAAAACCTACCGATTTCTTTTTTGGCTTCCTCTAAAACCCAATTCCCCCACTTTTTTACCTCTTCAAGCAAAAGATTATTAACCTTTACTTTCTCCTTTTCTTTCTTTCCAAAATGTTCTTTTTCAATTTCTATCTCCCCAGGTTTTCCATACCTTTGAGGATATTCAAGGGTGCATTTAAGGATTAAAACCGCAACTGGGTTATAATCATTTGCATAGGTTTCAAGCCCAAGCCTTAGACATTCAAGAGGAATAGAGCCTCCTCCAGCGAAGGGGTCTAAAACCCTTAAGGTTTTTCCTCCGTGAGCAGAGAGTATATCCCTTCTTGCCTTCTCAATAAGGGCTTGATTGAGAGAGTTTTCCCATTTAGCTAAGTTGATTATAAATTGTCTTTTCTTTTCCCATTCCATGGGGTCATCTGGGGCAGGAATAAGGGCAGCATAAGTTGTGGTCCTTGATGAGGCAAGAGGCCTTCTTGCCCACCAAATATGAAGGGTAGAAATGTGGCCATGCCTAATATTTTTCTCCCTGGACGCCTCTTCACTAACCTCTTTTACTGGGAAACTTACTTCAATAAAACTTTTCTTCATAACCTGGCTCCTTTTTCTCAGATCTCATCTTGCAAACCTAATCTTATCACTTTTCAGATTCAGGTTTTACCCCATTTAAAACAGCTTTAATCTTTTAATAGGTTTAATTTGCTACTTCAAATTCTTTCCCCTTTATTTTTCCATTCTTCTAAAGGAATTAGAAATCTTACCACTTCAACCATTTCTTTAGCTTGTAAAGTTTCATAGGGGTTATTTATGATATACAAAGTAGGAGAGGTAGCAGCTTTTGAGACAACGTATAGCCAATAATTCTCTCTAAATCTCTTTGCTTTAAACCATTCATTTGGAGTTAAGGCAACTGGGCCCTCATCACTTCTTGCCTTTACTTCAATGTATCTAACCTCATCTTTCCCTCTTGAGCGTATGTCAAAACCCAAATTTTCTTTAGACACATCTTCTGGTTCTCGGCCTTGACTTTTTTCATACTCCATAGCAATTTTCATTCCTATTTTCTCAATTTCCTCGTCACTACTCATATCATAAGACTTAATAGGTTTTATCAAAATAGCACCTAAAAGTTTAGGTAAACTTATGGTTAAATTTTCCTCTAACTCAATTTCCTTTTTCAATTTATTTAGTGCCTCTATATACCTATTTTTCTGTTCTTTCTTATTTCTGATAGCAAGATCCACATCTTCACCTCGATCTTTTCTATCTTGAAGTTTTAGAATCTCTTCATCAAGCTCACCGATATATTCTTCCAGAGATCTTACGCCATACTTTCTTTTTATCTCTGCCTGTCTTTTTCTCTCTTCAAGTATTTTATCCTTATATTTCTCTAAACTATGTATAGCGTATGATTCGACTTGATCGTAGTTTAAGTTTACGACCAGTTTTTCGTTATTTTTCTTAGGAACAAAATCCCAGATTATAGCGGGATTTACTTCTTTTAAGCCATTGTGATCCTGATAAATTGCCATAAGAGATTTCCCAACTATATCGCCCTTCCCATCTTTAACCTCTCCTTCAAAAAACCAAATGACACCATCATACCTGCCTGAAGGATCTTCAAATAAAGCCCCTTGCTTTAAAGTTTCTAAAAATTTCCTATTAGTCCACTCTAACAGGGCCTCTAAAAGGGGATGACCAAAGGATATAAATTCCACATCAGGAAACTTAAAAGCTGTTTCTTTATCAAAGGTTACCCTTGAATAGGTTTTAAGGAGTGGACCATACCTATTTTTGAAATTGAAATCATCTGCTATATTTTTTATCTCATAAGGAATGGATTCTATGGATAAAAAGCCATCTTTTCTAACTTTAAACCTTCCACCTGACTTTTCAAAGGCTTTCTTAAAGAACTCTTCTACATATTCAGGCACAAGCCTGTATTCTCTGGCTTTTTCAGTTATGTCTTTAATCCTTGTATAATCAATATGTCTTGTAGCCAAACTTTCACCTAAGTTTTCTTTTATTCTTTTTATATACTCTTCATCTACTTTTATGTCCAACTCTTTGATAATTTCATCTAATGTTCTTGCATTAGCGACAGCTTCTAAAATAAGTTGGTATAGGTTTTTACTATAAAAGACCTCACCAATAACATCAAATACTTTATCAGAGCCAATTGCATTTCTTATTTCTTCGAGCTTATCTAAGATTTTGCTTAAAACTTCGCCTTCTCTTGTATCTTCGGCTACCAAGTTAAACATGAATACATCTTTTTGCTGACCATACCTATGTAGTCTTCCCATCCTTTGTTCAAGCCTGTTTGGATTCCAAGGGATATCGTAGTTAATCATGATGTGGCAAAATTGAAGATTTATACCTTCACCTGCAGCTTCTGTGGCTACCATTATCTGGGTTTCATTTTTGAAAACCTTTTCTGCCTTGATCCTGTCCTCTAAAGTCATACCACCGTGAATAAAGTTTACTGAATAGCCCCAAGACTCTATCTTGTTAACAAGATATTCTAAGGTATCTTTGGATTCGGTGAACACCAAGATTTTCTCATTTCCTTGGATCTCTCTTATTTTTTTTAATCCTTCTTCAATAGCCTTTCTGAGTTCCTTTAGTTTTACCTCCTTTTCTCCGTTAACTATTTCCCTGGCTAAGGCAATTAGATTGTCTATAGTTTCTATTTCCTTTATTAGTTCATCTTTATTTTCTGCAAGGGTTAGGGTTTCCCATTTTTCCTCTTCTTTCCATCTTTCCTTTTCGTCGTAGTCTTCTACCTCTTCAAGATCAGCTAAGAGGTCTTGCTTTTTCAGAGTAGGCTCCTTCAGAGTAGGCTCCTTCAAGAGATCTTCAAGCCTCTTTTTTCTTCTTTCAAGTGATTTTAGTAAAGCATAAGTGCTTGAAGCCATTCTTCTTTGGAGAATTAGGAGGGCAAAGGCTACATTTCTCTTTTTGTCCTTGTTTAACGCTTTGTTGTATTGAGAGACTACATACTTAGAGAGCTCATTGTATAGGATTTTTTCTTCATCGGAAAGTCTAAATTTAATAGTCTTGGCATATCTATTGGTAAAAATTGGTTTACCTTCAAAGTCTCTAAGGTCCTCCTTTAGCCTTCTGATGAATAGAGGATTATCTCTATTTTTAATGGATTCTTTAATAAGTTCTGAGGTTGCAAAAAATCCTGGCTTTAAGAGGTCAAGTAGTAATCTAAAATTTTCAGGATCACCCTTGTGAGGGGTTGCTGTAAGAAAGAGTAAATTCTGTGAATTCTTAGAGAGGGCTTCACCAAGCTTATATCTCTCTGTTTTGGAAGTTTTATCTCCATACCTGTAGGCTGCCATTTTGTGGGCTTCATCAACTATAACCAGGTCCCAAAAGGCTGATTTAAGGGAGGGCAGAATATCCTCTTGTTTGGCAAAATCTATGGAAGTAATTACCTGATTGTGCACTTCCCAGGGATTTTCTCCATAACAAGCTCTAAAGGTATGTCTATCTATTATTGTAAAGGCCTCTTGAAACTTCTCTCTCATCTCTCTTAACCACTGGTCCTTTAGGTGGCCAGGAGTAACTATAAGTATTCTGTTAATTATCCTCCGTAGTTTTAATTCTTTGATTGTGAGCCCAGCCATGATAGTTTTGCCAGCTCCAGGGTCATCGGCAATGAGAAATCTAATCTTGGGAAGTTTTAAAACATAACCATAAACCGCTTCTATTTGAAAAGGTAACGGATCAATCTTGGACACATGCATAGCCAGAAGAGGATCAAATAGAGAGGCAAACCTAAAACGTATGGCCTCAAGAGCCAAGAAAACCTCTAAACCATCAGAAGTAAAAGTTAATTCATTCTTTTTGATTTTAATCTTCTCCTTGATTTCACCTTCATTGAGTAGAGTATCTATGTATTCTCCAGAGTAAATCTTTCTGCCAATGAGGCGTTTGTGTTCTTTTCTATCTTCAATTTTAATAATCTCGACTGGTTCCGACCAAAAAGGGCCTTCAACAATATCTCCCTCTCTCATAGATCTCTCCCTCACTGAAGGGGTTTAAAATAGCTATTTCTTAGTTGAGATTATATTTATGATATTAAAAAAAGTCAAGATAGATATAATTTGATGATGTTCTATAATGCAATTTTCTATGATATATTCTTAACAAAAATCCGTCAGCAAGGGGAGAGTAGAGTAAGAATGAGGAAGTCAACACTAACGCTTAGGACAATATGTAGAGAGGTTATGTCTATTTTAGGAACCAAGTTTGGTGAAGGTTGGGAAAAAGACGAGGAAGGCCAAGAGAATTTTGTGATGTCTTTATCATATCCCTACAATAAGGGAATTATTCCAGCCATAGCTGTAAAGGAGACCTAAAGGATGGGAGTGAGGGATGAGCTGAGGAAGATGTCTAAGGAGGCATACAAACTTTATGGAAGGAATAGATATCTTATAGAAAGCCTTTATGTTACGGTAAAACAATCTATTGGGAGCCATTTATTTTGTCTTTCTCCCATAACCTGAACCAAGAAAAGTGGATATTTGAAATAACTATAGAACACCCTCTTGAACTTTCTTGACAAGGCAAAAAACCTTATCTATAATCACTTAAATCAAAAAAACTGTCGGGCTAAAGGGAGAAAAGAAAAATGAGGGATCTCATCGTGCTTGAAAAGAGGAAGGTGTTTGCTGAAAAATTAATTCTAGCTATATCCTTTTCGCTATTATTAGCCCTCTTATCGCAAATAAGAATACCTCTTCCTTTTACTCCGGTTCCCCTTACATTACAGACCCTTGGAGTTCTCTTTATAGGCTATTTTTTGGGGGGAAAACTTGGGCTTTTTTCTGTTACAGTCTATCTTATCTTTGGAGGTCTTGGATTACCTTTCTTTTCTGGCCTAAAGGGTGGGCTCACAGTCTTAGCAGGACCTACAGGAGGATATCTTATAGGTTTTGCCTTTGCTGTATATCTTATAGGATTGGCAAAAGAGAGAGGTCTTTTGAGTTCTTGGTTTGGTACTTTTTTGATCGGGCTCTTTGCCCATTTAATTATTTACGCCTTTGGTGCTCTTTGGTTTTATAGTGGTTTTATGCAGTTTAGCCCCTATAAGACCTTTGCTGAACTCTTCAAATTTACAGTTTATCCCTTTATACCAGTTGATATCTTAAAATCAGCAATCTTTGCAAGTGCAATATCTCTTCACAATAGAATAAGGGGTTAGCCAATGAGAGTGCTTGTCCTTGGTGGTGGTGGAAGGGAACATGCAATTTGCTACATGCTCTCAAAAAGTCCTCTCCTTACTAAGCTTTATTGTATTCCAGGAAATGGTGGTATCTCTGAAATAGCTGACATACCAGAAGGCATTAAAATGCTCGATTTTCCCGCAATAAGAGATTTTTGTCGCAAAGAAAAAATTGATCTTGTTGTGCCAGGTCCTGAGGAACCTCTTGTGCGCGGAATCAGAGATTTCCTGGAAAAGGAAGGTATACACGTTTTTGGACCCAATGCCTGGACCGCAATGCTTGAAGGAAGTAAGTCTTTTGCTAAGGAGATAATGAAGACCGCCTCTGTGCCTACAGCTGAATTTAAAGTATTTGATAATTTTGATGATGCCTGGAAATATGTCCTCAATAAAGGTGTCCCTTTAGTCATCAAGGCTGATGGGCTTTGTGCGGGAAAAGGGGTCTTTGTTTGTGAAACCTTGGATGAAGCGAGAGAAGCTCTAAAGAATATTTTTATTGAAAAAATTTTTG
>JAUQPD010000013.1 GCA_030550555.1 Thermodesulfobacteriota bacterium
TAAGGGAAGTCTCTGGCTACCTTATAACGCCCTCCTTGGTTCTTATGCTCTTTGGTCTATTTCTTGGCATGCCCCTTAGGGAAGTGGTAGATGCTTACAAAAACCGTAAGTTTTTCCTTATAAGCCTAATGGTTAACTTTCTCATTACTCCTGCGGTTGCATATCTTCTTGGGTATATATTCCTAAGGGAAAACACAGCCCTCTGGATAGGCTTTGTGATGCTCTTAGTCACTCCTTGCACTGACTGGTATCTTATCTTCACCGCCATGGCAGGTGGAAACCTACCCCTTAGCACCTCCATACTTCCTGTGAACTTTTTTATGCAGGTAGCCCTTTTGCCCCTTTATCTGGAGCTGTTCTTTTCTAAGGAAGGCTTTGTTAACCTCTGGTCTATTTTGGAAAGCATAGCCTTTGTGATAGTGTTGCCCCTTCTTACTGCCCAAGCCCTCAGAAGGTTAAGGTTTTCGGAGAGGCTTTCCTTCTTAGTGAATTTCCAAAGCCTTTTTCTCTTTATTGCCATCGTATCCATGTTTGCCTCTCAAGGTCAGGCTATAACCCACAACCCCTTTTTGCTTTTGAAGATGCTTACGCCTCTTCTTATCTTTTTTCTCTTTGCCTTTTTAGTAGGTGTTTTTCTTGGACGCCTTTTACTTAGGAGCTACCAGAACACTGCCAGCTTGACCCTTACCCTAATGGCAAGGAACTCACCCATAGCTTTGGCTATAGCCCTTACCGCCTTTGAGGATGAACCACTTATAGCCCTTGCCTTAGTGATAGGACCCTTGGTAGAACTGCCCGTGCTTTTTTTAGCAGTAAGAGGGCTTTTACTCTTAAAGAAATTGAGCTTATAATTTTCCCATGCAGAAGCCCTGGGAAGGCAGGTTTAAAGAAAAAACAGAGGAGTTTGTGGAGAGGTTTACCCAGTCGGTAAGTTTTGACAAGGAGCTTGCCCTGCGGTACAGATTTTACTGAAGAAGAGCTTCTCCTCATGGCCAAAAGGGTATCTTGGGCAGGAGATCTGGCTGATGCTGAGAGAATGTTAAAGAAAATCTTGTCAAAAAATCCTGGAAACAAGGATAATTCCAGGACTTAATTTGGAAATAAATTTTGAAGGTGGAAATTATGCAGCTGGCACAGCCACAGGATGGAAATATTATCAAGGAAGCATTGGAATTAGGTATAACTTTTAATCCTTTAGCAATTTTTCTATGAAATTTTTTAGTTCATACTGAGATACACTAAGTTTTAAGCAGGCTCGTTTGAGATATTCCTTTGCTGAAGATCTGGATATTTGCAAAATCTCTGCAATTTCTGTGCACTCTCTTTTTGAAAGTCTTTTAACTTGCGGATCAAGTGTTTGGTTAAGTTTCTCTTTGAGTCTGAAGAAACTCAAATAGCAGGTTTCCACAAAGAATTGATAGAGATATAAGACCATATAATAAAGCTAGAGGTTTAAGTGTATTAAAGAAATTTATAAATAAAAATAGGGTAATTAAATCCATTATTTCTGTTCCAGAGAAAAAGAGAAGCTTTCCTAAATAAAAGGTTGTGAGTTTCTCGAAGTGTAAGGCAATTTTGCCTAAGGAGATTAGAGTTGTAGTTAAAATGAAGAGTTCTTTATAGCTCCAGCATGAGAGTTTTAGATAAGATATAGCAAAAAGGATTTCAAAACTATAAAAAAATATATTAAATTGAATATTGCCATGGAATAATGTATGGGTTATAGTTAGCCAATTGTATATTAATGGACTTATCAAATAAAAGATAAAGATACCAGCATATAAGTAAAATTGATTTGCTCTGTTAATCTCTAAGTTTTGAAATGGTGTCTCCTGCGTTTGAATTTTAATGTTAATAAAATATAGAGATAGGAGAGCAACTGCTAAGATGCGGTGCATCGCTTGAGGCGACAGGATACTTGTGGATGAAAGTAGGTCAGTAATAAAATTTCCACTTATAAGACCAGTATACTGCCACAGATTTCCTTTTTCTTTTTTTAGAGTAAGAAAACTATATAAAATCCAAATAGGAGAGATTAAGGCAAGGCATGATATTATTATTTTTTTTTTGACATCAAAGAAATGTGAGGGAAAAGGGATGTTAGCAACATAGTGAGAAGTAAGGAAATAGTAAAGGCTTTTTTGTTAAAATTTTAGAATAGAGCATATAGCAAAATAAATAGCCAAGACTGTGAAAAATAAGAAAGTAGGGAAATAAGGAATGATCGGTTATCAGTGGTCCTTTAGGGGAAAAAAGGTTAACCAAAAGAATTCAATAAAAACATAACATTTTAGATTTTCAATAGTCTTTCAAAGTCTGTCACCAGTTAATGGTGACAACCGTGGCGGCCAAAAGGTGACTGTATTTTGTAAATTTATGATGGAAAGTTTAAGAAAACAGAAAGGAGGAGCATAGTGGCAGGGGAATAATTTTGGAAAGTGGCAAGGAGATCTTGATAGTTCTCTGCGGATTGAGGGAACACTTTGATGAGGAGTGGTTTAGCGTGTTGATTGATGATACAGATAGTGAAGTGATTTTGAGAGATATCAATGCCTACATAATAGTAGATAGACCAACTAACCTATTGAGAGTTGAGGGACAAGGGGACAGACTCCTTTTGGGGCTCTGTAACCCAAAAAAATGGAGTCCTTGTCCTTCTCTTTTTGAGAGCCAACATAGCTATAATATGAACTAAAAAATTGCAGGAGAAGTAAAAATTGGAATGTGGAAGCCCAAGGATCCAGAGGCCTTCAAAAAAGTCATTGAAAAATATGAAAAATAGAAGGAAGAAATCAGACGAAAACTGAGAGAACGAAAGGATGAATTCTCTGCTGAGGCTTTTTAGTTTAGAGTCATCCCTTTAAATTTTTACGAATGACCCGGGCTAAATTTTTCAGCTCATGAATTTTTTCCCAGTCTGGATTTTTTAGTGCAGGAAAAACACTTTTGTTATGGCAAAGGGGTTCTTCCTCAATAGGATATCTTGAAGTCTCTTTTGCAAGGTCAAAAAGAGGAGTTCCTGGAATAGGAGAGAATTCTGCAAGATAGGGCGGAATTTTTAGCCTATCTGAATAGTAGAGGGTCCTCTTTATTCCCTCAAAGTCCTCCTCAGGTAAACCAAAAAGGACATAGGCCCCCAGGTTTTCGGCACTAAACCCAGCACTATAAAGAGCAGACACCGCCTCTTCAAATTCTTCAAGGGTTAATTTTTGATCTATCCTCCTTTCTACTCTTTCTAAACCAAGCCGAATAGTAGTGAATCCAGCTCTTTTCAGAAACTTTGCTCTCTCTTCATTGATAAGGCGCGCATGCAAGGCATTAGGAGTATGGAAGCGAAGTTTATAGCCCTTTGCAAGCAGGCCTTCAAGAATTATTCCTAAATGTCTTTCAAAATTCACAAGTAGGGCATCATCATAAAAGGCAAAGTCCGTAACACCATATTTTACGTGCCAAAAGGTAATCTCCTCAATAATCTCTTCAGGAGGAAATTGTTCAAAACGAGGGTATAACTTTCTTGAGGCGCAGTAGGGACAACTGAAAGGGCATCCTTGTGAGGTCATGATGACTACATAAGGTATCTTTCTATGCAGATCAAAGGCAGGATAAGGGGGAAAATGGGGATTCTCAGAGGGCTCAAAGTGAGCTCTTAATTTCTCTACGAAGCTATCCACATCTTCGGTCACAATTTCCCAGTTAAGCCAAG
Organism: Thermodesulfobacteriota bacterium; assembly: GCA_030550555.1. Classification (GTDB taxonomy): domain Bacteria; phylum Desulfobacterota; class Thermodesulfobacteria; order Thermodesulfobacteriales; family Thermodesulfobacteriaceae; genus Caldimicrobium. The sequence continues at coordinate 3,704 of JAUQPD010000013.1, forward strand.
GATAATTTAAATGAATGAAATTTTTGAGGTGGTCTGGGCAGAGTTTGGCGTAGATGCCACCAATGTAGAGAGGTTTTTCAGGGAATTTCTGGGCAAAGAAGTCAATAAGAGCAAAGAGTCCTGGATACCAGTAGGTCATAGTGCAGGTGAGCATCACTGCTTTGAACTGCAAATTACCTACTTCCTTGAGAAATGTTGAGTAGGGCAGGCCATAGCGGAAAAATCTTCGAGGAACATCTCTAAAAAAATCTGGTTTGGGTATGGTTTCTTTGTAGAAATGACCTGTGCCATAGAGATTCCTTTTTGGGACCTTTGGGAGCTCTGGATGAAAGGGGTCTAAGAGGTCTAAATAGTATACTTTATAACCCTTAGCTCGCAATCTACCTGCAAGTTTTAGAAGACCATAGGGTCTTAGCCAAAAGTCATGGGCTGAAAAATCGTAGATCCAGGGATTGATTAGAAGGAAATCAACTTCCTGCACAAGAATGAAAGCGCCCCCAACGGGATTCGAACCCGTGTCTCTGGCGTGAGAGGCCAGTATCCTAGACCACTAGACGATGGGGGCTCTTTAAACGATAATCATAATACATATCCAAAAGTTGTCAATAATCTTCCATTCTTCATCGCAAAGACCTCAGGATTGTTACAACTGGTCTTAATGATGGAAAAGAGCGTCTTAGTGAAAAAAGAGCCTAACAAAGATGGCAGATGCAACAGGAATCCACAAATTGTCTCTTAAGCAAAAGTATTCCAAAAGAGTTATAGGAAGGACAAAGAGAATGAAAATCATCCAAAGTGGGGCAGAAATATAAAAGGAAGCAATGGCTAAGGAGGTGAGAGCAAATCCTATGGAGCCTTCAAGAGATTTTCCGAGGTGATTCTTAATTTTTCCAAATTTTTTTCCAATTATTTCTGCAGAGGGGTCAGCAAGACCGAGAAGAAGTACAATTAGGGGTTGATATTCGTGAGGGCCAATTAGAGAAGCAAAAAAGAGCCCAAGACAAAACCAAGAGGCATCACTAAGGCTACCTTTTTCCCTCTCTTTAAGGAGAGGTAACCAGATGTTTCTCAATGGAAGTCTCTCACCGAAACGTAATCTGAGGACTTCAAAGAGAAAAACAAAACAAAGAACAAGGAAGAGAAAGGCTCTATAGGTCTCTTTACTTGATTTAACCGCAATGATAAAGATGATAAGAGAGGAGAGGATGTGGAAGGTCTTTCTTGCCCAGTTTATTCCCATTCAATAGTTGCAGGTGGTTTTGAAGAGATATCATATACTACCCGATTGACACCTTTAACTTCATTTATGATTCTATTTGAGATTCTTGCAAGTAAATCATAGGGAAGTCTAACCCAATCCGCAGTCATAGCATCTTGACTCTCAACAACTCTTAAGGCTATCACATACTCATAGGTTCTCTCATCTCCCATAACACCAACTGTTCTTATGGGAAGTAGGACCGCAAAGCTTTGCCAGACCCTATAATACCATTCAGAAAGTAGCATCTCCTCTGTTACTACAGCATCAGCCTCACGCAGGATAGCAAGCTTTTCCTCCGTGACTTCTCCAAGAATTCTAACTGCAAGCCCAGGTCCTGGGAAGGGCTGTCGCCAGATTATCTTTTTGGGTAATCCTAAGGCCTGAGCAATCTGACGCACCTCATCTTTAAAGAGCTCCCTTAAGGGCTCAAGGAGCTTTAATTTCATCCTCTCAGGAAGGCCACCAACATTATGATGGGTCTTTATCCTAGCAGAGGGACCTCTAAATGAGGTACTCTCAATGACATCGGGATAAAGGGTGCCCTGGGCAAGATAAGTAACCCCTTCATAGAGCTTTGCTCTTGCCTCAAAAACCTCTATGAAGGTTTCACCAATAATTTTGCGTTTTCTCTCAGGATCTACAACTCCTCTTAGTCTCTCAAGAAAAAGGGAGCTTGCATCAACATAATCAACCTTTAATCCAAGGCTTTGCATCAGCTCCAAGACCTCTTCTGGTTCCCCTTTTCTGAGAAGTCCGTTGTTGACAAAAACCGGAATTAATCTATCCCCTATTGCTTTATGGACGAGAAGGGCAGTTACGGTAGAGTCTATGCCACCAGAAAGTGCGCAGATAACTTTTTCATTGGGACCAACCTTTTTTCTGATCTCTTCTATCGTTGCCTCAATAAAAGAGGGCATAGTCCAGCTTGGTGAACAGGCACAGATCTCAAAAACAAAGTTACGAAGAAGATCTTTTCCAATCTCAGTATGGGCAACTTCTGGATGAAACTGAACACCATAGAGCTTCTTCTCCTCCCAGGCAAACACCGCAAAAGGTGAATTCTCAGTTTTTGCAAGAGGAGTGAAATTTGGGGGTAGTGCTTCAACTCTATCGCTATGACTCATCCAGACTTGATACTTTTTGTCCCTAAAAAACCCCTTAAAGAGGGGAGAGTCTGTAAGTATCTCTATCTCTGCAAAGCCAAACTCTCTCTTTAGACTCCTCTCAACCTCTCCCCCAAGTAAGTATGCCATTAATTGAGCTCCATAGCAAATGCCAAGAATAGGTAAACCAAGTTCGAAAATGCGGATATCAACCTTTGGAGAATCGGGATCATAGACACTGGCAGGCCCTCCAGATAAAATTATCCCCTTAGGATTAAAAGCTATAATCTCATCAAGACTAGCAAAACAAGATTTTATTTCGCTATAGACAGAAAGCTCTCTAATTCTTCTTGCAATTAGTTGAGTCGTCTGTGAGCCAAAGTCTAAGACTAAGATCTTGTCTGGATGTTCCATTATCTCCTACCTCTTCTAAAGAGTATTATTCCTACTAAAAAGAGAAGAACAAGAATACCTATTATTACCATTTCATAAAGATAAAATTTCATCCTTTCTGCAATAAAAACAGTTGGATGTGAAATTTCAAAAGAAAGAATTAACAGTCTTCTTACAAGAGCTGTTATAGCAACAAGTAAAAATGGTTCTACACATTTTACCGCACTTTGTTCTGTTATCGCAACAGTTACTGTATAAAAGATTTCTAAAAAAATAAGTGAAATTAAAATTTTATCCAGAAATTTAATAGCACCATATGAAAAATCAGATGATTCATATAGATGGAATAATACTACTAGACCATCTATCATTACTATTATAAAGCCAATAATTAGACCAAGAGCAATTAAAAAATATAAATATTCTTCTAGCTTCAGTAGATTTTCTTTTATCCAAATCCTAATACGATCAGACTTATTTTCTGAAGTAAACATATGCCTTTTAGATGTTAATTTGGTCCATAGAATTTACTTTATTCATAATCCGTAATAGATCAGTATAAATTAATTCATCAAATATTGTATTAACTATTTCGAGAACTTTTTCTACAATTACAAGTTCTGTTTTACTAAAAGGTGAAAGTACGTATTCTTTGATATCTACATTTTTATCTTTAGGTCTACCAATTCCTAAGCGTAATCTTGGAAAGTGTGTAGTGCCAAGATAGTCAATTATAGATTGAACACCTCTATGTCCGCCAGAACCTCCTTTTGGAAGAAGCTTAATTTTGCCAAGAGGCAAGTCTAAGTCGTCATAGATGACAAGAAGCTGTTCAGTTTGAAGTGAAAACTTTTTAAGGGCCTTTTTAACTGCTCTTCCTGAGAGATTCATAAAAGTTAGCGGTTTTAATAGAATTGCTCTTTCGCGATAGTTTCCAACCTCAGCTTCTATGGATGGATCAACTCTAAAAGAAACTCCTTTATTTTTAGCAAAGTATTCCACTGCAAGGAATCCAAAGTTATGACGAGTTAATTCATATTCCTTTCCTGGATTTCCAAGACCACAAAATAGCCACACTTTGCAAGGAATAGGCCTATTCTAAGATGTACTCTCCTCAGAACCTGCTCCTTCCTCTTCTGCAACTACTGTTGCTACAGTTTCATCAGGGTGATCCTTTACTTTGAGATTCTCCGGTACCTTAATATCTCTCACATGTAGACTATCTCCTATGTCAAGATGGCTTATATCAACAATAATTTTGTCGGGAATATCCTTTGGTAAACACTCAATAGTTAACTCATGAAGCATAATTTCCAAAATTCCACCCTTAGTGATTCCTACAGGTTTCCCAACAAATTCCAAAGGAACTTCAATCTCAATAGTTGCTCCTTCCTCAATTACCTGAAAATCAAGGTGTATAAACTTATCAGTTACAGGATGTCTTTGATATTCCTTTAAGACTGCCTGTTTTCTTACTGTCTCTCCATTTGTGAATTCAAAGGTATATATGACAGCCTCACCTTTATAGCGGTTGTGTATTTTTTCAAATTCGGAATAGGGGACAAGAAAAGGGATTGGCTCAATCCCTTTTCCATAGAGGATAGCAGGAATATAACCAGCCTTTCTTGCCTTTTTTGCGGTTTCCTTACCTGTCTTAGTTCTTCGCTCTACTTTAATTGTTACCTGTTTCATAGATCATACCTCCTTTATAAAAAGAATGTTTTAGTCCTATACAAAAAGTGAACTTATTGAGTCATCAGTATGAATCCTTCTTATTGCTTCACCTAAAAGGTTAGCTACACTTAAAACTTTAATTTTCTCTACATCTTTAGCTTCTTCTCTAAGAGGAATGGTGTCACTAACTATGACAGTTTTTAATGGAGAGGCGGAGATACGTTCGACTGCTTTTCCAGAGAGAACCGGATGTGTAGCAATAGCATGGACCTCCTTTGCACCCCTTTCAAGAAGGGCTTCAGCAGCTTTACAGATAGTCCCAGCGGTATCAATCATATCATCAATAATTAAGGCAATTTTATCTCTGGGATCACCAATTATATTCATAACTTCACTTTCGTTAGGTCTTGGTCTACGTTTATCAACAATTGCCATTCCTGCGTTAAGTCTCTTTGCATATTCCCTTGCCCTCTCTACCCCGCCTGCATCAGGTGAAACAATAAGGAGGTCCTCTTTTGGAAAGTTTTCTTTAATGTATTGGATGAAAACTGGCATCGCATAGAGATGGTCTACAGGAATGTCAAAAAACCCCTGTATTTGTCCTGCATGAAGATCCATAGTTAGCACTCTTCTTGCTCCTGCAACGACAATCAAATTGGCAACAAGTTTTGCAGAAATAGGAGTTCGAGGTGCAGTTTTTCTATCTTGTCTTGCATAACCATAATAAGGAATGACTGCAGTAATTCGTCTTGCAGAGGCCCTTCTGCAGGCATCAATCATTATAAGAAGTTCCATTAGGTTTTCATTTACAGGAGGACAGGTTGGCTGAACAATAAAGACATCTGCACCTCTTACATTTTCCTCAATCTCTACAAATAGTTCTCCGTCGCTAAAGCGTCTTAATGTGCTGTGACCAAGGGGGGTTGCAAGGTATTTGCAGATCTTCTCAGCAAGCTGGGGATTAGCAGATCCTGAAAAGATTTTTAAGTGATTGACAAACATCAACGCCCCTCCTGAATGCCAAGTCTCAAAGATTTCTTACTAAGTATATTTTACCACCTCTTAGCATTTTTTTAAGTTTGTTGCTCAACTCTGCATAAGTTTTAAGAGGTGGACTTTCATATACGCCATAGATGGTTGATCCCGAGCCCGAAATATTTACTGCAAGCGCCCCAGTTTCCAAAAGCATTCTCTCAAGAGTTTCATATACCGGGTAATGGCTATAGAGCACTTCTCTAAAATCATTAATAAGTCCTTGAGAATTTTTCCAGGGAGGAATAGAGGCTTCATAATAAACTGGATTTTTTGATTTTGTCAAGTTGAGGGCCCGATAGGCCCAGCCTGTATCGATTGAAAAACCTGGATAGATCAGAATATAATAAGCTTCATAACTGGGATAAGGAGTTAAAAGTTCTCCTTTACCCCTTCCAATTGCAGTTGAGAAGTCCTGTATAAAGAAAGGGACATCAGCTCCAAGTTTAGAGCCAATTTCAGTTAGACTTGCCTGATCAATACCAAAGAACTGTCCGAGAACTCGCAAAAAAGTGCCAGCATTACTACTTCCGCCCCCAAGACCTGCACCAATTGGAATTCTCTTCTTGAGGTAGACCCTGACCCCAAAGGGAGGTGAAAATTTTTCAGAAAAACTTGTCCAAGCTTTGAAGATAAGATTATTTTCTACTGGGATTTGTGTTTCCGAATCAAATCTCAAAGAAAAACCAGAATTAGTGAGCTCAATTTCTAAGTCATCGTACAGTGTAATTTTTTGAAAAAGAGTATAGATTTCGTGATAACCGTCTTCTCTTTTTCGTAGAACCTGTAGAAAAAGATTAAGTTTTGCTGGAGAAATTACTTGCAAAGCTTTACATACTTGAGCTTTAGTTCATAGATAATAGTCTTGAGAAGTGTTTCCTCTTCAGGTGTGAGATTACCTTTTGTTTTTTCTCTTAACATTTCAAGGGTTTCAATTGCCTGTCTTGCAAGAAGAAGATCAGGCTGTTTTTTCTTAGTTATGGGATCAGGAAGCTCCCCCAAGTGAACAAGGGCAGCAGTATTTAGAGAAAGAATAAAGGTATTAAAATTAATGAGACAGCAGGGATCAAAGTCCCAATCCATCTGCATCACCCCTTGTTCTGTTTTGTTATAACTACTTCAGGTTTTATGAGAAAACCTCCACTTGGAGGTTTGACTTTGTGGAGGGTTTCAGAAAGCCTTTTAATATTATCAGTAGGATGATACATTTTTGCCTTTTCTAAAAAGTTCTTTGCATCTTTTAGCTTACCGTCTTTGAGATAATCACTTGCTCTTTTTAAGATAGCCCTTTCGCGCTCTGCTCTTCTTGCGCTTTTATCTTGAAAGGCAAAGATAGAGGGAACCTTTGTGACCTCTTGGGAATTACATAGAGGACAGGGGGGGAATTCTGCCTGTGGTGAAAGAAGAATTTCAAAGATGTGCCCACAATTCTCGCAGTAAAACTCATATATTGGCATAGCTTAAATTTAAATCACTTTCCTGGGATATCAACCTTTTCCTCTAAGATTTGAGTAAAGTAAGTTTGGGTAAAAACTCTTTGTTAGGCTTGTAAGATAACTACTTACTTGACAGGGAAAAGGTTAATGGTTAAATATTTATTAAGCTTTTGGTAGTTGTGTCTCAAAGCGGGAGTGGCGGAATGGTAGACGCTCCGGACTTAGGATCCGGTGGGGATTTCCCCGTGGGGGTTCAAGTCCCCCCTCCCGCATTTTATCTTTTTTTATAGGATTTTATATCGAAAACTTAGGCTTCTAGCGCTCTTTAGCATTTCCACATTGTTTCTATGACTC
>JAUQPD010000047.1 GCA_030550555.1 Thermodesulfobacteriota bacterium
TGGATCATGAAAGGGGGAGAAACTTTAGGCTTTTGGCAAGCAGTTATATGCCCTGAGATTTGAAGTTGAGGAAGAAGTAAGGGTGGTAAACCTAAGGAAAGGAGAGCGAATATGTCAACAATTTCACAATTCCTTGAGAAATTTTATAAAATGTATTTTAATATAGTAAAGTATTTTACACCAGCGAAAGATGAAAAGATTTCAAGAGTAATTTGGTAGAAAAATCATATCCCAAGGACTCTATCTTGCACAAAAAGGCAGGTAAAATTAAAAGAAAATGAGGAGAGTGGTGGTTGCTCTTAGTGGGGGAGTAGATAGTGCAGTTGCAGGCCTGCTCTGTAAAAAAGCAGGATTTGAAGTATTAGGGGTTACCCTCTATCTCTTTAATGGTCAGGAAGAAACCCTACAGAGAGCAGAAGAAATTGCTAAAGTTCTCAACATTGAACACCATCTCCTGGATATAAGAGAACAATTCAGAGAAGAGATCATCAAATATTTCCTTAAAAGCTATCAAGCCGGCCTTACTCCAAATCCTTGTGCTATCTGTAATAGGAAAATTAAATTTGATCTCCTCCTTAAATTCGCAAGAGAGCGCCTTGGAGCAGAGCTTCTTGCAACAGGTCACTATGTGAGCTTGGACTCCTATCAGGGATACCTCACTCTAAGGACTCCCCAAAACAAGAAAAAAGATCAGTCCTACTTTCTTGCCCTGGTGAAAGCGGAACATCTACCTTTTCTGATGTTTCCACTTGGCAATTTCTCTTCAAAGGAAGAGGTAAGAGCCCTTGCCCATTTGGAAAAGCTTCCCGTTACTGAAGCAAAGGAGTCACAAGATATCTGTTTTTTAAAAGGGCAGGCTTTGGAAGAATTTCTCAAAGAATACCTTGGGGAGCAAGAAGGTGAGATCATTTATCAGGGAAGAGTTGTCGGGAAACACAGGGGATTTTTTTATTATACTATTGGCCAAAGAAAAGGGCTTAATTTGCCCCTCGGAAAGAAGCTCTATATAACTAAGATTGATCCCAAGGAAAATAGAATTCTACTTGGAGAAAAAGAGGAGTTGGAAAGGGACTATCTCTATGTAGAAGGTGAGTTAAACCTCTTTATTCCCCTTAAAAACTGGATGAAGCCTTCTGCACAAATTCGCTATAGGACTGAAAAAGTCGTGGTGGAAGATGTGATAAAAGAAGGTAACCTATTTAAGGTGAAATTGGGAAAAAAGGTGAGAGGTGTCACACCCGGACAGATTTGTGCATTTTATGAAGAAGAGTTTCTACTCGGTGGTGCCATTATCGCTCCCCATCAGTGAGACCTGGCTATTAGAGAAATTTAGCCAAACTAAGCTGTGAAAACATAGCAACTGCCTTAAGAGACGCCTCATAAGCTATTTGGAGACTTTGAAGTCTTGTTGCAAGTTTAGCTAAATCTGCACTCTCAAGATCTCCTAAATTAAGCTCCAAGGTCTGTTTAAAATCATCATAGAGACTCTTTTTTGTTTCAAAATGACTCATCTTTGAACCTATGGCTCCTCTCTTGCCAGCTATGTAGTTGAATATTTCATCAAGTTTTCCGATAAGTTGTTGAATATTATATTGCTCCTTTTCATAGTTAATCTTATTGTCAGCAAGAAGTGTTCGTTTAAGACTTAGAAGAGTTTCAAATATTCCACTATCCATAAATACTTTTTGACCGCTTTCACCAAGTTTCATCTTCGTTCCTATATCATATCCAATTTCTAAGTCCTCGGGTGAGCCCTGATAGATAACTCTTTCAATGATCTGGCCATCTGGAAGGGACTGGCGAACAAGTTTAAAAGGAGCTTCTCCTGGAGGATATCCAGTGGTCCTATTTCCTCCAAAAAGATATTTTTCACCAAGCTGGGAGTTTGCTAAGGCAAGAAGACTTTGAACTATACCATCTATTTCACTAGCAATTGCCCTCCTCGCAACAGGATCATTTGTTGCATTACTTGCTTGAATAGCAAGAATCTTTGCCTTAGCAACAAGGTCCTCCACATTGGCAAGAGTTGCCTCTTGAGCCCTTAAAAAGGCATAGCCCTCATCGATTGCTCTAATATATCTATCTATTCTTGAGATGCCCTGTTTGTAGTTCAAGGAGATCACTGCAGAGGGAGGATCATCAGAGGGCTTGAGAAAGTTCTTTCCCGATGAAATCTTTAACTGGGCCCTATTTATCTCCGATGAGAGCCTCTCAAGATCAGCAAGAAAACTTCCAAACTTAGTATTCATTCCAATTCGCATTAGCCCCTCCTAATTTATCTCTTTGCGTATATGAGGGCTTCAAACATATCTTCGACCGTTGTCAAAATCTTTGCAGTAGCCATAAAGGCCTGTTGATATTTGATGAGATTGGCCATCTCTTCATCAAGAGAAACTCCAGAGATGCTATCCTTAATGGCAGAAAGTTGTCGAAGTAGATCATCAAGAAAGGCTCTACTCTCCTTTACAGCCTTTGTTGCAGTGCCAACTTCTCCAACGACACTTGAATAATAATTTTCAATTGTTGATAAGTTGAGGGCGGACCTTGTCTGAGTTGCAGAATCAGCAATAGCCTGAGCTATGCGATTATCCCCTCTTTTGAGGGTGTAGGGATTGAGATAAGAAAAGAACCCATTATTTGGAGGAAAGTTATCCATGGCAATGAAACTCCTTGTTTCATAAAGACCTGTAGTTTCAATAATTAGTCTTCCCTCACGGTCAAGTCTTGCAGAGAGGGCATAGTGGGCATTTTCGGGACTATTGATTGCCTGCAGGATCTGGAAAAGATTGGTAATATTGGATAGATTAATTTCTAAGGTATCAAGGGGTTTTCCCTTTCCATCAAAGAGATAGAATCTTAGGCTTCCCTGGGCCTGCCCTATAATACCCTCAAGCCCAGAGAGGAAGGCACTTTCGCTTTGCCCATCCCAACGAAAGGAGGGAATATACATTTTTTGAGCTTTCAAATAGGAGAGAAAACCTTGCTGGGGATCATTAGGATCTGTTCCTGCAAAGACCTCTCCCAAGGAAAAGCCATAAACCTTGGTCTGATTAGGTTCTAAGCGCATAACCATGTGTCCAAATTCATCCACATAGGCCCTAAATAAGGGAAGCCGATTGAGCTTAGAAAGTATAGCTTGCAGATTGTCAGCTGAATCAAGACTTATGGCATAGGCACTTAGAGCTTTATCCCACTTAATCAAGGGCATCAATCCTGATACTCCCTCCTCCACTTCAAACCAAAGGGCACCAACTGGGGCCTTGCTTGGGGTAAGCTCAAACCTCAAAAAATTACCCTCAAGGGTTGCCTTAATACCTTTTGAGCCATCTAAGATATTTAGTAAGTCCTGCCAGGAAGTCCCAGCAGGTATGGTGAGCGGGCTCCCAAGGTCATTACCTGTAGCATCTTTAAATTTGATGGTGATTGGCCCTCCTAAGACATTTCCTGTAATGGTTCCTTCATAAAAGGCCTGTGGTGGAAAGATATAAGCCCTGCCTTTCTCATCATAGGGCCTAACATAAAGGGTATTCACCTGAAAGGTTTGAGTTACATTAATGGGGGTATCACTTCTAAATATTCCAAAAAGGGGCTTTTGGCTTATTAGAGCAGAGACATCCATTTTTCCTGAAGAAATGAACTCAGGTCTTTGCACAAGAAGGGGATTTACTGAGAGATCTGCTGGATCTGTGCCATGGAAAAAGAGATTTATTCCTGTAGAAAGAAGTATGCCTGAGGTATCATTTGAAAAGGCAAAGGAAATACCCTCTCTTGCCTGAAAGACAAGCCTTCCACTACGTATGATGGCTCTGAGGTCATAGTTGGGACCCGTATTGAAACCTGCCTGATTGAGAGCCTGGTTGATCACGTTGGCAAGATCATCCAAAGTAGCATCTTCCGAGAGATTGAGCTCTACCTTTATAGGTCTTATTTCTCCTTGGTCCTGTCTCACCCAGAGATAGAAGAACCCCTCTCTATTTAGATCCAGAAAATAGGGAAGCTCTTTGATATATTTTGTAGCGCTATAGGCCCCCTCAAGCTCCTTAGAAAAGAATTCAAGGCCTACACCCTGGGTATGGAGCTCGTTTACTGCCTTAACCAATTCCTCTCCAAGGAGCTTCAGTTTCCCCGCAAGGTTAAGCTCTTCAACCCTCCTCTGAAAGGCAGGATCATCAAAGGTGCCAAAATCAAGGCCTTTAGGAGCAGAGGTAATTCTGAACTCAAGTTTCCCTGGTCCCCTAAAGGCATCTTCTATGAAAAGCCTTCCATCCTTGATATAGGCTCGAACTGTGAAACCAAAGGCCCTCTCTATCTCATCGAGAAAAGCTCTTATAGGTTTATCTTGGGAAATGTCAAAGGTTCCACTAATCTCTTTTCCAAAATGATCTTTTCCCACAAACTTAATTTCCCCAGAGACACCGAGATCCCCAAAGGTATCGTATTCACCGATTGGGACTCCACTTTGTTTATATATAGCTTTTGTGCTTGAGACATATTCATAATTGTAGCTATCTGATAGCTGTTCCAGTATCTTTAGCCAACCCCCGAGCTCTCCACTTGCCACTTCTCTACTTGTTAAAGGTACCTTCTCTCCCCGGGTTCCAACCCAGTAGACATCAAGCCCAGAGATTTCTAGTTTCCAATGATATCCCAGAGAGACCAAATTGAACCCTTTTCCCAAAATAATGTTATATGCACCTTCCTTAGTTTCAAAATACTGAATACTTGCAAGTTGAGAGAGTTCACCGACCAAGCGATCTCTATGATCTCTTAAGTCATTTGCGGTTTTTCCTCCTGATTCTCTGGCTATTATTTGAAGATTTAGTTCCGCAATTTGTCCTGCAAGTCTATTAATGTTGTTAACAACTTCTTTCAATTTTAAGCCTATGTGGCTTTCTAGGTCCTTCATACCCTGAAACTTAGCTTTAAAGGCCTCAGCGATAAGTTTCCCTGTTTCCACAACTTGAGTTCTGGCAGAAAGGTTTTCTGGGTAAATTGCCAGATTTTGCCAGGCCTGCCAAAATTCCCGGAGAATTTTAGAGAGTCCAGAATCCTGCGTCTCATTGAAGAGGCTTTCCAGGATGTTCAAAGCACTCTCACTTGCAGAAAAGAGCCCGTAATCAGTCTTCCTGAGGTTAATGTTTCGCTCGATAAATGCATCGAAAAGACGAATTATTTTTTCAATTTTAGAGCCAGAACCAAAGGCTCCTACAGGGCTAGGACTAGGAGGATAGGTAGTCTCGATAGCCTTTTGACGAGAGAAGGCAGGATTATTAACATTGGCGATATTGTGAGATATGACCGAAATAACCATCTGAAAGTTGAGAAGAGCATTTTTTGCAATATTAAGGGATGAAGTTAGGCCTGCCATCTCTTAAGCTCTCCCAGAAAAGAGTTTGGGCTCCTTAGCATTTGCTCTAGGACTGTAGGCTTCACCACTTAAGAGAAACTGATTGATGAGCCTATAAGCTTCATCTATGAAATTAAGACCTGCCTCTATAAGTTCTCGATTCCTTTCATTTTTTAATCTGAGCTCTTTTAGAAGCTCTATTTCTTCAGGTGTGAGATCTTTATCTTTCAAAAGATGAAGAAGTCTAATCTTGTGAGAGGCCCATTTTAAAATTTCTTCAACTGCACCGTTTATCAGGGCGGATCTCTCTTCTTCAAGGACTTTTTTTAATTCCAAAAGTTCCCGTGAAATCATTTTTGCCCCTCCTTAAGTTATTTTTCGGCACCACTTAATCTCTCCTTAAAGTTATGGCTCTTAATCAAGTGCCTATAGAGATATTCTCCGAGTCCCCCTGGTCTTCCTGAAACCCTTCTTGCTACCTCTTGGAAGAAGTATTCTTGAAAAATCTTCTTATCAAGTGTCTCAGGAAAGAGACCACTTTTAAAAGTTGTCCTATCAAGACCCTTTAGGATCTCATACCAAATTAGAGATTCAAATTCGGAAGTGAGTTTCCTCAATGCAAGTTTGGGATCCCTTTGTGCAAGCGTCTTGATATTGTGAAGACTCTGATAGTTAATTCCGTAATTCTCCATAGCCCATTCCTCTTAAATTATGATTAGATCTGCATGCAATGCTCCTGCGGATTTGATGGCCTGAAGGACTGCGATAAGTTCTCTTGCTGTTGCTCCAACTGCATTTAAGGCACGAATTAGTTCCCCAAGAGTTGCACCCTCTTCCAGTACCACAATTCTGGCCTTTTCCTCTCTTGCTGTAACTTCAGTCCTTGGCACTACTGCAGTCTCCCCTCTTGCAAAAGGCAGAGGCTGGACAACCTGGGGCATTTCTCTCACTTCAACACTAAGATTGCCGTGAGCAACAGCAACTCGGGAGATTCTCACATTTTCTCCAATGATTACTGTGCCTGTCTTCTCATCAATAACAACCCTTGCAGGTATATCAGGTCTAACTTCAAGACGACCAATATCACCAAGAAGGGCAACGACTTTTCCTCTGTATCTTTCTGGTACCTTCAATTCAATTGTTCTTAAGTCAAGAGGTGTCGCATATTTGCCTTTGAGAAATAGGTTGATAGAATCTGCAACCTGAGCTATAGTCGAAAAGTCCTCAGTTCTTAACGAAATAAGAATTCTATCAAGACTGTTTAGATCTTCCATAGGAACCTCTCTTTCAATCGTTGCCCCATTGGGAATTTTGCCAACGGTTGGATGGTTTACCTGGACTTGAGCACCAGCCCCTCCTGCGGTAAAACCACCTATGGAAACTGGCCCTTGTGCAAGGGCATAGACCTTTCCATCTGGTCCCATGAGAGGAGTCATCAATAAAGTTCCTCCCTGAAGGCTCTTAGCATCTCCAAGAGCAGAGACCTGGACATCAATCCTCTGTCCAGGCTTTGAATAAGGAGGGAGATAGGCTGTAACTAAAACCGCAGCTACATTCTTAAGCTTTACTTGCTCCTTAGGCACCCTTATTCCAAATCTTTCCAGCATGTTAACAACTGACTGAACTGTAAACTTGGTCTGATCTCCATCTCCTGTTCCCTTTAGTCCAACAACAAGACCATAGCCAATAAGGTAATTTCCTCTTACCCCCTCAACGTCCATAATGTCCTTAAGACGAACCCCCAAAAGTGGAGATAAACCAGTTGTCAGGAACAAGGTGAGAGTTAACAGCAGAAGACCTATCTGTCTCATCCTCTCACCTCCTTAAAAGAGCCAGAAAAATTGTAGTAATCTCGTGAGTATTCCCGGGCCACTTACTGCCTCGCTACTTGGCCCCTTTCCACTGTATTCCACATATAGATCAGACATCTTGGTTGAGAGGACCGAATTGTCTGCATCAATGTCTTGTGGTCTTACTATTCCTGTTATTGTTATATACTCAAGGTCACGATTTCTTTTAATCGTTCTTACACCTTGAACCACTAAATTGCCATTAGGCAAGACCTCTACAACCCGCGCAGAGATAGTGGCAATAATTCGACTCTCTCTCTGGGTCTGACCTTGACCAGATGTAGAAGTACTCATCCCTCCATCAATGAGTCTTGCTGGATCAAAGGCAGAAGGAAGAGGTAGTGTCTTTTCCAATTGTCTCTCGTAACCAAAAAGATTATTAATTCCTGCCCTTGCAGAGCTCTGTTTACTGCTTCCCTGTTTTGCATTGCTGGAACTCTGGTAGGTCTCAACAATCTTAATAGTCAGTATGTCCCCAACAAATCTTGCCCGGTTATCTGCAAAGGCAAAGAGATTTGAGCTCTCTCTAAAGAGAGAGCCCTTTGAGCCTTGAGTCGGGATCGTTGGTTCAGGAATGTCTATTTTGGGTGGCGGAGGTGGCGGAGGTGGAGTCTTAGGATCAAATTCCCAACAGGCACAGAGACAAAGACTCAAAGCAAAAGTTATTGCTAAATTCAAAATTTTTTTTATCATCAAAAACTCACCTCCACTTTTCCTTCTCCAGATACCTTTGCTTGAATAATCCTTTGACTTGAAATATTCTTTACCCTAATAAACTCCCCTAATCTTCCATTTTGCAGAGCAATTCCCTTTGCTTTTACTTCAAAATTTCTCCCCCTTGCAATTATCTCAACCACCTGATTTCTTCTAATAACTAAAGGTTCAGTTAAATGAGCCCTTCTTAAGACAGTGCCTGCTTTTATGCTCATCCTAGTCTCTTTGCCAATGGCCTCGGAGATCTCACTGACTACATCCTGAGGAAGTCTGGAAAGTTCTCTCATTTCTTGCACAAGATTAGATTCCTCTAATAAAGCACCGTTTGGTAGATTCTGTCTAACTACCACAACAGGGACCTTTATCTCAACAAAACCCCAGAGTCTCACAATCTGATTGACACCCCCACTTCTTGAAAATGTTACAATTGCGACGTTTGAGCCTGCCTTAGCAGGTCCAATCCAATCAATTTTGTAAGGACTACCCTTAGGAATTCTGATGTCAGAGGGTTCAACGCGAAACTTTTCAACACTTATGTCACCACCCGGAATATTTACTCTTGCCTTAAATTCTCTGAGAAAAATTTCCTTATAGTCTTGCTCCGTAAAAAAAGAAGTATTTGCATGAACCCTTGGTGACATAAAGAATAGGAATATCGCTAACCACAGGATGAATACCTTGAAGCAGTAAAGCATTATAGGACTAATCATTTAGTCGTTACCTCTTGAGATTATTTGCAATCTCGAGGAGCTGATCTGCGGTTAAGACTCCTTTAGAATTTGACTCATATGCCCTTTGAGTAATTATCATTTTGACCATCTCTTCCACAATGTCTACGTTTGACATCTCGAGATAACCTTGGGCAATTGTGCCAAATCCACCTTGTCCTGGAGTTCCCTCAATTACATCTCCAGCAGCTGGCGTTGCACGGAAAAGATTCCTACCCACCGCATATAGACCTGCTGGATTAGGAAAATCATAAAGAAGTATTTGAGCTTGAGCAAGGACCTGACCATTTGGATCAAGGGCAGTGATTACTCCATCAAGAGTAACTTCAATCCTGGCTGTGCCATTGGGCACTGCAAACTCAGGCTGAAGTCTTGCTCCATCTGGAGTAACTATATATCCGTCTCTATCTAAGCGAAAATTTCCTGCCCTTGTATAAAATTCTTCTCCACCCATAATGACCTTGAAGAAGCCCCTGCCTTCGATTGCAAAGTCCAACTCCTGATTAGTAAGCTGATACTCGCCTTGAGTAAAGAGTTTTGTTATCGCAACAGGTCTAACCCCAAGCCCTACTTGCATTCCAACTGGGGTCTGCACTCCATCTGCAGTGAGAGCTCCAGCAAGCTTAAGGTTTTGATAAAAAAGATCCTCAAATTCAACTCTACTCTTCTTAAACCCGACGGTGGTTACATTTGCTAAATTATTGGCTATTGTGTCAAGTTGTAACTGTTGTGCCTGCATACCTGTTGCTGAACTCCAAAGTCCCCTAATCATCTCTTACTACCTCCTTGATGTATCGAGTAGTTTTTCTGTAGCTTCATCTATACCTCTTATACTTCTCTGAACTGATTCAAAGGCCCTCTGAATTTCAATGAGGCTCACCATCTCTCTGATGACATTTACGTTTGATTTTTCCACATAACCTTGACGTATTTCATAATTGATAGCCATCATCTCCATGGCCCCATCTGACATGTAAAGATTCTCTCCTATCTTTTTTAGTTTGGTAACATCATCAAAGGTCACTACATCTAAACGGGCTATTTCTGTTCCATCAACAGAGAGGATCCCCTCTGGTGAAACTCTTAACTTCAGATTTTCCATTGTAACGAGCCCCTCAACAGCCATTCCAGGATCAAGCACGATTGGTGCTCCATTTGCTAAGACTGGATAGCCTTGGGGGGTAACTATTCTTCTCTGAGCATCAATTGTGAAATTCCCTGCTCGAGTGTATGCTATGCCCTGGGGTGTTTGAACCTTAAAAAATCCCTCTCCAACAATTGAAAGATTTAAAGGATTGTGGGTTGGCTCAAGATAGCCCTGAGAGAGATCTAAGTACGGGACTGTTTCTTTATAGGCCCTCCAGTGTAAGGGCCCTATTTTTTTCATCAAAACCTCTCTAAAGGCAAGACCATCTGCTTTGTATCCGGGGGTATCAACATTTGCTAAATTATTAGCTGTTGCG
This sequence comes from Thermodesulfobacteriota bacterium, assembly GCA_030550555.1. Classification (GTDB taxonomy): domain Bacteria; phylum Desulfobacterota; class Thermodesulfobacteria; order Thermodesulfobacteriales; family Thermodesulfobacteriaceae; genus Caldimicrobium. Next base: position 10,103 of record JAUQPD010000047.1, read on the forward strand.
GTGAATCGCCTCTCAAGAAGTTGTGAAGCTTCAAGTGCCTCAAGAAGCCCTAATTGAGGATTAATTCTTATTCCCAGCACTGTTCTGACCCTCCTCTAAAGGTCTTTATCAAATTTTATGCCCAACTTTTTTAAGCCCTTTGACAGAGATCTATAGGCTCTCCAAGATCCAGAGAATGAAAAATTTTTACCTTGAGGAAAAATTTTCCCTGTCAACGATCTGACAGATAGTTTGTGTCAATGATTTATTCTAGTCATCTTTTCTGATCGTCGGTATTTTGACAGAAAAAGCAAAATTAAAATTCCTGTGTTTTTTTTTGATACAATGCCTACATAGCATTCTCTTAGATGTAGTGTATTTGAATATATCCATCCAAAGCTTGAATTTTTTGTTTTTTGATTTATAAAGAACTGTATGGAGCAGGTAGTCAAGTCGATGGAAGATCAAGAGAGAGTTCATCTTCAGAAGAAGTACACAATAAGAAACTTTTACGATCTCCTTTGTGCACTAAGGGAAAATCCCGATTGGCTTGAAGAGCTCAGAAGGCTTATCCTTACTGAAGAGCTCCTCAATCTACCAAAAGCGGTTAGAG
>JAUQPD010000029.1 GCA_030550555.1 Thermodesulfobacteriota bacterium
AGGAGGAGATCAAGGAATTGCTGGCAATTATTAAGGAGCAAAATAAAAAATTTGAGGAGCAAAATAAGGTACTTGCTGAGCACAGTAGGATATTAGCGGAGCATAATAAAATACTTGCTGAGCATAGTAAGAGGCTTGAGGAGCATAGTAAGATACTCGAGGAGCATAGCAAGAGGCTTGAGGAGCATAGTAAGATACTCGAGGAGCATAGTAAGAGGCTTGAAGAGCATAGTGTGATGTTGCAGGAGCTATTGAGGGAGGTAAAGAGTTTGAGGCGAGATTATGATCGGACACTTAGTGCTCTTGGGACGAGGTGGGGGTTGTATTCGGAACTTTCTTTTAGGAATGGGATGCGAGCTATATTGGAGAGTGAACTTGGTTTGAAGGTTGAGAGATATTGTGTGAAGGATGAGGAGGGAGAGGTATTTGGCTGGCCTGACCAGGTTGAGCTTGACTTAGTGATAAAGAATGGAAAAGTAATTGTTGTGGAGATTAAGTCTTCAGCAAGTAAGTCTGATATTAACATATTTTGGCGTAAGATTAGGTTTTATGAGAAGAGGGAAGGGGTTAAGGTGGATAGGGCAATTTTTATTTCACCGATGGTTGATCCAAGGGGGCTTGAGGCAGCAAAGATGGTGGGTATTGAGGTTTACACCTGGCCAGAGGAAGTAAAATTGGAAGAGGAGATTTAAAGAACTTGGCAGACAAATCCTTAGAGTTAGACAACAAGAAGATCATTCGACATAGAGGTTGATTATGCTCAAATGTCCTGTTTGTGGAACGCGGAAGGAGAGCAGGGAGTATATAGAGGCTTATGTTTCCACTTTTAATAATCAGGAGTATAAACTTTACCACTGTAAGACTTGTGACCTTCAGTGGTGGGAGCCACTGAAGATTATTCCGGAGTTTTATGAGCAAGAGGGAGAAGAGGGCTATGCAATGTTTCATATTGGTCTTAGGGAGGAAATTGGTGAAAATCACAAGATGTTTTTCAAATACATGCCCGTGAAATATGGAAGGCTTCTTAATGTAGGATGTGGTGATGGGGTGTTTTTGAAGGAAGCAAAGAAGGCAGGATATGAAGTATAGGGCATAGATTTTGATAAAAAGTCCATAAAAGTCTGTCAAGAAAAGTGGAGGCTAAATAACACTTTTGCTATGAGCCCGCAGGAGTTTGCAAAGTATTGTAAGGAGCATAACCTCAAGTTTGACATTATCACCTTCTTTGAAGTGCTTGAGCATCAGGTTGATTCGGTGGGCTTTTTAGAGACTATAAAAGGCATGCTAAATCCCGGAGTTTGGATAGCTGGGAGTGTGCCAAATAGGGATAATTTTCAGAATTTAATGGTAGGATGATGTTGCTATATATTTTCAAATGTGTTTGAAATAAAGTATTCCTATGATTTCTTGTTTAGTGCATACATATAACTCTCAGAGGTATATTGAGTGGTGTTTGAAAAGTCTAACTTTTTGTGATGAAATAGTTATTGTTGATATGTATAGTACTGATAGAACTATAGAAATTGCTAGAAGATTTACAGATAAAATTTTTTTTCACGACTATGTTGGTTACGTCGAACCAGCGAGAGCTTTCGGAGTAAGCAAATGTACATATAATTGGATTTTAATTATAGATTCTGATGAAATTGTTCCACCTAATTTGTCTAAATCATTAAGAAAGTTAGCCATGTTAGATAAATATGATGTGGTATTGATAGCAAGAAGGAATTTTATATTTGGAAAAGAAATAATCGGTGGTGGATGGGGATTTTATCAAGACTTACAACCTAGATTTTTTAAGAAAAATTTTGTTACTTTTAGCGATAAAATCCATTCGGGATATATGATTTCATCATGTGCTAGAATTGGAAAGATCAATTCCCTAGAAGAAGCAATTATTCATTTTAACTATGATTCTATATCTCAGTTTTTTAGAAAATTAGACGTCTATACAGATTTTGAGATTGCTTCTAATAGAATAAATGTGAAGGAATAATCTAGTCTAGTAATGTTATATAAATTTTTAAAAGCATTCTTAGGAAGATATTTTTTACGAAAAGGATATAAAGATGGAGTTTATGGATTGTATTTAGCTCTTCTGATGGGTATATATAAGGCTACGGTCTATGCAAAATCAATAATGCCTTCTGAAAATGAATGTTTCAAAATTTACAAACAGATTTTTACTTCTATTTTAGAGGAAGACAAGAATAAGTTTACAGATCTATGAAAATGAAAGCCATAATTCTTATTGGTGGCTCAGGAACGAGGTTATATCCTGTTACACAATTTGTCAATAAACATTTTTTACCTATATACAGTAAACCAATGGTTTATTATCCACTAAGCTTGGGAATGCTTGTAGGTATAAAAGATTATATATTTGTTATCAATATAGAAGATGAGCCTCTGGTGGTCAAACTTAAAAATCATCTTGAAAAACTAAGCCTTACTGTTAGTTGTGTAATTCAATCAAGGCCAAGAAGTTTAGCAGAAGGATTGATCTTAGTAGAAGATTATATCGAAAAGAATGATAGAATTCTATATCTTCTCGGAGATAATATACTATATGGTCACGATGTTCCTAAGTTGCTAAATAATGCCATCAGTCTTTCAAAAACCTATAATTATGCTGTAATCTTTGGTTATCCTGTAAAGGATCCCGAGAGATTTGGTGTTGTTGAATTTGATTCCTATGGTAAAGTTATTTCAATTGAAGAAAAACCATCAAAGCCAAAATCAACTTGTGCTGTTAGTGGAGTCTATGTGTTTGACTATGAGGCCATTGAAATTGCCAAAAAATCAAACCTTCAAAACGAGGGGGAATTAGAAATAACTTCAGTTCTTAAGTATTATCTCAATAAAAACAGACTCTATGTTCAGTTACTTGGAAGAGGCTTTGCCTGGTTTGATGCAGGAACTCACGAGAGCTTCCTTGAAGCTGGTGAATTCGTTGCAACTATTGAAAGACGAACTAGTCTTATGATTGCCTGCCTCGAAGAAATAGCTTACAGAAATGGCTGGATCTCAAGAGGTGACTTAGAAAACTCGCAAAACTATACTGCAAAACCGACTATGGCAAATATCTCAAAAAAATTAGCAGAAGAATTTCAGGAGTAACTTTTAACTATGCCCTTTAAATTTGTCTCCCTTGAAATTCCAGAGGTAGTCCTCATTAAACCAAAGGTATTTTTTGATGAGCGGGGTTATTTTTTAGAATTATTTAAAGAGCCTGATTTTGAATTGAGAGGAATTAAGGCTCAAGTGAAACAGCTCAACCTCTCTTTTTCTAAGAGAGGAGTTCTCAGGGGGCTTCACTATCAGAGGCATCCTAAGGCTCAGGGAAAGCTTGTCTGCTGTCTCCAAGGTCTAATCTTAGATGTGGCAGTTGATATCAGAAAGGGAAGTCCTACCTTTGGAAAATGGGTTTCAGCCCTTCTTTCTTCTGATGAGAAAAACATGCTCTGGATTCCAGAGGGCTTTGCCCATGGATTTCTCGTGCTTTCTGAAGAGGCTCAAGTTTTCTATGCGGTAACAGGAAGTGAATATTCTCCAGAACATGATGCAGGAATAATTTGGAACGATCCAGATATCAACATTGCCTGGCCCTTAAGTGAGATCAAGGGAGTAATACTCTCAGAAAAAGACAGGGCTCTACCAATGCTAAGAGACCTCACAGAAGAGGACTTGTTATGATAGAGAAACTCTTGGTTACAGGTGGTGCTGGATTTATTGGGAGTTTTTTTGTTAAGGCTTCTCTGGGGAGGGGCTACAGAGTTTCGGTTGTTGATGTGCTTACCTATGCAGGAGATCTTGCGAGGCTAAAGGAGGTTGAGGGGAGATTTAATTTTTATAGGATTGACATAAGGAACTATGAAGAGCTTAGAGAGGTTTTTGAGAGGGAGAAGCCAGATGGAGTCATCCATTTTGCAGCTGAGAGCCATGTTGATAGGAGTATACTCAATCCAAGGATTTTCTTGGAGACAAACGGGCTTGGCACACTCAATCTCCTTGAACTTTCAAGGGAGTTTGAGGTCAAGCTTTTTATTAATGTCTCAACGGATGAAGTGTATGGGGAGATAAGGGAGGGGAAGTTTACTGAGGAGTCTCCTCTTAGGCCAAATTCTCCCTATTCAGCAAGCAAGGCCTATCAAGACATGCTTGGGAGGGCATACTTTAGGACCTATGGGTTACCAGTGATAACAGTTAGACCTTGCAATAATTATGGACCCTGGCAGTATCCTGAGAAACTTATCCCAGTTGTGATTGTTAAGGCCCTTAGGGGTGAGCCAATTCCGGTGTATGGAGATGGTTCAAATGTGAGGGAGTGGTTATATGTTGAGGACTGTGCAGAGTCAATTCTGATGGTTCTTGAGAAGGGGAAGCCAGGAGAGGTCTATAACATTGGAAGCGGGATTGAAAGGAAGAATCTTAATGTGGTGAGAGCTATTTTAAAGCTTCTGGGAAAGTCGGAAGAGTTGATTAAGTTTGTCAAGGATAGGCCTGGGCATGATTATCGTTATTCTCTTGATACTTCAAAGATTTCAAGGGAGATTGGGTGGAGAGCAAAGACTGACTTTGAGACAGGACTTGAGAAGACTGTGACTTGGTATAGGGAGAACCTCTCTTGGGTGATGTCTAAGGCAAGGGAGCTTGAAGAGTATTGGAGGAGGGTTTATCAGGAGTGAAATATCTTATTGTTGGGGCAAGGGGTCAGCTTGGTAGAGAATTTGTGAAGGCTCTTCCTGAGGCTTATGCCCTTGGCAAAGAGGAGCTTGATGTAACGAATTTTGGTAAAGTTTTAGAAGTAATGAGAGCTCTTCGGCCAGATGTGGTGATCAATTGTTCTGCCTATAATTATGTTGATAGAGCAGAGGAGGAGTTTGAGAGGGCCTATGTGGTGAATTCCCTTGGGCCGATGTATCTTGCGATTGCCTGTAGGGAGATTGGGGCATTTCTTGTGCATTTTTCAACTGATTATGTCTTTGATGGAGAAAAGACTGCTCCCTATACAGAGGAGGATAGGCCTAATCCACTGAGTAAGTATGCCCTGAGTAAATATTTGGGGGAGATAAATGTGGAGAGTGTGCTTGAGGGGAAATATTTGATCTTTCGGACGAGTTGGGTTTATGGAGAGGGGAGGCAGAATTTTCTTTATAAGCTAAGGCAGTGGGCAGAGGGAAGTGAGTGTGTTCGAGTAGCCTGTGATGAATTTTCTGTGCCTACATCAACGAGGACGATTGTTGAGGTAACGCTTCTTGCGATTAAGGCTGGGCTTACAGGTTTATATCATCTTGTGAATTCGAGTTATGCATCAAGATATGAATGGGCAAAGGAGTATTTTAGGATTGCAGGAATAAAGAAGTTTATCTACCCAGCCTATCAACATGAATTTAATTTACCTGCGAGGAGACCAAAATGGTCTGTAATGAGCAATGAGGAAATAAGTAGGAATTTAAGTATTAATATTAGAACATGGAAAGAAGAGTTGGAGCTTGCTATAAAAAACATGAGGACACAATAGAGTGTTTAGAGAGTTTGCTAAGAATAAACTATCCATTTTATGAAATTGTTGTAGTGGATAATGTCTCACCTAATAGATCTATAGACTATCTTCTAAGGTGGGCAGAAAAGAATAGGATTTCATATTGTTACTTAATACAGAAGGAAGTTTTAAGTAATGCCACAATTAGCTGTAAAAATTGTATTGTCACTTTTATACAGTCAGAGGTTAATGGTGGGTATGCCTATGGCAATAATTTAGGAATTAAATATGCGCTTAAGGGAGGAGATTTTGAGTATGTATTGCTTATAAATAATGATACAATTGTGGATAAGGATTTTCTAATGGAAATGATTAGTGTAGCTGAAAAGGTAAATGCAGGTATTGTTGGTTCAAAAATCTATTTTTAGTTATTGTAGTTTTATTACTGGATGTTGTATGTTGATTAGTAGAAAAACTATGGAAACTATCGAGTTAATCGATGAATCATATTTTATGTATATTGAAGATTTAGATTACTGCTACAGAGCTAAAAAGGCTGGAATTAAAATGGCAGTGTTGCACAAAAGCAAAATTTGGCACAAAACTTTTTCTGTTGATGATTTAGAAAATAAAAGAGAAAAAAATGTTCAGTATTTCTCATTTGCAGTTTATTGGGCTACGAAAAATCGAATAAAGTTTATTAGCAACAATTTTTCGGGTTTCCCAAAAGTCTTGCTATTATTTTTCTTTTTAGTTTCAAAATTGTTTACGATATTTAAATACTTACTAAAAAATAGAAAAGATATAAGTATTGCTCAGATAAAAGGTCTAAGAGATGGGCTAAAAGAATGTATACTGAAATAGTATAGTGTTATATATAGAAATGAAATTCTATATTGATGGTCTTTTTTATAGAGGTTTAGGTATCGGTAGATTTTATGAAGCTATAAAAAGATTTGAAGAATTTCACATATCAAAGGTTGGTGAAAGGATTATTGACTTGTATGAAAAATTATTAAAAAGAAAGTGAGGGTAGGGGGTGCTGGGATGAAAATTCTTGTGCTATCTGGAGGGAGTGGAACAAGGCTTTTTCCATTATCAAGAGAAAATTTTCCAAAACAATTTCTAAGAATCTTTGATGGTGAAAGTTTGCTCCAAAAAACGGTTCTGCGAGCTTTAAAACTTGTAAATTCACTTAACAATATTATTTTCTTAACGAATAAGGATTACATCTATCACATCAAAGCTGATATAAAGTCTCTAACAAATATTGAGCCAGAACATATTATTGCAGAGCCTGTAAGGAGAAATACTGCTCCAGCAATAACACTTGGATTGATATATCTTCAAGAAAAGGGACTTGTTATGCCAGATGAGCCAATTCTTGTATTGCCTTCTGACCATCTAATAAGTCCTATAACAAGCTTTATTGAAACAGTAGAGAAAGCTAAAGAGCTTGCAATCAAGAACTATATAGTCACATTTGGTGTAAAGCCTACAAAACCTGAAACTGGATATGGTTACATTGAAGCAGAATTAGACTCTCCTACGGGTGGAGGTTTTAGAGTTGCTAAGTTTCATGAAAAACCATCTCTTGATGAGGCGGAAAAGTATATTAAGAAGAAGAATTTCTATTGGAATAGTGGGATGTTTTGTTTTACACCAAGTGTATTTTTTGAAGAGTTGAAATTATGCAGTCCCGATATTTATGAATTAATTCAAGGAAAATCTTTTAAGGAGGTATTTGATGAGTTTGAGAACATGCCGGATATATCTATTGACTATGCAATTATGGAGAAGACAAAGAAGGCAGTAGTTGTTCCAGCTGAGTTTAAGTGGTCAGATGTGGGATCCTTTGAGGCAATTTATGAAGTTCTGGATAGAGACGAAAAGGAAAATGCAGGAAATACGGAAAAAATACTTATTGATTCCTGGAGAAATTTGATATTAGGAGAAAAAAGATTAGTCGCATGTGTTGGAGTAGAAGATCTTATTGTAGTGGAAACTGATGATGTAATACTAATTGCTAAGAAAGGGCAGGGGCAGAGAATAAAGGAGCTTGTGTCACTATTAAAACAGAAAGACAAGTGGAGAAAATTAACGATTACCCATAGAACTGACTATAGGCCTTGGGGGAGTTTCACTGTTCTTGATGAGGGCGAGAGATTTAAGATAAAGCGAATAACAGTTAAGCCTGGAGAAGGTCTGAGTCTACAGATGCACTATCATCGAAGCGAACATTGGGTTGTCATCCGAGGAACTGCGCTTGTCATTGTTGAAGATGAGGGAAGTAATTTAAAGGAGGTCTTTGTGAGAGAGGGAGAAAGCTTTTTCATTCCAAAAACAAAGAAACATCGGTTAATAAATCCAGGGAAAATTCCCCTTGAAATAATAGAGGTTCAGGTTGGAGAATATGTAGAAGAAGATGACATAGTTAGATTTGAAGACAGATACAAGAGATGTTGAAAGCGGATAGAAGGAGGTAAGTTGTTGTAAATCACAAGGGTTTTAAGCTAATTATACAACTTGATAGCTTTACCTCTTCACACAGTTATTTCTTTAGCTATAAAAAGATAATTGCTATAATAATTCTGTCACCTGTGTAAAGAAGTTTATATGATAAATACATGCTTAAAATGATATTAATCTTGAACTTTTAGCCTACCACCTTTACCTAAGCCTCCTTCTACTTTTTGCATTTTATAATTTCTTACTGCCTTTATCATTTTGTTATAGGCATCTAAAAATGCTGTCATTAAAAGTTTACTCTCAGGTGTTGTTCCGAATCCACCACCTATCGTACCGACATCACTACCTTTTGTTAATCCTAAGGCTCCAATGGCAGTATACATATCGTAACCTTTAGAGGATCCTTCTGATGCTGCAACTTGTACTCCGGATCTGCTTTCGGTTAAAAGTAAAGTTACAGTTGCATCCTTTATGGCGACACCCCCGAATAAGCCCCCCACTTTGGGTAATTTTCCTATTAACGCACCTCCAACACCACCAGTTGTGTCTCTAAAGACAACAGTAGGTGTAAGAATATAGTCTACAGCAACCATCTGTCCCTTTTTAATGTTTGAACCCGCTCTTAACTCACCTTTTTCAGCAAGCTCCCTTTCAAAACGCATACCAGCCATACCTGGACCACGCTCAACAACAACAAAACAATTTGATTGTTGAATCATAAGCCTTAGCAATGGAGTTAGTCTATCAACTTTGTAATAATCCCTAAGTTGACTGTACCAAGGCATGGTTACATCTTCATATATCGCGATTGTGCCGAGAGGTTTTTCGCATCTTTCAAGCTTCGCAGAAGCCTGTTCTGCATGGGCTCCACCTGCTGCGCCAGTTACAGGCATGGTAGACTGAGTAACATGACTGACACACCCACTTAAGAATAGAAGCGAACAACCAAAAATAAGTCCCGCAATAGCTTTATTCCTCATAGTGAGACCTCCTACAAGAGGATTTTGGAGGTTTTTTAATATTGATCTCTCCATTAAACCTACAGAAAACACAGTAGCAAGGGTGCGACTTGCCTATAACAAAGCATGGGGTATGGGAGATGACTACTTCGGACCGCATCTCTTCTTTCCTATGAAAAATAACTTTACCTACGGAGTAAGAGCTGACGATTCAACACTTTATGTAGATAGAGCCTATTTTAATATCAGTGAGATCTTTGGAAAACCGATTTGGATCTCCTTTGGAAGAAGGCCGACAACTCATGGTGTTCCACAGGAAATAAGAGAGGGGATTGAAAGAAGAGATGCTACGCCTACTGCTATTAACATTGATGTGCCCTTTGATGGGGCAACTATAGGATATGATTATGGTTGGGGCAGAATTAGATTTTGTTATGGAAGAGGTTTTGAATCAGGTTTTAAGATGCCGATTGATAGAGCCAAAGATGATGTCGAATTTTATGGAATCAACTGGGATGTCTATGACCAAGATAATAAATTTCTCAACTTTCAAGCTTTTAAGGCACAAGACATATTTGACTTTCCAAGTGGTGAACTTTACATGTTTAATCCTACTTTTGGTATGTATGTGCCAACTAGTATGAAACCAAGGACAAATCTAGGGGATATATATGAAATTGGTTTGACCTGGACACATAAGAGGGTTAACTTTTTTGGTCTCAAAGATACGGACTATTTCATCTCACTTGGTATAAGTATAGTTGAACCTAAGGCAATTGGTGAACTGCCATTTGGTATGTACTTTAGTAATGGCACTAATATCATACCTTTAACTTTATATTACACCCTTCTCAATGGCATGAGTCTTGATCCTTCGCAAGTTAAAAAATCTACAAGAACAGGATATGCAATTTATGTAGGCTTAAGAACACCAATTCCTTGGGTTTATGGGGCAAAACTTGGGCTTGAATATAATTATGGCTCTAAGTGGTGGATGCCCTTCCACGTTGGTACTGATGATCCATACATGAATAAACTCTCCACACGTGGACATGTTGCGGAGATTTATTGGCAACAAGATATTCCAGTTGGTGAAAAGCTTGTCAAAAACGGCAGAGCATTACTGAGAGTGGGCTTTCAGTATTACTGGTTTAACTACTATGGTTCAGCAAACTGGCTTGAAACTCCAAGAAAGATTAGTGATATCAAGAGGTGGGCACAATCTGGTAACATGGAGGACCTCATGAGGGCTATGACTATGTATGTGCCAATTGATAAAATGTGGAATCTTTATGGTTCCCTCGAACTATTCTTTTAGATGTTAAGCATATCAAGGGGGCCCTAAGGTCCCCTTCATCTTAGTGTCAGCTTCAAACGTCACCGTTAGCATATACTAAGCAAAGGGTCCGACTTTGTGAAAAAAAAATATTGTTTTGAAGAAAATTAACCATAATGTTGTATACTATTATCAAAAATTATGAAAAAGGAGGAGCCTATGGAAGCCCTGAAAGTGCTTTTTTCATGTTCCAGATCCAAGTCGATTCGCAGGTCGTTTAAGGCAGGTTAATAACCTGCTCGCAACTATAAAGGATGAGCCTTATGAAATTAGGGTTTTAATAAATTTTGAGGGCATAAAGGTAGTGGAGAATTTTGAGCCCTATGAGGAAATGTTTCTGAGTTTGACTGAAAGAGGAGTTAGATTTTACTTTTGTAAAAATCCTTTTAAAACATTTGGTCTTTCAACAGATTTAGTGCCACCACCAGTTGAGGTGATTGACTCAGGTATTAGAGCTTTGGTAGACTGGCAAAAGGAGGGTTTTATTTATATTAGACCATAAAAATACTCTCTAAAAATGTCTTTCTAAAGCACTTTTTTCTTTTTAGGCACGCTTTTTCTTCCCCTCTTTCCTTCCCTCTTTCTTTACTTGTCTGTCCATAATCTTAAACCATCCTCTGTTCAATTTGCCAAAAAAAACAGGAAATTACAAACCCCCTTGACTTTTTTCTTTGGTCAAATATCATTGGGTGGTATAAAGTGGAAGAAAGTGGAAGTGATGTTTAGAGGGAAATTTCTTCACTCTCTTGATGAGAAAGGGCGATTTAGTTTACCTTCCAAATTTAGAGAGATTCTAAGAACTAACTATGGATCTGAAACCCTGGTTATTACCAACTTTCCTGAGTGCCTTGTCGCCTATCCTCTTGCTGAGTGGAAAAAAATTGAGAAGGCCCTTCTTAGTATACCTTTTGGTCATCGTGAGGGAAGAGAATTTCTGAGATACTTCCTTGGATCTGCTGAAGAAGTGGAACCCGACAAACAAGGAAGAGTTCTTTTGCCCCTTCCTCTAAGAAGGCAAATTAAGGCAGAGGGTGAAGTAGTGCTCCTAGGGATGCTCAATTATTTTGAGATTTGGAACCCTACTAGTTTGGAAGAGAGGTTTACCAAGATTAGAGATAATTTCGAAAGTATTTTAGCTATGATTCAGCCCTACTTTGCCTGTGAACGAAACTGAGATCCATAAGCCTGTATTACTTAAAGAGGTATTGGAATGGCTTCCTGCAGAGGAAGGAAAGATAATTGTGGATGGGACCTTAGGACCAGGTGGACATACTGAGGCATTTTTAAAAAGAGGGGCAACTGTTTATGCCTTTGAGTGGAATGAGGATACTCTAATGATTGCAAGAGAGAGGTTAAAACCCTATGGAAAGAGGGTTAAAATTTTTCCTTTAAGTTTTACTCACATTAGAGAGGTCTTAGATGCAGAAGGGCTCAGGGCTGATGGAGTGCTATTAGACCTTGGTTTATCCTCTTTTCTTCTTGAACAGTCAGGCAGAGGATTTTCTTTTCAAAGGGATGAGCCCCTTGATATGAGGATGAGTGATGAGCTAAAGTTAACAGCTTCAGATATCTTGAATCGTTTGCCTGAAAGGGAATTGGTGCGAATTTTTAAGAGAGGAGAAGTTCCACGGGCAAGGGCCTTAGCCAGGGTAATCTGTGAAAGGCGAAAGAAATGTAGAATTGAAACAACATCCGATTTAGTTCAACTCGTAAGAGACCTCTATAGACCCACTCCACCAAAAGAAAAGGACCTATTAGCAGTAGTCTTTCAGGCAATAAGAATTGAAGTAAATCGAGAGCTTGAGAATCTGGAAACTGCTCTAAAGGAGATCCCAGAGATTCTTAAGCCTTACGGAAGATTTGCAGTAATTTCTTTTCACTCTCTTGAAGATAGATTGGTAAAAAATGCCTTTAAATCGGATGAAAGACTCATAGTTCTTACAAAGAAACCAATTACACCATTACCTGAGGAGATTAAGTTAAATCCTCGGGCACGTAGTGCAAAAATGAGGGTGGCAGAAAGGAGGAAAGATCAATGAATGGTAAGGTATATACCGTAAAACCAGGAATTAATTACAAAACCTCAATTCGTAGAGAGAGGGCGGAAGAAAAAAGCTCTCTAAAGGATAGAGCGGTAGACCTTTTAGAAACAGCTCTTCTCTTACTGCTTCTTTGTGTATTTCTTGTATTAACAATCGCTGTATCTCATAAAAGTATAATTTACTTTAAGCTGAAGATGGAAAAAAGGGCTTTAAGTCTTGAGAGGGCACAACTTGATAAGGAATTAAATCAACTCACATCAAGAGAAGTTCTCTTAGAGAAAGCAAAGGCACTCGGACTTCGTCCGCCTCAAGATAAAGAGCAGATCAGACTGAGATGATTTGTAAAAGAAACATCTGTATCTACTTAGCATTTATCATTCTCATATTTACATTTATTTTAAATATAAAAAAAGGAGGAACATCATATAATCAACCTCTTAAACGGGGATACCTTCTTGACCGAAATGGGGAACCTCTTGTAATTAACAAAGAGAAATTTCAGGCCTACTATGTAATTAGAGGAAGATCAATTATTGGAAAAGATATACCCGAAGAAATAAGGCGTTATTTACCTTCTTACTTTGAACTACCTAAAAGGGGTCTTGTTTTAATCGCAGAGGGATTAAACTACGAAGAGCTTCAGAGATTTCAGCAAGTAGAGAATGTGATAATAAAAGGAGAGATAAAAAGAGCACCCCTTATGGAAGAAATAAAGCCTCTTATTGGAAGTGTTTATGAAAATGAGGGAATTTCAGGATTGGAGAAGATTTTTGATTCGAAATTAAAAGCAGGAGAGAGCCAGTATCTCTCTCTTGACTTGAAGTTCAGTAAGAGGGTTAATAGTAAATTGAATAATAGTTCACCTATTGATATTAGAAATTTGGCAATATTTAAGGCAAATACTGGTGAACTACTCGTGTTTTTGAGTAAAGAAGAGAAGAATTTTCTATTAGAGCCTATTATAATCTCTCCCAAGGAGCTAGGGCTGGAAATTAGTGATGTAACCTGGGAGATGGGTGGTCACGGAGTAAAAAATGTAGGAGCATATTTAATGATTACTCCACTTCATATAGTGAAGGGATACTTTTCTAGATATTGTGCGCAAGATCTCAATCCTACCTTGTTACTTAAGAGAAAGCCAGCATGTGAAAATGTTCAAGACAATCAGGAACCTATTTTCTTGGTCGTTCCCGACAAAAAACAGTGGTTCTTTTTCTTGTTAAAAAATGAAAAAGTATATCTCCTCACTGGTTACCTTCCTGATAGTGGAAAAGATAGTATAGATTGGGAGAAATTTAAGAAGAGTCTCATGAACCATCCAGTAACAGCCCTATAGTGTATGTGGCCTAAACTTGAAGAACTTTTGAAAGGAGAAGAAATTCTTGAGGTTGAAAATTTTAGAGGCGATTTGATAGTAAAGGGGGTTACTGAAAATTCAAAGGAGGTCAGGGAGGGATTTATTTTTGTTGCTCGAAAGGGAACATTGACGCATGGTGATAGATTCATTGGAGAGGCCATTGAAAGAGGAGCAGTAGCTATCATTAGGGAGACAGAAATAGATAGATCTCTCCCTATCACTCAAATAAGAGTTGAAAATGCGCTTAAGTTTTCTTCGATATTAGCTCTAAGGGTTTATGGAAATCCCCAAGAGCGTCTCCAATTTTTGGGGGTAACTGGCACCAATGGTAAGACCTCTGTTGCCTTTTTCCTGAAGACAACTCTTGAGACTTTGGGTTTTCCAGCAGGATATATTGGAACTCTTTATTATGACCTTTCAGAAAAGATTCCCTCTCAGGAGACAACACCTTCAACTTTCAAGCTTGCACCTCTTCTTAAAAGAGCACATGAGAAGGGGCTTCGCTACGTAGTGATGGAAGTTTCATCTCATGCCCTTTCTCAGGATAGAATCTATGGACTTAAGTTTGACTTAGGAGCCTTTACCAATCTTTCAAGGGATCACTTGGACTACCATGGGACTTTTGAAAATTATTATCAGGCTAAGAAAAAGCTCTTTACTGAATATTTAAAGACTAAAGCGAGTGTGGTAGTATCTCTTGAAAGTCCTTATGGAAAGAAGCTTTTTGATGAGCTCAAGGCTTCATTTCGAGAACTAAATGTCATTCCAGTTAATGATGGAGGAAGAGTAAAAGTTAGTATTATTGACCGCACTCCTGGTCTCAAACTTCGTATTGAAATAGAAAATCAGCAATTTGATATTGAGACAAAGCTTTTTGGAGACTATCAAGCAAAAAATGTGGGCACACTCCTTGGCTGTCTGTTGGCTCTCAAGCTTCCTTTAAAGGATGTCATAGATGCTCTAAGAGAACTAACTAATCCTCCAGGAAGGCTTGAACTCTGTGGAAAAAAAGGAACTGCACTTATATTTGTTGATTATGCTCATACGCCTGATGCTTTGGAGAACGCCTTAAAAAGTATTTTAGTGTTAAAGAAGAGGAGGCTTATTGTGCTTTTTGGATGTGGAGGTGAGAGAGATCCAGGAAAAAGGCCTATTATGGGGAAGGTTGCTCAGGAATTTGCTGATTTTATAGTCCTAACTTCGGATAATCCTCGCTCGGAGGACCCCTTAAAGATTTTAGATGAAATAGAGAAAGGACTCGATGGGGTTAAACCCTATGTGAAGATTCCTGACAGGGAGGAGGCTATCCGATTTGCTCTCAATGAGCTAAAGGATGGAGATATTCTTCTTCTGGCGGGAAAGGGACATGAGGAATATCAAGAAATTGCAGGAAGGCGTATTCCTTTCTCTGATAGAGAATTAGTTAAAAAGCTTACAAAGGGATAATAAGCTATGTTAGTTGAAAATCCTTTTACCACAGAAGAGATCGTTAAGGCAGTTTCGGGAATTCTGATTAATGGGGACATGGGGATTCCCTTTAAGGGAATTGCAACAGATACGAGGTTTCTTGAGCCTGGGTATATTTTTTGGGCACTCAAAGGGCAAAGATATGATGGACATGATTTTTGGAAAGAGGCTTTGGCCAAGGGAGCAAAAGGTCTCCTAGTACACAAAATCCCAGCAGATATGAAACTTGAAGAACTACCAAAAACGATCTCGGTTATTCTTGTGAATGATACACTTTATGCCCTTGGGGAGCTTGCAAGATATTACAGACTTAAGAGAGGATTTAGAGTCATTGCAATAACAGGCTCTTGCGGGAAAACTACCACTAAAGAACTCCTCTCTACACTTCTTGAAGGTTTTTATAAGATTGCAAAGAACGAAGCAAATTACAATAATCTTATTGGCGTCCCTTTAAGTATTCTAAGGATTAGGGAAAATCCAGACTGGGTGATCCTTGAGATTGGAACCAGCAAAAAGGGTGAGATAAGAAGACTAACTGAAATTGCAGGCCCAGTTATATCGGTGATAACCTGTATTTATCCTGCCCATTTAGAGGGGCTTGGAAGTATTGAGGGAGTCTTAGAGGAGAAAGTTTCCCTTTTTGAAGGGACCCCTAAGGAAGGCACCCTTGTGTATTTTTATGACCAGGAAATATTGAGAAATCGGGTTAGAGAATTCCCTCAAAAAAAGATTTCCTTTGGAGAGGAGGAAGGAGCAGATCTGAGGCTAATATCATACTTTGAGTTAGAAGAGGGAACGAGATTTAGTATAGAGTTTAATGATGAGGTATATGAGATTAAGGTTCCTCTTTTTGGTAAACACAATGTACTCAACCTTCTTGCTGGGCTTTCAGCAGGGCTTGCAACAGGTTTAAGGTTAAAGTCACTTGTTGAGTCGATCCCAAGTGATGGACCACTCTACATGAGGGCAAAATTTATAGACATAGGACCATGGCTTATAATTGACGATTCCTATAATGCAAATCCAGGTTCAATGAGAGAGGCTTTACGGCTACTTGCGTTAAGAGCAAAAGGGCACAGAATGAGAGTAGCAATACTTGGTGATATGAAAGAGTTAGGAGAGGAAAGTGAAAAACTTCATGAGGAAATAGGGAGATTAGCCTCTGAGTGCGCAGATTGGGCTATCTTTATTGGGGAGATGGCAGAATATTATGCTTCTGGATTTAGTCCCTCTGGAAAACCTTTTGAGCTATATGGCAGTGTTGATGAGTTCCTTGAGAAAACAGTACTTCCCGAAGAGGAATTAGTTATTCTTATAAAAGGATCTAGATCCATGAGAATGGAGAGAATTACTCAAAAGCTTATTGAGATAGGGAGAAAAGAGTAGCTATATGTTTTATCATCTCCTCTATCCTCTTAGTGAATGGATATCGGTTTTTAATGTATTTAAATATATAACGTTTAGGATGATTTATGGATCAATAACAGCGTTTTTGATAGTCTATTTTCTTATGCCATATTTTATAAACTATATAAAAAGGAAACAATTTGGGCAGATAGTTAGAGAAGAGGGACCTGTTCATCACCAGGTAAAGAAAGGTACTCCTACTATGGGAGGAGTAGTAATAATTCTTGGTGTTACAGTATCTGTATTGCTCTGGTGTAATTTGACAAATCCTTTTATATGGCTTGCCCTTTTTATGTTGCTTGGTTTTGGTTTTATTGGTTTTCTTGATGACTATTTGAAGATAAAAAGAGGCAAAAATTTAGGACTACGTGCTAGGGAAAAATTAGCTCTTCAATTATTTTTAGTTGTTATATTTTATTATTTACTTTTTCACGTCTTAGATTTTCCTTCAACGATCAATCTTCCTTTTTTTAAGAAACTTGTTTTTGATATAGGAATTTTATATTTAGTATTTTCTGGGCTTGTGATTATTGGGAGTTCAAATGGAGTGAATCTAACAGATGGTCTTGATGGACTTGCGATCGTGCCCTTTTGTGTTGTTGCGGGTGTATATACAGTTTTAGCCTATGTGGCAGGTCATGCAAAATTTGCCCAATATCTATTTATTCCCTATGTTCCTTGGGCAGGAGAGCTTGCTATTTTTTGTGCAATTCTTGGGGGGGCTGGGCTTGGTTTTCTTTGGTATAATTCGCATCCAGCTGAGATCTTTATGGGAGATGTAGGGTCTCTTTCTCTTGGAGGGGTAATGGGAGCTATAGCGGTTATGATTAAACAGGAGTTCTTGCTCGTTCTTGCAGGTGGTGTTTTCGTTATTGAAGCCCTTTCAGTTATTCTCCAGGTGGGATATTTTAAAATGACAGGAGGAAAGAGACTTTTTAAGATGGCTCCCCTTCATCATCACTTTGAGCTAAAGGGGTGGAAAGAAAATAAAGTAGTTGTTAGGTTTTGGATAATTTCTGTGATTTGTGGACTTTTGGCACTGAGCACACTTAAGATTAGGTAGGAGCGGTTATGGATATCAGAGGTAAAAGGGTTGTTGTAATTGGCTTTGGACGAAGTGGTCAGGCGGTAACTCGGCTTTTGCTTGTAAAAGGGGCAGAAGTCGTAGTTTCTGATACCAGGAGAAGGGAGGAATTACCTCCTTCATTGGTATCTTCTATGGAGATCCAGGGGGTCACCTTTGAGACAGGTGGTCATAAACCAGAGACCATGTCAAAGGCTGATCTTGTGGTAGTGAGCCCAGGGGTACCAAGAGACGTGTATTTACCTGCTCTAAGAAATGGCATTCCTGTTATTGGAGAACTTGAACTTGCCTTTAGATTCCTCACTCTTGAAGAACGGAGAAAAGTTATTGCTATTACAGGCACCAACGGAAAAACCACAACTACCGCTATGATATCAGAAGTTCTAAAGATTGCGGGATTCAAAGTCTTTACTGGCGGTAACTATGGAATTCCTCTTTCAGAATTGATTTTATCAGGTGCAAGGGTAGATAGAATCGTGCTTGAGGTCTCAAGTTTTCAGTTGGAAACTGTGGAGACCTTTAGTCCCTGGATAGGGATTTTACTAAATATTACCCCAGACCATTTAGATCGTTACTCTTCTATTGGAGAATACGCCTATTACAAGTATAGGCTATTTGAAAGACAGGGTGAGGGAGACTACTCAATCTTACCTTATGGTGAGCCCTATTACCAAAAATTTGCAGGAATGGTGAAAGGAAGAATTCACTTTTTTAGTGGAGAGAGGGTAGAGGGAGTCTCTGCTTTTGTGGAAGGCGATCAAATTGTGCTCAACTTTATAGAAGAAGAGAAATACTCTCTTACTTCCTTCAAACTTCTTGGCTTTCATAATAGACTAAATTTAGCTTCTGCCTTGCTTGCGGGAAGGCTTGCAGGAGCAAGTAGAGAGGCCTGTGAGAGGTTGATTTCAGAATTTGTTGGGTTTCCTCATCGTCTTGAGTATGTTGGGACCTTTGGTGGGGTTACCTTTGTAAATGACTCCAAGGCAACAAATGTAGATGCGACCTATCAGGCATTGAAGGGGCAGACAGGGCCTATAATTCTTCTTCTTGGTGGTAGACACAAGGGCGGATCCTATGAAGTTTTAAGAAAACCTATTAGGGAGAAGGTCAAGACTCTTATTCTCTTTGGGGAGGCAAGGGAGATAATCTGGAATGAATTAGGAGGGCTTGTAGAGACCTACATTGTTGAGGATCTTCCACAGGCCTTAAGTGTCGTCTTTCAAGTAGCCTCTCCTGGAGATGTTGTGCTACTCTCACCAGCTTGTTCAAGTTTTGACCAATTTCGTGACTATCAGGAAAGGGGAGAAGTCTTTAGGGAACTAGTTTTAAAGTATGCACCTAAATATCTTGTTGAGGCAAGAAAGGAGGAGATCTTTCATTGAGATGGCTTATTGTGGCAGGGGGAACAGGAGGACATATAGTTCCAGGCCTTGCCATTGCAGAAAGATTACTTGCCATGAATGAAGAGGTCTTTTTTGTTGCTGGCATGAGAGAGGTAGAGAGACATCTTTTAGGAAAAAAACCTTTTTCTGTCTATCACCTTGACGTTGAAGGATTTGTTGGTCGTCCTATCAGAGACCAAGTCCGAGCGGTATTTAAAATGCTAAAGAGCTTAAAGAGAGCAAGAGATTTGATAAGAGAGGTCAAACCTTCGGTCGTTATTTCCGAAGGGGGTTATGTGTCGGTTCCAGTAGTAGTTGCTGGAAAGATAGAGAAGATCCCTTGCTGTCTTCACGAACAAAATGTAATTCCAGGCAAGGCAAATCAGCTATTAGGAAGATTTGTTGATAGGATTTTTGTTAGCTTTGAAGAAACAAGTGTGTATTTTCCAGAAAGTAAGACCGTGGTATCTGGAAATCCCGTAAGAGAGGCACTACTTGAGAGCAGAAAGAGAGAGCATGAGGGAAGAGGGCTTCTTGTTCTTGGTGGAAGTCTTGGTGCAAGATTTATTAATGAGTTGCTTGTAAACATTATAGAGGCCCTATTTTCAAGAGTTCCTAAACTCTTTGTAATTCATCAGACGGGATTTGAGGACTTTGACCGGGTAAGAAAAGCCTATGAAAGGCTCAATCTATCTAAGGAGCAGAGAGAGAGGCTTAGGATATACCCTTTTATTGATGATATGGCATGGGCATATGCTCAGGCTGATCTTGTCCTTTCAAGGGCAGGAGCAACAACTATTGCAGAACTCATAGCCCTTGAAAAACCAGCAATTCTCGTTCCCTTTCCTTATGCAACACATGGGCATCAGGAGAAAAATGCTGAAGTCCTTGTTGAAGCAGGCTCTGCGATGATGTTTAAACAGGATTCTGTTGAAAAGGAAGCCTTAGCAGAGCTTATGGCAAATCTTCTTCTCGATGGTGAGCGTTTGAAGAAGATGTCTAAAAATTATGAAAAATTGAAGAAGGGAGATCCAGCAGAGATTATTATCAATGAGACGAGAAGGTTAATGATGGAAAGGAGATGCCACCATGCTTGAAAAGAAGCGAAAGATCCATTTTATTGGAATTGGTGGAGTTGGTATGAGTGGACTTGCTCTAATCCTTCATAGGCTCGGCCATGAGGTTTCTGGATGTGATCTTTCAGGAAGTAGATATCTGGAGCCCCTTTTGAGGGAGGGGGTCAAGATAAGCCTTGGACATGATCCATCACACATCGAAGAGGCAGAAATAGTTGTCTATTCTTCTGCTATTCCTAAGGACCATCCTGAAATAAGGAGAGCAAAGGAAAAGGGCCTAATTATTCTTCCACGAGCTAAAATGCTTTCAGAAGTAATGAGATTCTATCCTAAAAGTATTGTTGTTGCAGGATCACACGGTAAAACGACAACTACTTCCATGATAGCAGAGATACTGATAAATCTGGGACTCAATCCTACGGTAGTTGTAGGAGGCATAATTAACAATATTAAAAGTAATTCTATTCTTGGAGGAAGTGAGTATCTTGTGGCAGAAGCAGACGAAAGCGATGGATCCTTTCTCCTCTACTCACCTTTTATTGAGGTGATAACTAACATTGATCGAGAACACTTAGACTTTTATGCAGATTTTCCTGCAATTAAAAGGGCCTTTGCAAATTTCATAATGAGAGTAAATCCGGAAGGACGGGTAATCCTTTGCATTGATGATCCTGGAGTGAGAGAGGCTATTGAGGACCTTTCAGGTCCCTTTCTCCTTTATGGGTTTTCTGATGAGGCTGAACTTAGAGGTCGCATCGTAAAAGAGGGTGCTAATCCTAAGGTTGAAGTTCATTATAGAGGTGAAAAGATTGGGAAATTCCAACTCTGTATACCAGGTAAACACAATGCCCTAAATGCCCTTGGGGCTATTGGAGTAGCCATAACTTTAGGGTTACCTACGGAAAAAGTTTTAGCAGTTCTTGAGAAATTTAGGGGTGTAAAGAGACGACTTGAATTCAAGGGGATTTATAGGGGAGCAATTCTTCTTGATGATTATGCTCATCATCCAAGAGAAATTTCTGCAACACTTCAGGCTATCAGGGATCTCTATCCTCAAAAAAAGATAATACTTGTCTTCCAGCCTCACCGCTATACTAGAACAAAAGCCCTTTGGGAGGATTTTCTTCTCGTATTAAGAGAGCCAGATATATTAGTTCTTACTGATATTTATCCTGCAAGTGAGGTTCCAATACCAGGAGTGACTGGAGAGTCCTTTTATGAGGCTGTGAAAGAGGTAAGAGGTGTTCGGCCTACATTTTTTGAGGGGGATCTGGAGAGACTTCCAGAGTTGATTGAAAAACTTGCAGAAAAAGAGACTCTTCTCGTAACAATGGGTGCTGGCAACATTTACAAAATTCACGAAAAAATACTTTCGGAAGATCAAGTGAGTGAAGATGCAGTGGCTTAAAGAGCTCGATAGATTTTTTATTGAGGAAGGCTTTGAATTTTTAAGAGATGTTCCTCTTGCACCCTACACGACTATTAAAATTGGTGGTCCAGCCAAAAGGGCCATTTTCCCAAGAAGTAAAGAGGAATTAATTAAAACTTTAGACTTTTTGATTGAGAGGCAGATTCCTCATTACGTGATAGGTGGAGGAAGTAATCTTTTAGTTGCTGACAGTGGATTTTTTGGAGTGGTGTTAATTCTCACTAAGATGAAGGGTTTTAAAATAATTACGGAAGATGGACAAACTTTAGTAATGAGAGTACTTTCGGGGACGAAAATAAATGAGATAATTGCAGGTGCAAGAAAACTGGGTTATGGAGGGTTTGAATTTTTGGCTGGTGTTCCTGCAACCTTAGGAGGAGCAATTAGAATGAATGCTGGAGCCTTTGGAATAACTACCTCTGCCTTTGTGAG
The DNA here is from genome assembly GCA_030550555.1 of Thermodesulfobacteriota bacterium. Classification (GTDB taxonomy): domain Bacteria; phylum Desulfobacterota; class Thermodesulfobacteria; order Thermodesulfobacteriales; family Thermodesulfobacteriaceae; genus Caldimicrobium. Next base: position 21,926 of record JAUQPD010000029.1, read on the forward strand.
AAAGGTAGAGATTTATGAGGGTAATGCGGTGAAAGAGATTATACCTTCAGATCATGATTGGACCTATCGTTCCTTTAAAGTTCCAGGGATTATAATATCTGCAGAGCTTGCGCTACCCAAAACTGATGAAAGGGAGATACAAAGGAGACTTAGAGATTTCTGGGAGAGGAGAAGAAGAACTCAACCAGTTGCGGAGAGAACCTTCGGATCAACCTTTAAGAATCCTCCATGTTGTTATGCAGGAGCTCTGATAGAAGAGGTTGGACTTAAAGGTTTTAGAATTGGAAATGCCAAGATCTCTGAAAAACATGCAAATTTTATTGTTAATCTTGGAGAAGCAAGGGCACAGGATGTCTTGGAGCTAATCTATCTTGCTAAGACGAAAGTTTATGAGAGGTTTCAAATTTTTCTTGAACCAGAGGTGAAGTTTTTGGGGATAGACAATGAGAGACTTTGTAATTAGAAATAAACGTAAATTATTCGTTTTATTTTTGTTTATAGTGATTTTTATTTTAATGGTTTACTCGTTATATTTTACTGACCTTTTTGTAGTCAAAGAAGTAAAGGTAAGTGGAGGGACTAAGATCAGTAGGGATGATGTCATTAGACTAACTGGGTTGAAAGGAGGGGAGAGGCTTTTTAGGATTGATCTAAAAGAGTTGAAGAAGAGAATTGAATCTCATCCTTATGTGGAAGAAGCCTTCTTAGCAAGAAGGCCTCCATCGGTATTAGAAATAGTCATAAAGGAGAGAGAGGGCCTTGCTATTTTAGTTCTCGACAACAAGGGATATCTTGTTGATAGAAAAGGTGTCATATTGGGTAGTATCCTTCCGCAAGATTATCTCTTTTATCCTCTAATTGAGATCAAAGATGATACATGGAAAGATAACTTCTTTAAGTTTTTATCTTGGTTGAAAGATAACAAAAGGTATCTTCCAGTTTATGAAAATTATTCTAAAATAACCTTAGAGAGAGATAAAATTATCTTACAGACTAAAACTCAGTTAAAGATTTATTTTCCCTTGGGGGTAGTTGAGGATATGGCACGGCTTTATCAAAATTTGGATAAAATTATGGTTTATCTTTACGAGACAAATATGATAGAAAAGGTAGAGTTAATTAGACTTGATTATCCCCAAGGTAAGGCCTTAATTAAATTTAGGGGTTAAGAGATGGCTAGAGATGGTGGTATTCTTGTTGTAGATGTTGGGACAACGAAGATATGTGCCCTAATTGGAGAGGAGAGGGATGGGAAACTTTGGGTAACAGGTATGGGTGTAAGTCCCTCTCAGGGGTTAAAAAAGGGAACAGTTATTAACATAGAGGAGGCAACTAATAGTATAAAATCCGCTATAGATAAGGCTCAAGGGCAGGCTAAAGTTCAGCCTTCCCTTGTTTTTACAAGTGTTGCTGGAAGTCACATAAAGATCCACTCAGGAATGGGAGTTGTAGCCCTTAAGGAAAAGGTCGTAACCCATGAAGACATTGAGGAAGTCTTAAGTTCTGCTCAGGCAGTTGACATCTCTCAGGATAGAGTGTTACTACATGTCATTCCTCAAGAATTTGTTTTGGATCAAACTAGAGGAATAACTCAACCTCTCGGAATGACAGGGGTTCGTCTTGAGGCCCATGTGCAACTTATCACTGCCCAGCGGTCTTGTGTTCAAAATTTGCTCAAGTGTTTTGAATACCTGGAATTAGAGGTAGATGGTATTGTATTTCAAGGCCTTGCTTCTGCAGAGGCTGTGCTATCTCCAGAGGAGAAAGATCTTGGTGTTCTTCTCATTGACTTTGGGGGAGGGACAAGTGATATAGTTGTATATAGAGAGGGAGTTCTTCGGTTTGCTTCATCAATTCCCGTAGGAGGAGATCTTTTGACAAATGACCTTGCTGTGTGTCTCAAGACAAGTAAAAACGATGCAGAACGATTGAAATTGGAAGAGGGAGTGTGTCTTAGGGAGTTGGTTGAAGAAGGCGAAATTATTGAAGTGCCAGGAATAGGTAATAGACCTCCAAGAAGTATACAGAAGAAAATTCTTGCAGAGATTCTTGAAGAAAGAGTAAAGGAGTTACTTGCCCTTATAGATTCTGAAATTAAGGATATTCCGAAGACTTATTTAACAAGCGGTGTTGTGCTTACAGGTGGTTCTGCTCTCCTTCCAGGGCTTATTTACTTGTGTGATCAGATTTTAGATCTTCCTGCTAGAATAGGTTTTCCTGAGAGACTGCCTGGGCTTACAGAGGAGATCTATCATCCTCAATATGCCACTGCTGTGGGGATGCTCATTTATGCCTATCAGAACTATTATCAAGCTACCGAAAAGCCCCAGAAAAAGAGAGGTATTCTGGATATGATTAGAGATCTTTTGAAACTCAAAAAATAAATAATTAAAGAGGAGGAAGAGATGAGGCTTGCCTTCGAACTGATGGATGAGGAAAATATTAAGCTTCAGCCAAATATAAAGGTGATTGGAGTGGGAGGTGGAGGTGGGAATGCGGTAGCTCATATGATAAGAAGAGGACTTAAGGGGGTTGAATTTATTGTAGCAAATACTGACTATAAGGTCTTATCTCTAAATCCTGCACCAGTAAAAGTTCAACTTGGGAAGAAACTTACAAGAGGATTAGGAGCAGGTGGTAAGCCAGAGGTGGGAAGGAGTGCTGCTGAGGAGTCTGAGAAAGAGATTAGAGATGCTCTTAAGGATGCAGATATGGTATTTCTTGCTGCAGGGATGGGGGGAGGAACGGGAACAGGAGCAACCCCTGTAATTGCCAGCATATGTAAAGAGATGGGGATACTTACGGTTGCGGTAGTCACAAAGCCCTTTACCTTCGAAGGAAAGATTAGAATCAGACAGGCTGAGGAAGGCATTGAAGAATTGAAGAAGTATGTAGATACACTTATTACTATTCCCAATGATAAACTCATTCTCCTTGGTGCCCCACAGGAAAGGCTCTATGAGATGTTTAAAAAAGCAGACGATGTATTATATTATGCGGTAAGAGGCATATCTGATCTTATTCTTTCACCTGGATATATAAATCTTGATTTTGCAGATGTAAAGGCGGTGATGACTGAAAGCGGAGGAGTTGCCCTTATGGGTATGGGAGAGGCTCAGGGTGAAGATAGGGCCCAGTTAGCAACCCAAATGGCTATATCAAGCCCCCTTCTTGACGACCTATCTATTAGTGGAGCCAAGGGAATTCTTTTAAATATGAGTGTTCATCCAGAAACTTTGACCATTCAGGAAACCCAAATCATCACTAGTACTGTTACCAAAGAACTTCATCCTGATGCCCGTGTCTATTTTGGTGTTGTCTTCGACGAAACCTTGGGAGATACCCTTAGACTTACAATAATCGCAACAGGTATTGAGAAAGAGTCTAACAAAAAGGGAGAAAAAGTTATCTCATTTAGTGAAAGGGAGAAGAGACGAGAGGAACTTAAAAGACCGAATTGGAGAGACCTTGGGGAGGATGTAATTGATATTCCTCCAATTCTCAGAAAAAGAGCTGATTAAGATTTCCCTACAGAGGGGGAGTTATGAAGGAAATAGCGAGCTTCGAGGATCCAGTTAGAAGGCAACCTTTGAAATTAGCGCTTTTCCGACTCGAGGAAATCTCTATTCCCCCTTTTCAAAGGGATGTCTCCGAAAGTCTAAAAAAACATCTGGAGATGGCTATTGAGAAGTTGGGCTTCTTGACACCGATTGTAGTAGTTCCTAAGGGTGGAAAATATTACGTAGTTGATGGGAGACATCGTCTTGAAGCAATGAGGGAACTTGGGGCTCGTGAAATCTTAGCCATAGTAGTGGATGAAAGCCTTTATCACTATATTTTGGAATTCAACACAGAAAAGCCTCCAAATGTCAAAGAAAAGGCAAAACAAGCCTATAGGCTTTATATGGATTTTTATAGAGAAGATTCAGAGTTGATCGAGGAAGATCTCTTTACTTATCTTAAGGAGCCTATGTTGATAACTTTTGGTTTTGCCATAGAAGAATTTGATCCTCGTTTCCCTGCTAGTTTTTATGAAAGTTTTCTTTCCAAGATTGACAATTTTCTCAGGATTCCGCTTTCCTCTGCAGTGGAGGAACGTAGAAATAGAGCACAGGCTCTTGTAGATCTCAATCGGGTAGTAAATGAGAAGTACGCTGAGTTTGGTTGGGAAAATGCCTTAATGAAGGGTGAGATTGTTAGGAAGGCAGTTCAGAGGGCCTTTGGTGTGAGAGTAAGAACAATTGATGAGGAATTTTATTCAGCAATTGAGCGTGTCAAGAATGCTTGTATGGAGTTGACACCTGCAGATTTTGGAGAGATAACAGAATGAGTAATACCTTAGAGCCAGAATTTAAGCCAATCCTCAGACAAGTTGATGTCATTCCTGGTGAATACGAAGGACAACCTGTATTTTTCTTACGAGATCCCTTGGGATTTGTTGAAGAATTGATAGTGCTTCCTCAAAGTGTACTTTTTCTTTTGGCAATGATGAATGGTGATAATGATTTGAGGGATCTTCAGGCAGAAGCAACTCGAAGAATGGGGCAGATAGTTCCCCTTGAAGAAATTACTAATTTGGTTTCTTTTTTAGATGAAAAGGGTCTTCTTTGGAGTGAGAAATTCGAGGAGCTTAAAGAAAAGGCCTATGAAAAGTGGTTTCAGCTGAAGATACGGCCAATGGCTCATGCAAACCAAGCCTATCCATTAGATGAGAATGATGCTAATTGGTTTTTAAGCGAAGTTTTTAAACTGTCTGAAGTCCAGTCAGCCAATCCCCCACGGATTCTTATTGCTCCTCACATAGATATAAGAGTAGGAGCAAGGGCCTATGCAGAGGCCTATAGAAGATTTAATCTACCTCCAGGTTCAAGAGTAATTATTTTTGGAGTTGGGCATTACTTAGAGTTTCCTCTTTCAGTGTTAACCAAGGATCTGGCTACACCTTTTGGAATCTTGAGAAATGACCGAGGAGGTCTACTTTTTCTCACAAACTCAAAGAAGCTTGAGCTCTTTCCAGATCATATGGCGCACAAACTTGAACATTCTATTGAGTTTCAGGCTCTTTTTCTGAAATACGGAAGAAGTGATGAACTGGTGGCTCTCCCCTTTCTTATTGGTTCTATGCAAGCAATTCTTCCCAATGAAGAATATATTGACAAATTTGTTGAGGGACTACTTGACCTCTTTGATGAGAGAACCTATTTAGTCCTTGGTATAGACTACTGCCACTTGGGGCTGAGATATGGACACCAAGCTCCTGTGAATGAGGACCTACTTAATGAGGCTTTGAAAGTTGATAGGTATTTTACTGAGCTTGCCTTTGCAGGAAGCTCAAAGGAATTAGCAGAACTTCTTCAGGAGAAGAGCCTCTATAATATTTGTGGATCAAGTTCGCTTTATTTACTTGCAAAGTTAATATCTAAAGGTGGCTTTAATGGAAGGGGAGAAATCTTCTATCAAGAAGCACTTCCCTTTGGCCAGGGCTCAGCTGTCACCGTGCTTGCAGGTGGATACTTTGTATAAGATCACAACCAAAACATAAGCAGTAAGCAATTAAAAACTATTTTGAGTAGAAGATATTTCCTCACTTAGAACAACCAGGTGCTTCGAAAGTAAAAAAGTTTAATTTAAAGATCCCCTTGAAAATTTTCTGTAAAACTTTATCATTTTTCTAAAGAACAAAACAAAGGAGGTTGCTTCTCATGCCTATTTATGAGTTTAAATGTAAGAAGTGTGGGAGAGTTTTTGAGGCTTTATGTTTCACCAAAGATGACGAGAGAGAGTTGAGATGCCCATCCTGTGGGAATAAGGAGGTAGAGAAGACCTATTCATCTTTTTCCACCACCTGGGGAAGATCATTTGGTTTTGGTAGTGGATCCTCCTGTGGAGGAGGTAGAGGTTTTGGATTTGGCTGAGCCTAATTAAATAAAGGGGGTGGCACCCCCTTTCCTTAATGGCTCTTTTCCAAAATTTGAAAAATCTTCTCTATTTTTTCCGGATCCTTAATTCCAGGTGACTTTTCTACACCTGATGAGATATCAATACCATAAGGTCTTACCTTTCTAATTGCCTCTTCTAAGTTTTCGGGATTTAGGCCTCCTGCAAGAAATACTTTAAAACCTTTTTTAACAACGTCCGTTGCAAGTTCCCAATTAAAGGTTTGTCCAGTGCCCCCTGGGACTCCTTTTTTGAACGTATCAAGTAAAATGGCATGGGCTCCTTTCCAAAGTGTTAACTGCTCAAAATTTATGAAATCCTTCACTCTGAAGGCTTTTATAATTCTATCAAGTCCCAATTTTCTTCCTAACTCAAGGTTTTCATCTCCATGTAACTGAATGAAGTCTGCACCTTGATCAAGGACCTTTTTTGCCTCCTCATAGGTTGGGTTAACCATTACGACGACTCTCATTGCCCTTTTCACGTGAGAAAGCAGGTTCTTAAGGTTTCCCCCTACGAATCTGGGAGAAGGAGGATAGAGAATAAATCCAAGATAGTCTACAGGATACTTTTCTATAAAGAAAATATCTTCAATTCTGGTGATACCACAAATCTTGATTTTAACCAACTTAAAACTTTCTATCGAAGAAGATGTTTTTCCCTTTTATGCTTAATGGAATGCCCAGGATTATTTGTCCAGGCATCAACCCCAGTTTTCTAACTGCAACTCCTATGGTATACATGACTCGATTGTCAAGACAGAGATCCTTTGCCTTTGAAACTGCTGATCCAATGGCAATACCGAGATCAATGAGTCTCATAGCACAAACAGGACCTTCGTAATCTTCTCCTCTTTTTGGTTCTTTGAGAATAGTGTCACAGGTATAACCACAGCCTCCACAGTTTACTCCAACAGGTCTCTTAAAATCAAGCGAGATAAGCACAAGGGCATCGGAGTTACGTAAGTTTTCTGCATCTCTACGGAAAAACTTAAAGGCTTCTCCTCTTTCTGCAATTCTTTCCATTTCTTGAGCAATTTTTTCCATTTCATCTTTTTCTGTAATTAAGGCTAGCACTAGATCATCTTGGCCTCTTGCCTTAGGTGCAGTTCTTGCACAGACAAGGAGCTCAAGAGCAAGCTTTTCCACTATCTCAAGTTCTGGATTTAATCTCATGGAACTCCCCTCCCTTTTAATAGAACTTAAGCAAAGCCATGTTTGACGAGAAAGTCAAGGGTAATTCCCTCTTTTTTTGAGGAAATTTCAGTTTCTATATAAGGTTTAATCCAACGATAGACCATTTTGGCAATCATATCTATCTCAAAGTTTACAAAGTCTCCAGCTTTTTTTGTATGAAGTGTAGTAACTTTGTAAGTATGAGGAATTATCATAAGAGAAATTAAATTTTCAAAAACTTCATTAATTGTTAGACTAATTCCGTCTATAGCAATGGAACCTTTAGGCACAAGATAGTGAGCAAACTCTTGAGGAATTTCAATTTCAAATCGGAAAAAGTCTCCAAGAGGTAGAATTTTTTTGATAACTGCAACACCATCTACGTGTCCTGACACGAGATGTCCACCAAGGGGGTCGCCTAATTTTAGGGCTCTCTCAAGATTCACAAGTTGTCCTGGTTTTTTAAGTTTAAAGGTGGTTCGAGAGATGGTCTCGGGGGATAGATGAGCGAGAAATCCCTTTTTTGTTAAGTTAATAATTGTGAGGCAGACACCATCAACTGCAATACTATCACCAATTTTGGTGCCCTCAAGAGGGAATTCACTCTCTATATAGATTTCATAACCTTGGATCTTTGGTTGAAGGCTTCTTATGACACCTTTTCCTTCAATGAGTCCTGTAAACATCAAGAGTTATTTTATAGAGATTTTTCTGAAACTCAAGCATCTGAAAGCGCAGGAAGGGAAATTAAAAAATTGACAAAAGGGGGGAATAAGATAAAATTTCAATCTTGAATTCGTAGGGCCACTAAAATTCAAGGAGCCAGTCTATGAAAAAGGAGGTAATGGCAAAGGCTTTACCTTCTGAGGGTAAAGGAGTTAAGGTATTTTTTGCAGAGTTTGTCAATGAGGATTACGTGTTTGGTTACATAAGTAGACTCATATACGGTGAATCAGGGCTTCAAAATATATACATTCTCGAGAATAAATTCTGGGGTAGACTGCTTTTTATAAATAACAACCTTCAATTTTCCTCAAGAGATGAGTTTATTTACCATGAGGCCCTTGTTCATATACCTATTCAGAGTGCACCAGAGGGATATATAAAAAAAGTTTTAATTTGTGGAGGAGGTGATTTTGGAGCTGCAAGAGAAGTATTAAAATATCCCTATGTTGAGGAAGTTGTGATAGTAGACATTGATCCGAGGATCCCCAAGCTCATAAAGGAGTATTTTCCAGAGCTCTTACCTGAAGATCCTAATGATCCTCGATTAACTTTAATTACTGAAGATGCCTACGTGTTAGTTGATAAATTCCTTAGAGAGGGGAGAACTTTTGATTTAGTTATTGTGGACTCAACCGATCCTGACATTGGTGATGAAGCGAATCTTCAGGAGCTGTCCCATGCCCTTTTTGGAGTGGATTTTCACCAGAAGTTACTCAAGATATGTCCGCAGGGAATCATCGTTCAGCAATGCGGAACTCCCTTTACTATGAAAAATATCCTTCTTGGGGTATATAAGATTTACCGCGAGGTCTATCCACAAAAAGAAATTTATATCTATAGAGCAAATGTGCCTTCCTTTGGTAGTGATAATGCTTATATTATGAGATGTCCCTTCAAGGATCCCCAGAGACCAAAGGGCAAAGAGCTTGACAATACGCTCTATTACAACTTTGAGATACACGAGGCTTCTTTTGCTCTACCAAAATTTTGGAAGGAGGCGCTTAAGGAATGCGAATAATAGGGCTTCTCGGTTCTCCTCATCGGAATGGCGGAACTGCCCAATTATTGATGTCTGCCCTAAAGGCAGGCGAAAGAGAAGGGGCTAATACTTCCCTCTATTCCCTCTACGACGGTGAGATTAAACCTTGTATTGGATGTATACGAAACGAAGAACCAACCTGCAAATATCCTTGTATCTTTGAGGACTATGGAAAAGTCCTTCTTGAAAGAATCTATGAGGCTGATGGTATTATTTTTGGAACTCCTATTTATTGGTTTGCTCCTTCTGGGGTGATGAAAAATTTAATTGACCGGATGACTTGTATGGAAAATATGGTTGCTTTTGGAGAACCAAGCTATCTTGAGGGAAAAGTAGTTGGAGTTATTGCGGTAGGTGCAGACACAGGTGCCATTATGACTGGGGGTTATCTTGTGACTACTTTAAATTCAATGGGGGCAATTATACCACCTTGGGCAATTGCTTATTCTTACAAGAGTAAGGCCTCTCTTTGGGAAGATAAGGACCTCATGAATGCCATAAATGTGGGCTTACTTGTTGCGAGAATGGTAGCACTTCTTAAGGGTAATAAAGTAAGACTTGGATATGTAGAAGATAAGGCACTTCTTGAGGAGATTAGGAAGGAGGTCTTAAGAGAGTTAAATATAGAGGTTGAGGCAAAGAGACATGTGCGAGGACTTGGCTGGTTGCGTTACTAAGGCTATTGAGGAAAGGAGAAGTATTCGGCGATTTCAGGAAAAAACACCTGATCGGGAACTAATCTATAAGATCCTTCAAGCAGGGATCTGGGCACCTTCAGGGCACAATAATCAACCTTGGCGGTTTGTAATTATTTGGTCTCAAGAAGTTAAAGATAAGTTAGCAAAGCTCACCATTTACTCCCAGTTAGTAAAGAGAGCACCTGTACTTATTGGAGTTTTTCTTGAGAAAAAGGCTATGTATCATCAAATTAAGGATCATCAGTCAGCAGGGGCCTGTATCCAGAATATTCTCCTTTCAGCCTATGCCCATGGACTTGGGACCTGTTGGTTAGGGGAGATTTTAAAAAATGAAGAAAAAGTTAAAGAGGTCCTTGGTCTCCAGAGTGAGGACTATGAACTTGCTGCCTTCATAGCGGTTGGATATCCTGATGACAAAAGTAAAAAGGCTGGACGCTCTCCTTTCGCTACTTTTATTTTAAAAGAGCTGTAATATATTAATCTTAAATCTTACTAGAGAGGAGGAATCTTCTATGAAAAAAACCCTTGTTCTTAGCCTTGGTTCCCTTGTTTTTCTGATTTCTTGCAAAGGTGGTATCAGTCAGTCCTTTGACTGTCCGAAGGTCGAGGATCTTCAAAAGACCTTGGATACGATCCAAAGAGGGCTCACCCTCGTAAAGATTGAAAAATCACCGATTGCTGGACTTTGTGAGGTAGTAGTAAAAGTCTCAGAGACTGATAAGGCCCTTTTCTATACTGATCCCAAGGGCCAGTACATCGTAACAGGTAACATAATAGAGCTATCGACAAGAAAAAATCTTACATCTGAAAAATTGGCCCTACTGAATAAGAGGGTTCTTGATAAAGCTATTCTTGAAGAACTCGATAGATTAGTAGCCTTTACTTGGGGGAACTCAGGACCAAGTATTTACTTCATTACGGATCCAGATTGTCCTTTTTGTAAACAAGCAGAAGCTATCTTAGAAGAATTAGTGAAAAATGGAAAGTTGTCCGTTAAGGTCATTCTCTTTCCGCTTGAAGCAATTCATCCAGAGGCGAGAGCAAAATCTGTTTCCATTATCTGTGACAATAAAGGATATGAGGGACTAAAGACAGGATATAAGTCAAAGAATCAATGTGAAAAGGGGAATAAAAAGATAGATGAGACCATAAAACTCATGCAGAGAATAGGTGTCAGAGGGACACCTACATTCGTATTTCCTGATGGAGAAATAAAGAGTGGAGTAATGCAGGCAGAGGCAATACTTGCAAAGCTTGAACAGAAAGGTAAATAGATCTTAGGACTAGCTCTCTCTAATGCTTAGCAAAGAGGAGAAAAGTTATCTTCTTTTTATTTCTAGAAAAACACTTGAGGAGTACTTCAAGGGGCGACAGTTCCAACCTACGCCTCCATTGCCTCAACGCCATCCTCATTTGTGGGAAAAATGGGGTGTCTTTGTAACACTTTATAAATTGGGAGAGTTGAGAGGCTGTATTGGTACAATTTCTCCTGAAAGGCCCCTTTTTGAAGAGGTTATGAGTATAACTCTATCATCTGCTTTTTCAGACCCTCGATTTCCACCTCTAAGTGAAGAGGAACTGAAGGATATAGAGATAGAAATTTCTGTCCTCGGGCCTTTAAGGAGAGTCTCTCCCAGTGAAGTTATTCCAGGAATACATGGAATTTACATAAGGAGAGGCCCTCAAAGAGGTTTGCTTCTTCCACAGGTAGCAAAAGAGCATGGTTGGGATAGAGATACTTTTCTTCGGCATGTCTGCCTTAAAGCAGGCCTAACGGAGGACTGTTATCTAGATCCAGAAACGGAAATCTATGTCTTTGAAGCAGAGGTATTCAGGGAGGGCGATTTTTAAGAAAGTGATTTTAATAAGTAAATCTTGTAAATTTATAAAAAGCTTCTAAAATGGACTACTTGACATGAATTGGAAAGCCAAGTGGGAAGCACTTGAGCGAGCGCGAAAGGTTCTTAAACTTCCAATAACAACGACAAGAAGAGAGATAATTGAGAATTATCACCGTCTAGCTAAGGAATATCATCCAGACAGAGGTGGCGATCCTGAAAAGATGAAGGAATTGAATGAAGCATATGAATTGTTGATGAATTATTGTGATCATTATCGTATTGAGCTTAGGCCAAATCCTGCAAGTTTGGATCCCACAGATTTTTGGTTTGACAGATTTTCGGAGGATCCTGTCTGGGGTAGATTTGGGGATAAAAAGTAAGGGGAGAGGGAGAAATGTTGATTGTGCAGAAATACGGTGGAACATCTGTTGCTAATTTAGAGAGGATTAGGAATGTGGCAGAGAGAGTTATAAACTATAAGAAACAGGGACATGATCTCGTAGTAGTTGTCTCTGCTATGGCAGGTGAGACAGATCGACTTATAAATTTAGCAAAACAGATAACTCCTGAGCCTTCTCCACGTGAGTTAGATATGCTGTTAGCAACTGGAGAACAGGTAACAAGCTCGCTTCTTGCCATATTGCTGAAGAGCGTGGGATATGATGCTATAGCTCTCTTGGGATTTCAAGTACCTATACTGACTACTGATCTATTTACCAAGGCAAGGATAAAGGAGATAAAGACGGAGAGACTTCGCAAAGAACTAGCGCTTGGACGTATTGTAGTTGTTGCTGGATTTCAAGGTGTTACTGAAGATGGAGATATTACTACTCTTGGAAGAGGGGGGTCTGATACCACAGCGGTTGCTCTTGCATCAGCACTAAAGGCAGATCTCTGCGAGATCTATACTGATGTTGATGGAGTTTATACTGCAGATCCAAGAATTGTTCCTAGGGCAAGAAAATTGAGAAAGATCTCTTATGAAGAGATGCTTGAGCTTGCAAGTAGTGGTGCAAAGGTGCTTGAGATGAGGTCTGTAGAATTAGCAATGATATATAAAGTCCCCCTGGTAGTGAGATCTAGCTTTAATTATAGTGAGGGGACATTAATAACTGAGGAGGATGAAGAAATGGAAAAGGTTCTTGTGTCAGGGGTTACTTATAATAGGAACGAAGCAAGGATAAGCATATATGGAGTTCCAGATCGTCCAGGAGTTGCAGCAAAGATTTTTGGTCCTATTGGAGAGGCAGGAATTATAGTTGATATGATAATTCAGACTGCAAGACCAGACGGAAAGGCAGATTTAACCTTTACAGTGCCAAGGCCTGATTTTAAGCAAGCCCTTGAGATTGTCAAAAGAGTTGGGGAGGAATTAGGCATTGAAAGACTTGAAGGGGATGATCGTATTGCCAAGGTCTCTATAGTTGGTGCTGGAATGAGAACCCACTCTGGCGTTGCAACAAAAATGTTTGAAACCCTGGCCAAGCATGGAATAAATATCATGATGATCTCAACGAGTGAGATCAAGATTTCCTGTGTGATTGAGGAAAAATATACAGAGCTTGCGGTAAGAGCCCTTCATGAAGCCTTTAATCTTGAAGGAGAGGTGAAGGAGGAAAAATGAGAAGGGTCTTTATTTACGATACTACACTAAGAGATGGAGCCCAAGCAGAGGAAGTAAATTTTTCTGTAGAAGATAAGATCAGGATTGCCCTTAAGTTAGACGAATTGAAAATAGATTATATAGAGGGTGGTTGGCCTGGATCAAATCCCAAAGACTCTCAATTCTTCAAGGATATTAGAGATTATCACTTAAAACATGCAAAGGTAGTTGCCTTTGGTAGCACTCATCATCCGAGGAAAAATCCTGAGACTGACGAAATTTTTCAAAGTCTTGTTCAAGCTAAAACAGAAGCTGTAACAATCTTTGGAAAGACCTGGACTATTCATGTCAAGGAGGCTCTTAATACTACGCTTGAACACAATCTTCAGATTATCGAGGATTCGGTGAGATATCTAAAGAGTAGGGTATCCCAAGTTTTTTATGATGCAGAACACTTTTTCGATGGTTTCAAGGAGGACCCTGAATATGCTTTAGAGACGCTGAAGAGGGCCTATCAGGCAGGAGCAGACTGTCTCTGTCTCTGTGATACAAATGGAGGAACTTTGCCCCATGAAATAAGGGAGATAATTCAGAGAGTGAAGGCAGTCCTGGGAGAAAATGTCCCTCTTGGAATTCATGCTCATAATGATTCAGAATGTGCGGTTGCTAATTCCCTTGAAGCGGTGCTTTTGGGAGCTTCTCAAGTTCAGGGGACAATTAATGGTATTGGGGAGAGGTGTGGAAATGCTAATCTCTGTTCCATTATTCCTAATCTTGTTTTAAAAATGGGATATCAGATCTCCGCAGGAGAGGTGCTCTTTAAATTGACGGAGGTCTCAAGATTTGTCTTTGAAATTGCAAATTTACCCCATCCTTCAAGACTTCCCTATGTAGGAAGATCAGCCTTTGCCCATAAGGGTGGTGTCCATGTTTCAGCGGTACTAAAAAGCCCTCGCACATACGAACACATAGATCCCACCCTGGTTGGTAATGTTAGAAGAGTGCTTGTGTCCGAGCTATCAGGAAAGAGTAACATTATCTACAAGGCAAGAGAACTAGGTATTGAGCTTGATACTGAGAGTGCACTGATAAATAAGATTGTAGAAGAGATTAAGAAGCTTGAAGCTGAGGGATATGAATTTGAAGCAGCAGAAGCTTCTTTAGAGTTGATGATATACCGTTTGATGGGAGAGCCCAAACAGTATTTTGAGCTTCTCAATTATAAAGTTTTTGATCAAAAGAAATATGGGGATACCTCTCAGGCTGAGGCAACAGTTATTGTAAGGGTTCCACCAGGTGTTGGTGAAGTAGAACATACAGCAGCCCTTGGAAATGGGCCAGTAAATGCTCTTGATAATGCTCTCAGAAAGGCCCTTGAAAGATTCTATCCTCAGATAAAAGAGATGGAACTTGAAGACTACAAGGTCAGAGTTCTTCCTGGTCTACCAGGAACTGCATCAAAGGTTAGAGTGTTTATCCTCTCAAAGGCAAAGGGAATAAAATGGGGAACTGTAGGGGTATCAACAGATATTCTTGAAGCAAGTTGTCAGGCCCTAATAGACTCCTACACATATAAGCTTTTTCTTGATAAAAAGCGAAAGGGTTAGATAAAATGGCAATAAGAATTTCTTTTGCAGGCAAGGGTGGGACGGGGAAAAGTACTCTTTCTGCCCTTATGGTGAATTATCTTGTTGATAAGGGACTCGGTCCTGTTTTGGCAGTAGATGCCGATCCTAATGTAAATCTAAACGAGTTATTAGGAGAAGAAGTCCATATAACGCTTGGGGAAATAAAGGAAGAACTGAGGAAGAGTGTTCCTGATCACATGGCAAGATATGACTATGTGGAGATGCGACTTCATCAGGCGATAATTGAGGCACGAGGTTATGACCTCCTAGTTATGGGTCAGCCTGAAGGCCCAGGGTGTTATTGTGCTGCCCATTCCTTTTTATCTCAAGCTTTGGAAAAACTTATGAAGTCGTATAAGTATTTAGTCATTGATAATGAAGCTGGAATGGAACATCTCTCAAGACTCAATCTTTTGGAGATGGAACATCTTCTTATTGTGACCGATGCATCCTTTAGAGGAATCTTAACAGTCGAAAGAATTGTAGATCTTGTAAGAACACTTCAGATAAAGGTGGAAAATTATTGGATGATAGTAAATCGCAGTCCTCAAGATCTCCCAGAGGAGCTCAAAAGAGTTGCAAGAGAGGTTGCAGAGAAAAAAGATATCAAACTTCTTACCTTCCTACCTGAAGATTCTATGGTGCTAAAATACGAGGCTCAAAGAGTTCCTGTTTTTAACTGGAATAATTCCATTCTTAAACACTCTGCCTACGAAGCCTTTTCCAAACTTTTCACAGGATGATTTTTAAAATCTATAACAGTCTAAGCAAAAAGGTTGAAGTCTTTGAGCCGATTAATCCACCAAAGGTCACGATGTATGTCTGCGGAATTACAGCCTATGATTCATCTCATTTGGGTCATGCAAGAAGTGCTATAGTTTTTGATGTTCTTTACAGAGTTCTTCTTGGTCTTGGTTATGAGGTAATTTATGTGCGAAATATTACGGATATAGATGACAAAATCATAAATAGAGCTCTTAAAGAGGGAAAGACTTGGAAAGAGATAACAGAGAAATATATAGAGGAGTATCAGGAAGAGCTTGCAGAATTAAAGGTGCTTAGGCCAACTTATGAACCAAGAGCAAGTGAACATATTCCTGAGATGATAGAGATTATTCAGAGCTTGATAGATAAAGGTTTTGCCTATGAGAGCGGAGGGGATGTGTATTTTTCTGTGGAGAAGTTTTCTCAATATGGCAGGCTTTCTGGAAGAAAATTAGAGGAGATGCTTGTTGGGGTTAGGATTGATCCCTCAGAAAAGAAGAGGCATCCTCTTGATTTTGCCCTTTGGAAGTCAGCTAAACCGGGAGAGCCAGCCTGGGAAAGTCCATGGGGACCAGGCAGACCTGGATGGCATATTGAGTGTTCTGCCATGAGTTTAAAGTATCTTGGTGAAACTATTGATATTCACGGTGGAGGGCTTGATCTAACCTTCCCTCATCATGAGAATGAGATTGCCCAGAGCGAGGCCTTTACTGGTAAACCTTTTGTGAGATATTTTATCCATCATGGTCTTATTACCGTAAATGGTGAGAAGATGTCAAAAAGTCTTGGAAATTTTGTAACAACACGTTTTTTGCTCGATCGTTATCACCCTGAGGTCATACGAGCTTTTCTTCTATCAAAGCACTATCGCTCTCCTCTTGACTATTCTGAGAAATCAATGCAGGAAACCGAGAGGGCACTCTATAAACTTTATGAAACCCTTTTCTGGGTGACTAAGGCTCAGCCAGTAAGGGAAGGAGGTTTAAGGACGGATGCTCAGAAATTAAATGACTCTCTTGAAGTATTTCAGCACAAATTTTTAGAAAGTCTTTTTGAGGACCTAAATACCGCACAGGCCTTAGGACACCTCTTTGGCCTTGAAGGAGAGCTTTATAACTTCATTAACAAATATAGAGATCTTACAATAGAGGAGGTAGAACTTCTAAAGAGAGCGAATAAGATGATGACCGATCTTAGCAGGAAGTATTTAGGACTTCTGGAAGAGGAGCCTGATGCCTTTTTCCAAAAAGAGCGTATGAGAAAATTGCGTAATCGAGGATTTTCGATTGACGAGGTCTTGGATCTCATAGAAAAGAGATTTAGAGCCCGTCAGGAAAAAAACTTTACCCTTGCAGATGAGATAAGAGCAAGGCTTCAAGAGTTAGGAGTTCGTCTAAAGGACACAAGGGAAGGAACCTTCTGGTACGTAGAATGACATGGTTTGATTATGTTGTCGGAATTTTCTTTGTCTATTTTGTTGTAAGAGGATTATTTTCAGGTTTTATTCGGGGCTTTTTCTCACTTTTAGGGATGGTTGTAGCTTTCTTGTATTCTGGGTGGTTTTCCTTAAAGATAAAACCCTTTGTCGCCATGTTCATCCAACACCCCAAAGGCCAAATCTTCGTAAGTTTCCTTTTAGCTTTTCTCCTAATTTACTTAACTTTTGTAGCTTTTGGTTACGTGTTTTTGTTAATTTTGAAAAGCATGCATCTAAGTATTGGCGATCGAATTTTAGGAATGATCTTTGGATTCATGAAGGGTGCTCTATTTGCAACTTTTCTCTATTTCTTAATAATAGTTCCCTACCCACCTGCTAAGAAAAATCTGGAAAAGAGCTTTTGTTATCCAGTTGTAGAGTATACGACAAAACTTTTTCTAAGATTTATACCTCAAAGTTGGATAGAATTTATCGAAAAGACACGAAAATATCATGAAATACCTCGTGTATTGCTTGAGAGAAGATAGCCCTTTTTTCTAAAGAACTCCTTTTGTAGAGAGATAATCTTCTTCTTGTGGTGCAAGGGCTTTCTTAATGGCGTAGGCAAAGGCTTTAAAAAGACTTTCTGCAATGTGATGGGAATTTTTCCCATAGAATGTCCTAAGATGAAGGGTGAAAGCTCCATTCATAGCTAAGGCCTTAAAGAATTCCTCAATGAGCTCTGTATCAAAATTTCCGATTTTTTCAGAGGGGAAGGAAACGTTATAACAGAGACAGGGTCTTCTCGCAAGATCAATAACTGCCTGCGAAAGAGCTTCTTCCATGGGAATTGTGGCCTCTCCATAACGGGAGATTCCCTTTCTCTCGCCAAGGGCAGAATCAAGAGCTAAGCCCAGAGTAATACCTACATCCTCAACTGTATGATGGTAGTCTACTTCTAAATCTCCCTCTGCAGAGATCTCAAACACAATTCCTGAATGAAAAGAGAAGAGCTCCAGCATATGATCAAGGAAACCAATACCAGTTGCAATTTTGCTCTTTTCTAAGATATCACCATAAAGATCAAAATTAACCCTAATATAAGTCTCTCTTGTTTGTCTTTCCATTTTGATAAGGCCCATAATCGCTCCTTAGATCCTATGTTTTGAATTTCTGAGATATGTTTCTTAGATTTTCAGCAAGGTCTCTTAACTTTTCAGCAGTTTCAAGGTTTGTAGTTGAAATTTCTTTTAATTTCTCAACTGAGCGTAGGAGCTCTTCCATAGAGGATCCTATTTCAGAAGTAAAGTTTGCGGTATCTTGGAGATAACTATTTACTTCACCCATAGTGATTGTCTGTTCCTCTGTAGCGGAGGCAATAACATTAGATGCATCGTTAATTTGATTTACCATCTCTCTTATAGCATCTATTGCTGAGATAGAGCTTTCAATATTTTTCTGGATCTCGTTTATCATGTTTTCAATATTTTTTGTAGCCTGTTGAGTCTGTTTAGCAAGTTCTTTAACTTCATTGGCAACAACCGCAAAACCCTTTCCTGCCTCTCCAGCTCTTGCAGCTTCTATTGAGGCATTTAGAGCAAGAAGATTAGTTGCCTCAGCAATGTTATTGATTAAAGTGACAATTTCACCTATTCTCTTTGAGTCTTCAGCAAGTTTTTCCACTACATGATGTGCGAGATCTGTTCTCTCTTTTGCTTCCCGTGTCATTTCTGTGGTCTTAAGAACATTCTTCGTAATCTCCTGAATTGCAATATTCATCTGTTCAAATGAATGGGAAACCTCATTTAGTTTCATGTTTATGTCAACAATTTTTTGATTAACCATTTCCGTAATGTGATGAAGATTTAGCGCAGACTCATCGAGTAAAAGGCTTTTTTCTCTCATCAAGCCAGTGCTTTGAAGCAGTTCATTAAATGAATTAAGAAGCCCCCTCACAATTTCTATAAGTCCAAGGCGCATCTGCTCCAGGGAGGCTATTAGCCTTTTAAGCTCATCCTCTCTAGTGTAGGAGAAAGATGTTGAAAGGTCACCTTGTGCTATCCTCTCAGTGACAGTAATGACCTCCTTTAAAGGTTTCTCTAAATTCTTGATCATAAAATAGCGGATCCAAAAGACCGCAAGCAGTAAAATAGTAAAGGTTGCCAAGGCAAGTAGACCAATGACGATGTAGAGACGATGAAGATGGCTGTCTAAGAAATAGATAATTTCAAAAGCTCCATGGATCTCACCAGCTTTCCAGTTTTCCATAGGTCCACCAGTCAAATCTTTCCCTTCTCTGTTGCCCCACAGTTCATATGATCTTGCTGGATCACCATGGCAAATGAGACAATCTTCTGTTAAATAGACTGGACGAAAGATTCTGAGAGCTCTTCTTTCTTTACCAGTCTGTGGATCCTTGTATTTTCCTTCAAGAACATAGGTACCCTTTATTTCACCTTTTTGATATTTCTGTAGAATCACCCTCTCCACATCATCTGGAGTATTTTGAGGATTTCTCGGCCTTTCCTTGGGAACCCTGAAGAGATAGCCTCCCTCCTTTTCCCCATCTTTTAGAGTCTTCATTGCCTGTACAACGGGAACAATTGCCATGAATTCTTGAATAATAGCTTTGTAACGGGCTTCATCACCAGCATTTTTAGCATCAAGAGCCCGTCTTTTTAAGTCTTCCATATATGTTTTAAATACCCCCATTTCATAAAGTCTTCCAAAATTTTTTCTAATGTTCTCACCCTGGATGATTATCCCTTCAGCACCAGTAATGAGTGTCTTTTTCAACTGTTGGTAAGTGTTTATACTTTGGATGGAAAATATAAAAAGAGAAATCGCAACCATCAGAAGAATGACAGTAAGAAGGATCCTTCCTTTGATGGTTTTGGGCATTGGGGAACCTCCTTAAGAAGGTATTTTATAGAATTGATACTTCAATCTTCATCCCTGCCGTACATATATTTATGTTTGAAGCTTATCCAGCCCGGCTAAACTATATATGGTTCTTACTGATTAAATCGGAGCAGAGAGAAGCTTTGCTTCAAGTCTTTGAACTCTGTGTAGCAAATCTTCAATTACCTCCTTTTGTGAAAGGGCCTTATTTAAATCTCCCTTGATGTGAGATACCTCAATATAAAGAAAGTCAATTCTTCTATTAGTTTCATCTATTCTTTGAGTATTTTTCATTATTTCTTGTTTAAGCTCTACTCTCAATTCATCGATTCTTTTATTAGTTTCATCAATTCTTTTATTAGTTTCATCGATTCTATGTGTATTCTGCATTATTTCTTGTTTAAGCTCTGCTCTCAATTCGTCGATTTTTTTATTTGTTTCATCGATTCTTTTGTTTGTTTCAATCAAACCCTGTCTTAGTTCTCTGATATCTGCTTCCACATTAGACATGCGAGCTTCAATTCCTGCCATCCTATTATTTAAAGCCTCTATTGCCAAAGTGAATCCCGAAAGTTGAGCAGTAACAGTATTCTTGAGTTCTTTTAATTCCTGCTTTACCTCTCCAAGTATCATGTCCTTAATCTTCTCCAACATCTTTTCCCAATCCATCGCATACCTCCAAATTCCAGGCTCTCTTTTAAGTAGATTATGACAAACATTCTGCCTTTGTCAACACCGATTTTCTAAAGCAGTGTTATTAATAATAGATCTTCTAAAAAATTCATGATAGTCCGAGATCACCAAAAAACATTAACTCAAAGTGTTAACACATGCCTGAAATTTACCTCAGATCTGAAGGAGTTCTCAGTTAATTGTAAAACATCAAGTTTGAGCTTGACAGAAACTTCTGGACAGCATAAACTTAAAGGCGTGGAAATAAGGGGACTCTGGGTACCAACTCTAATTATTTTCGTCCTTTTTCTTGGGGCCTTTATTATCAGACTAATTTTCTCTAAATATCTTGATAGAGTTACCACTCGCACAAAAGTGCCCTGGGATAAGCTCTTTCAACCCCTAAAAAACGTTATTTTTATATGGGCAATACTCTTATCTATTTATCTTCTCCTTCCATATATTACTATTCCTATACATATTCAGCATGTAATAAATAAGGCTCTATTAATTATTTTTGTGCTATCTCTTGCCTGGTCAAGTAGTTCTCTATTTATCAAGATAATAGATTACTATCTGGAGAAGAAAACAGGATTATTGACAAGAATAACTTTGATTGAAATATTTGTTAAAATCGTAATATATATACTTGCATTTGTTATAATTTTACACATTCTCGACATAAATATTACTCCATTTATTACAACATTTGGTATTGCAGGTCTTGCCATAGGTCTTGCATTGAAAGATACTTTAGAAAACTTTTTTTCTGGTATATACATCCTTATGGCAAGACAAATAAAACCAGGAGACTTTATTCGATTAGAGTCTGGTGAGGAGGGTTTTGTTGAAAATATTAACTGGAGGACCACTACTATAAGAACCCAACAGAATAATCTTATTATAATACCTAATGCTAAGCTTGCTCAGAGTAGAATTTTAAACTATCATCTCCCAATAGAAGAGCTTTCAGTACTTGTTCCTGTTGGTGTGAGTTACAGTAGTGATCTCGAAAGGGTTGAAAGAATAACACTTGAAGTTGCTAAAGAGATAATGAAAACTCATCCAGCAGGGGTTCCTGATTTCGAACCTGCAATAAGATATAATTCATTTGGTGATTTTAGTATAAATTTCAATGTAATTTTAAGATGTAAACAAGCAGGGGATAGGTTTCTTCTAATTCATGATTTTATCAAAAAACTTCATAAAAGATATAAAGAAGAAGGAATAGAAATTCCATTTCCTATTAGGACCGTATATTTGTACAACATGGATAAAGATAAAAAAGAATGAATGAATTAAATGCGTGTAATCACCTGGAATGTAAATTCTTTCAATGTAAGAGCTTCACAAGTTGAAAGATTACTCTTAGAAAAATCTCCAGATATATTACTTCTCCAAGAGACTAAAAAGGAGCGCATTGATCCTAATCTTTTCAAGTCGCAGGGATATGTGATTTATCATGCAGGTGGAAAGGGTAGAAATGGTGTCGCAATTATTACTAAAGAGCCACTAACTGAGGTTAGGGTAGGTTTTCAAGGATTCGATGAGGAGGACCCTCAGGCGAGAGAGAGAATTATAGGAGGTAGATGGAGAGACATTTTTGTTTTCTCTATATATGTTCCCAATGGAAGTCCTGTTGATTCCGATTATTTTTACTACAAAATTCAATTTATCTTTAAATTAAGGGAATATTTGGAGCGATATTTTGATCCCCAGGATAAGGTGCTCCTTGGTGGAGATTTCAATGTAGCTCCAGATCCAATAGATGTTTATGCCCCTGTCCTACTTGATGGACAAGTATGTTTTCACGAGCGAGAAAGAAAAGCCCTAAAATATCTCCTCGACTGGGGACTCTATGATGCCTTACGGGTTATACACCCAAATAGTAAGGGACTATATACATGGTGGGATTATCAGTTTTCCGCCTTTAAAAGAAACCTCGGAATGAGACTTGATCATATCTTTATTACTGAACCACTTAGGAAGATAATAAAATCAGTCGAAATAGATCTAAAAACAAGGGCTCTCCCTAAACCCTCAGATCACGCTCCTCTTATAGTAGACTTTTGGGATTAAAAAGGTAAATTAAGGCAGATAGACTCAGAAAGGGGCCAAATGGAATTTCAGTCTTAAGAAATCCTTCACTTATATTCTGCTTTCTTACTAATTTCATATATCCTACTACAACTAAAAAAGTAATTAGTCCTATTAGGGCACTAAAAAAGAGTATATTAAAAAAACTCTTATATCCAAGAAAGGCACCAATTCCTCCCATGAGTTTAAAGTCTCCCATCCCAATACCATCTCTCTTGGAGAATAGATAATAGAGTTCATTTATAAAAAAAAGAAGACCTATTCCTGATAAACTAGAGATAATAGCATATTCTAACCCTTCTGTATAGGGATTTTTACCAGTAAGAGCAAATATCCATCCTACAAAGATCAGAGGAATACTTAAAGTATCGGGAATTTCCTTGTGAGATAGATCTATAAATGAAATAGCTAAGAGAGTGAGACCAAAAATAGAAAATCCAATGAAGGTAAAAATATCATATAAAAGTCTAATTTTAAAGTATAGCGCAAGAAGTAGTAAAGTAGTAGAAAGTTCAACTATAGGATAGCGAATAGAAATTTTTTCTGAACAGTAGGCACATTTTCCACGAAGTACAATATAACTCAGAAAAGGAATATTATGATACCAACGCAGAGTTTTTCCACAGTTCGGACACTTGGAAAAAGGCCCCCAGATTGATTCTCCTCTTGGAAGGCGATAGATAACAACATTTAGGAAACTTCCTAATACTAAACCTATAACAATCGTAAAAAATATTTCTAAATTCATTTTTCTTCTTCTTGGAAAAGGCGTCTAATCTTTTCATATTCCTCTTTTGCTTCTTTGAGATAGTTCAAAGCTTTAATAAAAAGACCCCAGACAGGAGTAAAATTCTTGTCAACTTCTACTATTTCTATCCCTATTCCTGGATCAGAGGGAGTTCCATAATGGACAATATAACCATAAATAGGAATTCTTCCTATTTCAGGTATTTCAATTTCAAAAAAAATAAAGCGTTTGTCTTTTGGTAGTATATTAGGGTCAATTTTTATGAAAAGTCCTTTCCAAGAGACATTTTCAACAGGATATGCCTGTGAGTTTCCTGGAAAGTAGGCCCTTAAATTTGCTAGAAACCTCGGAAATCTCCTTCGATCAATCATTTAAAGTCTCCAATTCGTTGATCATAAGAGGAATATAGTTGGCAACTTCTGTTGCTGTAAAACCAAAGGGCCCTTTAAGTCTGTGAAGAGTCAACCCTGCTCTACCATGAAGATAAACCCCAAGACAACTTGCCTCAATGGATGAGTATCCCTGAGAAATAAGGGCTCCAAGGAGTCCAGTTAGAACATCTCCCATTCCTCCCTGAGCCATGCCAGGCTCATCAATAGAGGAAACAAAAATTTGACCAGAGGGTTCACCAATGAGTGTATGAGGACCCTTAAGAATCACAGTAGCCCCTGTTAAATGGATGAGCTCTGAGAGAGCCTTCAGGGGATCTTTTAGGATTTGTTGAGCTGAGACTCCCAGAAGTCTTCCTGCCTCCCCAGGATGAGGGGTAATTATTTTTACTCCTCTGTAAGCTCTTAGTTTTTCTAAAAATTTGCTTATTAAAGTTAGGGCATCTGCATCGAGGATAAGAGGAAGATCTACTGTTTCAAGGAGGGTAGAAAGCACTACTTCAGGGCCTTTTCCTAATCCAAAGCCAGGGCCTATTGCCAAAGCCTTTTTCCCATCAAGAGCACTGAGTATCGTCTTCAGGGCGTCTTCAGAGATCTCACCATTTTCTTCAGGAAGCCCCAAAGTAAGTGCTTCTGGAAGAAGTTGACAGTAGATTGGTTGGAGACTCTTAGGGCTTGCAAGGGTTACAAGCCCTACACCTCCTCTTAAAGCCCCAAGCCCCGCTAGGAAGCCAGCTCCACTCTTTCCATGACTTCCAGCCAAAATAAGGAGATGACCTGCTTTACCCTTGTGAAAAAAACCTCTCCTTCCACGATAAAATGTTTTAGCTACATAGTCGTCAAGATACACCCTTTTTAAACTAGCAGAATATCTGTTTTTAATAGCTTGCCATGGATATCCTATGGGAATAACTTTTACCTCTCCTGATCTCTCTTTTCCTGGATAGAAGAGATGGGCTGGTTTTAAACATTCAAAAGTAACTGTTAAATCCGCTCTCACCGCAACTCCTAAGATCTGTCCAGTATCACCAGAAACACCTGATGGCATATCGATAGCAACTATTCTGACCTTTGAATTTTCATTTTTATAGTCATTGAGATAAGAAACTACCTCTTCAAATAGACCTGATAAGGGCCTTTTGAGGCCTGTTCCAAAAAGGGCGTCAACAACAAGGTCAGGTCGATAGTTACGAAAGAACTCTCTTACTTCTTCAAGGTTAGAGACATAAGTGGTAGGGATGCCGAGGTTTTTTAGAATATTAAGATTAACTTCTGCTTCGCCTTGATATTCGGTGTCTTTCTTAAATAGAAGAACCTCAACTTGATAGCCCCAGTCCCAGAGGTATCTAGCGCAGACGAACCCGTCGCCACCGTTGTTTCCAGGTCCACTGAGAACAATGACCCTTGGATAATTTTTCTGAGAAAATAGGGATCTAATAGCCTCAGCGACTCCAAGGCCAGCTCGTTCCATCAAAACTACTGCAGGAACACCCAATTCCTCTATCACATAAAGATCAATCTGCCTCATCTCTTCAGAGGTTACAATGTAGAGTGGTTCTCTTCTCTCCATTGTGCTTTACTCACCAAAGAGTTGTACTATAGCTATAGTATACTCAACTTCGTGAGATATAGAAAGAAATACTTTTTGACATCCTCTATTGTTAAATACTTCTCTTGCGGTTCCTGTAAGTCTAAGAAAAGGATTTCCTGACTCAAGATCTCTCAGTAAAGTAATCTCTTTGAATCTAAAGGGACTATAGCCACCAATAGCCTTGTAAAAGGCTTCCTTTACCGCAAAGGCACTGGCAAGTGAAATATAAGGATATCTCTTACTAAAGGCATATTCAAGTTCTTCCTGGGTGAATACCCTCTTAAGAAACCTTTCTCCATACCTTTCATGTAGTTTTTTTATGCGGTTAACATTTACGAGATCTATTCCTAGACCTAATGGTTTCATCTATTGAAGAATTTGTTAAAAAGGTCATCTATTAACTTGATTCTCCTTTCATGCCGTCCACCCTCAAATTCAGTTGTCAGAAAGGCTTTGACAATTTCTATCGCAAGCCCATCTCCAATCATTCTACCACCAAGCACAAGCACATTTGCATCGTTGTGCCTTCTAGCCATTTGAGCAGAAAATGGTTCATGACAAAGGGCTGCCCTTATTCCAGGGAATCTATTAGCAAATATACTCATCCCGATGCCTGTCCCGCAAATCAGGATCCCTCGATCAGCTTCTTTATTTAGGATCCTTTCTATTGCTTTAAACCCAAACTCCGGATAGTCAACGGAAACAAGAGAATTCGTCCCGACATCTATGACCTCATAGCCCTCGCTTTGAAGAAAATCTCGGATCTTTTCTTTTAGAAAAAATCCTGCATGGTCACAACCGATTACGATTTTCATCCCTCACTCCTAAGAGCCACTGTTAGCTTCCCATTTTTTGAAAACTAAACAGGCATTAGTGCCTCCAAATCCAAAGGCATTGGAGAGTGCAATTTTTATTGGTGCTATTCTTGCCTGATTGGGGACGTAGTCTAAATCACATTCCGGATCGGGTTCTTCGTAGTTGATTGTAGGAGGCACAATTCCCGTTTCCAGAGCTTTAACAGTTAGGACTGCTTCTAACCCTCCAGCTCCTCCAAGAAGATGACCAGTCATAGACTTTGTTGAGGATACCATTAATTTATAGGCATGAGCTCCGAATACTCTTTTAATTGCTTTGGTTTCAGCAACATCGTTTAGAGGAGTACTTGTCCCGTGGGCATTGATGTAGTCTACGTCTTCTGGATTGATCCCTGCATCTTGTAAAGCAAGAGCCATGCAATCTCCAGCGCCTTCTCCTTCTGGAGAGGGTGCGGTCATATGATAGGCATCCGCATTAGCTCCATATCCGAGTATCTCTGCGTAAATCTTTGCTCCTCTATTTAAAGCATGTTCTAGCTCTTCAAGAATGAGGATTCCACAGCCCTCTGCAATAACGAAGCCGTCTCTTTTAGCGTCAAAAGGTCTACTTGCTTTCTCTGGTTGGTCATTTCTTGTAGATAGAGCTTTCATCACTGCAAAACCAGCAACTGTTAGGGGAGTAATTAGAGCCTCAGTCCCCCCGGTAATCATCACTTTGGCCTTTCCACTTTGAATTATTCTAAAAGCCTCGCCGATTGCGTGATTCCCTGCTGCACAGGCAGTGCAGACTGCCATGTTTGGTCCCTTAGCTCCGTAGAGAATGGCTATCTGTCCAGAAGCCATGTTAGGAATTATCATCGGTATAAAGAAAGGAGTTACCCTTTTGTAACCCTTTTCGTCAAATATGCGCGTGTATGTTTCAATTTGTCCCACACCACCCATCCCTACACCAATTAAAACTCCAACCTCTGGTCCCAGGTCTTTCTTTGGTAGCCCAGCATCACTTAAGGCCTCTTCTGTTCCAGCTATGGCATACTGAATAAAGGTATCAATCCTTGAAATAAGTTTTGCAGACATAAATTCTTCAGGTTTAAAGTTCTTGACTTCACCTGCTATTTGACTTGGAAGATTTGAGGGATCAAACTTGGTTATTCTGGTAATTCCCGACTCACCTGCAACAATCTTCTTCCAAGTCTCTTCGACCCCTATCCCAAGGGGAGATATTGCTCCAAGACCTGTGACAACAACTCTTCTCTTCATTAGCCCTGACCTAGACGGGACTTTACGTACTCAAGGACATCTTTCACAGTCCTTAACTTTTCTGCGTCTTCATCGGGGACTTCCATACCAAAGGCTTCTTCCATAGCCATAACAAGCTCAACAAGATCTAAGGAATCTGCACCAAGGTCGTCTACAAAGGAGGCTTCTGGCTTGATCTGATCCTTAGAAAGATTGAGTTTTTGAGCGATTATTTCAATCACCTTCTCCTCAACCGACATATCACCCTCCCGACAGACTTTTCTCTCTTTTTACCAGATTTTACTGAAAAAACAAGAAGAGATCCAAATATTTACTTTGGGAAAAACAGTAGTATTCCCTTGAAAAGAAAGTTTATCTGGTTTAAGTTATCCAATTAGAAAGTTTAGAACTTCCTAAGGAGGGTAACCATGTTGACACCAGAAATGGAAAAGGCTTTGAATGAACAGGTTAAATGGGAACTCTATTCTGCCTATCTCTATCTTTCAATGGCGTCTTATTTTGAGGATAAGGGACTTTCAGGTTTTGCTCATTGGATGAAGGCTCAGACCGCAGAAGAAGTTATGCATGCGATGAAATTTTACAGATTCATCTTCGAAAGGGATGGAAGAGTGGTGCTTGAGGAGATTCCTGCTCCTCCATCGGATTGGGAAAGCCCTCTTCATGTCTTTGAATATGCCTACAAGCATGAACAGGAAGTTACCGCACGGATAAACAAGCTCATGACCCTTGCTAAACAAAGGGAGGACTACGCAACAGAAAATTTCCTTCAATGGTTTGTAGAGGAACAGGTTGAAGAGGAGGCCTCATTTAAGGCAATTCTTAATAAACTTCAGCTTATTCAAGGAAATCCTCAGGCCCTTTTCTACTTGGACAATGAACTTGCTCAGAGACCAATTGATTTAAATCTCTTGATGACCCAAATGTAATCCAGGTGAGAGAGTTTCCCCCTGTGATATCCTTTCCAGCAATTGGGAGATTCAAAAAGGAGGCCCTGGAATTTCAGGGCTTCCTCTTTGAGGATTCAAAAGTAGTTGCCTTTATTGATGGCAAAGAGAGAATATTTGAACTTGCAGAACTCAAAGTTCTTCCTCCCTGTACGCCCGAAAAGATCATTGGGGTAGGGCTAAACTATAGGGATCATGCAGAAGAACTTGGTATGCCAATTCCTGAAGAACCTCTTATCTTTTTAAAGCCTCCTACTGCTGTGATAGGACATGAAGATACCATTTTGCTTCCTGAGGAGAGCAAAGAGATCCACTATGAGGGCGAACTTGCAATAGTCATAGGAAGACAAATATTTTATCCGAAAAATTTTAAAGAGGCTGAGCAAGCCATCCTTGGGTATACCTGCTTTAATGATGTCACTGCAAGAGATCTTCAGCGAAAAGATGGTCAATGGACGAGATCAAAATCCTTTGATACCTTTGCACCTCTTGGCCCTTTTATTGTTAGACTGCCTTATCCAGAGAATCTGAGAATTGTTACTCGGCTTAACAGTAGAGTGGTTCAGAACTCTAATACAAGAGAATTAATCTTTAAGCCAGTAGAACTTGTTTATCGAATTGCTAAAATTATGACACTAAAACCAGGGGATGTAATAGCTACGGGAACACCACCGGGTGTCGGGAAACTCTCTGTAGGTGATGTTGTGGAGATAGAGATCGAGGGAATTGGGATTCTTAGAAACTATGTTTCAAAGAGGAGTGAATCTTAAATGGAAGTTCTTCGCGGTAAGGTAGTTGCCATCTCCATTAGTAGAGAAAAGGGAGTTCCCAAAGAGAATATTTTAGAAGCAAAGGTAATAGAGGGTTTTGGCATTGAGGGTGATGCTCATGGGGGGCCTTGGCATCGCCAGGTTAGTTTCCTTGATACATACACCATTTCCTGGATGACTTCAGTCCTTGGAAGGCCCCTTAGATTCGGTGAACTTGCTGAGAACATAACAGTTGATGTTGATCTTTCAAAAGTTGAGGTTGGAGATAAGATTAGAGTCGGAGAATGTCTTTTTGAAATAACGCAAATAGGAAAGAAATGCCACCATGGTTGTGCCATTTTTCAGAGAGTGGGTAAGTGCGAGATGCGAAGAAAGGGAGTTTTTACGAAAGTCCTTAAAGGAGGGGTCATAAGAGTAGGAGATCCTGTAGAGATCCTAAAAGAGGAGAAACTAAATGATGGAAAATAAATTTGTCCCAAGACTTATTGCCTGGGAACTTACCAGAACCTGCAACTTGGACTGTATTCACTGTAGGGCCTCCGCTTCTATGGGAACCTATGAGGGAGAATTGACAACAGATGAGGCATTTAGAATCCTAAATGAGATTGCAGAGGTTGGAAAACCCATAATTATTCTTACTGGAGGGGAACCGCTTTTAAGAAAAGATTTGCTTGAGATTGCCAAAAGAGCAACTGCCCTTGGACTAAAACCTGTTCTTGCAACAAATGGAACTCTTCTTACCAAACAACTTGTATCAGAGCTAAAATCTGTCGGTATTTCGCGGGTAAGTATTAGTCTTGATGGAGCAGATGCGAGATCTCACGACGACTTTAGGAAAATGCCTGGTGCCTTTGAAGGGGCAATTAGAGGAATTAGGCTTCTTAAAGAGGGAGGAATGCCCTTTCAAATTAATACTACCGTGACATCTCTCAATGTGGAGGAACTCCCCAAGATTCATGAGCTTGCAAGACAACTTGGAGCTGTTGCTCACCATATTTTTCTTCTTGTTCCCGTAGGTAGGGGCAAAGACCTATCTGAAAATAGTCTGACACCAGAAACCTATGAAAGGATACTACACTGGATGTATGAACAGAGCAGACGACCTGGAATTCATCTTAAGGCAACCTGTGCTCCTCATTACTACAGGGTTTTGAGAGAACGAGCACGACAAGAGGGCATACAGGTCACTCAAGAAACATTTGGTCTCGATGCTGTGACTAGAGGCTGTCTTGCAGGAACTGGATTCTGTTTCATATCCCATAGAGGAATTGTGCAGACTTGTGGATATTTAGAAATACCATGTGGAGATCTCAGACAAAATACCTTTAAGGAGATCTGGGAAGGGTCCGAAGTTTTCAATAAACTCAGGGATTTTAGAAATTATAAAGGAAAATGTGGTAGATGTGAATATATAAGAGTTTGTGGAGGCTGTAGAGCGAGAGCCTTTGAGGCAACTGGTGATTATCTCGAAGAGGAACCTCTCTGTAACTATCAACCTAAGCGGGAAGCTCTATCATCTCAAAAAGCATCTCAGCAAGCTCCTGCTTAGAGAGATTCTCAAATTTTAGTGCAGAATCTCTCCCAATTAGGAAATAGGAACTTCTCTCCCTTCCTGCTGTTCCAAGAGGATTTGCAACGATAAGGTCAAAATTTTTTTCCTGTCTTTTTTGCACTGCATAGTGGTAGAGATTTTCAGGTTCCTCAAGAGCAAATCCTACAGTGACTTGTTTAGGTCCTTTTATGTGTCCTAAAGTTTTTGCAATATCTGGAGTTAGGCGTAAGGAGAGGGATAGGGAATCCTTCTTTTTGATTTTGCCTGGTATTTTTTCAACTGGTGTGAAATCGCAGGGTGCAGAAGCAAAGATGGCAAGATCTACCTTAGGAAAGAGCTCAAGGGCTTTATTGAACATCTCCTCAGTTGTGAGGGTAGTGTAGATAGAGGGATAAGGAACTGAGGACACATAATCTAATCTGGGAAGGACATAAGGAAAGGTCTCTAAGCCCCAGAGAAGATGCACCTCTGCCCCACGATAATAAGCCTCTCTCAAGAGATAATAGGCGGTCTTTCCTGATGAAGCATTAGTGAGGAAGCGAACATCATCTAAATACTCTCTTGTTGCCCCTCCAGTTATTAATACTCGCTTACCAAGTAGGGTCTTTGGTTTAAAATGAGCTATCAAGAGCTCATAAATTTCTTCTGGCTCAGGAAGCCTTCCTTTCCCAGAGACCCCACAGGCAAGTTCACCCTCTTTTGGTTCATAGATGAGATAGCCATAATTTCTCAGGGTGCTGAGATTTTCTTTGACCGCAGGATGTTCTAGCATAGTTGTATTCATTGAAGGAAAGATATACGTAGGGGCCTTTGATGCTAAGAGAGTAGCTAAGAGTAATTCACTTGCCTGTCCACACCGCAGTTTGGATATAAAGGAAGCTGTTGCTGGAGCAATTACATTAACCTCAGCCCAGCTGCCAAGCTCAATATGAATTATTGAGTCATCAGGGGAGAAAAAGTCTGCATTAGTGAAAACTTGAGAACCAGAAAGAGAGGAGAAAAGGAGAGGACTTACAAACTTTTCAGCACCTGTCGAGAGGATAATTCTAAGCTCAGCTCCTGCTTTTCGAAGACTCCTTATGAGATCACAACATTTGTAAAGCGCAATTCCACCAGTTATGCCAAGAAGGATTCGCCGTTTATCTAATACCTGTGAGGAAGACAATGAGTCTGACCTCGGTGCTAAACCAACCTTCACTGATACTTATAAAAGCCTGACCATCTGGTCTTCTAAAAGCAAGAAAGGTTGTTTTAGAGGTGAAGCTTCCAATCTCTTCCCAACCCTGGGCTCTCATCTGGATCCGATAAAACTCAACAAGGGCCCCAGGCTTGTAATTCCCCTTAAATACAAGCATCCCTGTAAGAATATTTCCTGTCTTTAAAAGGGCACTTTGAGCAGGCTGATAGTCTAAACCCCTTAAAACAGGGATATAGGGAATAGGGTAAGTTATATCCGCTTGAGAAGTCTCAATCCGCTCTGGAGTAATGACCTCAACTCTTTCCTGTGCAAAACTAACCCCAGTAAAAAGCATTAAAGAAAAAAGAAAGAGAAAAATTTTTCTCATTGCCTTCCTCCCTTTCTTTCTAATAAAACACCAGTAAGTATAATTGAAAAAATTCATTGGGTCAAGGGATGACCAGACAAATTCGTAAAAAACTTGACTGTATGTGAAATAGTGATACTCTATTAAAAGAAGTAATCAAACACGAGGTGCCTATGAGAAAGATTCTAATTGCTGGGAAGGGAGGGGTAGGTAAGAGCTTCTTCACCTACATTCTTGCAGGATACTTTTTACAGAAAAAGAACATGAGGGTTATTCTTCTTGATGCTGATGAGAGTAATAGGGGGCTTGTAGGTTATTTGGGTCTTGAGGAACCCGCAGTTACTTTGCTTGATTTTCTTGGGGGAAAGAAGTCTGTAAAGCAGAAATTGAGAAGTGCTCTGAAGACTGGAGCTTCCGAGCCAGAGGTTACACTTTTTGAGGCTGAAAAAATGAGCATTGATGATATCCCAGAGGAGTTTAGGCGAGTTAGGGGAAACCTTGTTTTACTTGCGGTAGGAAAGATTAAAGAACCTCTTGAGGGCTGTGCTTGTCCCATGGGCGTCCTTGCGAGAGAATTCATTAGGAGATTAGAGCTTAGAGAGGACGAGATCCTTATTGTGGATACTGAGGCAGGGGTTGAGCATTTTGGAAGAGGTCTAGAGAAGGAGGTTGATTTGATTATCGCAATTGCAGAACCTTATGCAGAGGCCTTGGAGTTAGCAGAGAGGATCTTTGAATATGGAGAAAAGCTAAGTAAACCTGTAATTGGAGTTCTCAATAAATATGACCTAGTTCCTGAGGATGAGGTGACAAGGTTCCTTACTGAGACAAGTGTTCCCTATAAGTTAAAAATTCCTTTTATCAGGGAACTTTATGGAAGAAGCCCAAAGCGAGGCGATCAGCTATTAGAGTTCCTTTTTAATGAATTAGAGGTTCTTTTCCAGGGAGTAGAATCACATTTTTTAAGAGCGAGGTAACTCAATAGAATGCCTTTCTCTTCCTATGGCATTGAGTGGATCTTTCAGTTTATGAACCTCATTGGTATTGTTACTTTCTCTTTTGCTGGAGCTCTAAAGGGCATAAGAGAAGGATTAGATCTGCTTGGTGTGGCTACCTTAGGTGTGGTGACCTCATTGGGTGGTGGTATGTTAAGGGATATTATAGTTGGAAGGATGCCAAATGCCCTTGTTCTCTATAAAAAACTCAGAAAGCCCCTTGAAAACCAATACACTTTCTTGATACTTGATACAATAGGAATTTCTGCTTTTACAGTAACTGGAGCTCTTCTTGCGTATAAGGCAGGAGCATCTTTCTACGGTGTTATTCTGCTTGCAACTATAACTGGTGTTGGCGGAGGTGCCATAGCTGATGTTCTTCTCAGACGCATTCCTTGGATACTGAAGGAAGACTTCTATGCCACATGTAGTATTATTGGTGCTACAGTCTTCTACGTGAGTATGAAGTTGAGTCATAATGTTACTCTATCTTCTTTTGCCTGCTTAGGAAGCATCTTTGTGATGCGTCTTCTTGCTATTGTATACTGCTTACGATTACCTCGCTTTGTTAACTAATAAAATGTTTCGCCTTAGATTTGAATTTTTAACTTATAAAGGTTTTGAAACATATACTCAAATTGCACAAAAAAGAGTTGGGGGCTAGCATGAGAGGACGACTATTTTTTATTTTCATACTTTTGCTAATGATACTTTTATTACCCCAATTTGCTTTAAGTGCGGAGAGGTTAGTTATTCATGATATGATTGGAAGAAGGGTGGAGATACCGAAAGAGCCAAAGAGGATTGTTGCCCTTGGGGGAACCTTGAGGTATGTGGTCTATCTTCAGGCTTTAGACTTAGTTGTAGGGGTTGAAGGGGTTGAGAAAGAGGAGTATATGAGGGGATTGAGGGCTACAGGACGACCTTATCATCTTGCCATAAGGGATAGAGTTCGTGCCCTACCAGTTGTAGGTGAGGGAGGTCCTGGGAAGTTGCCTGATCTCGAAAAGTTACTGATGGTAAGACCTGATTTGGTGATTGTTGCCGAGCAGGAGCAGGCAAAGGTCATTGAGGAAAGGCTTAAGATCCCAACAGTTGTTCTTAGGCTTGCAGGTCCTGATGGTTGGACCTTTGATGAACTAAAAGAGGTTCTTAAGTTTGTCGGAAGGCTTTTAAATCGAGAAAAAAGGGCTAATGAGCTTGTAAGAGAAATAGACCAATTTCTTGCAGATGTTAGGACAAGAACCAGAGGAATTTCTACTGGACCAACAGTTTATGTTGGGGCAGTAAGTATGAGGGGAAGTCATGGAATTGTTAGCTCCCATGCAGGGTTTCCGCCTTTTGAATTGCTAAAGGCAAAAAATGTAGTTGATGAGGTAAAAGGCAAGGGTCATGTCTTTATTGATAAGGAACGTCTTCTTGCTTGGAATCCAGAATTCATTTTTATTGATTCTGCTGGGCTTCCCCTTGTTAGAGAGGATTTCCATCGAAATATGAAATATTATCAAGCTCTAAGGGCCTTTAAAGAGGGAAAGGTCTTTACTCTATTTCCCATTAACTTTTATAGAACCAATCCCGAGCTTGTGATGATTAATACCTACTTCATAGGGAAGGTTCTATATCCAAAGGCCTTCAAGGATATAGATCCTGAGAGCAAGGGAAGAGAAATTTTGAAAAAATTTTTAGGGGTGGATGTATTAGATGAAATCAAAAAGGACTTTCCTGGATTTAAAAGAGTTTATCCAGAGGGCGGACATCTCCACCTTAAGTAGTGCTTCCAGTGGTGCTCCCATAACTCAGACGCAAAGTCCTCCCTCTACAGTCTCAATCCATGAAAGCTTCCTGTACAAGGAGCTCTTTCAGAAGAGACTTATTGTTTTTCTATTTTTTACCACCTCACTTATCTTTCTTTTCTTTATCTCTTTAAAAATTGGAGCCCATTCCTTAACCCTTAGGGAGATTCTAAGTGCCCTTTTGGGGAGTGGTCAGTATGCAGAAATTGTGAGAGAATTAAGGCTTAGTAGGACCTTAGGAGCCATTTTCATTGGAGGAGCTCTTGGACTTTCGGGGGCTCTTCTTCAAAACATACTGAGGAATCCTCTTGCATCACCCTTTACTCTCGGTATTTCTCAAGGAGCGGTCTTTGGAGCCTCTTTTGCAATAATAGTGCTTGGCTACGGCCTAACCCACACCTCAGGTCCTCAAGGTTTCACTATTTTTAACTACTCAGTTGTAGCTTTTTTCGCTTTCGTTGGAGCTATGACCGTGTCCCTCTTAATTTTACTCCTCTCCCTTAATCCACAGATCACACCTAAGGCTATGATTCTTGCTGGAGTAGCCTTGGGAAGTCTTTTTCAATCTGCAACTATGTTTCTTCAGTATCATGGAAGTGATATACAAGTATCAGCAACAGTTTATTGGACCTTTGGAGATCTAGGAAAATTAGGTCTAAGAGAAGTAAAACTTCTTACTCCCTTTCTTCTCTTGGGCATAGGATTAGTTTGTCTCTTTGGCTGGAAATATAATGCCCTCCTCTTTGGCGATGAGGTTGCCAAAACTCTCGGAGTCTCTCCGAGAATACTGAGAATTATTACCCTTATAGTTGTGAGTTTTTTGACGTCCATTCCTACATCATTTGTAGGTATTATAGGCTTCATTGGACTTCTCTCACCCCACATTGGTAGACTTGTAGTTGGGCTTGACCAAAGGTTTCTCTTGCCAATCTCTGCACTTATTGGAGCAAATATACTTCTACTTTCTGACATTTTAGCTCGAACTATTCTTGCTCCCAAAGTTCTTCCTGTAGGAATAATAACCTCCTTTATGGGAGCTCCACTTTTCTTTCTGCTTGTAATTAGAAAAGGCAGGCTATGACAGAAAAGAGACCTCAAGAAGTCTCTGTGGAAGGTCTCAATGTATATCTTAATGGTTGTATAGTTTTGAAAAATTTGAATATAAATTTCGAAAAGGGAAAAGTCTATGGTATTCTTGGTCCGAATGGTGCTGGGAAGAGTACTTTCATAAAGTCGCTTGCAAGACTTTTAGAGACTTTTCAAGGTAAAATTATTTTTCTTGGCAATGATTTGAGGAAATATTCTTTGAAGTCCTTGAGTAAACTGAGAGGATATCTTGCTCAGCGAGAGCCCTTAGTCGATGACCTGACAGTGCTTGAGACAGTCCTTTTTGGAAGAATACCTTATACGGGTTTTCTGAAAGATGATTTAGATATGGAATTTATCACAGGCCTTATGGAAAGACTGCATATCAGACACTTAGCTAAGAGAAAGCTCTCAGAGATCTCTGGAGGAGAACTTCAGAGAGTTCTTTTAGCTAGAGCTCTTGCTCAAAGACCTCAAGTCCTACTACTCGATGAACCAATCAATCACCTTGATCCCAAGAATCAGGTTGAGATTCTCAATTTTCTTCAAAGTGCAACGAAGGATACAGGACTTATGACTGTTCTTGTTCTTCATGATGTAAATTTAGCCTTAAGGTTCTGTGACTTTTTAGTTATTCTCAAGGATGGAGTGATCCATTTTGCAGGACCACCTGAAAAAATTAATGAGGAGATATTACACAAGGTTTATGAAATAAGCGTTAAAATTATTCACGACGGAAAAAGAAAGGTTGTTGTCTTTTATCCTTAGGTTAAAGCCTAAATTGTCCTGAATCGTGGGTCAATACGAGGAGGGCAGAAGAATCTGCCCTCTTTTCTAATTATCTAATTAGTATTAGAAAAAGTTTCTAATAGTAATAATGATACCTAAGCCTGCAACAATCACAAGCCAGGCAAGTAGAAGAGCAATACTTAGAGATCCCCATTTTCTTAGCTGAGGAGTTTCCTCAAGAACTCTTGTCTGTCTACCAGAGAGATAGGCAACAGCTACTTGATAGCCTACGATCACTAATCCCATGATAAATGTGGCAAAGAAAAGGACAGTGCTTCCCCAATCTATGTTAACCTTATAGGTGAAAGGAGAATAGTTGACCTCTGTGAGGTAGAGCAACCTTAAGGCTTCCCTTGCAGAAGCCATAAAAAGAATCGTTATGAAGGCAAGAACGATTGAAGGGACTGCACTACTGATGGGATTCTTTTGAGCCTTAAAGAGATAGGCAATTAATACAATGGCAGAAAGAAGGGCAAGAATAAAGAAAGGATTTGTGTGAAAACTAAATTTTGAGGGCACACTGAGTAGCCACCAAAATCCTACAACAGCTTGCACAAGAGAACCATAGAGGGCAAGTTTAGCTCCTAAGTTGGCAACCCAGTTGAGATAATCAGCACTAAAGTCCTCTCTCTTGCTGAAATACCAAGCATATAACATAAAGTAGATACCAATCATGGCAAAAGCTGGCACAAGAAAATGAAGTAAACGTGGAATTTGGGATGCATGTAGAGATGTTCCAGAGGTATCTACTTCAAGTCCTTTTATATACCAGCTAAGCCATTTTTCTGGAAGTAGAGCCTGATAGTTTAGAGAATGCATAACGTAAGCAGATAGGACAAACATTACTACTGCAATCAGCCCAGCTAATTTGCCAACTCCAGGTGAAGATTCGTATTTAAAGTAGAATACATATGCAGAGGAATAGGCAATTAAAAGAAATAGAATAAAACCAATAACCCACCAGGCAGAAAGAGTGTTAGATACATACCAGAAGGGATCATAAACAACCTGAACAAAAAGTAAAGGAGCAATTCCAATCAAGATAGCAACTGAATTAGTAATTGGAGTAACTTTAATTAGAGATTTTGTCAATCGTGACCAGTATTGTCCACCTTTAATAGCACCATAAAAAGCAAAAAAGGCAGATCCTACAACAAAATTTACAAACATAATATGAATAGCAAAAGTGAGGACTGAAAGGATAATAAAAACTATCGGATAAAAGGGTATACCCATTGGATCAACAAGGCCTTGAACCATCTGGGAGATGTTCATAATTCACCTCCTTCTTATCTTATTTAGCTAAGGAAGAAAGATAGAGAGCTAGGGCTCGTCTCTCCTCAGCAGTGCCAAGGAATGGAGGCATGTAAGGATAGCTTCCTATGGCTTCTAACCAGGCATCAGCAACCTCAGGTTCGTTTATACCAATCCTTTTCACAAGGGGTTTAAGTGGTCTTACACCAGAATCACCCAAGGCATGACAAGAAGAACACTGTATAAGTGCAATTAATTTTCCTGCCTGAAACTGATTCTCCTCGCGAATAATTCTTAAGTCCTCAGGAACAAAAGGAACTACTTGAAGAATTCCCACTGTGTTTATGTATTCTACTTCATTTTTCACTCCCTTTGCAGGAAGATCCTTAGCAATGAATTGATTGCTGTACATGAAATTACCAAAGATATAGGGTTTACGAAGCATCTCTCTAATACGTTCTGTTGCAAAAATTCCAGCAAAGATGATAACTATACTTATCACTGCAATGGGAAGTTTTATTATCTGTGGTCTAATATAAACCAAAATAAGATATAAAAAGATGAATCCAAGAGAGGCAATAATTGTATTTTTAAGGCTTCCAATGTTGAGAATAGTCAAAAGTTCCCTATTGTGTGGAGGTAATGACTTTAGGTAGAGAAAGAAAAAGAGAATACCTGCTATAATTCCTACTATTCCCCATATACTTGCTTGTTTCATAATATATTTTTTGACCTCAAGATTCTTGATAGTAGTTGCAACCGCTATAGCATAAATTCCTGCTATGGCAAACATAAAGGAGCTTCTCATTAAAAGTTGAGGAAAATAGGTCTGATTGAAGAAGCCATCAAAGAATCCACCTGTTTCCAACCATTTCCCAGGCGTAAGCATAAAGGCAAGAATTCCCACAATTATTACCATTGTGGTCCAAGATCCAATAGCAAAGATCCATCCTAATTTTAGATGGATCCTTGGTTCCACTTTTCCAAGGGTGTAGTAGTAGATCATAATTCCGAGAACTTCTATAATAAAGAAGATCCATTCAGTTGCCC
This sequence comes from Thermodesulfobacteriota bacterium, assembly GCA_030550555.1. Taxonomy (GTDB): domain Bacteria; phylum Desulfobacterota; class Thermodesulfobacteria; order Thermodesulfobacteriales; family Thermodesulfobacteriaceae; genus Caldimicrobium. The sequence goes on from JAUQPD010000029.1 coordinate 61,005, forward strand.
AACCCCAAACATAGTTATGTATAAGTCCAGAAATAGCCCTTGGAGAGGCAACAGTTGCTGAAAACCAAATCCCAATTCCAGACAAGGTCCCTGTAACATAGGCAAAGACAAGTAAAAGAAGGGCATATTTTTTTATAAATTCAAGAAGCTCGGGTCTATTCTCTCTGTAGGCTTTCGTCTCTATAAAAACATTAAACCACATGGCACTCGTTGAAAGGTGAGATGGTAAAATGTGAAAAGTTGCAATTATTCCTAAAATAAAACCTGCACTTAAAACTGGCACCTCCCACAAAGGATACATCTCCTCACCTCCTAACTATTAATGCTCATTATAATTTTTATCTCAATAGAACCATTTTAGTAAATCTTAGATAACTTTTTAAATCTTGTCAATATTTTGTCCTATTTATAGTCCTCAAAGGAAATTTAGCTTTGGTTGTAGATCTAAAAGATTTTTGAAGTTGAAGTCTCCACTGATATGGAGATACTTCATTTGAAGTTGTTTTGCAGGTTCAATGTCGTCCTTGAGACTATCCCCTATCATTAAGGTTTCTTCAGGGGTTACCTTAAAGTGGTCAAGAGCGATTTGAAAGATCCTCAAGTCAGGCTTTAAGTAACCAACTTCACAGCCAAGAAAGACCGCATCGAAATGATGTAGGAGCCCATGCCCCTCAAGGACAGAATACAATCTACAATCCCAATTGGAAATTATTGCGCATTTTATGCCTCTTTTCTTGAGTGAGTTTATAAACTCTCTGAAACCGGGAATAACTTCAACACACTCAGGTTTACTAAAAAAATCAAAAGCTTCTTTGAAAAGTATCTCAAACTGTGGATAACTTTTTAGGTGCTTAAAGACCTGCTCAAATACTCTCTTCCAGGCCTCTTTACAGATCTCGCCATTGAGTGGGGGCTTAATGGTTTCCTGAAATACTTTTCTATATGCAGACCTAAGGGCCTCTTCAGTCTTTCCCGGATCAACAATAATTCCATACCTTCCAAATAGGTTCTTATAGATCTCTCCCAAAGATGGATAAAACCTTAAAAATGTTCCTTCAGCATCTAAAAAAACAACTTTTATGTCATTAAGCATATCTAATTAACTTCTTTAAGAGTAGATCTATACTTCTCAGGTATTAGTTCTGGAAATTGAGTGTAACGGATAACACCTTGATCGTCAATATATTGATAAATTCTCGGTCTTTTTTCGTCAGTTCTTACTTTGTTTCTTACTTCTCCTTTAATATGAGGTGGATTAGTTTTCTCAGAAGAAGTATCCAATGTTACATAGGGTTTGATAGCTTCAAATTTTTTCTCCCCTATACCTTTCACATTTTTAAGCTCTTCTATACTTTTAAATCCTCCTACCTTTTCTCTATATTCAACTATCCTACTAGCAAGAACTTCACCGATACCTGGAATCTTCCTCAGTTCTTCTTTAGAGGCCTTATTGATGTTGACTTTAATATTAAAAGGATTTTGAGTTGCAGATACTAAGGATAAGTTTACTACTGATAGAAAGAGAAACAAAAAATTAACTATGAATCTCATTATAAATTAGAGAGGGGGAAGAGCCCCTCTCGGGATTGGTGAAAAAGACGAAATTACACGCATCCAGTGGGCTTGGGAAGCCCTGCCATTTTACAGGCACCCTTTCCAGGACCAGAGGGGAAAAGCTCATAGATCTTCTTGAGTGGGTAGCCTGTGACCTTGGAGAGAATTCTTACCATCGGAGCAACTCCGTTCTTACGATAGTAGTCCTGAAGAATGTTGATTACTTTCCAGTGCTCCTCGGTGAGCTCCTTTATACCCTCCTGCTCCTTCACGTATTCAACCCACTCTTCACACCAAGCGTCAAGCCCTCCAAGAAGGAATCCATCCTCATCAACTTCGAAAACTTTACCCTTGTACTCAACTGTTGGCATAGGCCCACCTCCCCATCTTTTTGTTTTCTTCAAAGTTTGAAAATCAAATTGATATTAATCACAATTTAAAAAATGTCAATATATTTGTTGAGGGTGTTCTATAGAAGAAAGACCAAAAATGGCTTCCTAT
>JAUQPD010000024.1 GCA_030550555.1 Thermodesulfobacteriota bacterium
AGGAGTTTAGTCATGCAACAAAACTTTCTCCCTCTTGTGCCCTTGCCTATGCTAATCTTGTTTCTGCCTATGTAGTGAAGAGAAATTTAAATTTGGCAATTGAGACCTACAGAGCGGGTGTAGCAAAGGCTGGTGATGATGGATTTCTACATTTTACTGGTGCGACTGCTTTTACGCAACGGAAAGATTATGATTTAGCTCTGCAGGCTCTTGAGAAAGCTCTTCAAGCTGGTTTCAGAGAGAGGAAGGCTTTTGAGGATCCCGATTTAGACCTTCTTTTTAGGGCAAGGAAGAAGGATACTTGTGACCTCTTAGACAAATATGGTCTTATGTTGAGAAAATGTCTATAAGGCTACTTTGCTTTAAGATTAGTTCACAGAAAAAGCTTGTCTCTTTGGAAAAATGTGCTAATTTGAGGAGAAAATCCACAGGAGCAAAAGTTATGCAGGGAGTAACCAGTGTACTTCTAGCTGGAACTGGTGGGCAAGGGATTGTGTTAGCAAGTAGAATCATTGCGTGGACTGCATTTAAGAGTGGTTTTGATGTGAAGGAGAGCGAAATCCATGGTATGGCTCAGAGAGGTGGATCTGTGATAGGTCAAGTTAGATTTGGCAAAAAGGTCTACTCTCCGTCTATCCCCATTGGCTATGGTGATATTATGCTTGCTCTCGAAGAGATGGAAGCCTTAAGATATTTGCACTACCTTAGGTCTAATGCGGTAGTTATTCTCAATAGAAGGAGGATAGCCCCCCCTTCGCTTAATGAAGAAGAATATCCAAAGGATGTAGAGGAGAGAATTAGGGCAAGGGGACATAAATTGATATCGATTTCTGCTCAAGACATAGCTCAGAAGCTTGGAAGTTTGCGCGTTGAAAACTCGGTTTTATTAGGAGTTCTTTCTGTCTATCTGCCCTTTGAGGTGAGTAAGTGGGAAGAAGTGATAGCTGAAACTGTTCCTTCAAAGACGATTGAGATGAATCTAACAGCCTTTAGAGAGGGAAGAAGTTTTGGAGAATCGGTATTTCAATCCTAAGGTTGAGCTTCTTAATAAAGAGGAGTTAAAGGATCTCCAACTAAAGCGACTAAAGGCGGTTTTAAACAAGGTTTATAGGAGAGTTCCTCACTATAGGAAAAAGTTCGAAGAAGCAGGTGTTAAACCAAGAAACCTGAAGACTCTTGAAGATATCAAAGCTTTCCCCTTTACCACTAAGGAAGACCTCTTTGTAGATTATCCCTTTGGTCTTTTAGCTGAGCCCTTAGAGAAGATTGTTCGTTTGCATACATCAAGTGGGACAACGGGGAAACCAAAAGCTCTTTTCTTCAGTAAGAGGGACATTTGGGCTCAAGCGGAGTTAATAGCAAGAGCCCTTGTAATGACAGGTGCTTCATCAAGGGACATCCTTCAAAATTCTATGACCTATGGATTATTTACAGGTGCCCTCGTTATGCACTATGGAGCAGAGCTTTTGGGGATGCTTGTAATTCCTGCTGGCCCAGGCAATACTGAAAGACAGATAGAGCTCATGCAAACCTTTGGAACTACCTGTTTACATATGACTCCAAGTTATGCCCTCTATGTGGCTTCTGTCATTCAGAGTAAAGGGCTTTCTCCAAAGAGGGATTTACAGCTTAAGAGAGTCTATCTTGGGGCAGAGCCCTATAGTGAAGAGACAAGGCAGAAGATTGAAGAAATGCTGGGGGTAGATGTCTTTAATTGTTATGGGCTTTCGGAGATGGGAGGGCCAGGAGTAGGATTTGAGTGTCCTGCAAAGAATGGTCTTCATATCTGGGAGGACGCATTTTTAGTAGAGATAGTTAATCCAGAAACTGGGGAGTGGGTGAAAGAGGGAGAAGTGGGGGAGTTGGTCCTTACATCACTCAATCGCACAGCTATGCCCCTTATTAGATATCGTACAAGAGATTTAACAAGATTCATCACTGAACCTTGCCCTTGTGGAAGAACTCATGTAAAGATAGCAAGAATTCTTGGTAGAACAGACGATATGTTTATTATTAAAGGAGTAAACATCTTTCCTCAACAGATTGAGGCAGTGCTTATGTCTATCAAAGGAGTTGCACAAAATTATCAAATAATCCTTGAAGGTTATGATGAGATGACTGTTAGAGTGGAGATAGATAGAGAATTTTTTGATGGACGTCTGGAACGTCTCCTTGCTCTGAAAAATGAAATCACAGAAAAGCTAAGACAGGCCATCATGGTTAGGCCAAAGGTAGAGCTTGTTGAGCCTGGAACTCTACCTGTAAGTGAAGGAAAGGCAAAGAGGGTTATTGACAAGAGAACTCTTTAAGGGTTAGAGGAGGGCATTCATGAAGTGCGTTGAGATCATTAGTATTTTTGCAGAAAACAAACCTGGTAAGCTTGAAAAGATAACGGAAGTCTTAGCTAAAGAGGGTATAAATATTCTTGGTTTTTCTATTGCAAGTATGGGAGATTTTGGCGTTATAAAATTTTTAGTTGATGATCCAGAAAGAGCTTACCAAAGTTTTAGAGAGCGTGGTTTTACGGTAGCTAAACTTCCTGCTCTTGGAGTGGAATTAGAAGATAGACCTGGTGGGCTTCACGAAAGGGTGAAACTCATCAGTAATAAGGGTATTAACATAGAGAGTGCCCTTGTATACGTTGCAGAGACAAGAAAAAAAGCTTACTTTGTTTTCGAAGTTGAAGATATACAAAAGGCCTGGACATTACTTAAGGATGAAAATTTGAACTTTCTCGATACATCTGATCTAAAAAGAGCTTAGTCAAGATCTAAAGAGGTCAAACTCAGGAGGAGGTAGAGATGAATTATTGGAATAAGGATATGGAGACGCTTCCTATGGAAAAATTAAGGGAGCTTCAATTAGAAAGACTCAAGGCGATTGTTAAATATGCTTACGAGAGAGTCCCTTTCTATAGGAAGAAATTTGATGAGGTTGGCATCAAACCTGAGGACATAAAAAGTCTTGAAGACATTCGGTATATTCCTTTCACAAGCAAAGCAGACTTAAGGGAGGTCTATCCTTTTGGTATGTTTGCGCTGCCTCTTTCAGAAATTGTGGAGATTCACTCTTCAAGTGGAACCACTGGAAAGCCTGTTGTGATGGGGTATACGAGGAGAGATTTGGAGACTTGGAAAGAGGTGATGGCAAGATCTCTTGTAGCCTTTGGTGTGACTAAGGAGGATATAATTCAAATTGCCTATGGTTATGGACTTTTTACGGGAGGTCTTGGATTTCACTATGGTGCGCTTACTTTGGGTGCTACAATAGTGCCAGCATCTGCTGGAAACACAAGGCGTCAGATAGAGTTGATGAAGGACTTTGGGACCACCGTTATAGCTTGTACTCCTTCATATGCCCTTTATTTGGCGGAATATGCGAAAGATGAAATGGGAATTGACCCACGGACTCTTAAACTCAGAGCAGGTAGTTTTGGAGCAGAGATGTGGACTGAGGAGATGAGAAGAGAGATTGAGAATCGTTTTGGGCTTAAGGCTTATAACGTTTATGGGCTTACAGAGATAATTGGTCCAGGAGTTGCCCATGAGTGCTTAGAACAAAATGGTTTACATATCTGGGAGGACCATTTCTATCCAGAAATTATTGACCCAGAGACTGGAGAGCCCTTACCTGAGGGAACTAAGGGAGAACTTGTATTAACCACTTTGACAAAAGAAGGAGTGCCCATGATTAGATTTCGCACAAGGGACATAACCGCATTCATTCCTGGGACTTGTCCCTGTGGACGTACCGGAAGGAGGATAGCACGGATTCAAGGAAGAACGGACGATATGATTAAGGTTAGAGGAGTTATGCTATTTCCGTATCAAATTGAAAAGGCAATTCTTGAAGTACAGGGAGTTGAGCCTCACTATCAGATCATCCTTACACGTCCTCAACATTTGGATGAAATAGAAGTCCAAGTAGAGATGTCAAAAGAGGTCTTTTCAGATGATGTAAAGACCATAGAGAATTTGAGAAAGAAACTTGAAAAGCGAATTGAGGAGACTGTTGGTATACGTGTGAAAGTCACTCTTGTTGAGCCAAAGAGTTTACCAAGAAGCGAAGGTAAGGCAAAGAGAGTTATAGACAAGAGAGGCCTGATATAAAAGTTTGGAGGTCCAAAAATGAAGATAAAACAGATCTCAGTTTTTCTTGAAAATAAGAAGGGACGCCTTTATGAGGCTCTAAAAGCCCTTGCAGATGCTGGAGTAAATATAAGAGCCCTCTCTATTGCTGATACGTCAGACTTTGGGATTCTCAGAATGATTGTAAATAATCCAGAAGGTGCTAAGAAAGCTCTTGAAGATGCAGGGTTTACTACTAAGATATCCTCCGTGATTGCAGTTGCTGTTAAGGATAGACCTGGAGGTCTTGCTGAGGTCCTAAAGATACTTTATGATGGTGATATAAATGTAGAATATGTATATGCATTTGTAGAAAAAAGTGGAGAAGAAGCATTAGTTGTATTGAGGACAAATAATTTAGATAAGACTATTGATTTACTTAAGTCTGCAGGAATCAAACTACTTGATAGTTCTGCTGTAGAGAACCTTTAGATTTTATTTAATTAGTTTTCTTCAATTTTCCTGCAACTAATACACAGGGTCTCTTTGCTATTATAACATGGACTCCCGGAGTATCTAAAGCGGTCTTTAGGGCTTGAACGAGTTCTTCCCTTTTATAGGGATCAATTTCTACTACAGTATCTGCACCACAGGCTTTACATATTTCTGCAAGATTTATAGCTTTTGTTTCCTCTCCTTTTGCGTCAATTCCTAGATGTGGTGTTGGCTGATGACCTGTCATTGCTACTACCGAATTATCAAGTATACATACTGTGATATTAGCTTTGTTGTATACCGCATCAATTAAACCTGTTATACCTGAATGAACAAAGGTTGAGTCTCCAATGACTGCAACAACTCGTTTTACACCTTGTTTAGCAATACCAATGGCTTTACCGATACTTGCTCCCATGCAGAGGCAAGTATCTAAAGCATTAAGAGGTGGTTGGGAGCCGAGGGTATAGCATCCGATATCACCAGTTATAAATGTCGGTTGAGCTTCAAGAAGTGCTTTATAGAATTCCCTGTGACCACACCCAGGACAAAGGAAGGGTGGTCTTGGGGGGACTGGTTCAGGCACAACTTGTGGAGCACGTCCAAAGAGTTTAAAAATAGGATCAGGCCCAAGCTCTCCTTCCATTGGGAAATCACCACTAAGTTTACCCCTAACTTTTGGATGATGACATCTCACAAGCTTCTCAATCAAAGGATATCCCTCTTCTACCACAATGACTTCCTCTAAATCTTTTATGAATTCTTTTAGTAAGTTTTCATCAAGGGGATAGGCATTTACCCTGAGAATAGGAAGGTTAAGCCCCAGTTCTAAGATATAGTTTATAGTTATTCCACAGGCAACTACCCCAAACTTTCCTTCACCAGGAATTATTTGATTAAATTTATGTCTGTTTAGGATTTCAAGTATTTTAGGCTGTTTGGCATTGAGTTCTTTATGAAGAATGAGGACATGCTTAGGTATTGCTATTTGATGGACAGGATCTTTTACGAGATTAACAGGCTTTTCAGGTTGGATTTCACCAAGGGTAACAGGGCTATAACAGTGAAGAAGTCTTGTGTGACTTCTTACCATGACTGGTAGTCCGAGTTCCTCAGAGATGTCAAAGGCAATTTTTGTGAATTCCTTTGCAGTTTCTCCGTCGTAGGGTTCAAGGCAGGGGATTTTGGCAAAGAGGGCATAATATCTTGAATCTTGTTCATTTTGAGAGGAATAGGCATTGGGGTCATCTCCAATTGCAAGCACAAAACCTCCTCTGACACCAAGGTAACTTGAGGTCATAAAAGGATCTGAGGCCACATTGAGACCGACATGTTTCATTGAGCAGAGAACTCGTCTTCCAGTAAGACTTACTCCATAGGCTACCTCATAGGCAACTTTCTCGTTGACTGACCATTCGCAGGGAACAGAGCTATTCTTGGCAACGTATTCAAGAATCTGTGTTGCAGGAGTGCCTGGATAGGAGGCAGCATAAGAAATACCTGCCTCAATTGCTCCCCTTGCTATGGCATCAGTTCCTAACATAAGCACTCTTTGCATATAGTCCCTCCACAAGAGAGATGTTTTGAAAATGTAACATACAAATAATTTTTGAGAAGAGGACGAGATGGATTTGTCTTAAAAAGGGTAGGGATTGAAGAGAGGGAGTTATCTTGTTATATAAAATTCTTGGATTAAAATATAGTTTAAAAGGATAAGCGGAGGTGGCGGAACAGGCAGACGCGGTGGACTCAAAATCCACTGGGGCTTGGCCCCGTGCGGGTTCGACTCCCGCCCTCCGCATATCAATTAACCTCATCTCCTTAAGATAAAAAAATCATAAACTAACACCATATACCTAAGAAATCACAAGGCTTTGAATAAAAGGAAGATGATTTGTAAAGTATAGGCTTTTTTATGTTCTCTTAAGCCTTAAGTAGTCCTTGACTATTTCTTCGTGTTCAAAGGCAAATTGGCCCCAGGGAATTTCATTGAGTCTGAATACCTTTGCCCTTGATGCGTCATCTCCTGCTCTCAAGCTACCTATGCCTTTTCCGAAAAATACATAACTAATTGAGTGAAATCGGGGATCAGATTTTGGATTTGAGTAACAACCTAGAAGACCTTCTATGTGAAAATCAAGTCCAGTCTCCTCCTTCACTTCGCGAATAACTGCCTCTTCCAAACTCTCTCCATACTCTACAAAACCTCCAGGCAAGGCCCATCCAAAAGGAGGATTCCGTCTCCAAATCAGAACAATTCCATCTTCAAAGGTAATTAGCGCATCAACAGAAGGTAGTGGAAAAGGGTGCGGTCTTAAGGCTCCTTTAAGGCCTTTTGTAATTAGTTGCCCCCTATCATGGTCAACTCCAATTACAGAGACATAAAAGCCTCGCCTAATTTCTACATATTGTTGAAAGACCTTGGTGCCAGTTAATTCACTAAAGAATAGATTTATAGCATTATTCACAAACTTACTAAGCCCAAATCCAAAAAAACAAGGATTTCCATTTAGAAGACTAATCTCAAAGAGGCCAGCCCCCCAAGATCCAGATGATCTCAAATTTCTAAAGAGGTAAGTGCCAAAATTACTGAGAAGTCTATTTGCACATTTATTTCTAAAAGTCTCTTCAATGTCCTCAGAAAATTCAAGTTGAACAGAAAGCCCATCCTTCAGGTTAAATCTTTTGTTAATTCTTTTTTCATTAAAGAATAAACCTTCTCCTTTTTTAGCTAAAAGAAAAGTGTCAAGTATTGGATGATAGTGTAACATTTCAACTAATTCACCATCTTTTTGAAGAAGAGCAGAAATAGTAAAGTTATATATATGGTTGTTATAATTATGAAGACCATTAGGAATTTCAATAATTAATACATTTGGAGAGTTTATTGTTTTGTAATTACGAGTGTCAGTTGTAGATATGAAATGGTTGAGGTTGGCTAAATTTTTTCTTTTATAATGAGTAATTTCCTTTGAGAGGAAGTTGTGAATATTTATTAATGTGTGTGGTGAAGAATCTTTAAAGAGAAGTTGGCCTATGTCTTTGAAAATGTCTTTAAAAATATGAAGCGTTAAGGTCAAAGGTGTTCTCCTGCAATTTTTTATTGCCGATAGCTTTTAAGCTTTACGCCAGATAGAGATTAGATAGTCATCTATGGCAAGGAAATCTTTTAATTTTAATTTACAAGCCTCGTTTAGGTCTTTTAGAGGCTCACCGCCAACAAGTGTAGGCACAGAGTCACCAGCAAATAGTATAGGATGTTGAATAAGGATGAGTTCATCAAAGAGCCTGTCTTTGATGAAGAAATAGTTTATGAGTGAGCCACCTTCTACCATGAGGCTTTTGATATTTCTTTCTGTAAGTTTTTGGAGAAGGGCTTTGAGGTCAGGATGAGACTCCCTTGTGACAAGCACTTCTACTCCTAAGCTCCTGAGGAACTCTCTCTTTTCTAATGATGATGACTGAGTTGTTACTATAATAGTAGGTGCCTCTTTATTGAATATGTTTGCCTCTTCAGGTAGATTTAAGCTTTTAGTTATAATTATTCTAACGGGGTTTTTACCAGTAGTGTATCTGACAGTAAGAAGAGGATTATCTGTCCGAACAGTTTCCCCTCCAACAAGAATTGCATCACTTTTTGCTCTAATTTCATGAAGGAAACGTTTAACGTTGTCACTTTCAATTATTAGTGTGTCCTTTGCAGAGACTCCTCTGTTTAGCGTGATTTTTCCATCAACTGTGACTCCTGATACGATTCGCACAAAGGGTTTCTCCATAAAAAGATACTCCTATGCTGATGTTTACCTCTTGAAAGATAATACTTGGGAAATAGATAGTTAGATAGATGCCTTTAGGCAATTTATTTCCACTCTATTATATCTGAAGGAGAGTGCTAAAGTTTTCCTTTGCGGAAGCCAAAGAGAATAAGAGCTAAGAAAAGCGCAGAGAAGAGGAGATATAGATAGGGAAGGGGAGCACTTGAATAGCCTGCAGAAGCTGTTTTATGAACTTCAAGTTCAAAGCCTTCAAGGAGTTTTCCTTGTGGATGGGGAACTCCTGAGGGCTCATTTTGAGAAATGTGCTTCGTAGATGATCCCTGGGTGCTTTCTTCCATTTTCAGGTTTTCATAGGCCTTGAGAAATGTAGCTAAAAGATCCTTAGGAAGGGGAATTGAGAGAAGGACACTTTTTGTAAACTCCCTAAGAAAAGGGTTATTGCAAGTGTGATCACAACAGGCAAGGCCTACTTCCTTAACGGTTTCTGCAAATTCCCGAGCAAGAAATTCAGTCACTTCCCTTTCAGGTTGCCAGTATCCCTTTCTTATGACCTCTAACATTCTTGCTACGATTGATTGATAAGCCCATAAATTACCTGCATTTCTAAAGGCATCTTTTATCTTTAAGTTATAACGATCTTTTACATAGACCTCATACATTTCTTGCCACTTTGCGTGATCAATTATTTCTGGAGTGACCACCTGCCATCCCCAGAGGTGTTCAACCACCTTATCAATAAATCTGGCTCCTCCATAACCTTCCTTTAACATCTTTTCAATCCACTTGGGATTTAGGTAACGCGCTCTTAGTTCTCTTCCCATAAATCTTTCAAGGGACTCCTGCTTTGGTGCAAAGGGGTTTGAAAGATTGGTCACTACAAGCATTGGTGTTTTTCCATCAATTACACGGATCGCAAGGGCAATACCACCTAAATACTGGAAAAAGTCGTCATTGTCCAAGGTTGCAAAAGTGTTTGTTGATCTGCTGTGGAGAGCAATTTTGGTCCCTGAGAGGGCTTTTTTGAATAGGTATAGATGAAGTTCTTGGCTACTTTGGTTAAAATTCTTTATGTTATATGCCTCTCCCCAGAAGCCTTGCCCATAAAGATGTCCCATTCTCATGAAGAATACCTCTGCAATCTCCTTTTCTTCCCTCCAGGTATGAGAAAGAGGGATCACTTTATCAAGATTAGGGCCATAAGCACCAGGAGGAACGGTAAAGATCCTGACACTGGCTAATCTTGATGCTAAATCTTCTGGAACACCCATTTCCCTTAATTCTCTCTCAGCTTCAAGGAAATTCTTTCTAAGGTGATTTTCTTCCTCATTGAGCTCTCTGACCAAAGTAATTGCCCTATCAATTAGAGCAAGGAGATTAGGGAAAAGATCTCTATAGAGACCAGAAGGTACAATCACTATATCTGGTCTTGGTCTTTTAAGTTGGTCCTGAGGAATAAGCTCAAGATCGTAAATTCTTCCCCTCTCATCCCATTTTGGTCTTACTCCAAGTAAGAAAAGGATTTGAGCTTCCATAACACCTTCATGCCGCATGGTTTCTGTTCCCCAGAGGGTAAAGGTGAGTTTGTCTGGGAACCTATTGTGCACTCTGAAATAATCTTCAAGAAGATCATTTGCAAGTTTTACAGCAAGTTCATAAGTTGTCTTTGAGGGAATCCGTGAGGGATCAAAAGAGTAAAAATTTTTCCCAGTAGGGAGGGAGTTTGGATTCCGAAGAGGATCTCCACCAGGTCCCGCTCGAACATACTTTCCTTCAAGAGCACGTATTAAAGATTCAAGCTCTGCATCACCAGATGCTTTGAGACGTCTCTGGTAGTCTTTCAAAAGGGCCTCTCGTGCCTCTGGATCCACATTTTTATCGAGGGAGACCATCGCCTTTGCAGTGGCAAGGATGGCATCCTCATCAGGAGATCTACCAAAGGTGTGAAGGCCAAAGGGGATCTTCTGCTCAGTAATTTCCTTTAAGTGTTCTTCAAGGGTTTCAAGCTCTTCTTCACTCTTTATAGCACTCAAATTTAAGTCCACTAAGAGGCCCTTCTTTTCAGCAAGTTTGTTGATCTCAACAAGTTTAGCTTCTGCAAGGGCAGGGTTTTTCTCTTTTGCAGTTTTGTAGGAATCAATAAGGTTCAGAAGAACTCGCAAGTCATCATAGGATGAGGCTTCATCAAAAGGAGGCGTCATGTGGTCTATGATTACTGCAAGGCCTCGTCTTTTTGCCTGAGTCCCTTCACCGAGGTTGTCAACAATATAGGGATAAATATTAGGTAGATCCTCTATGAGGACCTCTGGGGGATCCTCCTGAGAAAATCCTACCTCTTTTCCAGGAAGCCATTCATGGGTGCCATGGGTTCCGAGATGAATTATCGCATCAGCTTTGAAAGTATTCCTCAAATAAAGGTAAAAAGCTATATATTGATGATGAGGGGAGATAGAGATGTCGTGATAGATCTTCTTTATATCTTGTTCCCAGCCTCTTGAGGGCTGAGGAGTAAATAGGATATTTCCATATACAAGGCCTGGTATTAGGATATACTTTTTTCCACCTTGATCTTTCCAAAGCATGATTTTACTATTCTCAGGTGGCCCCCAGTCCTCAAGCACCTTTTTTTGAAAATTCTTGGGTAATTTTTTAAACCACTCTTTGTATGTCTCTATAGGAATGAGAATTGCCCGTCCCGAACGAGCAAGTTCATCGATCTCCTTTGGTGCCCAATTCCCGATGTTTCTTCCATACCTCATTATCTCCCTGAATAGGTGCTCCTTTGTAAGAGATTCATCTACACGATAGCCTTCTTTTTTCAACCTTTCATAGATGTTCCACAAGCTTTCAGGCAAAACATTCAGATAGGAAGCCCCAATATTTTGTTTACCAGGTGGATAATTATAATAGATAATAGCAACTCTTTTTTCAGAGTTTTGTTTATCTTGAAGATTAATCCAAGCCTTAACTCGTTTAATCAGACGTTCAATTCGTTCTGGAATAGGAGTATCTTCTATATAAATTTGTCCTGTTTCTGGGTCAAGTATTTTCTCTTTTGTTGCAACAATTGTGGGTTGAATAATGCCTCCCATCTCAGGCTGAGCAATCTGCCAGGATCTCTCCATAATATTAAGCCCTATGGGAGAGTTCTCCCACTCACTCCTTGTCATGTTGTAGAGAGTTATGGCATTGAGCACCGGAACTCCCAACTTTTCAAACACACGAGATGCAACCTGGGGATTTAGCCCTACCTTTAGGGAGAGGCCGATAACTGCCCTAACCCTTGAACGCCCCTCTTCATCAAAGAAAAATCTCTCAACTGCAACTTCCCCAGGGAAACCAAAGACAGGGATAACAGAAAATCCCTCCCTTTCTAAAGCTTCAATTAGGGCATTTACAACACTAATCTGACCGGTTACATAGGAATTCTTATAGAAGACAATTCCTATGGATGGTTTTCTAAAGTAATCTTCACCCTTTGCCTGATAATAGGCATCAAAGGTCTCAAAGATTTTTCCCGAAACTCGATCATATATTGCAAACTCAGGGACTCTCCTTACTGGTTCAACCTCAAGGGCATAATTAAAGTCTCTTTTCAGAGCATAGAAAAGCATATTTCTTAAATTATCGATTCCACCTTGGCTGTAATACTCATCCACTATCGGGTCATAGATGATACCGAGGCGTTTCACCTCCTCATTGTAGGAGCTCTTTCCAGAGAGTGCATATACTTTTGCACCTCTTGAAATAGCCTTACTTAGATCCTCTTTTAGTTCGTAAAAAAGTATTCGTCCCATGATGTCAATAAATATTAGATCAGATTGCCTCAAAAAACTTAGATCCCTCCTCTTAATTTCTCCTTTAGGATATAAGGTTATATTTAAATTGAGGTTTTTGATATCATTTGATTTAATAAGTTTGAGAACAAGAGTTGTATAGCTATCTCCAATTACATAACTAATTTTTAGGTTCTCTTTTCCATAATTTGCTAATGCTCCATCCGAATGAAAGATGAAGAAAACAAAAATTAATATACTTAAGCTAATTGAAATTATTAATTTGAGTTTGATCAATATTTTATTTGAATTACTCTGGAACATATATTATTCTTCCATCTTTTAATTGATATGCAGTGCCTAGTTTTACTCCTTCCCCTACAAGTTTTCTATCAGTTATTTTTTGAACTTTTATTTCTTTACCTTTTTTAGTTATAATTTCTAATCTGCCATCTTCTGTTTTTTTAGTAATAGTGACTTCAGATTTTGGATCGAGGAATTCAAGGAGGCTGTATGCCATAAATAGTGCAATCATCATACTAACGATAAATACTACACTTGCATCAAAAAGGTTTGCAACTCCTGTAAGGGGATCTTCAATATTTTGTTCAAATGAGAGAGTCCTTCGTTTTCTTCTCTTCATCTGTTTACCCCTTAAATATTGATATCATTATTCTTGTTTTTGAGTTTTCTTAGAGTAATTTCGGTTAGGTATTCCATTTCTGCTAAATCTGCTCTAATCCAGCGTTCTTTTGTCATAGACAAAAGGAAGGCAACAACACTACATGCAAGTCCAACGACAACTGTTGTAAAGGCAGTTACCATTGAGCCAGCCATTCGTGGTAGGTCTCCTTGAGCAAGGGCAGAAAGGGCAATACCCATAGGAATCAGTGTCCCCATAAGCCCAAGAGCAGGCCCCACTCTAACTACAAAGCGAATTCTATCAAATGATTTAATCAATATAACCTCCCACTTCTGATAGATATATTCAATTTCTAAATCTATGTTTTGTCTATCTTTTGTTTCTGTAATAATCCTATTTAATTCCTCTTTAAAGGCCTCAACAAAGGCTTTATGCCCACTTTTTCGTTCTATATACTCACGAAGAAAGACTCCAAGATAAAAGAACATATAAAACACAAGGAATGTAAGACTAAGAAGCACAGGAAGAAATAGTACTGAAGAGACAACAAAGAGAAAACTTTCAAGTAAGGCAGTCAGCTTTATCTCCAAGTTCTACATCTCCCTAATAAAAAGCCTAAAATAAATACTAAAATAAAAGTAATTACCAAAGCAATAAGGTAATCTATAGAAATTTGCATAAGATGAGTTGAAGTATTCTTTTCGTAAAAATCTTTTGCTATTTCGATTTTTGAAGGAATAATAAGAGAGCCAATTATGTAAATTCCTGTAAAAATCATCATTAGAGAAATGGCAATATCCTTCCTTTGTGGACTAATATTTTTTGTAAAAAATTTGAGTAATAAATAATTAAATAGTACAATCAAACTAAATGTTAGACTTAATACTAAGCTTAAGTTGAAAAAGGAAATCTTGAAATACTTAGTGTAAAAAATTAGGGTGCTTATTATTGCAGAGATACATGCTGGGCAGGGTATAAGGAGTAGTCCACGAAAGAGAGGTTTAGAAGTTTTTTGAGTTAATAGGATATAGATTCCCCACAGAATAATGACTAAGGATATACCAATGTGAATAAGTGGTTCCTTTGAGATAAGAGATTGGGCAAAA
Source organism: Thermodesulfobacteriota bacterium (assembly GCA_030550555.1). GTDB lineage: Bacteria > Desulfobacterota > Thermodesulfobacteria > Thermodesulfobacteriales > Thermodesulfobacteriaceae > Caldimicrobium. The sequence goes on from JAUQPD010000024.1 coordinate 13,861, forward strand.
GGAGTGAAGGATTTTGCAAGAGATGAGATTAATAGGAAAAAGATAAAATAAGAAAAAAGTGTGAGACAGATTGTCTTTATAGAACTTGAGATAGAGTAAAGCCCAAGGGCTACACGAGATGCAAGGGCATAAAGGATAAAGACAAGACCTATCGCAAAGGCATATTCACTGATCTTTTCAGTCATAATCTAATCCCAACAGGAGTAATTTCCCTTTAATAATGGTCCTGCTTTTTGAGACCTAAAATAACTGCCTCATATACTGCCTTGGCAATAAGCTCTCCAATTTTGCTATGGCCACCAGTGTAGGTAACTAAGGGACCTGTTGTCCCAGAAACAACTACGACTGAGTCTGTGCCTGTTCCTGTTGCAATTAAATGGGGAGAATAACTACTTCTTACTTTTAGATCCTGAAAAGCAGAGGTTTTAGCTTCGGTAACTGTAATTATCGCTCTTGCCATAGCAGATTCAGTGAGAATTGCATTTGTAAGGACAATAATATTTACTGTTCCACCCCCTCTTGCTTCCTCTATGTGGTGTCCTTCGTCATATCCTGCTCTTAAGGCATTGGTCTTTGCTCCTGCAGTTACTAAAGCAGTTACAATATAGGGCTCATATCTTTTAGTTACGACTGCCAGGTTGTCCATGTCCACTGCAGTAGCAACCAATGCAACTTCCTTAGGTCTTATACTCAGAATATCTGCAATTTTCTTCCTAATTTCTTCCATGTAGACCTTGCCTCCAACCTTTGAACCAATCTTTTTCTTTTCACACAGGTCCTTCCAGATAAGGGGATGGGCAGAGTGATTCACCACTGCCCTTGCCTCTAAAAATCCGTCATTAGTTGATAGGGTCTTTCTCTCAGTTGGAAAGGTGATAAGAAGGGTTTTCTCCCAAAGACCATCTCTGTCCTTACGAATTATTCTTGCTTCAGCTTTTAATTCGGGGGGGGAGGACAATATCCTGAGAAGAGCTAACTTTTTGAGAGGACAGAATCAAGCTCACAAAAATTATGGAAATAAGCGAAAGACTCCAGCTCAAGACTTGAAGCAACATGTCCCCCCCTTATTTGTTAAATTAATACCTCAATGTTAGACCGACTCTAATTGTCCTTTCAGGCATTGGATAGGCTTGCACATATTCGTAGGCTCTGTTGAAGAGATTTTCAACCTTTGCATAGGCTTCAACATTTTTATGTGGCTTTACTTTCAGAGCAAGATTAAAAATGGTAAAGTCCTTTTTGGGGATTGCTTTTCTATAAGTGGGCGAAGAAAATTTCCAGTCAATTACCATTTCGTCTCCGACATAGATTCCCTGAAAGTCAAAAAGTAATCGCTGAGAGCCACCCCTCAGACCAAAAGTTCCTGTCCACTTGGGTGTCCAAAGAAGGGTAGTTGTGCCGATGTTTTGAATCTCTGCTTGGTCTTTACTCCTCATCCGAGTGTGATAGGTTAAATCCACGTATGGCTCAAGAGAAAAGGGAATGCCAAGGAAACCTGCAAGTTCAGCTGAAAAGTTTAACTCAAAGCCTTGAATCTCTGCTCCATCAACATTTTGATAGGTATTTACATTACCATAGAGAGTTACAATTTTATCCTTATAGTTTGTGATGAAATAGGCTACATCAAATTTTATCTCCCCGTATTTATAGCTAAGCCCAAAGTCAAAAGTTAAGCTCTTTTCAGGTTTGAGATTGGGGTTCCCAAGCCATCTACCCCATGGAGAGGTGTAATCAGCAGTGAGTTCATCAGGAGCAGGTGCTCTAAAGCCTGATGAGAGATTGGTCTTCAAGCTTAGGGCTTGATTTATGTTATAAGCAAGCCCTCCACGAAAGGTGAAACGGTCAAAACTTTTTTCTCTGGGATTTACCAAGAGGCCCTCTGTAGAGAGAATCTTTGCCTTAAAATTATCGTAGCGCGAGCCCACGTTAAAAATTAATTTCTCTTCAAATGGCTTTAGTTTTAGCTCAGAAAACACTGCAAAATTCATAAACTCGGACCTTGGATAATACGGAGCGCCAATTAATTTGAAAGATTTCACATTAATCTCACTTACATCTACTCCCATGAACAATCTGAGACTTTTTTTTGGTGTAAAATTTCCAAGTATGGAAGCTCCTGTCGTGATTGTTTTCTTTCTGGTATAATTCTTTTTCAGAGGCTCATGCCACTCATCAATATCTTCAATTCTAAATGTCTTTATTTTTAAGTAGGGGTTGCTGTAGTCTACTTGGAGGGAGGTCCTTCCTTTATCGGAATAGTCAAAGAGCTCTGGCCGATATCTTGGTCCTGGAGTACCTATTTTCCAACCTTTCATATACTGGAAATTCAGGAGAAAATCATGTCTGTTCACAGGTTGGAATCCCAACTTTGCAGAGACTGCCTCTAAGTCCCAGCTGGTGTTGGGTATTCTTCCATAATGCTTTGCGTCGTAGTCGTTTTGAGCACTGCGAGAGATCATAATGTAGAAATCAACAGGCCCCCTTTTCCCCATAAGCTCTGCCTTCCCTTTGTAATAGTCCCAAGAACCAAGTTCAGCAGAAACTTCAGCCTCTATCCCCTCTTCCTTTGCCCTTTTGGTTATAATATTTACAACTCCTCCCATCGCCTGGGACCCATAGATTACCGATGCAGGCCCCTTTACAATCTCTACCCTCTCTACATCATCTAAAAGCAATTTTGAGAGATTAACAGTTCCTGCAGGAGCCCCATCTATCAGAAAGAGGACTCTACTTTTTTGTTGGTCAAAAAGGTCTGAAGTAAGACCTCTTATGGCCACTCTCGAAGTGAGAAACCCTGGATATTTGTGGACATGCCCAAGTCCTGCCTGAATCAGAAGATCTCCGAGATCCTGAGCAGTGCTTAGCTCAATTCTCTCCTTAGAGATAACTTGAACAAAGGAGGTCACCTCACTCTTAGGTTCCTCTATGCGAGATGCGGTAACGACTATTTCATCAAAGGTTTGAGAGCCCTCACCAAGGGCAGGCGAGGAGTTAGCAAGAGTAAAGATACATGGTACGAGAAAAGACAATAAAAAATTTTGTCTTTTCTCCATAAGTCCACCTCCTCGGGCAGAGTTTTATGGAGCGGGGTTTTACCCCCTTTTGCTTGCTGGACAGGTCTTCCGGCTTAGGGCACCTTTGGCCTACTCGCCCGCCTTCCCAGGGGAACCGCCTTAACCGATTTCCGGAAAAGGCAGTCCTTTCCCCAGTGGCTTTAGTGGGCTTTCGTTCCCATCACGGCTGCGGGACAGCGGGGGAATCTCACCCCTCTTCCCTTAGTCCAGCAAGCAGATCTAATTAGAATTTTTTCCTCAACCCACCTCTACCCCATTTCTCACCCCCCCACCAATCAAAATTCTCTCTCCCAGTTAGATACCCGCTCTTTCATAGCTTTGGCAAATTCAAAAATTAGATTAAATTACAATAAAGTAACACAAGATAACATCATCCAATAATACTGGTTGTTAATAGAAAGTGAAAAAATTAACGCTCTATAGAATTCCGCATCTGCCTATTAGGAAGTTTTTAGAAAGAAATGGGCTACATTCTGGGGCTCTTTTAGCATCTCTTCTTTTTCATCTATTGTTAATCCTTTGTTTAGTTTTCACAGGCCCTCTATCAAAAGATAGTAAAAGGGAACTAATAGTAATAGACTTTAGACTTTCTTCATTGGACCCCCTACAGGAAGGCAAAATAGCTTCTTCAAAAGGAGGTCCTCATAAACCAGTAGAGGAACACAACCAGGAAGCAAATATGGAGAGGTCATCTGGAGTTAAAGAAGAGGAACAGAAGAAATCTCAAGAAGGCATTGAGTTAAGACAAGAGGTAAGATCGGACCCCTTGGATGGGAAGTTGAAGGTTGAAGGATTGTCTCTTAGAGAGGGGGAAAAGGGTGAAGAGGGATACAGGGATAGAGGAGGGCAAGCAGTTCTTGAGGGCGGAGCAAAGTTGGGGACTGGTGATCTGAGCGATAAGAGTTCTCTGAGTGGAGGAGATGGTGGACAAGAGAAGACAGGTGAAGAAGCATCCCAGAAGTATTTGACAGAAAATTTCAAATATATCAGGGAAATTATTGCGAGGAATACCTTTTATCCCCCACTTGCAAGGCGAATGGGCTGGAGTGGAAAGGTAACGCTCTCCTTCGTAGTTGCAGAGGATGGAAGTGTCCGTGATATACAAATAATTGAAAGATCAGGTTATGAAATCCTTGACAGATCAGCGGTAGAAACAGTAAAACGTAGTGCTCCTTTTCCAAAACCTCCTGTAGCTGTAAGAATTATCCTTCCAATAGTCTATAGACTAAACTAAGTGTCTAAAGTTATTAAATCTTTGAGACTTAAATTTACAAGGGTCCCTTCGGTGTAAAGTTTTTCCAACAACTTCTTGAGCTCAGGATATCTGTTTTCAAAAGTGTTTAGATTTTCTGATGACACTAAGTGCTGAAGAGTAATTTTTTCTGGGGGCAGTCTAAGGAAGACTTCCTCATCTTTGAGATAAACCAAGTTCCATTTTTCCAAGTTTTTAAGGCCCTTAATGATATCTTCACTAGAGAGGGGAAGTTCTTTTTCAAGTGAGTTAATGGTAGTAACCACTGCATCATAGAATGCCTTGGTGAGATAGAGGAGGATAAGGAGTTCTCTCAAGGGACTTTGGACTTTTGATGTGAATTTACGCCAAGGTTTTTTTTCTATAAAATAGGTAAGTTCAGCACCGAGGAGAAAAACAGTCCAATTTGTGAAGAGGAAAATAAGAAAGAGTGGAATTACCGAAAGGCTTCCGTAGAGTTTGGAATAAATTATTGCCTTTTTAACATAGACTCCAAAGGCAAAGGAAACGAAATACCAAAAGAGGGTGATTAGAAAAGCTCCAACTAAGGCTGGAATGCGGGCAATTTTTCTGGTAGGAAAATAGGAATAGAGAAGATAGAAGAATAGATATACAAAAATAAAATATGTAATGAGTTGGAAATTGTGATGCAATTGAATAAAGGTGTGAAGAAAAAGGGGGATGAGGAGGACAAAAGGAGCTAAAGTTATTGCAATCCAGTAAAGAAGTATGCGATCTCGTATAGACCTATTCTTAGGAGCAAGAAAGATTCTATTCAAAGCATCTTCAATTTGGAAAAAAATACCAAGACTCATTAGAAAGTAGAGAACAAGACTGAATTTTCCAAGGGGAAGGTCCTTTAAACCTTTAAGAATGCTTATAATTTTTTCTTCAGTTTTTATCAGGGCTTCAGTGTAGAGATAATTTGAAAGAAAGGAGGAGATTCTTTGCAAAAGGAGATTTTCGTCTAAGAAAGTTCTACCTATGGAAAGAACAAGTCCAATAAGAGGTATTAGGGTAAGAAGAGTGTTAAAAGTTAGCCCTTGAGCATAGAGGAGGAGATTGTCGCGAGAAATCTTTGCAAAGAAAAGTTTGATAATGGAAAACCTTTGTCGAACTGAAGGGCTCATAAATTTAATCTAAAAAGTGGATCCTTGTAAGAATAACCTTAGAAGGTCTTTACGTCAATAGAAGTTATTTTTTTCAAATAATTTGGGGATGGGGGTATTTGAAGGGTCTCTTAATGATATAAGAGGAATTGTGAAAAGAATTAGTCACAAGGGTTTTAGCCCTTCCATTCACCATCTTCCACTAAAATTCCATCTCTTACAGGCCGAATCCAAAAATACATCCAGGCCTCAAACTCTTCTCCTTTAACCACCACCTTCACTTTTTCCCTTCTATAATAGCGGGGGTGACCCTCAAGTTTGTCACACCTTTTAAGAATCTCAAGACTTACCCGATATAGTTCTCCCTTAATACTTGCAACTTTTTTATCTCTTGTTACAACAGGCACTCCTATGTCAAACATAACAAACTTCTCAACAGATTCTCCCTCACCAATAAACTCTGCCCCTTTCAGATATCTATGATTTGCCTGTCCCCTCTTTAAAGTTCCATAGACAAAGAGATACTCCATAGGAATCGTAGACTTTTAACCTATCAAGTAAATGTTATAATTCAAAATTATAAACTGAATTGAGAGGATTTGGTCTTGAAATAGCTAAAATTTAATTTAAATTTAAAATAGATCTAAACTAGGAGGTCAGCCTTGAATCCGAGAATAATCCTCTTTGATACAACTCTCAGAGACGGAGAACAGTCTCCAGGGGTATCATTAAACCTTAAACAAAAGATTGAAATTGGGAAAGCCCTTGCTGAGCTTGGCATAGATGTAATTGAAGCTGGGTTTCCTGTAACTTCACCTGGGGATTTTCAGGCAGTTCAGAGCCTTGCTAAAGAAGTAAAAGGTGTAACTATTGCAGCTCTTGCAAGGGCAAACAGAAAGGATATAGAGGTAGCCTGGGAGGCCATACGTTTAGCTGAATCTCCGAGAATTCATACCTTCATTGCCACCTCCGATATTCATCTCAAATACAAACTAAAAAAGAGTAGAGAGGAGGTTCTTGAGCTTGCAAGAGAAGCGGTGAAATTTGCAAAGAGTCTCTGCCCAGATGTAGAGTTTTCCGCTGAAGATGCAACGAGGAGTGACTGGAAATATCTTTCTGAGGTAGTATTGGAGGTCGTAAAGGCTGGGGCAAAGACAGTTAACATCCCCGATACTGTTGGATATACAGTTCCTCAGGAGTATTTCGCGCTCATTAGCTTTCTTATTGAGAAATTAAAGGAAGAGGGATATGAAGAGGCCCTAAGAAGTGGGGAGTTAAGGATTTCTGTCCACTGCCATAATGATTTGGGGCTTGCGGTAGCCAATTCGCTATCTGCCATCCTTGCAGGAGCAACCCAAGTTGAAGGCACAATCAATGGAATTGGGGAAAGAGCAGGGAATGCAGCTCTCGAAGAGGTTATCATGGCTTTGAAAACGAGAAGTGATTTCTTTAAAACTAAGCTTGGTTATGAACCTGAGCTTCGTGTTAATACTCGCATGATTGTGCCAGTAAGTCAACTTGTATCCAAGCATACGGGAATGGTTGTTCAACCAAATAAAGCTATTGTAGGCGCTAATGCCTTTGCTCATGAATCTGGGATACACCAACATGGTGTGCTTTGCGAAAGGAGTACCTATGAGATTATTAATCCTATAGATGTAGGCTGGACAGGGTCTGCAATTGTTCTTGGGAAACATTCAGGAAGACATGCTATATCCTTTAAACTGGAAAGTATGGGATGGAAACTCAATAAAGAGCTTCTGGATAAAATCTTTGAGCGATACAGAGTAGAGGTAAAGGACTTTCTCAGACAGGTTGATGACTCTTATCTCGAGGGAATAGTGCTTGATATATTACTTGAGGATGAATATAGATATAGACTCCTTTCATCTCAAGTGATAAGCGTACTGAGTGGTTCTTTGAAGCCTATTGCACAAGTTGAGATTGAAGACCGAAAAGAGGGTAGGAGAGTCTCTGTTGGGCTTGGGGTAGGCCCAATTGATGCAGCTTATAAGGCTGTTGCAAGTGCTCTTGGATATAGTTTTGATGGTGAAAATAACAAGAATTCCCTTAGACTTGTGGATTTTCACATTGATGCCCTTTCTGGGGGAACCTCAGCTGAAGGTATCTGTGGTGTTATACTTGAAGATCCCTCAGGCCACAGGTCTGCAGGGCTTGGAAGAGATGGAGACATAGTTATTGCAAGTCTAAAGGCCCTGATTAAAGCCTTAAATCGGCTTGAAGCTTATAAGGAGAAAGGTGAGAATCTAAAGGCCTCACTTTGATGATTGAATCCTTTTTAATAGGAAGATTCTATCCTCTGCAAGATTGCTCCACTCAGAGCCTGGATTAAGTTGAATAACGGAGTTCCAGACTTCCCTTGCAAGATCAACTTTTCCTTGCCTAAAGAAGATTTCACCAAGATAAAAACGGGCTTCTGCATTAGCTCGATCACTTTTGAGTACTCTTCTCAGATAGAATTCGGCACTATCAAAATCTCCTTCATTCAGATGGATAAGAGCAATATAGATAAGTGCCTTTGTTGCAAAGGCGTTTTCTCTTAACGCGGTATAGAGCGTATTCAAAGCTCTTTCTTTGTCACCAAGCTGATAATATGACCAACCCAGATTTGTTCTTGCAATGTAGGCATTTAAATAGAGCGGATTTTCCAAAGCTCTTTCAAAATACTGAATTGCCTCTTGATATCTGCCTTGGAGCATCCTGAGAGAGCCAAGGTTAGTGAGAGCTTCAGAATATTTGGGATCTCTCCTTAAAGCTTCAAGAAGGGCCTCTTCTGCCTTATTGTATTCTCTGAGGGCCATGTAAACAGTGCCAAGTAATGTAAAGGTTTCTGCATCGCAGGGTAGAGTTTGCCTTGCAAGTTCAAGTTCTCTTAGGGCTTCGTTGTAGCGATTCTCTGCAATGTAGAGTCGGGCAACCTCTTTGTGTGAAGCCAATTTCTCCTGATAATACTGTGGTTGGGCTTTACAGGAAATAATAAAGGCCAAGCAAAATGAATAGATGAGAAATCTTTTCATCGACTAACCTTCTATGAACTTAATGTATATTTTTCTTGTTCTTGGGCCATCATATTCAGCAAAGAAAACCCTCTGCCAAGTTCCAAGAACAAGTTTCCCTTTCTCCACAAGTAGGACCATAGAGGGACCTGTAAGACTTGATTTAATATGCCCAGGGGAATTACCCTCGAGATGTTTATAGGGATACTTCTCAGGGGCAAGATGAGCAAAAATTGCAAGGATATCCTCTTTTACTGAGGGATCAGCTCCTTCGTTAACTATAATTCCAGCGGTTGTATGAGGATTAAAGAGAATGCAAATCCCGTCTTTGTGAGGGAGAACCTTTTCAATTTCTGCAGTGATATCGATAAGTTCGGTCTTTTTTGTAGATTTTATTGTAAGTATTTCCATGTTTTCTTATTTTTAGAGGCTTTTAAAATATTGTCAAGAGACTTTTTTTTGAAATTTTGGAAATCGAAATCTATGGAGTTTGTGCCCTGGTGGTGATAAGAGAATTTATGCTTTTTGTCCTCGTAATTCTTATTCTCCTAATTACAGAGGCTTCTTCATATTGTGAGGAAATTGTTTTGATTTATGATAAGGCAACCTATGAGCTAAAGGTGAAGAGGGGTGAAGAGGTGGTAGCTAAATTCCTTGCAGGGCATGGTGTGCAGAGCCCTCTTCCGAAAAAAAGAAGAGGAGATTTGACGACACCTGAGGGATTTTACTACATAACTGCCATTCGACCATCTCAACAGTATTTCTATTTTATTGAAATATCCTATCCAAATTGGAATGACTTTTCTTGGGCCTATTATAGGCGAGAAATAGGTTGGTCTGATCTTGAGAGAAGGGAAGGGAAAAAGTTGGGATATGCTATTGGAATTCATGGGGGTGGAGCCTTTAGGTGGGAACGAGGAAGAGCTAATTTAAACTGGACTCAGGGGTGTATAGCCCTAAATAATGAGGATCTCAAAAAGCTACTTCAATGGATAAGACCTGGAAATAAAGTGTATATTGTTGATACAAACAAAGACCTCTTTGACCTACTTAAGAAGTTTGCCTATCCTATTTTAGTTAGACCTTTAGATTTCTGGGAAGGTGCGTTATACTTAAAAATTGATGATAAGACTTTCTGGTATTTTCGCTTAAAAGAGACAAAGGCTGGTAAGAGAGTACTTATCTGGGAGGAGTGGAAGGGAGGTTATCAGACAAGGCGGGAAGAAAGTATTGGCGAAGGGAGATTTAATCCAGAATTAGAGAGAGAACTCAAGATGAGTTTTGTAAGTAAAATTTACAACCTCTTAAAGCCGATGGAAGAAAAGGATTTAGAGCAATGGAAGTGATAAAGGAAATTTCTGTGATGCAAAAAATCGCTGAGGAGTTGAGGCGAGAAGGTTTTATAATTGGATTTGTTCCAACTATGGGGTATCTTCACGAGGGACATCTTGCCCTTGTAAAAATGGCGAAAGACAAAGCAGATAAAGTAGTAGTCAGTGTCTTTGTAAATCCTCTTCAGTTTGGACCAAAGGAGGATTATGAGATTTATCCCCGCGATTTAGAACGAGACCTCAATTTACTAAAACCATTGGGAGTTGATTATTTATTCTCTCCCTCAGTTGAAGAAATGTATCCGCGAGGGTTTCAGACCTTTGTAGAGGTCACTGAGCTAACCAAGGGGCTTTGCGGGGCTTTCAGACCAGGGCACTTTAGAGGAGTAACCACTGTTGTGCTTAAGCTTTTTAATATTGTAAAACCTCATTTTGCGGTCTTTGGTCAGAAGGACTATCAGCAGTTTAAGGTTATAGAGAGAATGGTAAGGGACCTCGACTTGGATATTCAGATTTTAGCTCATCCCACTGTTAGAGACCATGATGGCCTTGCCCTAAGTTCCCGCAATAGTTATCTTTCGGAGGAGGAGAGAAGATCAGCTATTTCCATATATCAGGCTCTTAAATATGCAGAAAGGCTTGTTTTCGGAGGTGAGAGGGATCCCCATCGGCTAGGAGCTCTTATTAAAGAATATATAGAAAAATTTCCTCACAATAGAGTTCAGTACATAGAAATAGTTGACCCCGAGACTCTTGAACCCGTAGAGAAAATAGAAAAAGATGTATTGATAGCCCTTGCAGTCTTTGTAGGAAAAACAAGACTTATTGACAACAGGCTTATCAGATTAGTAGATGAATACATTGCAATGGAGGCAAGGGATGAAGAGAAAATTCCTCAGAGTTAAGATCCATCAAGCAGTGGTAACGGGGAAAAATCTTTTTTACGAGGGTAGCCTAACTCTTGATAGAGAAATTATGGAAAAGGCAGGTCTTTTACCCTATGAGGCGGTATGGGTCTACAATCTCAATAACGGTGAGAGATTTGAAACCTATCTTATTGAGGGTGAGAAGGGAGAGGTGATTCTCAATGGAGCTTCAGCAAGGCTTGGTGAAATAGGAGACAAGCTAATTATTGTTGCTTATGCATATGTAGATGAGGGGGAACTTCCATATTTTAGGACGAGGTTAATTTATCTAAATGAAAAGAATGAGATCACCCAGATCAAGGGAGCAGGTTAAAAGGGTCTATCCGGTTAGCCTTGGTTGTCCCAAAAATAAGGCTGATTTTGAAAAGCTTCTCCACATTTTATGGGAAAAGGGATTTGAGTTTACCTTAGATCCCCAAGAGGCTGATCTATTCTGGATAAATACTTGTGCCTTCATAAGGCCTTCAGTTGAAGAATCGTTAGAACATATATTTGAACTTGGGGCGATAAAGAGGGCTACTCAAAAGCTCATCGTATCTGGCTGTTTAATTGAAAGATATGGAGAGGCAAAACTCAAGGAGCTCCTACCAGAGGTAGATGAATTCTATGGAATAGAGCCTTTTAAATACTTTGCTGAAGAGGAGCCTCTTGAGAGATTACTCTCTGAAAGCCCCTTTTATGCCTATTTGAAAATCACGGAGGGATGTAGTCATCGCTGTAGTTACTGCACTATTCCTAAAATAAGGGGACCTTTTAGAAGTAGGCCCTTTGAGAAAATTCTTGAGGAAGCAAAAAAATTACTTGATAAAGGAGTAAAGGAACTCATTCTTGTAGGTCAGGATACCACCATATATCTCAGAGACAAGGGAGAGAAGAGAGGACTCATCTTACTTCTCAAAAAATTAGCTGAATTACCCTATGATTTCAGAATAAGAATACTCTATATGCATCCCTCACATGTAAACGAGGACCTTATCAAAGAGGTCATGGGCATACCAAAGGTTGTGCCCTACTTTGATCTGCCTATACAGCATGCCCATCCAGAAATTTTAAAGGCCATGCGTAGGTCCTATTCTCCAGAGAGGCTTATCAAACTTGTTGATAGGATAAGGGAGATTAACCCTCTGGCTTCAATTCGCACAAGTATAATTGTTGGTTTTCCTGGAGAAGGAGAGAAGGAGTTTAACTTTCTACTTGAATTTCTGAAGGAAGTTCAATTTGACTATCTTGGGGTTTTTCTCTTTTATCCTGAAGAGGGCACTTTAGCTGAAAAAATGGTCCCTCAAGTATCTGCAAAAGAAAAAAATAGGAGAAAAGGTGAGATCCTAAAGCTACAAAAAGAGATAACTAAGGAGCGACTTAGGAGACGAGTTGGCCTTGAGGAGGAAGTTCTTGTGCTGGGAGAAGACGAAAGAGGAAGACTATTTGGTATTTCAAAGATTCAGGCACCTGAAATTGACGGAGTAACTTACATAATAGGAAAGGAAAACCCTCTCCCGGGATGTAAAGTTTTAGTAAAAATAAAGAAAAGCGGGTCTTATGACCTTTGGGGAGAGGTGTTACCCTTAAGTGGATGAGTTTCAGGCAGTAAAAGGAGCGTAAAAATTATAGCAATTCCTGCAACTAAGGAAAGATAAAATCCGGGAAATGTGATAAAATTTTTCTTTTCAACAAAAAAAGTTGCAACCATTGGAGCAGTTCCTCCAAAAATAGCAAGAGACACATTGTAAAGAACCGAGAAAGAGGTGGTTCTAATCTTTACAGGAAAAATCTCCGCAAGAGTAACTGGTAATACACTCATAAAAAATCCCGAGATGAAAGCATAGATAAGGTGGGAGAGAAGAAGTAGTGAAAAGTTCTTTAACATAAGGGTGTTTAAGAAATAGGAGAAAAGGAAGTAAAGTGATAAGGAAAAAATAAACAGAGGTTTTCTGCCTAGTCTATCAGAAAGATAGGCACAGGGGAGAACAAGGGCGTTTAATAGAGCCATAGCAAGGGTGTTTGAAAGGAGTGCAAGATCTGGAGAAATGCCAAGGTATCTAGAAAAATAAGTTGGATAGTAAACAAAGAGTATATAAAAAGCTACTCCTTGGACCATTGAGAGAACAAGTGCCAAAATAAAGGCTTGAGGATTTTGCTTTATAGCAACAATTAGAGGAAATCCCCTCATAGGAGAGAGTTTCTCTCTGACAAAGGCAGGAGTTTCATAGGTATGTCTCCTAATTATGTATCCGACTACTGCGAGAAAGATAGTAGGTAAATAGGCAAGTCTCCAACCATAGTAAGTTACGAATTCTGGAGAAAAGAAGTGATAAATTAAAGTTGCAACAAGCGATCCTAAGAGGATTCCTAAAATTGCTCCGAAGAGATTAACACTGCTCCAGAGGGCCCTTTTATCTGGAGGACTATGCTCAAGAAGAAAGGCAACAGAGGTCGTATATTCACCACCTGCTGAAAGGCCCTGAAGGAGTCTTAGAGATGTGAGTAAAAGGGGGGCTAAGATTCCAATAACCTCATAGGTTGGAAGGAAGATCATTAGAAAGGAAGGGACACCCATTAGTAATATGGAAATAAGAAGGGCTGGTTTTCGTCCGCATTTGTCTGCAATGTAGCCAATAAGGAGAGCACCAAGGGGTCTTGCAAAGAAACCCATTGCAAAGGCAGAAAAGCTAAGGATTAGTGAGACTGCTGGATCTGTTGTGGGAAAGAATAGCCGGGCAAACTCCTTGGCAAAATAGCCATATATTACAAAGTCATACCACTCTAATACATTTCCAGTGATTCCTGTAAAGAAAAGAACTCTGCGTGAAGCCATCTATTAGAGGATATATTTCATGAGTTCTTCTCTCTCGATGATTTCACCTAATCTTTCACGGACATACTGAGGAGTGATAACAACCCTTGTTGGAGCAATATCAGGCGCCTCAAAGGAGAGATCTTCAAGAACTTTCTCAACCACTGTATATAGACGTCTTGCTCCTATGTTTTCCATTTTTTGATTAATTTCATAGGCAATTTGAGCAATTTCTTCAATGGCCTCTCTTGTGAATTCAATTTCCACATTTTCTGTTGCAAGAAGAGCCTGGTATTGCTTTATAATTGCATTCTCTGGTTCTGTTAGAATGCGCACAAAGTCTTCCTTAGTTAGAGGGTCAAGCTCTACTCTGATTGGGAATCTACCCTGAAGCTCAGGGATGAGATCTGAAGGTTTGGCTATATGAAAGGCTCCACTTGCAATAAAAAGGATGTAGTCTGTTCTGACCATTCCATAACGAGTATTGACAGTGGTTCCCTCAACGATGGGAAGGAGGTCCCTTTGGACTCCTTCTCTTGAAACGTCTGGCCCAGCTGTTTCACCCCTGCTTGCAATCTTATCAATTTCATCAATAAATACGATTCCACTTGTCTCAGTTCTCTCAATAGCTTCTTTTATAACTTTGTCCATATCAATGAGTTTGCTAGCTTCTTCCTTGATAAGAAGGGGTAGAGCTTCTTTAATTTTTAGTCTTCTTTTTTTGGCCCGAAAGGGCATAAAAGTGGTCAACATCTCTCGGAGTTGCATCTCTATCTCTTCAAGCCCTGTTGCTGTCAAGATCTCAATTGTTGGAGCACGATCTCGAAGCTCAATTTCAATTTCAATTTCTCTTTCGTCAAGTGCTCCCTCTCTAAGCATTTTCAAAAATTTCTCCTTTGTCAGAGGGTCATAAGTCACTTTGGAGGAACTCTGAGGAAGAAGAAGATCAATAATTCTCTCCTCTGCAAGTTCTTTTGCTCTATTTAAGACCTTTTTTTCCTCTTCCTCTCTTACCATTTGCACTGCAACAGCAGTGAGATCCCTAATCATGGACTCTACATCTCTCCCCACATAACCAACCTCGGTAAACTTTGTTGCCTCAACCTTAATAAAAGGAGCCTTGGCAAGCTTTGCAAGCCTTCTTGCTATTTCTGTTTTCCCAACACCCGTTGGGCCAATCATTAAAATATTTTTCGGGTAAATCTCGTCTTTGAGAGGACCTTTTAACTGACGTCTTCTCCAGCGATTTCTAAGAGCAATGGCAACTGCTCTTTTTGCTTTTGCTTGCCCTACAATATAACGATCAAGTTCTGCAACAATCTCTCTTGGAGTGAGTTCTCTGTCTTTTTTCTTTGCGCTCATAATTCCTCTATTATGATTTCCGAATTAGTGTATATGCAGATCTCACTTGCAATTCTCAAAGAGATCTCGGCAATTTCTCTTGCAGAGAGATTTGTATGTCTCAACAGAGCCTTTGCAGAGGCAAGTGCCATTGGACCACCAGAACCAATAGCAACTACATCCTCATCAGGCTCAACTACATCACCTGCCCCAGAAATCAAAAGGATGTGCTCCTTGTCTACTGCAATAATGAAGGCTTCAAGCCTGCGAAGGATTTTGTCAGTCCTCCAGTCTTTGGCAAGTTCAACTGCGGCTCTCAAAAGCTGACCTGAATAAGCATCAAGCTTTTTTTCAAGTTTATCAAAAAGTGTGAGTGCATCAGCTGTAGCCCCAGAAAACCCAACTATGACTTGCCCCCTATAGAGTCTTCTTATTTTTCGGGCCCTATGTTTTAATACAGTATTTCCAAAGGTGACTTGCCCATCCCCAGCAAGGGCGACTCGTCCGTCTCTTCTTACCGCAATTATAGTTGTGCCATGAAACATGTTATGGTATTTATATCACAACTTAATTAAAATAAAAGTGGCAAAATTTAGGCCCTATGAAGTCCCATCAATATCCCTTTTCCGCAATTGTGAATCAGGAGGAGCTAAAACTTGGTTTAATTCTCAATGTAATTGATCCCAGCATAGGAGGGCTTTTAATTGTTGGAGAAAGAGGCACAGGAAAGAGCACTGCGGTAAGGGCTCTTGCTAATCTTCTTCCAGAAATTACTGTTGTGAAAGATTGTCCCTTTAATTGTAATCCTCAAGGCCCGCTTTGTACCTATTGTGAAGAGCTCCTCAAGGTTGAGGGGACCCTTCCTGTGACCTCAAAAAAGATGGAAGTTGTGGAATTACCTCTTGGTGTAACCGAAGATAGAGTGCTCGGAACCCTCGACTTAGAGTATGCCCTTCGCTATGGAAGAAGAAAATTTGAACCCGGAATCCTGGCTAACGCCAATCAAAACTTCCTCTATATTGACGAGGTAAACCTTCTTGAAGACCATATAGTGGACCTCCTACTTGATGTCTCCGCAATGGGGATACACAGAGTTGAAAGAGAGGGACTCTCCTTTGTGCATCCCTCTCGGTTTATCCTTGTGGGATCTATGAACCCAGAAGAAGGGGATCTTAGGCCCCAATTCTTAGATAGATTTGGTCTCTCTGTAAAAATAAAAACTATAACCTCAAAGGAAGAAAGAAAAGAAATTCTTAGGAGAAGACTTCGCTTTGATCTTGAGCGCGAAGAGTTTCTCCGTGAGTGGGAACCAGAAGAGCAGGCACTTAGAGAGAAGATTATTAGAGCTCGGGAACTCTTACCAAAAGTGGAAACTACTGAGGTGATTCTTGATCTCATTGTAGAGCTCACAACAGGTGTGACCCTTGATGGTCATAGAGGAGATATTGTTCTCTTAAAGGCAACAAGAGCCCTCTCTGCCTTTGAGGGAGAGAGCTTTACAAAACCTGAACATCTCCTTAAAGTTGCTCCTCTTGCTCTCAGACATCGGCTAAAGCGAAAACCCTTTGAGGCTCCCGAAGAAGAGGAGAGAAAACTTTATGACCTTCTCTCTCTACTCTCCCGAAAAAATCTATAGCTCCCAGGTAGAGGCCATTAAAATCCATACAGAAAAGGCCTTCCCAGAGATAAAGGGAAATTTCTATCCAAAACTTGGACTCTTGTTGAACCTAATTGAGCCTGCTTGTGGTGGTATTTTCATTGTGGGAAAAAGGGGAACTGGGAAAACAGCACTCCTTCAGGATTTTAAAAGGCTCTGCCTAAGGATGAATAAGCCTTTTCTGGAGGTTTCTGCCACTCACTCCAAAGAAGCCCTCCTCGGTTTTCCCGATTTTGAACAAATTTTAAGAAAGGGAACCTCTTCTTATTGTCAAGGTCTCCTTGAAAGAGCTCTCGGGAAGTTTCTCGTTATTGACGATTTTCACCTTCTTGAACCTGAAATTCAAAAGATCCTAATCCACAATAACCATAAATATGTCCTGATTGCCACCCTCTCTTCCGATGAAAACCTCAATCAATGGAGCTTAGATAAAATTGGACTCTTTTCACAAACCCAAGAGTTCACTGAAAAAGATAAAAGAAAAGAACTCCTTATCCTAAAAATTATATCAGAGCGAACTTGGAACTTGCCTTCTGGTTTTCACCAGGCTTTAGATCCTGAATACTTTAATCTACTAAAGGAAACGCAAAGACAATTGCATAGGTTAACAGTAGATGAAAAAGCTATTTCTAAAATTGTTGATAGGATTAATGAACTTGGTATACCTTCTCATAGAGCTGAGGTTACCCTGTATTATGCCCTAAGGGCCCTCTCAGCTCTTCTCCTTTCTAAAGGGCTTGTTCTTGAGCTTCTTCCGTTACTTGAGCCCCTTGTTTTTAGTCATCGTCTCACAATTGAAAGAGGGACCTTAAAAGAGGGGGATAGAGATGTTGAGAAAGAAGGGCTTATAATTAGGAAAGATGGAGTTATGTGGAGTGACAAAGAGGGTGCAAAGGGGTTAGATAGAAACAGAGCTTCTCAAGATAGTGTGGAAAAAGGCAAAGAGGAAGAAGTAAGTGTCCCTTTAGATATGTTAGAGGATTGTATTTCCCGTAGGTCAAGGGAGGAGGTTTTTCCTATAAGAAGAGTGGGAGATCTTTCTTATGTTCTTAGAGAAGTTAAAGCAGAACACTCGGGTCTGAGAAAAGAAATTAGGGTTAATTTTGAAGGGAAGAGTAGATCGGGAGTTAGAGAGAGCCTCAAGAAGGTTTTTAGGGTGAAGTTTGATATCTTAGGGACTCTTATTAGAGCATCCTTACTTCAACCCATTAGAGGGGGCTGGAAAGAGGGAGAGGTCGTTAAAATCTATAGGGAAGACCTTGTCTACAGAAGGGTTCCTCAGAATTTGAGAGCCCTTTATTTATTCGTAGTTGATGCCTCTGGATCTCTTGGGGCAAGTAAGAGGATGGGGTTTGTTAAAGGAGCAGTTGCTTCTCTTTTTGAAGAGGCCTATAGGAGGAGAGATCAGGTTGCAGTGATTGTTTTCAGGGACTTTTCTGCAGAGCTTTTGCTTGCGCCAACAAGATCCTCCCATATTGCCCTTGAGAAGATTAGGGAGACAATCACGGGGGGCTATACTCCCCTTTCAGCAGGGCTTCAAAAAGCTCTTATCCTCTCTCAAAGCTTTAGGCAGAAGCATAGGTTTAATCCAATTTATCTTATTCTTTTAACTGATGGCAGGGCTAACATCTCCATTAAAAAAGGGGAAGACCCCTTTGAGGAGGCTTTGAAAATCTGTCACTCCCTCACGAGAATTTCAAATCTCTACAGTGTGGTTATTGATAGCGAAAGTACTGAAAGCGAGATCAGGTTTGGCCTTGCAAGGGAGCTTGCAAGGGCTTTAAGTGCAAGATACTATAGTCTTGATGAAGTAATATGGTCCTCTCTTGGCAAGACAGGAAAATCCTTTAAGATAATTGCTACTCTGTAATCAGGAGGAGAGATGTTATTCTATCTTGCGAAGGGGTGTCCAAACTGTGGAGGGCAGATTTCTGATGAGAGATTGTTTTTGGGACTTCCTTGTGAGTCCTGTCTACCAAAAAAGACTCTTGAAAAAAAAGGGAAGGACCTAAAAGAGATTATAGATTCTCTTAAGAGACAAAAAAGACTTAGAAATCTTAAGACCTTCGCAAAGGTGGAAGAGGATGTTCAGAAGTTCATAGAGGTCTTTGAGGAGATCCTAAAGGTCAAACCTTCATCCCTTCAGATAAGTTGGGCAAAACGTTTTTTCCTTGGGGAGTCCTTTGCCATAGTTGCTCCAACTGGAACTGGGAAGACAACATTTGGTCTTCTCATTTCTCTGATTAACCCCGGAAAGACCTTGATAATTGTTCCTACAAAGGTGCTTGTTGCCCATTTGACAGAACGTCTCCTTTCACTTCAAGAAAAGACTTCCAAAACTGAGCTCAGGACAAAAAAAATCCTTTCTTACACCGGTTCTTTAAAAGAGAAAACAATACTTGAAAAGGGCGACTTTGACATTTTTGTCTGTACTCAAGCCTTTTTTCATAGAAACCTTGATCTTCTGCGAACAGTAGATTTTTCTTTGATATTTGTTGACGATGTAGACTCCTTTTTGAAAAGTGGCAAAAATGTAGAGCACCTATTTCTTTTACTTGGATTTACCGAAGAGGAAATTCAACTTGCCTTAAAGAGAGACAAAGACGAAGAGGATTATGAGGAACTAACAAAAATAAAGGAACGTCATCAAAAGAAATTAAAAAGATTAATAGTTTCTTCTGCTACTCTTAAACCAAGAACAGGAAGAGCTATTCTTTTTCAAAATCTTCTTGGCTTTGAGATAACTCGATTTGTTTCTTCGTTGAGGAAAGTAAGAGATCTTTATCAGGTCGTGGAGACCGGAGATTTACATGGGCTATGTCAGCAAGCTTTGTCTGCCATTGAGGTGCTTCGCGAGGGGGGGATTCTCTTCGTTGAGGAGTCCTTTGGCAGAGAGGGAGTAGAACAGGTAACTAATTTTTTCAGGGAGAGAGGGCTAAATGTCATTTCCTACTTAGAAGTAGATGAGGAGGAATTGCTCGAACAGCTCAAGTCAGGAAAGGTGGATCTTGCTGTGGGGCTTGCAAATCTCGGGAATCCTCTTTTGAGAGGTATTGATCTACCAGAAGTTTTACGATATGTTATTTTTCTTGGAGTTCCAAAACATCGATTCCCTCTGCTAAAAACAAAGGAAGGTTTTGAACTCCCCCTCTCCATTCCTTTTCTTCACAATCTCATACTCTCCCTACTTCCCCTGTTTGTTGACGAGGAGAGATTACAGGGCATCTCCTATTTGAATTATCTGAGGAAATATCTTACTTTGAAGGATGAACTTCTCTCTCAATATGAGGGTATTCTAAAACGAGTAACAGAGATAAGAGATTTCTTAAAGACCAAATTGCTTGATCCTGAGTTTATAGAAGCTTTGAGAAACTCTGATGAGGTCTTTTTAGAGGTTCAAGATGACACCTACTACGTGGTCATTGGGAATGCGCAGGTCTACTTACAAGGTTCTGGGAGAGTTTCCAGGCTAACCGCACGAGGACTTCTCCCAGGGCTCTCTCTTCTCTTTGTCGAAAATTTCAAGGCCTTCAAGAGCCTAAAGAAACGTTTGAGATATTTTCTTGGCGAGGAGCCCGAATTTTTACAAGTAGACCTTGCAACCCTAAAGAAAATAGATGAAGAGCTACGGGAGGAACGAAGGAACCTCGCCTCCGTGAATCAAGACTTCAAGAATTATCTCATAATAGTTGAATCTCCCCATAAGGCAAAGACAATTGCAAGTTTTTTCGGAAAACCTTCGAAGAGGCGAATTAAATCTCTTTGGGTCTATGAGATTCCGCTTGAGGATACTCTATTGTCTGTATGTGCAACAATGGGGCATCTATTTAATCTCTCAAGAACTAAGGGTATATTTGGGGTGATCTCTGAAAATGGACATTTTCATCCAGTCTTTGATACTATTAAGATTCTAAAAGAATCTAGGGAAGAAATCGTTGATGAAGATTTAGAACAGAGTGAGGAGGTCTTTGATAAGGGTGAAATAATTGAGGCCTTGCAGAATCTTGCTTATTGTTCCACAAAAACCTTCATTGCCTCCGATCCAGATTCTGAGGGCGAGAAGATTGCCTATGATCTTTTCATTAATCTGAGACCCTTTCAGAAGGAGATTAAGAGACTGGAATTTCATGAAGTGACTCCGCGAGCTCTAAGAAGGGCCCTTGAAAATCCTGGTGACATAAACCTACATAGGGTTATGGCTCAACTTGCAAGACGGGTTGCAGATCGCTGGGTTGGATTTTCCCTCTCAAGAGAATTATGGCAAGCTTTTCAAAAAAGAACCCTCTCTGCAGGAAGAGTGCAAACCCCTGTGCTCGGTTGGGTCATAAAACGGGCAGAAGAGGCAAAAAGTCACAAATATCGTCTTCAATTCTATTTAGGTGAACGCCCCTTTGTCCTTGAATTTGAAGATGAAGAATTAGCAAAGAAAGTGCTCTCTGAACTTCCAGAATTAAAGATAAATATTCTTGAGGAATTTGTTGAGGACCTTTCACCTCCACCTCCTTACACGACAGACACTATTCTTGAAGAGGCCTACTACTATTTTCGTTATCCCACCTCTAAGACCATGGCCCTACTCCAAGAGCTATTTGAGCTTGGGCTTATCACTTATCATAGGACAGATTCAACGAGGATCTCCGATGTTGGCAGATATCAGGTTGCCAGACCTTATATAGAGAAGACTCTCGGGGAGGACTATTTCTATCCAAGAGAGTGGGCTAGAGAAGGGGCCCATGAGGGAATACGTCCTGCTCATCCCTGGGATGTAAGTGAAATAAAACTGCGAGTTGCCCATGGCTTTATAACCTTCAGAGAACCAAGAGATTCTTTACGACTTTACGATCTCATATTCCGAAGATTTATGGCAAGTCAGACAGTCCCCGTCAAGATTCGGAAAGGTAGACTTGAGTTTATCCTTCCCTCCCATAAGTGGGAAGAGGCCCTGCCCCTTGAAATAATAAAATCTGGCTTTGACCACTTTTGGAAAATTCCAAGCCCCTTTGTAATTCCTGAAGTAATTACTCCTGAAAAAGCAGAAATTCATCGAGTACCAAGGGTCTATCTTTACAATCAGGGAAGCCTAATTCAGGAAATGAAAAAAAGAGGCCTTGGTAGACCATCAACCTATGCAGAGATTGTCTCAACCCTACTTTACAGACGTTACATTATAGAGATAAAAACTGGTGCCCTAGTACCTACCCCTCTTGGAAAAAAAGTCTATGAATACCTTTACCAGCGATTTCCTCAATTTGTCTCTGAAGAGTTCACAAGAGAATTAGAAGAATTCATGGATGCTGTGGAAAGAGGCGAGAAAAATTGGGAAGAAATTTGTATCAAGCTCAAAGGCCTCGTTGATGAAGTCTTAAGATATAATTTAGATAAAAATTAACATTGCCCAATTTTTGAAAAGTGATATATAATATTTTTTAGAATTTACCCACTAGGGGGGATGTAGATGAAATTTAAGAACATAATCTTTGGTTTACCAATAGCCTTTGGGATATATCTCCTTGCGGTTGCAACAGAGAAAACTCTCTTTCCAGACAATGCCTATCTCCTAAGTATCGTCACATTTGTCTACCTAATTGCGGGAATAATTTATTTATCACATTGGATTTTTAACTGGGAAAAAGGAGCCCTCCTTGGTTCTATTGTAGGCTGGGGTGGCTTTACAGCAAATCTTTTGGGATTCATTCTACGATGGATACAGACCTATGAGACTGGTTATGGCTATTTTCCTCTCTCAAATCTTTATGAATCACTTATCTTTTTTGCCTTGTCTCTCAGTGGCATTTATCTCTTTTGGGAACTTAGACTTGATAAGAAGATTTTCGGAAGTTTGGTCTTCATCCTGGTAAGTCTTATAATGGCCTTTGCAAGCTTTGTTACTGACTCAAGTATAAAGCCATTAATTCCTGCATTAAAGAGCAACTGGCTAATAGCTCACGTTATTACTTGTTTTCTCGGCTATTCTGCCTTTGCGGTAGCCTTCGTGGTAGGAATTTTTTATCTATTGAGTGACAAAGAGAGCATTAAGTCCCATCTTCCTCCAAAGACCGTGTTAGATAATTTGATGTACAAGAGTATCCTTTTTGGATTTTTCTGGTTCAGTATAGGAATTATTACAGGAGCAATTTGGGCAGATCAGGCATGGGGGAATTATTGGAGTTGGGATCCTAAAGAAACTTGGTCTCTTATTACTTGGCTCGTTTATGGAGGTGCAATTCATGCTCGGATCACAAGAGGTTGGCAGGGTAAAAAAATAGCTTGGCTCTCTATTATTGGATTTGGAGCTGTTCTCTTTACATATTTTGGAGTGAACTTTTTACTCTCAGGTCTCCATAGTTATGGAGGCCTAAGCTAAGGGGGGTCTATTATGCTTGTAAAAGATTGGATGTCTGAGCATGTAATTACACTTGATGAAAATGTCTCCATTATGAAAGCTATTCAGGTTCTTAAAGAACACAAGATAAGGAGGATTCCAGTAACTCGAGAGGGAAAACTCGTTGGAATTGTAACTGATAGGGATATTAAAGAAGCAACTCCTTCTAAGATTACTACTTTTGAAGTCCATGAGATGTATTATCTACTTTCTGAGCTTAAGCTAAAGGATGTCATGACAAAGGATCCACTGACTGTAAAGCCCGATGATACTGTAGAGTATGCTGCAGTCTTAATGCTTGAGAATAAAATATCAGGTTTACCAGTAGTTACCGACGATGGTCAAGTTGTTGGAATAATAACTCAAACAGATATTTTTAAGCTTTTTGTAAACATAACAGGAATTTATTATAGTCCCTATCAGATTTGTCTTTTAATAAATCATTCAAATGAACTTTTGGAATTATTTCAGATACTTAAAGATTTTCAGGTAACAGTTTACAGTCTCTTGACATGGAAAGAGGAAACTGCTTTACCTACCGAGGGAGAAAGTAAAACTTCTTCAAGCGAAGAAAATAAGAGAATAGTCTTTGTAAGACTTGAAGAAATGGGTCAGGAAAAACTGGAAACTCTTCTACAGGAACTTAATAAAAAATTTCGTGTCCTCTATCATTTAAAAGAGGATATAAGCAAACTCCCTAGAAAGGAAATAAAAAATAAAGAGGAATCGTTTATTTAGTATCATATATTAATTATAATGTGAGTTCCTATCACTCCAAGAGGGGAAGAGTTCTTAACAAACATTCAAATAGTAATAATAGATTTAACACAAACTTTAAAAGTTTATATTTCAAGAAGTTATTTAGTGTTATCAATAGCTACTTATTACCAATTACCTTTAAGAATTCGTCGACTCTAAGTGCAGGAAGTGTCATTAATTCAACGGTCCCTCTTGAACCAAGTTCAATTGACATTTTCATAACTGTTTCATTATCTGGAGCTTCAATGATATTTACGAAGTCATAGGGTCCGAGAACTGCATATTGTTGAAGCACCTTTACACCCATTTCTTCAAGTTCCTTGTTTACTTCAAAGATTCTGTGGGGCTTTTCTTTGATTGTCTCTCTTCCAGCATCTGTTAATCTACTTAAAACAACATAGATTGGCATATCAAGCCCTCCTTATTTAATTTTATATAATTATCAAAAAAAATTTTATAATTGTCAAGGGGTAGAAAGAAAGGAATAATCGCTCAGCTGATTTGTCCCTGGTCAGCATTCAATTGTAAAGCGAGCTCCTCATCTAAGAATGTAAAAATGCTATCTTGAGGCTCGAGATTTCTAAACAGAGGAGCTTATTAGCAATCTCGTGCCAAAAAAAATACCCTCGACTCTATGGGGCTCACCTAAAATGAAGGTTGTCTCGGAAGTTAGGGGAGGAGAGGGGGAGGGGATGAGTAAATTTTCTTGTCAGAATCTCGAAGATGCCCTTACTCAGGCAGATTTGATCATTGTTGTGCCTTCGTTGGTTTATCATGAAATAGTTAGATTAGCAAAGATAATCGGCTGTCACATGTGCATTTTCGTAAACAGAAGGGCTCTGGGAGATAAAAGACAAATTATCTATCCCTTGAGAAAAAAAAAGGGATCCTAAATTTTTTGTTGTCTCTAAAAGGCTACTGCACTTTTTCCCATTCAAATCTGAGGATATTTTTGTTTTCTTGGCTAAAATCTATTCCTACGAGATAGATTTCTTTCATCTTCCCCAAATACTTTTCTCCATACCCCCTACTTTCTATTACTTCAAATATCACAACCTTTTCTCTAAATTTTCTACTAAGCTTTACTATTAATTCGTAAAACCGCCTTTCAAGAAGGGATTCACTTAAGTCTATTTCATAATTTTTTGCATGTTCATTGAGGATAGAGTAAATCAGCTTTTCAAGTACTTCGTTTGAGGTAGTAACCATCTGACCAAAAGATATGTGAATTACTGGGAAAGGTTCTACTCCAGTCCCAGTTTTTCTCAAGATATAGACCCTGAAAGAGTTCCTTTTATCTAAAAATGCTTGCTAAAGGGTGTCCACAAAGAGGGATTTGCCAAATCTTCTTGGGCGACTGAGGAAATAAAAAGTCCCTTCATTAACAAGCTCATCTTTAAGATCTTTTAGAAGCTCTTTGATGTAAATGAAATTAAACTTTGGGTTTCCCATTAACAATCTCACGCCCTGAAAGAAACCCCTTGACAAAACAAAAATTGAATATAAAATTGAAATTCAAATTCAATTATTTAGGGGGCTCACTTAATATGAAGGTTGTCTCGGCAGTTAGGGGACGATAGGAGGGAGGGTATGACAGTAGTTGTCCTTGGTGGGCATGATAGATTTGAATCTCCACTACGAAGTTTTGGAAGAGAGAGGGGAATTAAAGTCAAGTTTATCAGCAAACCAAGTCAAAATTTGGAGGATGCCATTACTCAAGCAGATTTGATCATTGTTGTGCCTTCATTGGTTTCTCACGAAATGGTTAGATTGGCAAAGAAAATTGGCTGTCATAAGTGCATTTTCTGTAAACAAAAGGGCCTCTGTGAGATAAAAAGACAAATAGAGCTTTACCTGGAAAAAAAGGGGAGGTCCTAAATTTTTTAGCTACTTATTGAAAATAATTTTCAGTATTAATTATTAAAACTCAGGGGGAGAGGATATGGGTATTAGGGGTGACAAAACCAAGGAAAAGACCCTGTATTGCTTAAAGCTTATCCCTCCTGGGGAGCAGGTAGAGATCTTCAATATTGCCACAGAAAGTTCCATCCTCAGAAGATTGAGGGATCTTGGTTTAAAAGAGGGGGCAGTGGTTGAGGTAGTGAGCAGAGATCCTCTTGCAAGGAAGATGATCCTGAGGATGGGTGAGAGTTTATTTGCCCTAGATGAGGACCTATGCAATGGTATCTTAGTTAGGCCATTGATTGCCTGCTACAGGGAAATGAAGGAAAGGGTTTACTATGACATATTGACTGGATGTTGTAGGAGAGAGTTCGTAGAGGAAACACTTGAGAGATTAGTGACTCAGGTTCCCTGTGCCTTGGTCCTCGTTGACCTGGATGATTTCAAGAGAATAAACGATACCTATGGACATCTGTGTGGAGATTGTGTCCTGAGAGAGATAGGAAAGGTCTTAAGAAATAATATCAGAAAACAGGATCTTGCAGTTCGCTGGGGAGGAGATGAGTTTTTAGTTTACCTGGCAAGGGCACCTATTGATCTTGCACAAAGAATAGGTGAACGCTTGCGAAGCGAGATTATAAAAATGTCGCTTATGTGGGAGGGGGAAATGGTAAGAGTAACCGCAAGTGTTGGGGTCTGCGGGGTTCCTCCTATAAGAAGCTTTGAGGAGTTGCTAAAGGCGGTGGATCAGGCTCTATATCAAGCAAAAAGAGAGGGCAAAAATAGGGTTGTGCTTTGCCTAAGATGAAGCCGAGGGTTTGCATCTTTGTTAGTTCAGAGGAAGTGCTCTATGATCCTAAAGCTTGCTCTGAACTCTATGTAACGGTTCATCAGTTAGTGGAGCTATTTACAAATCTTTTTGAGGGAAAAGACGAATTCACGAAGAACCACTCTGAGATTGTTGCGGTAGTAGCTTATATGCTTGGAAGGGCCGTTGACCTTCCACCTCGGGCCTGTGATCTTCTCCACATTGCAGGACATCTCCACGATATAGGAAAGCTTCACATCCCTAAGGAGATCTTGAGAAAACCAGGACCCCTTAACACTGATGAATATGCCCTGGTAAAGAAACACCCTGAAATAGGGGCCAAGTTGCTGAGCCCAATTCGGATCTTTCAGGGACGAGGAGGGGTTCTGGAGATGGTGCTCTATCATCACGAGAGATGGGACGGGAAGGGGTATCCCAAAGGGCTTAAGGGAGAGGAGATTCCACTTGGTGCTCGTATCTTAGCTGTTGCTGATGCCTTTTCTGCCATGGTTTGTAGAAGACCCTATAGGGAGCCACTCTCGCTCGAAGAAGCCCTGGAAGAAATTAAGAGACATGCTGGGACCCAGTTTGATCCTCTGTTGGTAGAGGTCTTTTGCGAGATCTTCCCCAAGGTTAGGGCCTGGGCTGAGCCTCTCGTGTGGGAAGGACTGTCACCTTAGAGGGGTCTTGACAAAAAAGACTGTCTTATTATAATTGAGACTGAAATTCAATTTTTATGGAGGATTTATGAAGGGGAACGTAGAAATGCCTCTTGCATTGCTTGAAGAGGGAGAAAAAGGAATTGTTGTTGAAATAGATGAAATTTTTTTTGAAAAAGAGATGTATTCACTAAAAAATTCATGTGAAACTGGATGTATTTTTTGTAGAGGGCGAAGAAGGGGAGAACGAGGTGGTTTAAGAAGGCTAATTGATATGGGATTTGAGAAGGGAAAAGAGCTTGAAATGATCAGAAATAGGCAAGGTCAGCCCCTTATTGTTAGGCTTGAGAATAGTCAGATCGCAATTAGTAGGGGCCTTGCTATGAAAATTTATGTCAAAAAAAAAGAGGAGGTAGGAGCATGAAGTTGGCAGAGTTGAATTCTGGTGCCAAGGCAAGAATTGTGTCTATCAGAGGAAAAAGTGGTATTAAGAAGAGGCTTCAGGATATGGGAATTCTGCCAGGGGAAGAAATTGTTGTCCAAAAGGTTGCTCCCCTTGGTGATCCTATTGAAGTAATAGTCAGGGGCTATAGCTTATCGCTTAGAAAGGG
The DNA here is from genome assembly GCA_030550555.1 of Thermodesulfobacteriota bacterium. Taxonomy (GTDB): domain Bacteria; phylum Desulfobacterota; class Thermodesulfobacteria; order Thermodesulfobacteriales; family Thermodesulfobacteriaceae; genus Caldimicrobium. The sequence goes on from JAUQPD010000024.1 coordinate 41,483, forward strand.
AGAAGCAGAGGACATTGAGGTGGAGGTGCTTGAATGAAGGAGATAAGGATTGTAGTTGCAGGAAATCCTAACACAGGAAAATCTACCTTAATAAATGCCATTTCAGGAGCAAAACTACAGGTTGGTAACTGGCCAGGTGTTACTGTGGAGAAAAAGGAGGCAGAGTTAACCTTTTTTGATTACAAACTCAAATTTATTGATCTTCCTGGTGCATATAGCTTGAGTCCCTTTTCCATTGAAGAAAAGATTGCCAGAGATTTCCTTTTCACAGGTGCCTATGATGTCATTCTTTGTGTTGTGGATTCTACTAATCTTGAAAGGAATCTCTACTTTGTTATCCAGCTTATGGAACTTGGTAAACCTCTTGTGCTTGCCTTGAATATGTTTGATGAGGCAAAGAAGCTTGGCTATAAGATTGATGTGAAGCTTTTGGAAGGGCTCCTTGGAGTCAGGGCAGTTACGACAGTTGCAACAAAAGGAGAAGGAATTGATGAGCTAAAAAGAGCTCTCGTTGAGGTTGCAGAAAGAAAAATACTTCCAAAGAGGTTATCCTACGGAGAGGACCTGGATTTTATCCTTGAAAGGCTAAGGGTTAAGCTAAGAGAGATGAATCCGGAACTTGGGAAAGAGTTTCATCAAATTGGGGTTCTTCTGAAGATACTTGAGGGAGACAGGGAGCTTATTGAGTTATTAAAGATCAAAGTTTCTGAGGAGGAGATTCGGGAGTTGACTGAGCACATCGAAAAAGTGCATGGAGAAGATATTGAAACCTTTCTTGCAGATGTCCGCTACGGGCTTGCCTCTGGAGTGGTCAAACAGGTTCTATCAAAGCCAGAAATACGAAAGATAACCCTGACAGAGCGGTTGGATCGGGTCTTTTTAAACCGTTATTTGGGAATTCCTGTATTTCTTCTTCTGATGTGGATCCTCTTCAAACTTGCCTTTGATATAGCTAATCCTTATGTAGACTTCGTTGATGAGACTATTAGTGGACCAGTCGCCAAGTGGAGTGGTGCCTTGTTAGAGGTGGTGTCTGCTCCTTCCTGGTTAAGTTCCCTTATCCTGGATGGTGTGATTACAGGTGTAGGCATTGTCCTCAGTTTTCTTCCAGTTATTGGGATGGTTATGCTTCTTGTGACCCTTCTTGAGAGTTCAGGTTATATGGCAAGAGCTGCCTTTCTTATGGACAGGATTATGAGGACCTTTGGTGTTCAGGGAAAATCCTTTATTCCAATGCTTCTTGGTTTTGGTTGCAATGTCCCTTCAGTGTATGCCTCAAGGGTTTTAACGGAGGAAAAGGAGAGAAGGCTGACTATCTTTCTTGTGCCCTTTATGTCATGTGGGGCGAGGCTTCCTGTCTATGTGGTCTTTATAAGTGCCTTCTTTCCAGAGAGATCGGGAACAGTGCTCTTTTTCCTATATGTTTTAGGGATTCTCGTTGCTATATCTGTAGGGATTATCTTTCATCGTTTATTCTATAAAGGGGTTAGTTCTCCCTTTATAATGGAACTTCCTCCATATAGGTTCCCCACCCTCAGGGATCTATGGGTGCATACTTGGATGAAACTTAGACATTTTGTGATAAAGGCTGGGACCTGGATACTTGCAATAAACATTGTGATTTGGGTGTTACTCAATCTTCCCTGGAAGCCAGAAAACCCTCAAGAATCCCTGCTTGGTAAGATTGGGAGTGCAATAAGCCCTATTTTTAAGCCTCTTGGCTTTGGAGACTGGGCTTCTGCTTCGAGTCTTCTTGCTGGCTCTCTCGCAAAGGAGGTTGTGGTCTCCACGATGGCCCAGATTTATGAAGCTGAGAGACCTAAGGAAGAGAATGGTGAAATTAATTTTCTTGAGGATTTGAAGGATATAGTGATTAACTTTGGGGCAAAGACAAAAGAGGCAGTTGTTAATGTTTTTTCGACCTTTGGAATAGCAACCCTTGAGCCAGAGGGGCCTGAAGAGGCAGAGGGTTTGTTGGGAAGGCTTCAGGGCCACTTTACCCCTCTTTCAGCTCTTTCCTTTATGGTGTTTGTTCTTCTCTATTGGCCCTGTTTTGTTTATGGGATTGCAACCAAGGCAGAGCTTGGGAGTTTTAAGCTCTACGGTCAGGCAATATTGCTTCACACTGCAATTGCTTGGATAGTCTCCTTTCTGATTTATCAATTGGGAAGACTTCTTGGTTTTTAGGAATGAGTCATAAGGGAAGTTTTATTGGTTTAATAAGTCTGCCTTGGGCTAAAGCTTGCTGATAGCGGTTCAGAAGGTAATCATTTAGGTTATAAGTTGGAAGGGGGCTTGACTTTTATTTTGGGGAGGTTATAATAAGAAAAAAGCGAGGCATCAAACAGGGCCGAGGTGGCGGAATTAGGTAGACGCGCTGGCTTGAGGGGCTAGTGGGCGTTGGCCCGTGCGGGTTCGAGTCCCGCCCTCGGCACCATTTATATACTCTCAATCTTTAACAATTCACACATCTAATCACCATCAAAAAATACTTCCATAGACGTCAAATATATCTATCTTAAAAAAAAGATGATCTGCTTCTGTTTTTCAGTTGAATTGTTCTTTTCGTTTGGGATTCAGATAGTCTTGAAGAGCTTCTCCAAGAAGAATAAAGGCAAGGACAGTAATTAGTATGGCAAGCCCAGGAAAAACTGATAACCACCAGGCTACTTCAAGAGTTTCCTTTCCTTCAATTAGTAGGTTTCCCCAAGATGGAGTTGGGGGCTGAACTCCTATTCCAAGAAAGGAAAGGGCAGATTCAATCAGTATTGCCTGTCCCATTCCAAGGGATGCGGAAACCATAACTGGTGGAAGGGCATTTGGGAGAATGTGCCTAAAAATAATGCGAAATGTGCTTGCACCATAGAGCTTTGCAGAGATTACAAACTCTCTCTCCTTTAAGGTCAAAAATTCAGCTCTGACAAGTCTTGCAACACTCATCCAACTCGTAAGTCCAATGACTACCATGATAGTGACAATTGAAGGTTCAAGATAGGCTATAACAGCAAGTATTAGGAAGATAGTAGGGAAACAGAGCATAATATCAATGAAACGGGAAATAATCTGATCAACTAAGCCACCAAAATATCCAGCAAGAGCTCCAAGAGTTATGCCAACTAAAATAGATATACCGACTGCGACAATACTTACCTGAAGAGAAATACGGGCTCCATAGATTAGTCTACTGAGGAGGTCTCTTCCAAGTAGATCAGTTCCCAGCGGATTTTGAAGACAAGGACCTTTGAGAATAGCATCAACATTGATTTCAAAGGGGTCGTAAGGATAAATCAGAGGGCCAAATAGAGCAACGAATACAAGACAAAGGAGCACAATTGCAGAGAAGAGAGCACTCTTTGATTGAAAAAAAAACTTTAACATAAACTACTTTTTTCCAGTTATTCTTATACGGGGGTCAGCAAGGGCATATCCTATATCCGCAAGAAAATTTCCAAGTAAAGTGAGTATGGAAACCAATACCAGATTAGCCATTATAACAGGATAATCTCTTGCCATAACTGCTTGCCACATAAGTTGACCGAGACCAGGAATTCCGAAGATTGTTTCAAAAATAACACTTCCACCAATAAGTCCAGGGATTGATAATCCAAGTAGGGTTATCATGGGCAAGAGGGCATTTCTTAAGGCATGCTTGTAGAGGACAACCTTCTCAGGCAATCCTTTAGCTCTTGCAAAGGTTATATAATCTGAGTGAAGCACCTCTACGAGAGAATTTCTCAAATATCGGGAAAAACCGGCAATTCCACCAAAGGTTGCCACAAAAAGGGGACAAATAAGATGTTTCCCCCAATCAAGTATCTTTTCAAAGAGGCTCATGTCCTCATAGCCAACAACAGAATGAAGCCCAGAAATGGGTAATAACTGAAGCTTTACACCAAAAATCATCATCAAGATCAGGGCAAGCCAAAAACTCGGCATTGCATATCCAAAAAGTGTAACGAAGGTAAGAACTTTGTCCCTCAAAGAACCAGCATGCACTGCTGAGTATACTCCAAGAGGCACACTTATTAGTAAGATGAGGAGTAGAGCAAGACCATTGATAAGTAAGGTCACGGGAAGGCGTTCTTTAATCTTGTCCCAGACAGGCCTTTGATCAAGAGAGAAAGAGCGACCAAAGTCAAGTTTTAAGATCCCTTTGAGCCAATTCCAATACTGAATGTGAAGAGGTTTATCTAAGCCATACATTTTAATCAGCTTTTCCCTAAACTCTGGGGTCATTCGGGGATTGAAGTCTGTTAGGGGATCAAGAGGTCCACCAGGAGCAAGGCGAAGAATTGCAAAGGAGATCACTGTTATTCCCCAGAAGGTTATAAGAAGAATTAAAAATCTTCTCAGGAGATAGCGGAGCATCCCTTCCTTTCTGCCTCTGAAGATTTAAGATAGAGGGGTAAAACCTCCTCCCCAGACAAAAGATTTGCTTCTCCCCTCTTTAGCTTGAAATAGGCAAGCTCAGCAAGAGTACTAGCTCTCAATGAGACAACAAATGGGGGAATGATTACTTTGTTTTCTGAAAGATTATTTAGCTGATCACACCACTTTTCTGGAGTTTCACTGGCAACTATTACTGGAAAGTCAACATATTTTGGTAAATCCTCAATCTTCGATAATCTCGGTTCAATAAGTGGAATAATGCGGTCCTTATCAAAGCTGTAGATGGCAAAGAAGACTTCACCTGTATAAGCATCAATCACAGAGAGAACTGGAGTTGAAGAGGGAAAAAACCTGAAGGCGAGGACTTCAAGGCTTGAAAGAGCTATAATTTTAGTGCGATAAACAAGATGAAGGGCCTTAACTACAGAAAGGCCAATTCGGAGTCCTGTAAAGCTTCCTGGTCCAACATCAACTGCGATATAGTCTATGCTCTCAAGTGTAGTCCCAGTAGTGGTCAGTAAATTAGGGAGCTGATGAAAAAGAATTTTGGAATAGGATTCCTTTGCTAAAAGATTGATCTCACCAAGAAGTTTTTCCTTGAGTATAGCAACTCCACCTGTTTTACCAGAAGTCTCGACTGAAAGTATTAGTGGAGCTTCCATCCAGAGAGTAGTTTAAGGATGTCGTTGTAAAAAACAGCAACTGAGAGAACGATAATGAGAATGAGGCCAATTTTAAAAATTAACTCCTGGGTCCTTAGGGAGAGGGGAGATCCCTTAATGGCCTCTATAGCGAAAATGACAAGGTGGCCTCCATCAAGCATTGGAAGTGGAAGCAGATTTATAAGGCCAAGATTGATAGAGAGAAGGGCCATAAAGGAAATAAAGGCTATGATTCCCAATTTGGCTGAGTCTCCAGCAAATTTACCTATACTTAAAGGACCACCGAGCGTGGAAAAGGGTAAATCACCTGTAAAGAGTTTGTAGATAGCAATTATAGTGAGGGCAGTGAATTCATAGACCTTTTTTCCAGCATGATAAACCGCAGAAAAGGGATCCATCCGTTCATGAACAAGTTCAGGAACTGCCTTAAATCCAAGAAGAGGGATCTGTGTTTTCTTCCCAAAGATATTTACTCCTTCAACCATCTGGGGAGTAACTGAAACCTCAAAAACATTTTCACCTCTCTTAATCCTTAGGAGAAAGTCTTTGGGTTTTTCATATTTTCTTATCTCCAAAAGAAGGTCTTCAAAGCTTTTCACTTGTTTGTTGTCAATGGCAAGAATAATGTCTCCGGGCTGGAGACCTGCCCTTTCAGCTGGAGAGTCAGGTAAAATTTCTCCGATCTTTGCAGGGGTGTAGGTTTTCCCTACAAGGGTGAGGATAGCCCAGAAGGCGACAAAGGCAAAAATAAAATTGGCAAGAGGCCCTGCAACAACTATAAGGGCCTTTTGCCAGGTCTTTTTAAAGGCAAAGGCCCTCTCTTTCTCAATAATTGAAGGTAATGTTTCAGGATGCTCACCATAGAGTTTTACATAACCCCCAAGGGGTATGGCTGAGATCCGATACTCCGTTTCTCCTCTAACAATTCCGAAAATCTTTGGACCAAAACCTAAGGAGAAAATTTCAACTCGCACCCCCATCCTACGAGCAGCAAGAAAGTGCCCAAGCTCGTGCACATAGACAAGAATCCCAATTACTATTATAGTAGCAATAATGTATATCATAGAAAACTACCTCTTATGTATCATCCCTTCTGTGAAGGCTTTAACTTCGCTATGTAAGGTGAGAATCTCTTCAACAGTCTCTTTCCATGCTTTTGTAAATTTAAACTCATTTAGTGTTTTTTCAAGAAGAAGTGGTATCTCTGTAAATTTAATTTTTCTTTCAAGAAAGGCTTCAACCAGAACTTCGTCAGCTGATTCGAGGATAAGAGGGTAGGGGAAGCCTGCTTTAAGTGCCTCGTAGGCAAGCTTGAGGCAGGGGAATTTTGAAATATCAACGGGGTGAAAAGAAAGCCCTGAGATCTCAGCAAGATTCAAGGTTTTCAAGGGGAGATTTAGTCTTTCAGGATAGCTCAGGGCATAGGCAATCGGAAGTCTCATGTCTGCAAGACTAAGGTGGGCAAAAAGGCTTCCATCAACAGTCTCAATAAGAGAGTGAACAACACTTTGCGGATGTATTAGCACCTCTATTGTCTCTGCGGAAAAACCAAAAAGCTGATTTGCTTCAATCACTTCAAAGCCTTTGTTCATAAGGGTTGCAGAGTCTATAGTAATCCTTGGCCCCATCTTCCAGGTAGGATGCCTCAGGGCCATCTCTGGGGTAATTTTTTCAAAAGCCTCAAGAGGCCACTGCCAGAAAGGCCCCCCTGAGGCAGTAAGGATTATCTTCCTTATATAGGACCGCCTTTCACAACAAAAGAGTTGAAAAAGAGAAGAATGCTCACTATCAACAGGAATCAGTTCGCCACCCCCACTCAGTAAGGCCTGATTAACTAAATTTCCAGCACAAACCAAAGATTCCTTATTAGCAAGGGCAACTCTCTTTCCCGCAAGAAGACCATAGTAGGCAGGTATCAAGCCCTTAATACCGGTAATGCCGACAATTAGGACCTCAACTTCGTCAAGCTGTGATAGGACCCTTAGGCCCTCATCTCCAACAAATATCTCCGGTTTATAGTTGAGATTGGCTTGAAGCCACTTTCTTCCTTCCTCACTCTCTACAACTAAATAGGGAACTCGAAAGGTCTCAGCTTGAACTTTTAATTTCTCTAATTGCGATCTAGCTGTTAATCCGATGATTTGATACTTATCTGGAAATTGGTCAACAATACTCAGTGCTGAGGATCCAATTGATCCAGTAGACCCAAAGATGATAATTCTTTTCATTAATTTATTGTCTTGATGGAGGTGTGGGGATGTCTTTTGGTGTGGTAATTGGAGGAGTAGGCACAGGAGGAGTTTTCATTGGTGATTCAGCTTGAGGTTTGTCTGGAAGATGTAGTTTATGTTTACTGGATGTAAGCTTTGTTAGAAGCAAAGAATTAAGAAAAAAGAGGATAACAAGAAAAATAGTAACCTTGTTTAAGAAGCTCGTAGGCCCTGCACCACCAAAAATAGCCTCAGCCCCTCTAAATACCGCTCCATATTCTGAGCCTTTTGTGACATTAACTAAGACAATAAGTACTATTAAAATTGCAAGAATGATTTGAAAAATTATCATCAAGGTCTCCATTGATAGCTCCTTGAGAAAGAGGTTTTCTTTAGATAAAGATAGTATAATTTTTGGAAAATGCAAAGTAGGATAGGGAAGAATATTTTCAGATAGAGAGGTTAGATCTTATGAATTTTCCCATAGAGGAGGTGCGAGTCTTTATATTATGTGCGGGCTATGGCACAAGGTTAAAACCAATTACAGAGTATATACCTAAGCCACTTATTCCTCTACTTGGAAAACCACTTCTTGAGCATATTCTCACAAGACTTCGGTCTCTTAGACCAAAGGCAATAGGCCTTAATGCCCATCACTTAGCAGAGCAAATTCTCTCTTTTAGCGAAAAGACTAGCAACATTAGGGTTTATTACGAGAAGAAAATTCTTGGGACAGGTGGCGCTTTGAAGAACGCAGAGGACTTTCTTTCTGAAGGAACTTTTCTTGTCCACAACGGTGATGTCCTTGCAGAAATAGATTATGAAAGGGCCCTCAGGTTTCATAAAGAGAGAGGTGCCTTAGCTACTCTTGTTGTGTGCGACATTCCTTGGGCAAATAACTTAGTTATTGACTATGAAGGACACCTTTTAGGAGTAGTTTCTTCAGAAAGTGAGAACTTTTACACTCAAGGGAGTTTGTTGTCTTCAATAAAAAGAGTGGGGTTTACTGGTATTGCCTTTTATGAGCCGAAATTTCTTGAATATCTGCCTCAGGGATACTCGTCAGTTGTTGAAGGGTGGCTCAAAGCGATTAAAGCAGGAGAAACAATTTTAACCTATTACGCTGATGGAGCATGGTTTGATCTTGGAACCCCAGAGAGATACCTCCAGGCGGTCTTCTATTCTTTAAGAAAAAGTGGAGAAAACCTTTTTATTCATCCCTTAGCAGAAGTGGATGAGCTTCAATTTGAAGGGTTTTTCTCCATAGAGACTGAAGTTAAAATCATGGGAAGGACTTTCCTTAAAAATGTTGTTGTTATTGCAGAAAAGGAGAAAGTCACAGGATCCTACGTAGATGGAATCCTCTTTAAGGAACACTTCATAAGGCTCTCAGAGAGTGTAAAAAACTTTCAAGAAGAAAGGGGGTTTCCTGTAGGTTTTGGAGGCTCAGAAAGAAGGTTTTACAGGCTTTCGGACTCAAAGCTACTGATGATTGATACTAATAAAGATGAGGTCAAACGATTAGTTATGATAAATAAACTCCTCAGGTCAAAGGGAATAAATCTTCCTGAGATCTTAGAACTCAGAGAGAACGAGGTTATTTTTCAAGATTTAGGGGATCTTTCCCTCTATAATTTTCTTAAGATTCATTTTTGTAAAATTCAAAGGTCTCCTGACATACTTAAAGCAATTTTTCAAAAGGTCTTAGATCAGGTGGTGAAGTTTCACCTACTTTTCTATGATCCTGAAGTAGTTCAAGTATTCCCTCTTTTTGATCGAGCTTATTTCCGCTGGGAGACTCAGTATTTTGAAGAAAAGTTTTTAGGCTTTCTCTGTGGACTAAGGGCTGAAGAGAAGTTAATTAGGGAATTCGAAAGACTGGCAGAGATAGCCTCAAGTTTTCCAAGAAATCTAATTCACCGGGATCTCCAGTCTCAAAATATTCTTATTTACAGAGGGGAAGTATACCTTATTGACTATCAGGGTGCAAGGTTAGGGCCTGCTGGATATGATCTTGCTTCTCTTGTTTTTGATCCTTATTGGGAACAACCCGAGGATTTTCGTCTTTGGGCCATTGACTATTATATCAGAAAAAGAACTCAACTTGACGCCTCCTTTGATAAAGAGCTCTTCCTCAAGAGTCTTCCTTATCTTGCGCTACAGAGGCACCTTCAGGCTCTTTCTGCCTATGTCAACTTGAGCTACTTTAAGGGAAAGAACCACTTCTGCAAGTTCATTCCTCGGGGTCTGAAGTATGCCATAAGGGATGCAGAGGTTTTGAAGGAGGAGTTTCCAGTTCTGAGGGACTATATCTATAGATGTATAGAGATTCTGCTAAAAAGAGGAGAAAGCCTAAGTGAAGAAGTCCTTTCGGTCTGAGAAGGAACTTCGTCTCTTTGTTAAGAGGATGTTTAAGGAGACCTTAAGAGGGCTTCCTGAAGAGGCAAAAGTAGAGGTATTGGTGAAAACTCTCAGGCCCCCTAAGGTGTATCTTTTACTTCCTTTTTACTCAGAGGGAAATCTGATTCGGGCTATGGAGGTTGATTTTTTTCTTGGGGAGTTATATAATTTCGGGGTTGAGGGGGAGATAATTTATCTCGACGATAGAGTAGAAATTGAACAAACATGTTCAAATATCCAGTCTTAGTTCCAAGTGAAATTGAGGCAAAGTTCATTGAAGATCTACCGTTAAATCTTCAAATAATTGGTATGGGGCCTGTGGAATCTGCTCTTTCTGCTTATGAAATATTTTCAAATCAAAGACCTTCGCTTGCCTTTCTTACAGGTTTTGCTGGAGCCTATCCAGAAACTGATCTTCGAATTGGAGACGTGGTTGTAGCAACATGTGAGCGTTTTGCAGATTTTGGCAGACTCTATTCAACTCACTTCGTCTCTTTCCCAAATCACCTACCATCAACAGATATGTGCCCCCTTGCCCATATCTTTACAGAAAAACTCATCTACATATTGGAAATTAATGGCTTTGAGCCCCAGGGTGGACCTCTGGCAACAGTTTGTTCAGCCACCTATGACCCAAAGAGAGCCCGCTACATAGGGGAAAAATTTCAGGTCCTTGCAGAAAACATGGAGGGCTTTGCAGTAGCTCGAGCTGCAAGAAGAGCCAAGGTTTTTCTACTCGAAGTAAGGGTTATAAGTAATCTCCTATCTGAACCAGAAAAGGACTGGGATATTGAAAAGGCAGGTAAGAGACTTCGTGAGGTCTGGGAGTGCCTAATCAAAGAGTGGAAATAGCTATTTCTCCCTGCCCAAACGATGTCTTTATTTTCGCAGGTCTCTTGATGAAAAAAGTTCACTCTTCTTTTGACTATCACATAAATTTTGCAGATATTGAGACCTTAAATAACTGGTCTTTGCAAAGTACCTTTGATCTCATAAAGGCTTCCTTTGCAATCTACCCTACCATTGCAGAGATCTATCAGATTCTTATCTGTGGATCTGCTATTGGCTTTGGAGTGGGACCAATTCTTGTATCTTCTCCCCGTGTAGAGGGAGAAATTAATTCAGATATGACTGTCGGAGTTCCAGGAAGATCTACTACCGCAAACTTTCTTTTATCAATTTTCTATCCACAACTTCAAAAAAAATCCTTTCTTGCTTACAATGAGATCATTCCTGCCCTCATAGAAGGCAAAATTGACTTAGGTGTGCTTATTCATGAGGGGAGATTTGTCTATGAAAAATATGATTTAAAACTGATTGATGATCTTGGCAGGCGTTGGGAAAAGGAGACCGGAAGACCGCTTCCGCTTGGTGGCCTTTTTGTCAAGAGAAGTTTAGACTCCGACCTCAAAAGACAAATCTTGAAAACCTTAAAACAAAGCCTTGAATATGCGGAGGTAAATAGAGAGGAAACCTTACCACTTCTCATGTCCTATGCCCAAGAACTTGATAGAGACACTATATTTAAACATGTAGATACATATGTCAATTCTTATACCAAGGAACTAAATAATGAAGCCATTGAAGCACTTAAGATTTTCTTTTCCTATTTTGGAATGAGACTTGAGTATTCCTATCATATATTTCAGGAGTAGACTAATATGGATTTTTTAAAGATTTTTTGGCAAGTTGGGCTTGTAGGGAAACTCGTTTTTCTAACTTTATTTTTTATGAGTGTAGTTTCCTGGTATTATATTATTTTAAATTTTTTGGTTTTTAGAGGTTTTAGAGAGGGACTTGTCTTCTGGCGAGCCCGAATAGAGACTTTGAAGAATTTGACATCCTTTATTAGAGAGGTCAAGTCTCAGCCTGATGACAGAATATCCAAAAGTTTTAAATCCTATCTTTCAAAGTTTGCAGAGATTTACAACTTCTATTCAGAGAAAAAAGAGGTAAGAGGAGGGGAAAGATCCTTTCACTGGGAGGTAGAGGAGATAGCTAGGATTGAGCAAGAGGAAGCAATAAGTGGACTTGGAAGAGGGCTTGGTTTTTTGGCAACAACTGCAAGTACAGCTCCTTTTATAGGTCTTTTAGGCACAGTTTGGGGAATTATGAGGGCCTTCCATGAGATTGGACTCAAGGGGACAGCAACCCTTGCAACTGTTGCTCCTGGGATTGCAGAAGCCCTAATCAATACTGCCATGGGGCTTTTCGTTGCTATCCCCTCAGCCATTGCATACAACTACTTCACTCTTAAAAGAGATAAATTTCACAGAGAATTGGAATTACTCTATAGACGAATAGTAATGATATCAAAAAGAGAACTCCTCTGATTGAGGCCAATTAATGCTTGAGTAAACAAGGTTTTATAGTATAATAAACCAGGCTTTGTAAAACTTAGGAGGAGGTTAGGATATGGGAGCATGCAAGGTAACAGATCAAGATTTTGAAAAGGAGGTTCTGCAATCACCTATACCTGTGCTGGTTGATTTTTGGGCAGCTTGGTGTGGTCCTTGCAGGGCGATTGCACCAATTATTGACGAACTTGCTGAGGAATTTGCAGGAAAAGCCAAGATATGTAAACTCAATGTTGATGAAAATCCAGTGACACCTGGAAAATATGGGATCCGTGCAATTCCTACAATGATAATTTTCAAGAATGGTCAGCCTGTTGAAACTATTGTAGGAGCAGTTTCAAAGGCAACCTTAGTTAATGCTCTAAACAAAGCTCTTGGATAGTGAAAGAGGAGCTTTTTGATTTAATCATAATAGGTGGTGGGCCTGCTGGTCTCACATCCGCTCTCTATGCGCGAAGATCCCTCCTACGGACCCTTCTCATAGAGAGAGGGCCCATAGGAGGTCAAGTCCTATACACTGATTTAATTGAAAACTATCCTGGTTTTCCAGATGGAATCTCGGGCTTTGAACTCATAGACCTTATCAGAAGACAGGTTGAAAAGCTTGGGCTTGAAATTCGCGAAGGCGAAGCTATAGACCTTCAGGATCTGGTCAAATATAAAAAGGTAAAACTTGCAAATGGTGATGAATTGACAGCAAAGGCGGTTATCCTTGCCCTTGGTGCTGAACATAAAAAATTAGGAATTCCTGGGGAGAAAGAGTTTACTGGAAAGGGAGTATCCTACTGTGCGGTCTGTGATGGGCCTTTTTTTAGGGGAGAAAAAGTAGCAGTTGTTGGTGGAGGAAATACTGCTCTACAAGAGGCCCTGTTTCTAACTAAATTTGCAAGTAAAGTCTTTTTAATTCATAGAAGAGATGCCTTCAGGGCAACTCCCCTTCTACAGGAAAGAGTTAGAGCTAATCCCCAAATAGAGCTTGTCCTCTCATCAGTTGTTGAGGAAATCAGAGGAGATAGTCGAGTAAAGGAGATCGTCGTAAGAGACTTAAAGACTGAGGAGAGACGAAGTTTTGAGGTCTCTGGTGTATTTATTTTCATAGGATTTGCTCCCAGAACAGAGTGGTTGAAAGGCAAGATTGAGCTTGATGAACAGGGTTTTATCATTACCGATAGGGAGATGAGAACCTCAATGAGTGGTGTATTTGCCTGTGGTGACTGTGTGAGCAAGAAATTCAGACAGATCATTAATGCCTGTGGGGAGGGAGCGGTAGCCTCTCTAAACGCAGAAGAATACATAAAAGAGCTTGAGCATGCTAAGGTATAGGCTCGGTCTATTTCTTCTACTCTCCCTCTTTATAACATCCTGTACAAAGTTGTCTCAACCACTTAAGTTTTGGCAGACAAGGGAGGTCAAAATCCGTGAGGATTCTCCTGTTTATGAACTCCTCACAAGAGCAGAGAGATACTTTCAAAGAGGTCAGTATGATCTTGCCTATCAATACTATGAGGAAGTAAGAAACAAATATCCAGGAACACCCGAAGCGGTTCTTGCTGAGCTTAGACTTGCGGATACCAAATTCTGGTCAGGTGATTACATAGAGGCTATAACTCTTTATGAGGATTTTGAAAAATTTTATCCCAACAATGAAGCTATCCCGTATGTAGTATTCCAGATAGGAACCTGTTACTATCTTTTAAGACAGCCGCCAGATAGAGATCCAACCTTTGCTAAAAAAGCTATTGAGACTTATCAACGTCTCATCCAGAATTTTCCCCAGAGCCCCTATACTTTGGAGGCCCAAAAACGCATTCGTGAACTCAGAGAATTACTTGCTTCTCATGAACTCTATGTAGCTCAATTCTATTTCAAGATCAAATACTATCGTTCAGCTTATCAACGTCTCCTCTATCTTATTGAAAACTATCCTGAGACTATTTCAGCAGAAAAGGCTCGTTCATTAATTCCCAGGTATTATAGGTTGGCACTCAGAGAAACTGAAGAGTTGAATAGAGGTGTAAAGAAAGATTTCTTTGGAGGCCCTGTTCCTTAGGTCAACTCTTCAGGCAGAGCAAGCTCAATTTCTCTTCTCATAGGTTGGGGTTCTTCCTGCTCTATGAAGTCTTCAATTGTCAAGTAGGGTTCAGTTGTAGAAGGAGGAAAGAAGCCAATTTTCTCTAATTCTAAGCCCATATCTTGACCACATCTTGGGCAAGTACGAAGTTCTTCAGAAAAGAAATAGCTACACTTTGGACACCTCATCAAGCTCCCCTTTTACAAATTCTTCTCTACCGCAACATTTTTTATATTTCTTTCCGCTACCACAAGGGCACGGCTCGTTTCTACCTATTTTAACACTTCTCACAGGCTCTACCTTCTCTTCCTTTTCCTGAAAGAGGTCTTCCCTCTTGTACTGAAGCTTTCTTTCGTCAAGCTCCTCTTCTGGTATAAGATCTTCCCTTACTTCTCTCTCATCTTGGATCTCTACCCTGAAAAGATAGGTGAGGGTAGTCTCTCTAATCTTGTTCATCAGGTCAACAAAGAGATGAAAGGCCTCCTTTTTGTATTCTTGGAGGGGATTTTTCTGACCATAACCTCTTAGCCCGACACTGTCTCTAACATGGTCAAGAAGCAGGAGATGCTCTTTCCAGTGGGTATCTATTGTTGTGAGGAGAAAGTATTTTTCAAGACTCCGCAAGGTCTCAGAACCAATCCTCTTCTCCTTCAACTCGTATCTCTCAAGAACCTGAGACTTCAAATCTTTGATAAATAGCTCTCTATTGAAGGGATTCAGTGATGGTAGGGTGGGGTCAAAGGCGAAGACTTCTTTGAACTTGTTTAAAAAGTTCTGTAGCTCCTCTTCTGAAATTGTCTTTTCTTCAGGTAAAAACTCCTTTGCCATTAGGTCTATTTGTTCTTCAATCATTGAGAGGATCCAATCTTTAATTGACTCACTCTTTAAGATTTCTTTTCTTTGGGAATAGATAGTTTCTCTTTGTTTATTCATTACGTCATCGTATTCAAGGAGATGCTTTCTGATTTCAAAGTGGTAGGCTTCAACCTTTTTCTGAGCCTGTTCAATGGCCTTATTGAGCCAAGGATGCTCTAAGGCTTCGCCTTCAGGAAGACCAAGTTTTTCCATAAAGGTTTTGAGTTTTTCGGAACCAAAGAGTCTGAGAAGATCATCCTCAAGGGAGAGGAAAAATCTGCTTGCTCCTGGATCACCCTGTCTTCCTGCACGTCCTCTTAACTGATTGTCAATCCTTCGAGATTCGTGTCTTTCAGTTCCTATAATATAGAGACCTCCAAGAGCTCGAACCTTCTCTGCATCCTTCTGACACTCAAGAAACTTCTCATAAAGGACTTTTGCCCAATAGTCCTGGTATTTTTCTAAGGGGTTTAGCCCTTGTCTAGCCATGGCAAGAACTTCATTCCAAGCACGTTCAGGAATCTCAGACACATCATAACCTTCATTCTCTAATTGGGTCTTTGCAAGGCCCTCTGGATTTCCACCAAGAAGTATATCGACCCCTCTTCCAGCCATATTAGTAGCAATGGTGACTGCATGGGAACGTCCAGCCTGGGCTATAATTTGGGCTTCCTTTTCGTGGTGTTTTGCATTTAATACCTGATGAGGTATTTTTCTTTTTTTAAGCATTTTTGATAGAAGCTCGCTCTTTTCAATTGAAGTCGTTCCAACAAGTACAGGTCTTCCCTTCTTATAATTTTCTTCTATTTCTTCAACAACCTTTTCCATCTTCTCCTTAAAGGTCCTAAAGACAAGATCAGGATAATCGATTCTGATCATGGGCTTGTGGGTGGGGATCACAACTACATCAAGGTTATAGATTTCTTTGAATTCACTAGCTTCAGTCTCTGCTGTTCCAGTCATACCAGCGAGTTTTTCATACATGCGGAAGTAGTTCTGGATAGTAATCATAGCTAAGGTTTGATTTTCTGCCTCTATTCTAACTCGCTCCTTTGCCTCTATCGCTTGATGAAGGCCATCGCTCCATCTTCTGCCAGGCATGAGTCTACCGGTAAATTCGTCTACAATAATGACCTTGCCGTCCTTTACCACATAGTCAACATCTCTCTTAAAGAGATGATGAGCTCTAAGGGCCTGATGTATATGATGAACAAGCTTGACATACTTTGGATTGTAAAGATTCTTTATACCAAGAAGTCTTTCACATTCTGCTATACCCTCTTCTGTAAGATGGGCACTTTTTGTTTTTTCATCTACTGTAAAATGAATATCTTTCTTTAATTTTCTTATAATTTCATCTATATAGTAGTAGAGATCAGTGCTTTCTTCGGAGGGACCAGAAATGATAAGAGGAGTTCTTGCTTCATCAATGAGAATAGAGTCTACTTCGTCTATAATAGCGTAGTAGTGGTCCCGTTGAACCATATCGTCAATGGAATATTTCATGTTGTCTCTAAGATAGTCAAAGCCAAATTCAGAATTAGTGCCATAGAGTATATCTGCTTGATAAGCCTTTTTTCTTTCGCTATCATCCATTCCACTCTGGAGATAGGCAACTGTAAGTCCCAAAAATCGGTAAATAGGTCCCATCCATTCAGCATCCCTTTTAGCAAGGTAGTCATTGACAGTGACAATATGGACTCCTCTTCCAGTTAGGGCGTTAAGATAGGCTGGTAGAGTAGCAACTAAGGTTTTTCCTTCACCTGTCTTCATCTCGGCAATCTTGCCTTGATGAAGGACAATGCCTCCCATAAGTTGCACATCAAAGTGGCGAAGCCCAAGAATTCTCCTTGAAGCTTCTCTAACGACCGCAAAGGCCTCTGGCAGGAGATCTTCTAAGGTTGCTCCACGACTTAGTTTTTCCTTAAATTCATTAGTTTTCCTGGCTAAGGCCTCATCAGAAAGTTTTTGAATTTCAGGCTCTAAGGCATTAATGCGCTCAATAACTGGTTTTAATTTCTTAAGCTCCCTTTCATTTTTAGTTCCAATTATTTTGGTAATAAGTTGAGTAATCATAAGCTACTCTCACCTCTTATTGTGCACATAAAAGGGTTCCAAAATTCAAACTAAAATTTAATCCTTTTTAGTCTGAAATACAAGTGAGTTCCTTGAAAACCTCTCCTCTTCGCTAAAGATACAACCGCAGTATTTTTGACGATAAATTCCTAATGAATGGGCCTTTTCTTTTCCAATTTTATATCCTTTGCGCCAGTCCTCGTAGAAGAACTCAATTTGATACTTTTCTGCGATCTCTTCTCCAATTGATTTAATCAGGTCGTGAAGTTGAAAGGGACTCTGGAGAAGAGTTGTAGTGAAGGCAGTATAATTAAGAGATTTGGCAAGTTTGGCTGTCTTTTCAAGTCTAATGTAGTAGCACCTTTCACATCTTTTTGGCTTCTCCCAGCATAAGAGAGTTTCCTCAAGGAAACTCTTCAAACCATAAGTTCTATCCCATATGATCTCAATTCCCTCCTGTTTAGCAACTTCTTCAAGGGCTCTAATTCTTGCCTTGAACTCCTGAAGGGGATGGATATTTGGATTATAGAAGTAGCCAGTGAAGTAAATATTTCGCTCTCTAAGAGTTTGTATTGGATAAAGACTACATGGCCCGCAACAGATATGTAAAAGGAGTTTAAACACTTATCATCTCCTGAGTTAGGACCGAAGCTTTAAGCCAATTTCTGCAAGCCTTTTTCCAAAGGCCCTAAGAATAGCCCTTTCGTCTTCATCGATCTCTCTCTGGGAGTTATCTCCAGCGACATGTCCTGGTCCATAAGGAGAGCCACCACCTTTGGTCGTGAAAAGGTTGGTGACCGTGTAGGGAACTCCAACAAAAATCATACCAAGATGGAGGAGAGCAGGAAGCAGTGAAAAAATTGTCATTTCTTGTCCGCCATGAAGAGTTGAAGTAGAAACAAATATTCCTGCAGGTTTGCCAACAAGGGCTCCTTCTTGCCAAAGTGGAGAGAGTCTGTCAATTTGATTCTTGAGCTGAGCAGAGACGACCCCAAATCGAGTAGGAGTTCCAAAGGCAACAGCTCCTGCTGATCGGAAGTCGTCAAGAGTGACAAGAGGCACGTCCTTTTGTAGCTCCTTTCCTCGTCTTATGTCCTCACGAGACTGAATTATCTCTTCAGGAATAAGCTCTGGGACTGTCCTTATGACTGGTTCTGCTCCAGGAACTTGTCGAACTCCTTCAGCTATCTCAAGGGCCATCTTATAAGTGTTACCAAAC
>JAUQPD010000049.1 GCA_030550555.1 Thermodesulfobacteriota bacterium
GAGTATTTGATTTGGTATAATACAGAGAGGGTTCATTCAGGGATAGGGGGAAAAGCTCCGAGTATAAAATCATATGGACGCAAACATTGCCTTGACAAGATTTAAAAACAGATTAAAATTTTTGTTAGCTAACAGGGTTAGGGCCGCTAGCTCAATTGGTAGAGCAATGGACTCTTAATCCATAGGTTGGAGGTTCGAGTCCTCCGCGGCCCATCATTCACTTAGCCCTCTGCAATCTTTAAACAAAGTTCAATTCTCATCAAGAACCCTTGCAAAAATCTCATTTTTCCTTATACTGCAAATGTATGACTTTACCTGATAAAAGAGGCTATTTTGGTAGATTTGGTGGTCGTTTTGTTCCAGAAACTCTAATTCCTCTTATCCTTGAGCTTGAAAGAGCTTACAAAAAGATCTCTAAGGACAAAGACTTTTGGAAAGAGTTTACTGAGCTTCTGAGAGAATATGCAGGGCGTCCTACCCCACTCTACTATGCTCGTAATCTTTCTAAATACCTTGGGGGTCACATAAAGGTCTACCTAAAACGGGAAGATCTTCTTCATACTGGTGCACATAAACTCAATAACACAATAGGGCAGGTCCTTCTTGCCAAGAAACTCGAAAAAAATAGAATCATTGCAGAAACTGGAGCTGGACAACATGGAGTAGCAACAGCAACAGCCTGTGCTCTCCTTGGTCTTAAGTGTATTGTCTATATGGGAGCAAAGGATGTTGAAAGGCAGGCACTAAATGTGTTTCGCATGCGTCTTCTTGGTGCAGAAGTAGTTCCTGTTACTTCTGGAACTCAGACTCTTAAAGATGCCATAAATGAAGCCCTAAGAGACTGGGTCACCAATGTGAAGAACACCTTTTATGTAATAGGATCTGTTGTAGGACCCCATCCCTATCCGAGAATGGTTAGAGACTTCCAAAGTATCATTGGAAAGGAAACAAGAAGTCAGATACTCAAAAAAGAGGGTAGATTACCTGACTTAATTTTGGCCTGTGTGGGTGGTGGATCGAATGCTATGGGAATTTTTTACCCCTTTGTAAAAGATAAAGAGGTAAGGTTAATAGGAGTTGAAGCTGGAGGAAAGGGTTTAGATAGCGACCATCATTCTGCGACTCTTTGTAGAGGGGAACCTGGAATACTTCATGGAATGTTTACCTATCTCCTACAAGACCAAGTGGGGCAAATAAAAGGGGCCCACTCAATTGCTCCAGGCCTTGATTATCCCGGTGTTGGTCCAGAACACGCCTATCTCAAAGAGTCTGGTCGAGCAGAATACGTGGCAGTAACTGATGATGAAGCCCTTGAGGCCTTCCAGATTCTCTCTGAGATTGAAGGAGTGATCCCTGCCCTTGAGAGTGCCCATGCAATTGCTTACCTCATTAAAATAAGTAAGGAGCTCAAGCCAGGCTCAATTGTTGTCGTAAACCTATCCGGCAGAGGTGACAAGGACGTAGCCAAGGTCAAGGAATACCTTGATGCTAAATAACAACAAAAACCATGAATAGATCGGAACTCATAAGAAGACGAATAATTACCCTAAAAAAAGAACAGGTCCCTCTGATACCCTATATTACCGCCTTTGATCCATCAGGGAAGGCAACAGCTGAGTTTCTAAAGTATATTGCAGACACCAATCCAGCAGTAATTGAACTAGGTTTCCCCTTTTCCGACCCTATTGCTGATGGTCCCACAATTCAAAAAGCCATGGTAAGGGCACTTAAAAATAATCCAGACTTTGAAGCCTACCTTGAATTAGTTGCAAAATTCAAGGAACATTTTCCCCACATTCCAGTAGTTTGCATGACCTATTATAACATAATTTACCGCTTTGGTCTTGAACGAGCAATCGAGTTAAGCTATGAAGCCTTTCTTGATGGTTTTATTCTGCCTGATCTCCCACCTGAGGAAGCAAGAGATTGGCTGAAAGTTGCAAGGCAGAAAGGACTTGCAACTATTTTTCTCGGAGCTCCTACCTCTCCTATCCAAAGAATTAAAACCTTAGCTGGTCTCTCTAAAGGGTTTTTCTATTATGTGTCGCTCACAGGAATCACAGGAATGAGAGAGCATCTCCCTGATGATCTTGTCTCAAGACTAAAGGAAATCTCACAGGTGATCAATATTCCTCTCGCAGTTGGTTTTGGAATATCAAAAAAAGAACATATATCTTTACTTAAACCACATACCGATGCCATAGTTGTGGGGAGTGCCCTGGTAAATATAATTGAAAAAGAGGGAGATAAAGCAGGGCCATTTCTTAGGAGCTTCATTCAAGAACTTATATCATGAAGGTTTTAACTGTAAAAACTAAACCACCTTACGATATAATAATTGCCTCAGGTTTGTTGGAGACAATTCCCACTGATTTGAAAAAGTCCTTTGACTTTGGAAAGGTCGCCATTGTAACTGACAACCAGGTAAAAACTCTTTATGGTGAGAGATTGCTTGAGAATTTACAAAGGAGTGGAGTTAAAGCAGATCTTTTTAGTTTTCCTGAGGGTGAGAGGTCCAAGAATATTGAAACTGTTGTTTCTCTTTCAAGATCTTTAATCAGGGCGGGATTTGATAGGAAAGACCTCATAATAGCCCTGGGCGGAGGGGTTGTAGGTGATATAGCAGGCTTTCTTGCAAGCATATATCTCAGAGGAATACCCTATGTGCAAGTGCCTACGACTTTACTTGCTCAAGTTGATTCTTCTGTTGGCGGAAAAACTGGTGTCGATCTTCCAGAGGGTAAAAATCTTCTCGGAACCTTTTATCAACCAAAAAAGGTATATATAGACACTGAAGTACTCTCTACATTGCCAAAACAGGAAATCAAAAATGGACTTGCTGAAATTGTCAAATACGCCTGCATTATGAAGCGCTCGCTATTCAAATACCTTGAAAAATTAGGCTCAGATCTATATAATCTACCTCAGGAGCCTCTTCAGTTTCTCATCTATCAAAGTTGCAAATTAAAGGCCCAGGTAGTTAGTAAGGACGAACGAGAGGGTGGATTGAGAAGGGTTTTAAATTATGGCCATACAGTTGGGCATGTTTTTGAAAGCTTATCTAACTATCAAATTCCTCACGGCTTTGCTGTCTCAGTCGGTATGGTAGTAGAAGCCAAACTTTCAGAACTTATCGGTGTAGCACAAGAAAAGGTATCTCAACCTTTGATTAACTTGTTGACCATGTTAGAGCTTCCTCATCGGATTTCTCACCTCTTTAGCCAAGACATAGATAGGTCCAGATTCTTCGAGACCCTCTTCCGAGACAAAAAAGTATGGAAGGGGAAGCTAACCCTTGTCCTTCTGCAAAAAATAGGAAAATTTGTCTTTTATGAAAATCCTCTGCCAGAACTAATAAATAAAGCCCTTGAAGAGTGTTTTTGATTGCATATGGAACCTAAGGAGATTTGGCTAAAAATTAGGGATGCTGAAATTTACAAAGTCTCAGCTTCCGGAAATGATTTTATTGTTCTTATAAATTTAGACAAAAAGATCACCTTTGAGGAGGGTCAATTTCTTGCTCAAAGGCTCTGTAGGGCTAAATTTTCAGTCTCAGCAGATGGTCTCATACTTATTGAACCTCCTAAAGATCCCATTGCCCAGGTTTCTTGGAATTTCTTCAATTCCGATGGAAGTCCTGCAGAGATGTGTGGGAATGGAGCAAGAGCAGTAGCTCGTTTACTTTATGAGCTTAACCTTGTTCCCGATAAGTTTTATTTAGAAACTTTAGCTGGATTGATTTCTGCTGAAATAAGGGGAACAAGGGTGCGAATATCCCTCAATCGACCAAAAGACTTAAATCTCAATATTTCGATAAGAACAGACTATGATTGGTATTTAGGGCATTTTGTTAATACAGGTGTCCCTCATGTAGTTATTTTTTGGGAAAACATTGAAGATGTGCCAATAGAACGTATAGCACCTAAGATTAGATATCACGAAATATTTGCACCTGCTGGAACAAATGTGAACTTTATTGAAGTTGCAGAAGATAGGGGTGAAAAGATTCTAAAAATTAGAACTTATGAAAGGGGTGTTGAGGGCGAGACCCTTGCCTGTGGAACTGGAGCTTGCGCAAGTGCCTATATAGCATACAAGTTAAATCTTATTAATCTTCCTGTAAATGTGCTTACAAGAGGCGGCGAAATACTCACTATTGACTTCGACCCCCAAACAGAGACACTCTATTTGGAAGGAGAGACAACCCTTATACTTAAGGGTAAAATTTTCTTTGATGCCTTGAGATAAAAAAACAAGGCAGGAGGAGTTATATGGAGACAAGAATTAATCTTCAGGGATCTATCGTTGCCCTTGTGACTCCCTTCAAAGATGGAAAGATAGATGAAAAGTCCTTTAGAAACCTTATTCAATGGCATCTTAAAGAGGGGACCCATGCAATTCTCATATCAGGCACCACAGGAGAGTCAGCTACTCTTACCAAAGAGGAAAAAAAGAGACTCTTTGAAATAGGCTTAGAAGAAGCAAAAGGTAAAGTTCCTTTGATTGCTGGAACAGGAACAAATGATACAATGAAGACTCTTGAATTGACAAAGATGGCTGAAGAAATGGGCATGGATGCTGCGCTAATTGTTACTCCTTACTACAATCGCCCAACACAAAATGGTCTCTTTGAGCATTACAAATATATCGCTGAAAGAACCAACATTCCCATATTGCTCTACAATGTTCCTGGAAGAACTGGAATAAATCTTCATCCAGATACAGTTGCCAGACTTACAAAATATTCCAACATCGTTGCACTAAAAGAGGCCTGTGGCGATCTAAAACAAATAAGTGAGCTTTTCCTCAAGTGTCCCCCTGATTTTGTTATCCTCTCTGGTGATGACTTCACTGCCTATCCTACAATGACTCTTGGTGGAAAAGGAGTTGTCTCTGTTGCTGCAAACATAATGCCAAAAGAAATGGCGACCATGATGAATCATTGTCTCAATGGTCAATACGATAAAGCTAAGGAATTACATTTTTATCTCTATCCTTTATTCAAGATACTTTTTATTGAAACTAATCCTGTTCCCGCCAAAGAGGCTCTATATTTAATGGGGCTTATTGATACACCTGAGGTAAGATTACCCTTAAGCAATCTTTCTGAAAGCTCCTTTAATCAGTTGAAATCCCTTTTGAGGGAGCACTATAAGCTACTTTAATGTTCCACGTGGAACAATGGAGGGTATTTCAAGCTCGAAAGCCTTAAAAATCCTAAAAACTTGCCTATATTTCAGGGGGCTTCCTGATGAAATTCTCTCTAAGCTCCTTGAGATTTCTATACCAAAATACTACAAAAAGGACGAATTCATCTTTCTTGAAGGTGAGAAGGCCTTCGGATTCTACTTACTTGTTGAAGGAACTATAAAAATTTTTAAAGAGTCCGCAAAGGGTAAAGAGGTAGTTATTCACATCTTTGGGCCAGGGGAAATTTTTGCAGAGATTGTTCTCACTGGTCAAGACACTTATCCTGCCTCAGCTCGTGCATTAACAGATGTTGAGCTTCTCTATTTCCCAAAGAAAAATCTTCTTGCTTTACTTAGAGACAAACCAGAACTTGCACTCCAACTACTTGGTCTCTTTGCAATTCGTCTCAGAGGCCTTCTTCACATAATTGAGAACCTTACTTTTCGTGATTCCAGAGAAAGACTCCTTCACTACATTTGGGAACTTTCAAACTCAGGAAGCAAAAATGAGATAACCTTACCACTAAATAAGACCCAGCTTGCTCTTCTTCTTGGCATAACTCCAGAAACACTATCGAGATTATTTCAAAAACTACGTGACGAAGGTCTTCTTGAAATACACAGAAGAAAAGTTACTCTCTTAAAGCCAGAGGTTTTAAAGAGAGAGCTTAAAGTGTCTACTATGTAATGGGATATATCTTCCAATTTGATCCTTGGAGATCAAGGCTATGTTCTTGTCCACAGAAATGGTCACTCAATCCCTATACAGGATGTGGACATGGGTGTCTTTACTGTTACGCAACATCTTTTATACCTAAATTTTTTGAGCCACGTCCAAAGAAGAATTTTATAAGGGTTATTGAAAGAGAAATTACCAAGCTTCCCAAAGGAGCAGTTATCTCCCTTTCAAATTCTTCTGATCCTTATCAGCCTCTTGAGGAGAAGTATCAGTACACAAGGAAATTTCTTGAATTAATTAAGGACCTAGACTTAAGACTTCTAATCATAACTAAGTCAGATATGGTTTTACGTGATTTGGATCTAATCTCAAGGGAAAAGACAGTTATTTCAATTACAATTACAACGAAGAGGTTTGACCGTCTTCTCGAACCAATGGCACCAAGTTTTGAAAGGAGACTCAAAGCCATCATAGAATTGAAGAAAAAGGGATATAAGGTTGTTGCCCGAGTAGACCCCCTTATTCCATTTATCAACGACTCAGAAAGTGTGGATATAGTCAGGGAGCTATTTCCATATGTAGACCACATCGTAGTAAGCACCTATAAAGCTAGACCAGATTCCTTAAGGAGGTTGCAAACTCAATTTCCGAAACTCTCATCTCATCTCAAAAGACTCTACTTAGAAATGGGGTCCTATTTTCAAAATTCGATCTATTTACCGCTTCAAATTAGAAAAGAAATATTGTTGAAGGTGACCAGCCTTGCTAAAAGACTTCAGCTCTCAGTTGGTTTGTGCAGAGAAGGGATCTATCCCATTCAAAAATTAGGAAAATGCGACGGAAGCTTTTTGCTGATCTCTTGAGCAAGAAAAATGCGGAAGGTTACACCATCAATGTACTCTTAGTGTTGACCAGAGGTGCGTGCCAGATAAAATATAAAAGAGAAATCACAAGTGATTGCGAGGTAGAATGTGTTTTTAAGGTTTGTTATATGCCTTGTTGATGATAGACGAATTCACTTTAAGGGCCGTGCCAAACTAGAGATGAAGGAGAATCTTTCTGAAATAGATATTGAGAAAAACAGAAATGAGTTAATTAGTGCAGGGAGAAAAGTCGTTAGCAGACATATAAAGGGAAGAGAAGAGGAGGTAAGTTTTACCCGCGAAATTTTCGAATTAGAGGACTGTCTTGTCTTTGTTTATCGGGCAAGAGGTAAAGAGTATCAGGTAATTTTCAAAAGAACAGGCCCGCTTGGATACTTCTTTGCAAAGTTTTTTCCTCTCTTTTACTGAGAGTGCATTTTTTTAACGCAAAAGATGTTCATTGCCAAGAGAGACTCTTTTGAGACCTACTTTCTTTGCAAGTTCGAGAGCTCTATAGGCCTTTTCCTTTGTAATTAATGGAAGGTCTCTTAAAAAGAACTGTGGAGAATAGGCAAGAATCCTGTAGGGTATTTCTGGGTTTATTTCAGCTATAAATTTTGCTATCTGATAAACTTCTTCTTCCTCTACATAAAAGGGCACTAAGAGTGTACTTGCTGTTAGTAGAGGAATTTCTTTGCGCTCGTTAAAGAATTGAGCAATATATTGAAAGTTTTCAAAGACTTTCCTTTTTGAGCCTCCGGTTAAGGCAATGTAGAGCTCCTCATGCCAGGCCTTTATATCAAATTTTATTATTCCTCCTGATTTTAGGGAAATTTCAATGACCTTATCAAGAAAAGATTTATTGAAAAGGCCATTAGTTTCCCAACATATTCTTAGTATTTTGCCTTTTCTTTTTTCTAGAGCCTGTTCACTGAGGTTTATGGCAAAGGGAGCTTGGGGTGAGGGATCCCCACCAAAGAAACATAGGCAGGTAACTTGGGAAGTCATAGCTTGTAAAATCTGATCGAGGTGCCTTAGAATTTTGCGTCTTCTTGGTTCTCTGAAATGCCAGTTTTGGCAATATAGACAATTTAGATTGCAGGCCTCAAAGAAAACTGCAAGATTGAAATATCCATATTCCGGTCCTTTGCGCATTGCGAATTTTGGGTATCCACATCCTGTGCCTCCAGGACAGATCCAATCAGCTACACAGTTCGTTGGTAGAGGATCTAAGTACCAAGATACAAAAGCGTGATCCTTAGAGGGGCCACGAATAGTGTCGGAGATTCTAAAGCGTATTCCACAAAAGCCTGTTGTGTCTTCCTGAAGTTTACATTTCCTTGCACAGATTTGACAGCTTATGGAGCTTTCTGTGGAGACATCGAGAAGCTCAAGAGGTGAGAGTCCGAAGATTTCTCTAGTTTTGTTATGCGATTCTAAAATTTTTTCTTTGCAAAGTTCAAATTTTTCTAAGATACAGTTTCTACAAAGGGGAAGAGTTTTTGAAACATTTTGGTTCCTATTGCAAATGATGCATTGGGCCTTGGGATTCATTTTTTTTAATTATAATCTAAAGTGCATTAAAGAGGAGAGATAGAAGTGTTCCACGTGGAACATTAAAAATAGTCTTGTCTTGATGGAGAATTTAATTATTGTATTACTTAGAAAGAAATAGGTCTTGACAAATTCTTAACAAAGAATTATTATTAAAATAAAAAAAGGAGGTAGACATGGCTGAGTTAAAAGACGGATGTGTAAAACCTGCCCGAGGTCCTCTTATTCCCAAGCCAGAGTCACAGGAAGGTCAAATGAAATCTAACGAAAAGGAGGTGTCTATGTTGGTCAAGGTTGGTAAACCTGCGATTGATTTTGAGGCTAGTGCCTTTATTCCAGGTGAAGGATTTAAAAATGTGAAACTTTCTGATTACAAAGGAAAATGGATAGTTCTTTGTTTCTATCCTGGGGATTTTACTTTTGTCTGACCAACTGAGCTTGCGGCAGTTGCCGCAAAGTACAATGAACTTAAAGAGCTTGGAGTAGAAGTTCTTGCCATTAGCACTGACAGTAGATTTGTTCACAAAATTTGGCAAGAAGAGGAGCTCTCAAAGATGATTGAGGGAGGCGTACCTTTTCCTATGCTCTCAGATCCAGGTGGTGCTATCGGCAAGGTCTATGGGGTATATGATGAGGAGGCAGGCGTTGATATAAGAGGCAGATTTATAATTGATCCCGATTTTGTTGTGCGCGCAATGGAGGTTTTGACACCAGAGGTTGGCAGGAATCCTGAGGAATTAATTAGACAGATTAAGGCCTTCCAGCATGTAAGGGCAACTGGAGAGGTAACTCCATCTGGATGGCAACCTGGTAAGCCAACACTAAAACCAGGTCCCGATTTAGTCGGAAAAGTTTGGACTGTTTGGAAACCCTAATTTTATCAAGTTAATGAAGAGTTTTGATTACCTCAGGCGGGCGTAAAGCCCGCTTTTTTATTTGAAGTTAGATAGGGAAGATAACTAATTGGTGTTATTGAAGTCTAATGTAGAGTCAAAGAGATTGGAGCCTGCAAATTTCAGACACTATGCGTCTTTGTTAATGAGACTTCTGGAGACACTTTCACAGATGGTAAAAGAGGGAAAGGCAAATACTCCTGAGTTTGCTGATTTAAAGAGGAGGCTGGGCTGGGAGTGGAATGGAATGAGGTTACATGAGTACTATTTTGAGAATTTGGGAGGAGATGGCGTTCCGCCGAAAGATGGGGAATTAATACGAGCAATTAATGAGAGTTTTGGAGGTTTTGATGTTTGGCAAAGGGATTTTCGAGCCTGTGCTCTCATGAGAGGGATAGGATGGGTGATTCTTTATGAGGACCTGGAGACAAGGAGATTGTTCAATTTTTGGATTTCTGAGCATGAGATAGGGCATCCTGCAGGGTGTAAGCCTCTTTTAGTTTTAGATGTTTTTGAGCATGCTTTCATGATTGACTATGGGTTGAAGAGGGCAGATTATATAGAAGCCTTTTTTAGAAATTTGAATTGGAAGGTAGTTGAGAGTAGGTTAGTTTAGTAAGTT
>JAUQPD010000009.1 GCA_030550555.1 Thermodesulfobacteriota bacterium
TTCAGGCTGAAGCTCCCATGGGGAGAGACGATGAAGCACCTCCCCTTACTAATTGGTGGTGGTATTTAGACCTTATAGCCCAAGGGAAATACCCCCTTGAGCTTTTACCTGAGGAGTTGAGAAGTTCTATTCCTCTAATTTAAATCTACGCCAAATAGCGAGGACTCAATATTACTCAGGAAAAATCGTTTTGCAGAATAAGTTTAACAGCAGTTTGAGAGATTAAAAGACAGATTTAGAGACTTTCCCAATTGCTACAATTGGGGCAGATCCAGGCGGTAGCACTGGCACAGATAAGTTTCTTTTGATGCTCTTGTAAGCAGACTTGGCAGATGGTAAGACCACATTTTCTACAGCGATAGCAGAGGGGGTGAGTTACTCCACAGAACTCACAAACCCCTCTGCAGGTCTTTTTATGTTCTATCTTTTTCCTAAGTTCCACAACCGCAGGAGATTTTCCTATAAGAATCAATTCTCACAGTTTTTCTCTCTGCAAATTCAACCTGTTTTCCAGGATTCCAGTTGGCAACAGGTCTAAAGTACCCGACAACTCTTGAATAGACCTCGCAGGGAATTGCTTTAATTCTCACTTTTGCCTTTTCTTTCATGTTTCTCACCTCCTCTTTGTGGTCTTTTGAGATCCCGGGTTTTCCCCAAAGTTTTACACCCATTCCTCCCATGCTTATCACCTCCCTTTTGAAGTTAACTTATTTTCACGTAGGCCTCCTTAGGAAGTCTGTTAAGAAGGTTCACAGAAATTTCCAGCTCAGTTCCAAAACG
Organism: Thermodesulfobacteriota bacterium; assembly: GCA_030550555.1. Taxonomy (GTDB): domain Bacteria; phylum Desulfobacterota; class Thermodesulfobacteria; order Thermodesulfobacteriales; family Thermodesulfobacteriaceae; genus Caldimicrobium. The sequence goes on from JAUQPD010000009.1 coordinate 781, forward strand.
AGCAAGCTCTTCTTCGCTGTGAGGAAGTGGACAGATTTCGTGCTTTCCAGGTAAATAGCCATGAATAGGACATACAGAAAAGGTTGGAGTAATTGAAAAATAGGGAAGCCTAAAGCGGTGAACAATTGCTCTAACTAACTCTTTAACAACTTTTCTATCAGTAATCTCTTCTCCAACAAAGAGATGTACTACTGTACCACCAGTAAACATAACTTGGAGATCATCTTGATGTTGAAGAATTTCAAATATGTCATCAGTATAGTATACGGGAAGATGGACTGAATTAGTGTAATAAGGCACTTCAGGTGTTCCCTGGGTCTTTATTCGGGGGAATTTCTTTTTGTCAATCTTAGCAAGTCTGTAGCTCGTTCCCTCTGCTGGAGTTGCTTCAAGATTATATAGATTACCTGTTGTTTCCTGGAATTCTGAAATCTTCTCCCTCATAAATTGAAGCACCTTAAGGGCAAATTCTTTACCTGATTTGGTGTAAATGGGTTCTCCAAGGAAGTTGATACAGGCTTCATTCATACCAACGATTCCAATTGTTGAGAAGTGATTGGCCCAGTATTGTCCTCTTGCCTCTTTTATGGAGCTCAGATAGACCTTTGAATAGGGATAGAGCCCCTTTTCAGTAAAGTCCTCAATTACTTTTCGCTTGATTTCAAGAGAGATCTTAGCAAGTTCCATTAAGCGTTCAAGACGCTCAAAAAATTCCTCTTCACAGGTTGAGAGAAAGGCTATTCTGGGGAGATTTATAGTGACCACTCCAATAGAGCCAGTTAATGGATTTGCTCCAAAGAGGCCACCTCCTCTTTTTCTAAGTTCCCTCTGATCAAGCCTAAGCCTACAGCAATTAAAGGAAATTTGCCCTAAAGAGTGAACAAAGAGGTGATTCCTTTCAAGCTCAAGATCATAAAATTCTATATCCTGAGAAAATTCTTGATAATTGACCTCAGAGACCTTAACTAAGTAAATGTCTCCTTCAAGAAGTTTTTTGCTCTCTTCAGTATGGGCATCATATTTACTCAGAGTTGAAAGGCCAACCAACCTCCCTTTATGTAATCCAGGCACCCTGGCAGTTGATAAGGATAGCCAGCCTGGAACCCTCTCAGACAAAATAGGAGTTGTCAGCCAGTTATTAATAGCTTTGGTCTCCTTTTTAGCATGTTGGAGATATATTCTTTGACTATTTTTCCGTTCTTGGTAAATTACTGGTTTGCCGATAAGTGAGAAAAGGAGTACGAGATCTCTTGCCAATTGCGGATCGTTAAGGTGAATTTCTTTTCTTCTTTGATACCCATCTCCTAACATAAAATAATCAAGAAAAGACTCTATAACTGACTTTGGACTATTGAAAAGCACCTGGGGGATTTTTCCATATTTTCTAAAGCCAATAGAGTAGAGCTTTCTTGCAAGGTCTGCCTTATGGACATATAAGTAGTATGTGTTATAGCGCGGATCTGCCTTTTCTTGGGGAATTATACCAAGTTTAGTTTTTATAAGCTCTTTTATATGATTGATAAGGTCTGTATCATTTTTATTAAAGTTAAATTGGAGGCCCTTTGGTTCGCCATAGTGCTTCATGTTTTTTCTGGTTTCATAGATGTAATTTCCATCTGCAGTGAAAAAGCCAAGGATCTTTGCTAAGTCTTCATCCAAGATGAGATAACCAATTCGTTGATATTCCTTTTGGAAAACCTCTTCCTGAGCCCTTTTTACTGAAAGCAAAAGATCTCCAGGTTGAATATCTTTTGCCCACTTCATAACAATTCCATCTTCTGTGTAGACAGGGACTGGATGTTTCAAAGTGTAAAGAGCTCGTTTTCCATCTTGAGTTTTAATTTCCACAGCTTTTCTATCTACCACTCTAAGAAATCTCTTAACCCCCACCCACTCAAGTTTGTAAGTCTTAGGATTAAGGGATAACACCTTTAGTCCTCTATCTTTTCTACATTCAGCCCAACCTTCGGCGTCAAAGTCTCCTTCTTTGTAAGTTTCTACCAGCTCTTTTATAGAGACCTTTCTTATGTTATCGGAGTTTTTGATAAGGAGCTCTTCATCTGCATGGAGACACATACTTCTTGCATCATCGGGATCCATGTCAGAATTTACAAAATTGGCAAAGTAGGGGATACCATACTTTCTTGTCATTTCCCAGAGGGGCTCATAATCAGGATTATCCCAGTCAAAGTCCTTTGTGATGTTATAGGTCGGTATCGGGAAGGTAAAAATCCTTCCTTTGGCATCGCCTGCCATCATGAGCTCACAAAAGGCCCTGTTAATCATTGACATCTCTTCGTGAAACTCTCCATATACCTCATCCCTTGGTTTTCCACCTATCAAGACATTGGTGTTGGCATATAATTTTGAGGGCTTAAGATCAAAGGTGAGATTGGTAAAGGGAGTGTTACCTGTTATAAAGATCTGGCCTGCCCTTCTTGCTATTACTGTCTCATTTTCAGTATGAACTGACCAAATGACACCACTATAGGAAACTTCTTTAATCTCCTGGATGTAATCTGTCTTTGTCTCAGTTAGAGTCAGTTCGTAGCGAAGTTTTTTATTACCTCCTGAGGGCTCTCTTGTCTTAATTCCTACGTTGTATCCTGCAAGGACAGCAACTCCAGCTAAACCATCTGCAATGGCCCTGTCTGTAGTAACAATCCTTACTCTTCCTCCCTCAATCCAACCATCTCCCTTGGCATAGGTCTCAAGAAAGAGTCTTGCCTGTCTTTTACTTAGCTTGTAGAGAAAGGTGGGAAATTTTTTGCTGGGATTTCCTAAGACTGCATGGACATACTTACTTGATGAGGGATTGAGCCTTATGTGGATGCATATACCCCAACTTTCTTGTTCTCTTTCTGTGTAGCTTAAGCCAAGGCAATTGAGAAGCCCAATTATCTCCTCGTAATTATCTTTATTTTTTTCTTTAGATTGATATATACTTATCCTATTTGAGCCATCCTTCTCTATGGACCCCTCAGCAAGGACCCAGGCAATAAGTTTTAACTCTTCGTCACTTATAGGATAGTCTGGATTAACGTTCTCTCCACAGACAGGAATGGGAATAGGTGATTTGAAAGACAAAAGCTCCTCAATCGGTTGAAGAGTGTAGGTCTCGGTGTTAAAGACCTGTCTCACTACACGATGGCGAGGAGAGATGAGTTGATCTTGATTTCTATTCTTTAGGTTATACATTGGCCCTTCATAGTGTCTCTTAAAGACCTGGGTTACTCTTTTTACCTCTATAGCCCCTGTATTGAGATTAAAGGTGTATATTTCCACCCCCTCATCTATGTCTTTGTAGGTCTTCCAGCCCTCAGGAGTAAGGATTTCTGTATCTTCAGAGAGGCACTGAAAACCAACTCTTGTAGGCACATTTAGGTTGAAGAGGAATTCCTGCATGCACTGTTTGACCTCTTGATAGGAGAGCTTGTCGTATCTTACAAAGGGGGCAAGTAAGGTATCAAAATTAGAAAAGGCCTGAGCTCCTGCACTTTCTCCCTGGAGGGTATAGAAAAAGTTTACAATCTGCCCAAGGGCACTTCTAAAATGCTTGGGAGGAGCACTTTCTACCTTTCCAGAAACCCCACCAAAACCCCTCAATAGGAGATCATAAAGATCCCACCCCACACAGTTGTGATTCCACATGCCATTTACAAGTAAGGTTCCACTCTCGGTGGTGATATCGTAGATCCACTCATCAGGAATCTCAACTTCCAGGTTATTTGTCACTTTATGCCAGGCATCGCGGTCTTCATCGTGCCAGGCCTTTTTAGAATTCTCTGCTTGGGCATACTTCTCAGAGGGTAGCTCAATCTCTGCAATTTTTCTGAAACTTAAACCATAAAGGGGATAATTTTGTCTGATCTCACGTCCCTGATAGATTCTGATAAACCCTTGACCCTCAACTGCTCTATCTTGAGGGGTAAAGCCAAGCAGGGTCAGTATAACCGCAAGACCTTCAAGGAGCTCCCTGGAAGAGAGTCTCAAATTAAGCACGGCCCTACAGTTTTCAATATTCCCATCTCCATCAAGGAGTCCTCCCACTAAGCCTTTAAGAAAGGAAAGATCGTATTGGAGACTTTTCAATGGAAGACTTTTATTTCTTGCGCCAGGTTCAATTCCAAAAACCCTCTGAAAGAGGAACCTTAGAAAGGGATTCACAATGCTTAGTTCATAAAAATCTCCCTTTCTCTGAATAAATCCCAAATAGCCAGTTTTACGTAGCCCTTCATTTAGCTCAAGGAGCTTCCCAAGCTCTTTTTGCACAATGGAAATAGTCTTTGGAGAGTCTTCATCATAGGAGAGATATCCCTCTGCAAGGACAAAACCAACAAAATATCCAAAATCTTCTGTAAGATGAATATATCTTGGAGAAGAAAAGGTCCTTGTGTGTAAAATCCCCTCTTCCTCTCCAAAAGAAAACTCTTCAATAGGGAGACCATTAAAATATACTTCAGTCCTTCCAAAGAAATATGACTTATCCTTGAGGACTTCCTCAAGGAGGTCTATCTTTTTTATCTGAAAGAGACTCTCTCCTGAGAGAAGTCTTTTTAAATCGGCAGTAAAGAGTTCATCCTTATCTTCTAAGACATCTGATGCCTGTTTTTCGCCAGCTCTGGTAATCATGGGATGATCCTCTGTAACAATCACGGATCTTCCGCCTCTGTTTTCAATAAACCGCATCTTTTTGTCTTTTCTTTTTTTAGTGACCCTTGTCACTTTAACCCAACCATCCTTGTCAAGAACATAGAGGTCTTCGGGCCTTTTGGCAAAGGCTTTTCTCCTTTTTTCAAGGATGTATTCCTCTTCCTCTAAGAGTTCGTAAAGTTTTTCGAATGAGAGAAGAAGAAGCTCTCCCTTGTATTTGGCGATCACAATTTCCTTGCCATAGTAAGTATAAGGTCCAAGGACGCCAAGATCGTGGATATGAAAATCTCCCTCCTTATGGGCCCTTGCCACCTCTTCAGGATAGAGTTTTTCCAACCAATAGCGAGCAACAATGGAAGAGCTCACATGGAAGTTTAGACCCTGAAGGCTATAGTTCATATTGGAATTCTCTCTTACTCGCCAGTCCTCCTGCCCCAAATACTCCTCAATGAGGTTTATTCCATCAACAAGAGCCTGAGAAATCTCCCTTGCCTGTCGTCTCTTTTCACGATAAAGAATATAGGCCTTAGCTACCTCAGGATACCCCCTCTCCATTAGGGTTCTCTCAATGAGGTCCTGTATAGTCTCCACATGCGGGATGTCTCCCTTCTTAAAGTAGTTCCGATATAATTGCACAGAGACCGCATCTGCAATCTTCTCAGCATCCTCCTTACTTCCTTGCCCAACAGCTCTCATCGCCTTAAAAACCGCATTCACAATTCTCACCCTGCTAAAAGGTACAACCTTACCACTACGCTTCCTAACGAGAGGCTCCATCTTCCTCCTCCAAATACAAGATATTGTGTTTTGTCATTAAACTATGACACTATATATAGACCAAAATTTGAGCTTGTCAATATCCTTTAAAGTGCTATGTCCTTTTGCACAAACTCGTCTCGTTAAAGCTTGCCATTAGGCCTTAGAGGTTGGATAGCATTTTTTGGTGCTAACTCTGCTAAGTTTTAAATAGGGATGGATTTTTTCAGAGAGACAAAGAGGAAGTCTTTTAGGAGCTCTAGCTTGGTTTCCTTTAGCTTTTTTGTTACTTCAAAAAAGGAAGCTGTAGACGACACTTGCAAAATAGCCCTCGTATTGAGAGAGTTTATTTTTTCTATACCAGTCATGGGAGATGCTTGAGAAAAGGCTTTTTAGGATCTTTTCCATTTTTATGAAGTTAGCCTCTTTGAAGGCTGACTCTATGCTTTCTCTTTGGTCTTCGATGTCTTCGCTTTTGGTGTGAGTGAAGTAGGAGTAGAGGTATTCGTTTAGAGCGAGTTTAACTTCTTTATTTGGGTAGGAAAGGAGGTAGATGATACCTCTTGAAGTTTGTTCGCAGTGTTTGATGGTGAGGTAGCCTGATTGGAAGAGGAGGGCTTCAGGTTCGATGAGGTCTATGTCAAAGGACCGATGAGTCTTTCAGAGGCTTTGAGGAGTTCCATTTTGGGGAGGTAGAATTTTTGGAGAGGAGGAGTTTGATGAGGAATACGGGGGTTGCGTCATCAATTTTATATGTTCCTCAAAACACCCTGCATAGTCATGAGTTCTTTTGCATTTGATACTCAACTTTTCTTGATTTTCTTCGAGTTTTTGAAGGAGCCAATTTTCAAGATAGGAAGGATCAGTGCTTATGAAGCGTCCACCGAGGTCGATATGGATTACTGGATAGGATTTAGACTAATCCCAGTTATTGTAGAGGTAGAGGCCCTCAAAGAGGTCTTTTCTTGCAAGGAAGGCCCGTTTTAAAGTGTCAATAAAGAGAGATTTTCCAAATCTTCTGGGCCTACTTAGGAAGAAATAGGTTCCAGATTCAACAAGTTTTCCACATAGTGGGTCTTATCAACATAATAATAGCCCTCTTTGCGAATTTATCAGAGCTTGAAATACCAATCGGGAGTTTTAACTTCATGGTGTTAATAAATTTGGAAACTTCAATGTTACGAGCCAGAAGAAAAAATTAACCTTTTCTCAGGGCAAGAAGGGCCCATTCTTTAAGGAACTGCGTTTTAATATTTCTGAAGTTGTATCGTTGGTAGATCTGCCATAGGTTCTCAAGATCCTCCCGCAGGATACCAGATAGGAGTAGCAGTGCGGTTTTTTCTCTACTTCGTTCTGCAAAAAGAGATGCTAAGGAGACGAGTTCTCTATATCCGATATTAGCAAGAATTAGGTCGAATTTGAGAGCCTTATCGTCAGGAACTGAGGGGAGAATTACGATTTGGGAGCTAACTTGATTGAGTTTTGCATTTTTTTCCGTAGCTTCAAGGGCAAGAGGATCAATATCAACAGCGTAAATTTTTGCTTTTGGACAGAGCTTTGCAGTAGCTATGGCAAGAATTCCAGTACCACACCCCATATCAAGAACTACGGGAGATTCTATATCCTTAGCAATTAGGTCAATGAAAACCTCTAAATTTTCAAGCATTAGTTGGGTTGTTGCATGATGTCCTGTACCGAAAGCTTGACCAGGGTCAATGTATATAGGAATCCTATCCTCTATAACATTGGGATCTTCCCATGAGGGAAGTATTAGTAACTTGCTACCAATAGCAAGGGGCTCAAAGTGGTATTTCCATATAGTTTCCCAATTCTCCTTCTCTATTAAAGAATATTCCACAATCGCAGAGGGAAAATGGGCACTAATTTTTTCAAGCCTGTTAAGAATATCTTCATCTTTGGCTTCAAGGCCTATAGGAAAATAGAATTTAAATAGGACACTTGCTCCTCTATCTTCTCTCTCCCAAGAAAGACCCTCAATAAAGTAAAATTGTTCCTCAATAAGTTCAGCTACATCAGAAGGAGTTTTTATCGTCAATAACAAATACATGAAAATTCCTCCTCCTTTCCTCCTACCCTTGTGTCTCTGAATTATTACACTTTAAAACGAATTGTCAAAACTTAATAAGTGAGAAATGATAAATAAGTTTTATTAAATTTAAATTTCTTGACCTAATTTCATTTTTTTAGTACAAATTGAAAATAAAGTTACAATTAGGGGAGGTTTTTATGAAGGCAAAAGAAGAGATGACAGTCAGAAGCCTTGATAGGGCTATTCAGGTAATGTTTGATAGAGTGGGTCAATATGGGATTGATACTGTATGGGAGAGATATGTCAAGATGCATCCCCAGTGTAAATTTGGTGATTTAGGATTGTGTTGTAGGATCTGTCTTCAAGGGCCTTGTAGGATAAATCCTTCAGGAAAGGAACCAAGATATGGAATTTGTGGTGCAGATGCGGATATTATAATTGCTAGAAATCTTGCGAGAGCTGTATCCGCTGGCACTGCAGGACACTCAGGGCATGCAAAACATCTTGCACATACTCTTCTGAAGGTCTCAGAGGGTAAGACAAAAGATTACACTATAAAGGACCCTACCAAATTGAGAACAGTGGCCCAGAGGATTGGAGTTATTATTAATCATAATAGTGAGCAGGAGTTAGCAAAAGAAGTTGCTTTGCAAGCCTTAGGAGATTTCCCAGAAAGAGATGAGGGTGTTCTTTGGGTTACTTCAATTGTGAATGAAGAGAGGTTGAGACTCTTTCAGAAATTTGAGCTTTTACCAAAGGGGATAGATCATGAAGTCTCTGAGATTATGCACAGGACACTTTATGGAACCGATGGAGATGCTTTAAATCTCCTCATGGGAGCTATGAGATGTGCTCTTGCTGATCTCGCAGGATGTTACATGGCAACAGACTTAGCGGATATACTTTTTGGAACACCAGTTCCTATAGAAACCTCCTCAAATCTTGGCGTTTTAAAGAGAGACTGGGTAAATATAGCAGTCCATGGTCACAACCCCATCCTATCGGAAATTATTGTGCAAAAGGCAAAGGAAATGGAAAATGAGGCGAAAGCGGTTGGAGCTCAAGGTATTAATATTGTAGGGATCTGTTGTACTGGAAATGAGCTATTATCACGTCATGGTATACCTGCTTGCACTCACTCAGTAAGCCAGGAGATGGCATTACTGACAGGTGCGGTAGATGCAATAGTTGTAGACTATCAGTGTGTTATGCCTGCCCTTGCTGGAATTGCTCAGTGTACTGGAAGTAAATTGATCACAACTATGTCAATCTGTAAGATTCAGGGAGCTTATCATGTTAGCTTTTCCGAAGAGCTTGCAGGAAATAAGGCGGAGGAAATTATAGGACTTGCCTTAGACACCTTTAAAAAAAGAAACACAAATGGAAAGGGCGTCTTTATTCCAGAAATTACCACCCGAGTTGTTGCTGGATTTTCAGTTGAGGCCATTGTGGACATTTTCAAAAGGGTAAACAGTGAAGCCCCGTTAAAGCCTCTTGTTGAAGCAATTGTGAATGGGCAGATTAGAGGGGTTTGTCTTTTTGCTGGATGTAATAATGTCAAGGTGCCTCAGGATCGGAATTTTGTCTCAATTGCCAGGGACCTATTAAAAAATAATATTCTCATTTTGGCAACAGGATGTGGAGCTGGTGCCTTAATGAGGCATGGGTTCATGGATCCCATGAATGTAGATGAGTTATGCGGAGAATCACTAAAGAAGGTTCTAAAAATTCTTGGGGAAGCCTACGGTTTCAAACACCCTCTTCCTGCAGTCTTACATTTGGGATCTTGTGTAGATAACTCGAGAGCAATAGCCCTACTTGTGAGCCTTGCGAAATATCTTAATCTTGACACAGATAAAATGCCAGTTGTCGCCTCAGCACCAGAAGCAGTCTCCGAAAAGGCAATTTCTATAGGTCTCTATGCGGTAGCAATGGGTGTTCCTACTCATGTTGGGGTTAAACTACCTATAGAGGGAAGTCCAGCTATAGGACGTATCCTCACCGAGGGATTGAAAGAAATTACGGGTGGATATTTTATCTATGAACTTGACCCAGAGCTTTCGAGTCAAAAATTACTGAAAGCTATAGATGAAAGAAGAAGACAATTGGGAATGTAAAATTCAAGACAGTGGAAGGGAAGGGAAGGGCTAAAGCCCTTCCCTGAGTGAAGATCTCTTTAGCTATAATCTATTTTATAGTTCAATTTATGTACAGTGAATTCTACACCCTTTCTGTGAATATACTTAACTACTATCTCCAAATTTACGGTCTTAGTTTGAGGATCAAACACTAAGTAAAATTTTTCAGTTGTAGTTGCTCTGGGAGGCAGAGTATAATCAATTATGTCCTTAATTTGCCATGCGCCATATCTTCTGTCGCCATCAAAATCAAGTCCAATTTGAAAATATTCTTTTACCTCTTTTGCAAGAATCTTGCCAGTTTGAGCTGATTTGGCGGTCACCTCAAGGACCACCTTTGATGTCCAAAGTCAGCCATCTGGTATACGATGCCCTGCTCTGTTTATCAAGTCAATAGTCAGGGCAAGAGCAGGCCGCCACTGCTGATCCTTAGGTAATTCAGGATTTAGATCGGTGAGTTTTCTTATATGGACGTCAATTTCTATGCCCTCTTTAAGCATTTCAACATTGTAGGCACCAGGAAAGGTGTGTCCTCTATTTTTAGCCTTCATATGGCATTCTTGACAAGTCTTTTGCCCGCCCATTGCTACATAATGGTCTCTATAGCTCTGGGAGAGAGTGTTACACATTATGGGTTCTCCATCAGGAGCAATAAATACTCCATGACATTGCATGCAAAAATTAGAGTTTTGCAAGAAGGGGTTTCTTTTTGTGTCGTGGAAGGGAAGCTTTGCGGTTATGTTGGGTCCATAGATTACCTTGGGAGAGGGTCTCTCTGGTGGATGGAGGGCTTTAAGGTTGTGACAGACATAACAGCTAACATTTAGACGCTCAAGTAGGGCCTTTGCCTTGGGATCATTTCTATCAGCATATGCCACAATTGCGTCAGCTATCTCCCTGATAAATTTGTCGGATGCAAATTCAAGTTGGGGTGCATGACAGGAAAAACACTTCATCATTTCAGCCTTAAGACCTCCGGGTTTCTCCGCTCTTGCCTTTCTCTCCTCTTCACCATAGATCCCAAATTTTATGAAATTAGCTAGCCCTCCAATAGAATGGAGAATAGATTCGTGATGGAGAGATTTTTTCCATTCTTCATAGACATTGGCATGACAACTCGCACAGTTAGAAGAGGGCGGAAATAATTTCTCAAGATCTTCAATAGAATCTACCAGAATATCCTTCTGTGGGGTAGCACTAAATAAACCTGTAGTAATAATTAAAGATAGTCCAACAGAAAAGCCGAAAAATAAAGACCTAACCCTGTTCCTCTTCATAGGCCCCTCCTTTGAAAATTTATATAAAAATTAAAATATCTAATTAAGTATAGAAGTCAAGAATTCTTCTTCTAAATTTACAAATTTTTAAATAAATCTTAAAAATTTCTAATAATTTTAAATTAATTTGTAAATACTCAATTTTAAAAATTTTAAAGAAAATCCTTGAGGCAAAGGGCTGTATTCAGTCGATTTTCTTGACAGTGACTTTGGGGGTTATATAATTTTAACTAGAAATAGAGGAGGAGTGCCCGAGTGGCCGAAGGGGGCCGACTCGAAATCGGCTGAGGAGGTCTCAAGCCTCCTCCGGGGGTTCGAATCCCTCCTCCTCCGCTGTTAATTTTATAATCAGGAATTCTCCCCTGGAGCAATTAATTAAAATTCTTCTATGGCTCATCCAACTCTTTAATCAAAATGGTGTAAAATACTGTATCATTGATGGGCTTGCTTTTAATTTCTATGGTATAATGAGACGAACAGAAGACATTGATATATTTTTGAGCCCTGAAAAGGTAAATCTGCAAAAAGCCCTGGCCTCTCTTATGGATATTTTCCAAGATGAGGAACTCACTAAGTTGAATTATAGTGACTTTGAAGAGTATCCAATTATAAGATATGGGATCCCTCAGGGGTTTTACATTGATTTAATTACTAAGTTTGAGGATGCCCTGTCTCGGGAAGATGTAGAGCCCTACGTTAAATGGAGAGAAATAGAGGGTGTAAAGATTCCGGTTCCAAATATTGATATCCTCATTAAAATGAAGGAGAAGGCTTCCAGATTTAGAGAACGTGATAAGATTGATCTCATTTATCTGCAGAGATTAAGGAATTTGAGCTCTTAAGGTGAGCAAAAGGTTGGATGATAAAAAAGTATAAGACTTTTGAAGAGGCGGATGAGGATATTGTTTTCAACCGCCAACCCTTGAGAATTTAATGAGACTATATCAAGGATAAGAGGCCTTTTATGGACTCTGTCAGAGAAAAAGGGAGATTAAGAGAGATATTTTTTATTAAACTTTAGAGGAGGCCCCAATTGAAGAGGATCTTTTTAGGTAAAGCTATTTACTGTAAAGGGAGGTGACCAGATGGAGGAAAAGATACAGGTTGAGCCTAAGAAAATTTCCGCAAAGGAGATACTTGAGTTACTTCCCCATCGGTATCCCTTTCTTCTTGTGGATCAGGTGCTAGAGTTAGATCCAGAGAGGGAGTATATCAAAGCAGTAAAACAGGTATCCCTTAATGAACCCTATTTTCAGGGACATTTTCCAGGTAATCCCATCATGCCAGGAGTATTGATCTTGGAGGCAATGGCTCAGACAGGAGCGATCTATCTAAAGAAAGTTTTTCCCGAGTGTAGAGATAAGCTTTTTGTTTTTGCTGGAATAGAGAATGCTCGTTTTAAGAGTCCTGTCTATCCTGGTGATACCTTAATTATTGAAGGAGAAAAATTTAGAAAGAAAGGGCATGTAATTAAGACAACTATGATAGCCAAGGTAGAGGACAGAGTGGTAGCCCAGGCAGAGATTATTGCTGCTATGATAGAGGTATCAAATGCCTAAGATTCATCCAACTGCAATTGTAGATCCCAAGGCAGAAATTGCTGAGGATGTTGAAATTGGTCCCAATGTCTATATCGGGCCAAAGGTTTATATAGGTAGAGGGTGTCTCATTAAGGCTCATACCTACATTGAGAGTCATACTCGTATAGGTGAATATAATCAAATTGGGCCCTATAGTGTGATTGGAACTCCTCCTCAGCACCTTGCCTACAAGGGTGAAGAAACCTGGGTGGAAATTGGTAATTACAATATAATTAGAGAGTTTGCAACTATTCATAGGGGGACTTCTCAGGATAAGGGCATCACAAAGATCGGCAATCACTGTCTACTTATGAGTTACACGCATGTAGCTCATGACTGTGAGGTCGGGGACTATGTCATTATGTCGAATAATGCCACCCTTGGAGGGCATGTAAAGGTTGGAAATAGGGTAGTTATGGGAGGATTTTCTGCGGTGCATCAATTTTGTAGAATAGGCACTCTTGCCTTTATCGCAGGAATGAGCGGTGTTGATAAAGACGTGCCCCCTTATGTGAAGGTCTTTGGTATACCTGCAAAGATACAAGGGCTGAATCTCATCGGGCTAAGGAGAGCAGGCCTTAGCAGAGAGGAGATAAGAAGAATCTCTCAGGCCTTGGGAATATTTCTTGATGGGCCTGCAACTCTAAAGGAGGTGATTCATGAACTGCGGGATATCTTTGGCGAGGATCCTCTTATTGCTGAATTGATATCCTTTCTGGAAAATCCATCAAGGCAAGGTATAATGAGAAGGAAACCCTTTGAGGGGGAAGAGTCGCTATAACTGAGTAGCCACTATTTAAACATTATTTTAAAATGGATGACGTTAATTCAAGCATAGGTCTTATTGCTGGTGAAGGAGATTTTCCTCTAATTTTAGCAAAGGAACTTAAAAAAAATAATTATCGTGTTGTTGCTGTAACTTTTTCCCGCTCTCAGGAAAAGAATCTAAAGCCCTTTGTTGACAAAGTCTATCAGATCTATCTTGGTCAACTTGAGAGGCTTATTGAAATCTTTAAGTCTGAGGAGATCCGAGATCTTGTCTTTTTAGGTAAGATAGATAAGAGTCTTGCTCTTCGCTTTAGTATACCTGATAGAAGGGCCTTTGAGCTTTGGAGGAAAGTTGCAACAAGAGAGGATAACACTCTTCTCAAGGCAGTTGTTGACGAGCTTGAAGGAGAAGGATTTAAGATTAGGGGACCTTCTGAGTTCTTAATTAGCTATTTAGCTAAAGAGGGACTATACACAAAGCGGGCTCCTAATGAACGAGAGTGGGAGGATATTAATTATGGCCTACGCATAGCAAGGGCAATTGGGGTTCTTGATATTGGACAGTGTGTGGTCGTGAAGGATAAAATGACAGTTGCGGTTGAGGCAATGGAGGGAACAGATGCTACAATACTTAGAGGAGGAAAACTTAGATCACAAGCAGTAGTTGTTAAAATTGCAAAACCTCAACAGGATCTTAGACTTGATCTCCCAGTAGTTGGTGCCCAAACAGTTGAAACTCTTATTAAGGCAAAGGCAACAGTTTTAGCTCTTGAGGCTGAGAGGACCTTCTTTTTTCAGCAAGAAAGAGCTATCGAACTAGCAGATAAATACCAAATTGCTATCGTAGGGGTCAAATGATTTGAAAAAGATTAAGGTTGGTCTTATAGGAGTTGGTCATCTCGGAAGTATTCAGGCAGAAAAGCTACACACTTTTCCTGAAGTTGAGGCTCTCTATCTAGTAGACATATCTGAAGAACGGTTAAGGAAAGCCTTGGAGAGAATTGAAAGTAGAGAGGAAAAGCCAATTATTGTTGAGAAAAACTTTAGAAACATTCTTTCAGAGGTTGATGCGGTAGTTGTAGCAACTCCCACGTCTACTCACTATGAGATTGCAAGGGAGGTCCTAAGATCTGGAAAACCCCTATTTCTGGAAAAACCTATGACTGCTAACTATGATGAGGCCTTAGAGCTTGTTGAAATTGCAGAATCGAAGGGTATTCCTTTTCAAGTTGGATACATTGAGCGATTTCAGAGGGCTGTAAAGGAGCTCCTAAAGAGAGTCCAAAATCCACTTTTTATTGAAGCCCATAGATTAAGCAGTTTTGTTGAGAGAAATTTAGACATAGATGTTGTCCTTGATCTAATGATTCATGACTTAGATTTGGTCTTTTTACTCAAAAAAGATGGAGAAATAGATTTTATTCATGCAGTTGGTGCTCCTGTCTTTACTGATAAAATTGATATAGTGAATGTTAGAATAGTATTTCGTGATGGAACAACTTGTAATCTTACAGCAAGCAGAATTTCACAACAGAGACAAAGAAAGTTTAGAGTATTTGAAAGAGGAGTTTATTATAGTGTAGACACAATAGAGAAAAGTTTTCTTGAGATAAGGCCAAAGCCAGAAAAAAGGGATTTTGTAGTAGAGAAAAAAATTTTTCCTGAGGATGATCCAATGAGGGAGGAATTGTCAAGTTTTCTTAAGAGCGTGATTGAGGGAAAGGAAGTGTCGCCAAGCGGACGCGAGGCCCTTGTGTCTCTAAAATATGCTTTAAGAATAAGAGATGAGGTTATGCGAAGCATATTACAAAAAGTGTAGAGTATGAGGATTCTTATAGTTACAGGTGAGATTTCTGGAGATCTCTATGGAGCTCTTCTGGTAAGAAAGATTAGAGAGTTAAATCCATCTTTTCACTTTGTGGGAATTGGAGGCCCCCGATTGAGGAATACAGATGCAGAGATTTTGTTTTCTGCTGAGTCTTTGGCTCTTGTGGGTCTTCCTAAACCGTCTCAAATCAAAAAATATCTTTTTATATACCGCAAAATAGAAGAGATACTTAAAAGACGTAGAGTTGATATGGTTCTTCTCATTGATTTTCCTGGTTTTAATCTAAAGATTTCCAAACTTGCTAAGTCTCTTGGGTATCCAGTAATCTATTATGTTGCCCCTCAAGTATGGGCATGGCATAGAAAGAGAATTAAGATAATCAAAAAATGCGTTGATAAACTATTCGTGATCCTTCCATTTGAGGAGGATTTTTTTAGAAACCAAGGAATTGATGTTGGCTTTTATGGACATCCACTTCTTGATGTAATTAGAGTGAATCTCACTAAGGAAATGTTTTGTGAAGTCTTTCAATTAGATCCAGAAAGACCAATTGTCAGTTTTTTCCCGGGAAGTAGAGAGGGGGAGGTGGAGAGACACCTTCCCCTTTTCTTAAGGGTTTTTAAGGAGTTAAAGAGGAGACGAAAGGACATTCAGGGAATAATGGTTAAGGCACCAGGCATAAAGGAGAGCATTTATTGGGAAGAGGCAAGGCGGATGCTCTTTGTGATGGAGAATAATCAATATGATGTGCTTAAGTATTCTGAAGTTGCTCTACTTGCCTCGGGGACGATAACTCTTGAGTCAGCCCTTTTGAGGACTCCTGCGGTAGTTACCTATAGTCTTCCTCCCTGGCTATATTTCCTTGCAAAAAAACTTGTGAAAGTCCCCTATATCAGTCTTCCAAATCTCATACTTAATAAAGAGCTCTATCCTGAGATACTTCAAGATAAGAGTCATCCCTATGAACTTTCTTTAGCTTTAGAGAGGATGATGGGAGCTCGTGAGAAGATGGAGGAGGATTTCTTTGAGATAAGAAGGAGGCTTGGCTCACCAGGAGTGACCACAAGAATAGCAACAGAAATAATAAAATTTGCCTTGGCTCAAAGGAGCAAAGCTTGACAAGGGATAAAAATAAACCATACTTATGAGAAAAAACCGGTCGGGAGGTGGCCTATGGCTGAAGATCTAAAGAAGATGTATCGCACAATAGTAAGCGACCATTTTCCCTCAGAGCTGAGAATAACCTTTGGGGATCAGACACTTATATATAAAAAGAGGAACTGGGATCTTGAGGTTGAACCTGGGGTTATTGAGAGACGGGGACTCCGTTATGGTGAGAATCCCGATCAGGAGGCAGCTCTCTATGAGTTGGTTGCTGGGAATCTTATACTTGGTGAGATAGAATTTATAAATCCTGGAAATGGTCTTGTTTCAAGTTTAAAGGAAAGCGACTTTATTCAATTTGGTAAACATCCAAGTAAAACAAACCTAACTGATGTGGATAACTCTCTGAATATTTTGAAGTATTTAATGGAAAAGCCATGTTGTGTTATTGTAAAACACAATAACCCTTGTGGTGTAGCCTACGGAAAAACTATTGAAGAAGCCTTTTTGCGGGCATGGAGTGCAGATAGGGTTGCTGCCTTTGGTGGTGCTATTGCCCTTAACAGACCTGTTGACAAGGCCTGTGCTGAAGCCATCGCATCCCATTATTTTGAGGTTGTATCCGCTCCAGACTATGAAGAAGGAGCGATTGAGATTTTAAAAAAGAGGAAAGATCTGAGGATCATCAGGATTAAGCGGATGGACAAGTTAGCGGAGTATGCAAACTTTCATTTTGTTGAGTTTAAGAGCCTAATGGACGGAGGCCTTATTGTTCAAGTATCTCAGAAAAACAGGATTCGCTCAAAGGAAGATCTAAAGCCTGCGGTTGCCATAAAGGATGGGGTAGAGTATAGGTGTTTAAGGGAACCAGATGAGAGGGAGATACGGGATATGATATTTGGATGGGCGGTGGAGCTTGGAGTTACCTCCAATTCGGTGCTTTTTGTGAAAGATGAGAGAACTGTTGCCATCGGCACTGGGGAGCAGGACAGGGTGGGTTGCACCGAGATTGCAATTTTTAAGGCCTACAGAAATTACTCCGATTGGCTCTGCTACACTAAATGTGGGATTTCCTACAAACAGCTTGAACTGGAAATTGAAAAGGGGCTAAGACAGAGGGAACAGAAGGAGGAAATTGACGAGGAGACAAGAAAGGCAAAGGCTGGTCTCATTAATTCTGTAATGGTCTCTGATGGATTCCTGCCTTTCAGAGATGCAGCTGATGTGGCGATACGTCAGGGAATCAGTGCTATATTACAGCCAGGAGGATCTGTAAGAGACTGGGAAGTAATACAGGCCTGCAATGAAGCCTATCCTCCAGTTGCCATGATGTTTACAGGGCAGAGGGCCTTTAAACATTAAGAATGATTCTTGCCAAGAGAGGTCTTGGAGAGGAGAGGAAAAGGGAACTAACTGAGAAACTTCCAAAAATTATTGAGGAATTAAAAAAATTAAATCCCTTCAAGATTATCCTTTTTGGTTCTCTGGCAAGGGGTGATATAGGAAGATGGAGTGATGTAGATCTCCTTGTGATTGCCGAGGATTTGCCAGAGAGATTTCTTGATAGATTCACTTTGGTTTGTGAGAGTTTGGACTTGCCAGGAGAGGTTGATGTCCTGCTCTATACTCCAGAAGAAATTGAGAGAATGAGGGAAGGCAATACCTTCATTAAGAGGACCTTAAGAGAGGAAGTCTTGCTTTATGAAAGAGAGCCTTCAAGAGATAGCTCTTAAGTGGTTCAGACAAGCTGAGTATGATTTAAGGGATGCAGATTTGGCCTTAAAGTGGGGAAGTTTTAATTTAAGTTGTTTTCTATCGAAACAGTCAGCAGAAAAGGCTATGAAAGCTTTGCTCTTTTATCATGGCTACGAAGTGGTTAGGGGGCATTCAGTAGGAGCATTGTGCGAGCTTATTGTGAGTAGGGAGCCAGATTTTTCTAATCTTGTCTCCGCATCAAAGTGGCTTGATAAATTTTATATACCAACGAGATATCCTGATGCTTTACCAGATAGGGCTATTCCTTCTGAAGTGTATGACAGGGAGGATGTAGAAAGGGCCCTTGCTAAGGCAAGAAAAATTTTAGATGCTGTGAAGAAGAAAATTTTTGGGGCAAATTGAAGTTTTCGCAATATTGTATTATACTTCAGCAAAAGGTTAACTATTATTGATTCCAGGAGGTGAATGAGCTTTGACCAAGATTCCCTTTACACCAGAGGGGATTGAGAAGCTCAAAAAGGAGCTTGAGCACTTAATTAAGGTTGAGCGCAGAAAGACTATTCAAGCAATTGAAGAGGCAAGAGCCCATGGAGATCTTTCAGAAAATGCGGAGTATGAGGCAGCAAAGGAGAGACAGGCCTATATTGAGGGGAGGATTCAGGAACTTCAGGGAATACTTGCTCAGGCAGAGGTCATTCCTCCCCTTAAAGAACCCCCTACAAGAGTTCAATTTGGAGTGCAGGTGAAGTTATTGAATTTAGATACAGACGAGGTTGTTACTTATAAGATTGTTGGTCCCTATGAGGCAGATCCAGGGAATGGCAGTATCTCTATTAATTCACCCCTTGCAAGGGCTCTGATAGGAAAAGAGGTTGGTGAGGAAGTCAAGGTTCAGACGCCTGCAGGACTTAGGAGATTTGAAATCCTTGACATAGACATATAGGCTTCCTAAGATAAGGGATCCTATCTGGATTAAGAAATTTGAGGAGGTTTTTAGATGGGACGAATAACTCTTAGATCGGACTTCACTCTGCAGGTTCCTGATGATCCAGAAATAGCCTACATCGAAGGTGATGGGATCGGTCCTGACATAACGAGAGCTATGCTTTTGGTGGTAAATTCTGCGGTTGAGAAAGCCTATGGTGGTAGAAGAAGAATCATTTGGCGGGAGGTGCTTGCAGGAGAGAAGGCCTTCAAGGAGACTGGTAACTATTTACCAGAGGAGACCTTAAAATCAATTAGAGAGTGTGTTGTAGCTATAAAAGGTCCTTTAACGACGCCTGTAGGGGGTGGTTTTAGAAGTATAAATGTGACCCTGAGACAGGTTTTGGATCTCTATGCTTGTGTAAGACCTGTCAGATGGATCCCAGGAACTCCCACACCTGTGAGGGAGCCACAGAAGGTGAACATGGTAATTTTTAGAGAAAATACGGAAGACGTCTATGCAGGTATAGAGTGGCCTGCAGGGTCTCCAGAGGCAAAGCGGTTGATTGAATTTTTAAGGGATACTTTTGGAAAGGAGATTAGAGAAGATTCAGGGATTGGCATTAAACCAATATCGGCTTTTGGCACAAAGAGGCTTGTTCGCAAGGCTATCCAATATGCCATTGAAAATGGCCTTCCCAGTGTGACCCTTGTTCACAAGGGAAATATTATGAAGTTTACAGAGGGTGCTTTCAGGGCTTGGGGTTACGAGGTGGCAAGAGAGGAGTTTCCTGACAAGACAGTTGCAGAGGAGGAGATTCCCCAGAGGTATCCAAATGGAGTGCCTGCTGGGGTTGTGGTTATAAAGGATAGGATTGCGGATGCCATGTTTCAGTGGGCTCTTTTGAGGCCAGAGGAATATAGTATTCTTGCAACCCCCAATCTGAATGGAGACTATTTATCTGATGCTCTAGCAGCTCAAGTGGGTGGGCTTGGGATGGCACCAGGTGCTAACATAGGAGATGGTTATGCGGTCTTTGAGGCAACTCATGGGTCAGCTCCTAAATATGCAGGGCTTGATAAGGCTAATCCCTGTTCTTTAATCCTTTCAGCCAAAATGATGCTTGAATACATTGGGTGGAAAGAGGCAGGAGAGTTAATTTGGAAGGCAATAGCAAAGACGATCCAGAGTAAGGTTGTGACCTATGATTTAGCTCGTCAGCTTGAGGGCGCAAAAGAAGTTCGGTGTTCTGAATTTGCAGAGGAAATCGTGAAAAACATGGATCAAGAATAGAAAGAATAACTCTCGAGGGTGTGAGGACATGGGATCCTATTCACCACGAGATATCGAGCTAAAGTGGCAAACTATTTGGGAGGAAAGAAAGGTCTTCAAGGTAAAGACTGATCCTTCTAAACCAAAGTTTTATGTCCTTGAGATGTTTCCATATCCATCTGGAAGAATCCACATGGGACATGTAAGGAATTATACGCTTGGAGATATTGTAGCCCGTGTAAAACGCATGAAGGGTTATAATGTGCTTCATCCGATGGGATGGGATGCCTTTGGGCTTCCTGCTGAAAATGCTGCCCTTAAACATGGCATTCATCCTGCAAAATGGACCTATGAAAACATAGCCTATATGAAAGCTCAACTTAAAAAACTTGGATTTAGTTATGACTGGGATAGAGAAATTGCAACCTGCGATCCCAGTTACTATAAATTTGAACAGCGCTTTTTTATAGAGATGTATGAACGAGGCCTTGCCTATAGAAAGAAGACCCTTGTGAATTGGTGTGAGGCTTGTCAAACTGTGCTTGCTAACGAACAAGTTGAAGATGGTAAGTGCTGGCGCTGTGGAGAAGAGGTTACGACAAGGGAGATGTTTGGTTGGTTCCTGAAAATCACTGCCTATGCAGAGGAACTCCTTGAGGACCTAAAGACCCTTGAAGGCCACTGGCCAGAAAAAGTCATCACAATGCAGAGAAATTGGATAGGGAAAAGTGAAGGAGCAGAAATAGACTTTGAAATCCCTGAGTTAGGTAAAACTCTAACGGTCTTTACGACAAGGCCAGATACTCTCTTTGGGGCAACTTATATAGCCCTCTCTCCTGAACATCCTTTTGCAGAGGAATTAGCTCAGAAAAAGGGATTCTTGGATAAGCTTTTGGCCTTTCGGGAGAAGGTAAGGAAAGAGAGGAGAAACATAGAAGAGGGCAGGGCTGAAAAGGAGGGTTTCTTTCTTGAGGCCTTTGCAAGTCATCCCTTTACTAAGGAGCTACTTCCTCTCTTTACTGCCAACTTTGTGCTTATGGAGTATGGAACTGGTGCAATAATGTGTGTGCCTGCACATGATCAGAGGGATTTTGAATTTGCCAAAAAATATGGACTTCCCATAAAGGTGGTCATTCAGCCAGAAGATAAGACCCTCAATTCACAGGATATGGAAGAAGCCTATGAAGGGCAAGGAATAATGGTAAATTCAGAAGACTTTACAGGTCTTGATAATGAGACAGGAAAAAGACGAGTAGTGGAAAGACTTGAAGAATTAGGGCTTGGTAGGAGAAGAATTACCTATAGATTGAGGGACTGGGGAGTAAGCAGGCAGAGATATTGGGGTTGCCCCATACCAATGATCTATTGTGATAGCTGTGGAATAGTTCCTGAGAAAGTTGAAAATCTTCCAGTGGTGCTTCCACTTGATGCCCAGATTGATCTTAAGGGAAGGAGTCCACTACCTGAACTTAGAGAGTTTGTTGAGACAACTTGTCCAAAATGTGGAGGCCCTGCAAGGAGAGAGACAGATACCTTTGATACTTTTGTAGAATCTTCATGGTATTTTGCCAGGTTTACCTGTCCAGATCATCCACAACCATTTAATCCAGAGGATGTGAACTACTGGCTTCCTGTTGATCAGTATATTGGTGGAATAGAACATGCTATTTTACATCTCCTCTATGCACGATTTTTCACAAAGGTTTTACGCGATCTTGGCTACTTAAAGGTTGATGAGCCCTTTACTAATCTTCTTACTCAGGGGATGGTGATTAAAGAGACCTATCGGTGTCCTCGACATGGTTGGATATATCCTGAGGAGGTTTCTGAAAGCGGAGAATGTCTTCGCGAGAATTGTGGAGAGAAGGTGATTATTGGTAAACCTGAGAAGATGTCTAAGAGCAAGTGCAATGTAGTTGATCCGGATGCAATGATAGAGAAATATGGTGCTGACACAGTTAGACTCTTTATAGCCTTTGCTTCTCCACCTGAGAAGGACCTTGAGTGGAGTGATCATGGAATTGAAGGAGCTTACCGTTTCCTAAGACGTCTCTACAATCTCTATGAGGAATATGTTGAGAAAGTAAAGGACATAACTTATACTGAGGAAGACTTTCAGAGCTTAACAGGTCCAGC
Organism: Thermodesulfobacteriota bacterium; assembly: GCA_030550555.1. Taxonomy (GTDB): domain Bacteria; phylum Desulfobacterota; class Thermodesulfobacteria; order Thermodesulfobacteriales; family Thermodesulfobacteriaceae; genus Caldimicrobium. Next base: position 22,984 of record JAUQPD010000009.1, read on the forward strand.
CCTTAAACTTAGAAGGAAATTACATCAAATGGTAAGAAAGGTCCATCAGGACTTTGAGGAGAGATTTCATTTTAACACGGGAATAGCCAGCATAATGGAATTTTTGAACTACTTTCAAGATAGCCTTAAGGAGTTGGATATTTCTCAGAAAGAAAATCTTAAGCTTATAAGAGAGGTGCTTGAGAAGGTGCTTCTCTGCCTCTCTCCAGTTTGCCCTCACATAGCTGAAGAACTTTGGGAAAGGCTTGGGGGTAGGGGGCTCATTTCTGAGGCAAGATTCCCGGATTGGAAATCAGAGCTCCTTGAAGAAGAGACCTTTATTTTAGTTGTTCAGATTAATGGCAAAGTTCGAGACCAAATTGAAGTTAGAAGAGGGATTGAGAGGGAGGAAGCCCTAAAAGTCGTGATGGAGCTTCCAAAAATTCAGAGATATCTTGAAGGAAAATCTATTAGAAATGTTATCTTTGTCCCGGATAAACTTATCAATATTGTTGTTTCTTAACCTTTTTCTCTTTTCTTGCGGTTATAACTTTCTTGATAGACCAACTTATTTCTCACCCCATTGGAAGACTATCTATATTCCTCCTTTTAAAAACTATACTCAAGAACCAGAGATTGGAGAGTTTCTTGCTTATGAATTACGCCATATTTTTGCACAAGGGCGGTTGTTAATTCCTGTTTCAAGTGAAGCAGAGGCAGACCTAGTGTTAAAAGGAGAAGTCTTAAGGGTGCTTCTTGAGCCTGTATCTTATGAAGTTTTTTTGGTGACAAGGGAGAGGAAAATCCTTTTTGAGGGCAGATTTGAACTAATTGAACGAAAAACAGGTAAAAAATTTTATGAAAATCCAAGACTTACTCTTTTTGAGACTTATAGGATTAGGGAGGACCTTACAGGATCATTAGAGATAGGAAAAGTTGAGGCCTTAAGAAGCCTTGCAAAAGATCTTGCTGAACTAATATTTCAGGAGATTTTCATAAGGTGATGATTAAATTAGTTCTACCAGACCTTAAACCCCTCTAAGGTTTCTTTAATTTCTTTAGGTTCCCAGAATCTTAGGCCTAAGGTATCAGCCATTTGGAGGACACCTCTGTCTGCAGAGAGGACGACACCATCAAGCTCAAGGGCAAGAAGGATTATCTCGAGGTCTTCTTTACTGTCAACAATCCCCTCTCTCAAGACCTCTCGATATTTTCTTCGCAAGGACTTTAACACTTCCTCAGGTTTTTTATAGCTCAAGGCTTTTACAGCCTCTTCAGCTACTCGGAGACCTTTGTTGATACGATTTCTGATCTCTTCAATAAACTCATACATCAAAAAGGCTGGAATATAGAGTTCATATTTTTTGGGGGATTTGACTTTTAAAACTGAGCGAGCACGAGGAGGTAACTTAAGTTGAGGAAGCATCCTTTTGAGTTCTTCAAAGACAGAAGTAGGGAGATAGACTCCAACTTCACCTTCTAACTCAGCAACGAGAAGGAGAAAAGTTTGAAAGGCAAGATGAGGCTCTTCTCCAAATTGGCGATAGACATCGGGATTAGTGAAGATACTGGTGTCTGGTATTAACTTTTCCTTTTCCACAAATTTGAGTTTACTTTAGGTCTCCCTACTGGTCAAGTTCTGATTCTCTGGTTTTCTGTGATTTATTTTTCCTGCTCATAATTCTTTGATACCAGATACTATGCCTGTGCTTTACATATTCTTCATCCACATAACCTGTAATGAGCGATTTTAAAAGGGGCCAATTAGCCCTTATAGCAACTGCAAAAAAGATATGCACGAAGAATACAAGGATAAAGAATCCTCCGAAAAGGGTATGAAGAAGATTAAGGAGAGCCTCTGTCTTTGGATTAAATATGACCCATTCTAGATTTTTAAGGACCTTTAGAATACCAGTTATCAATACCGCACTTATTGCAAAGGTCCATCCCAGATAGGCGTACTTCTGCTCAGGAAGCCATTTATCTGAAGGTGGCTCCTTCATCAGACCAAAGGAGGCAAGGATCATCTTGATTGAAGCTATAAAATCACCTCTTCTTGGGAGAAGACCAAAGTCCTTTCTTAAGGCATGATAGAAGATGTGAAATAGGACCATGAATGTAAAAAAAATAGCAAAGATATAGTGAAGCTTAGTTAGAAGATAAAAGTCTGCACTCCATCTGAAGCCAGGAATTTCAGTGATATAATATCTCTTGAATAGAGGTAAACATCCAAGGCCTGTGAAAATCAGCATTATTCCTGAGAAAGCTATAACCCAGTGTTCGAGTATTACGATTAAATCATGACGCTTAATTTTACTCATACTTAAACCTCCTCGTCCTTCTTGTTCCTTGTAATTAGACCCGATACAATGCCTGTTGCCACTCCAAGAATACCCGCACCAAGAATCACCTTGCCCCAGGGATTTATCTCCTCAAGATACCTGTTCTTGACAACAACAGGCATTTGAAAAACTGCCTTCATTTCTCTCAATTTGACATCAATTTTCTCAAAGGGTATTTTAGAAAGATAAAGGGTAGCAGTCCCTCCATTCTGAACATCACCATAGATGAAAAGTCCCTCATTTTTGACTCTTTCGCTTGCCTCTTTGTAGATCTCTTCACGAGGGCCAAATTTATAGACCGCATTCTCACCAAGGCGCTCTCTACAGGCAACAACACAGGCTGGTTCTTCACCTCTTTTTATTCGTCTATCGCAGAGATCACACTTATACATCACCCCACCACCAGCTAACTTAGGTAGAAGTTTTAGATAAAGCCCAACTCCAGCTTGTCTTTGGGGAATTTGCCAGGGACAGACGTCTCTACACTTAGCCCCTCCGAAACAGATATTATGGTCTATCACGGTATTGCCTTCTGGTTGTTTGGTAAGTGCACCAAAGGGACAACCTTTAACGCATGGCGGGGAATCGCAGTGCATACATCTTCTCGGAATATATAGGGTTTGACCATCAATCTCAACTTTTTGAATAAATAACCAATTATAGGGGGTCAGCCTTGTGATGAGCTCTCGTTTATCAGACCAGTCTTCGTAGGTCTTTCTCGGCCAATAGGGAGGAATTGGTTTGATAGGCTCAGGGAAACGATCCTTGTTTTCCTCTCTACAGGCTCTTACACATCTTGGAATAGGCTCGTCCTCACAGCCATCACATTTGGTAATATCAATTAGGGTGGCAAATTTGCCAGGATAAGCCTGGCCCTCTTTGGGAGTAAGAGCTAAAGCACCTAAAAGTCCAGCTAATTTAAAAAATTGTCTTCGACTTATGTCCATCTCCCTCTCCTCCATGCAAAATACAATATAATATTAAATCATTTACTAAAGAATTCAAGATTACTCTGTTTTTCGATAGACCTTCTCAACGAGCTCTGCTGTATTTACGACGTTGAGGGCTCTAAATATCTTTTCAAAAATATCTTCCATATCGGATAGGATGGTTTGTTTTATCTGAGGATCTAAGTCCCACCAATCCTTCTTAAAGATGCCGAAGCCTTTTTTTCTTGTCTTGTAGATAAACTGGCTCTCAGTCATATCTTCTTTCCATTCATTTTTGAGATTTACCTTTAGATAGGCATAGATTTTTTCTCTGAAATCCTTTGGCAGAGCTGGGTGGTCATAGAGAAAGTTTTGTATTCCAGTTGCCAGATGGACCTCTATGCATTCTGCTTCAGGAAATTTGTAAAAAGCCTCTTCTGGTAGGGTTGAAGCCCCGTGTTGAACTGCCCCTGCAAGACCATATTCCTCCCTTGCAATGCGTGAAAGAGTTTTTAAAACATTAAAATCAACTGCAACCTCTGCTACTCGTCCATCCGGCAAGACAACTCCTCCATGGGTGGTTCCTGTTTGAACACTAATCTTAGAGATCCCAATCCCTCTACGGAAGCTTCTCTTAAATCCATTCATAAAGGCTCTTAACTCCTCGGGAGTACTGTTTTTTCCGCCAATTTCGCCAATTTCGCCTCCGAGATTGATAGTAATTCCCTCTGGCTCAATGCTTCTTACAAATTCAGCAAGTTCCGCAGTAACCTCATAGTTAAGTCTTTGTTGCTCATCTACGCTTTGTTTTTCAAGTTCTACGAGAGTTGAAGCATCGAGATCTATATTATAGAATTGGGCAGTTACTGCTTCTTTAATGAGCTCCTTAAGGGTATTTTTTTCTGCTTGGGGATTTGAGAAAAAGGCACGACGGTTTAGCTGAAAATGGTCTCCCTGTATGAAGATTGGACACCGGTAATCTTCTACATAACCTGCGGTTAATATTACTGTAGCATATTCAAGAGGTCTCTGTCTCGTGTAACCAATTTCAGATTTGGCAATTTCAAAAATTACAGTTCCAACATTGAGTCGTTTAGCTACGCGGAAAATTGTGCGGGCAATGTCAAAGGTCATCCCTCTTATATTAAAGGCAGGAACAGTAAAGCCTGGAAAGGACTTGCTAAAGTGTTCATAAAGTGGGTAAATTGTCTCACCTCTAAAGCCTTGCTCATTTAGCTCCTTCTGTAGTTGTAATAGCTTCTGTTTTTTTACTTCTAAGTTCTCTTCAAATACTGCATCATAGAGTCTTTTATAAAGGCTTTCCCTCATAGCTCACCTCCAAAGTTATATTTTAAGTTTTTCTTTAATAAATTCTAACAATCCAGGCACATCGAGAGTATAATCAAGATAGAACAGATTCTCCCGAGGTCCCAGTTTTACAACATCCTTTAAAGTTGTTAAGTAAGGCCTCTCCTGATCAAGAGGAAAATCTTCGTAATCAAAATGATCTGGAAGGGAGATATACTTTTCGAGTCGTATGCCAAGTTTTTGGAGTATAGCTCTGAACTGCAGGTTATCTCCAAGGCCTGAGAAGGCAATAAATGTAAAGCTCGATAAGTCCTTAAGGGGTTCCAGAGTAAGTGAATTCTTTACTGTCCAATTTTTTCTTGACATTTTAAAGATGGGTTTACTTTTAAAACTGAAATCAAAAGGGCAAATTTCTTGATAGGAGAGAACTATGGCATCAGCTCTCCATAAGGAAGAGAGAGGTTCCCTAAGTCTTCCAAAGGGTAAGGGCCTGTCACTTAAGTCCGAATACTTTATAAGAACAAGATCCAAATCTCTTTGGATCTTTCTATGCTGGAAGGCATCATCTAGGAACAAAAGGTCTAGCTTTATCTGGTTAATCAAATTTTTAGCCCCAAGGACTCTATCTTCACACACAGCAACTGAAACCTTAGGGTTATTCTGGAAATAGATGCTTAGCATGTAGGCCTCATCTCCTGCAGTTTTCCAGTTCTCAAGAACCTGACAGTCCTTTAGAACTAATCTAAAGCCTTTACTATGTCTTTTGTAGCCTCTTAGTAATATGCCAACAGAGAAGTTATGAGATAAATTTTCAGTAAGATATCTCGTAAGAGAAGTTTTACCAGTCCCCCCACAGGAGATATTACCTATGGAGATAACAGGAATGGGTAATTTTTTTGTCTTAATAATTCCCTTGTCGTAGAGGAAGTTCCTTAAATGTATTCCCCAAAGATAGGGGTTTATTAGGGAGAATAGATCCATCAAGTTCTCATTTTATACAGGTCTTTCCAAAGGAAGATTAAAAAAATAAAGCCACCAATGAGGGCACTAAAATATTGGCTAATTACTCTCCAAAGTATTACAAATAGTCCTAGGTGTTCCTCGGGAAGATGGGGACTAAAGATGGGAAGGGCTCCCAGTTCTCCAACTCCACTCCCGCCAGGGGTAGGGCTAATAAAAATGGCATAGAGCAAGGGAAGTTGATCCAAGAAGACCTCAACAAAGTTTGCCTCAGGATTGAAGGCTTTTGTAAGAAAGACGCCGATAAAAAGGAAACTAGTATAAAGAAGAAGACTCAACAGTAGGGCTTGTATGAAGGCCACTTTTTCCCTTTTAAAAAAGCTCCTACAGGTCACTAAATAGCGAAAAAGGGTCCTCTTAAGTCTATAAAGAAAGGAGTAATTTTGAGTGTTTTTTTTAAGTAGAAATCTGTATAAAAGGTAGATAATGAGGGAGAGCAAAATTAGCGAGCCAACGATAGCAAGGAATTCCTTAGTTTGTTTTGGATCTTTAATTAGGGTCTTAATAGTTAGGGGTAGGAAAAGGATATAGAAAAAAGAGCCTGATATGGCTTTCATTGTTACAATGGTCATTATCTGATAAAATTGACCACCTTTTCGGGCAAGGGTGTAGAGAGGTAAAATTTCTCCTCCAAGGTGTGCGGGGGTAACAGTGGCACCGAAGGTGTTGGTGAAAGAGACCATATATCCATAGAAGAGCGAATACCGAATCCCTAAAGCCCGGGCAAGCACCAATAGCCTCAATGTATCAAAAGTATGATATAGTATGATGCCTAGAAAGGATAAAAAAAGGTAGCTTATATGGAGATTTTTTAAGAGGCTAATTGTGTTTTTCGGAAAGTATTTATAGCCGAGATAGGCAAAAGAAAGGAGAATAATAATACAGGTGACAAAAAGGCCATAAAGAATATTTCTTATCATTGCTTATCAATTATAGCATAGCCCTAAGCTTTTAAAACCTAAAAATTCTGGTATGCTATTAAAAAGTCTCTAATTTTTTTTTTCTTTGGAGAAAGATCTAATGGATAGGAAAGTACTCTGGGCACCGTGGAGAGGAGTTTATGTGAGTGAGGGAAAGCGAGATGGCTGTATCTTTTGTCCACCCTATGAGGGCATATCCCTTGAAGATAGACCTATTCTCTATTATGACGACCTTGTCGTAGTAATGTTAAATAAATTTCCCTATAATACGGGACATCTTCTTATTTCTCCGGTAAGGCATGTTGCCAATCTTGAAGAGCTTACCGACAGAGAGAGCCTTCATCTTCTAAAAATCACTCAGGAAAGTATTAAGATTCTCAGAGAAGTGTTAATGCCAGATGGGTTCAATGTGGGCTTTAATCTTGGGAAAGTTGCTGGTGCAGGTTATCCTGATCATCTACATCTTCAGGTGGTGCCACGTTGGGAGGGAGATGTAAATTTTTTAACTATACTTTCAGATTTACGGCTTGCTTCTCATCACTATCTACAGGTCTATGAAAAACTAAAACCCTATTTTAAGAAGCTACAAATCTCTACTGAGAAAAATTGACTTGGGGTGAATTTATGAGAAAGATTCCAAGGGTTATGTCTACTCAACATCCAGACAATGTAGCTCTTCCTTTCTTTGCAGAGACTCCTGACATGTCTGGTGAGGATGAGATTCAAGAGGCCTATTATGCCTTTTCTCATCTCGGATGTGATGAACAGATGTGGGATAGTGAAGGGAAAGAGGTTGACGATTTTGTGGTAAAGAAGCTCCTCACCAAATATCCCCATTACTTTAAACAAAAACGACTTGGGGAAGAAATTTTTCTTACACTTCGTGTTCCTAATCCCGCTATAGAGAGAGAGGAAGCAAAGATTCTTGTTGAAGCCCTTGAGAGTATTCCCAGATCCATGGATGCTGCCAAGCTTTTCTATGGTGACGATCCTTCACCACCTATATTTGAAGTTATTCTTCCAATGACAACCTCTGCAGAGGACCTAAATAGAATCTACTACTTCTATAAAAATTTTATCTCTGGTAAGCAAAATCAACCCATTTACGAAGGGTCTATCACTGTTGCAGAATGGGTTGGTGAGTTTCTGCCTGAAAAGATTCAGGTAATTCCTCTCTTTGAGGATGTAACTTATATGCTACAGGCTCATGTGATAGTTCAAGAATACTTAAAGGATAAAGAAGAACCTTATCAGAGAGTTTTCTTTGCAAGGTCGGATCCTGCCCTGAACTATGGTATGGTTTCTGCAGTCCTTGCAAATAAAATTGCTCTAAGGAGATTAGGACAAGTTTCTGAACGCCTTGAGAAGGAGCTATTTCCCATATTGGGTGCTGGCTCTCCTCCTTTTAGAGGTAATCTGACACCTTACACAGTGGAATATGTCCTTTCGGAGTATCCTTGTGTAGAGACTTTCACTGTTCAGTCTGCCTTTAAGTACGACAATCCTATAGAAGACGTTATTAACGCAATTAAGAGAATCAAAAACTTTGTTCGTTATCCAATTGAAGATTTTGATGAAGATTTTGCACTGCAAATTATTGAAAAAACTACACGGGAATATCAAAGCGTTATAGAGGAAATAGCAGGGGTCATAAATTTCCTCTCCCGATATGTCCCAAGAAGACGGATGAGAAAGCTCCATGTTGGGCTTTTTGGATATTCAAGACAATTCGGAAAGGTATCTCTTCCAAGAGCTATCGGTTTTTGTGCGACCTGTTACTCTATTGGTCTACCTCCAGAGATAATCGGTTTTTCAGCACTAACTAAAGAGGAATTATACACTCTAAAAGATATATACAAAAATTTAGAGATAGATCTATCCACTGCTATTCAATATTTTAATCCAAGAGTATTTGAAATTCTTCCAGGAATTAAAAATAAAATCCTAAAAGGTCTTAATGTAATAAATGCTTTGAATCTCAAAGTAGAGACAAATCTTGAACACCGAGAAATTACGGGCAGAATCATTAAAGATCTACAGAGAGAAAATTTTACAAACCTTACTACCTTAATTACTGAAGCAGGCCATTTGAGAAGGTTTTTAGGTTAATTTTCACCTGTCAGGATGGAAAAAATTTGGAAAGGCTAATCTCTTTCTGAATGCAAGAATAGCAAGCTGTCTAAGAAGATGATCAGCTAGGACAATTCTTGTCATGGCAGAGAGAACAGGCACGATCCTTGGGATGGCAGAGATATCGTGTCTTCCTCCTACTTGTATTTCAATAGGTTCTTTGTGGAGATTCACTGTCTTTTGGGGTTTTCTATGGCTTGGGATAGGTTTTATCGCTACACGGATGACTATATCCTGACCTGAAGAGATTCCTCCAAGCATTCCTCCTGCGTCATTTTTTAGGAAACCAAAAGGACTAATGGGGTCATTATTTTCTGAGCCTTTGAGTTGGGAGACACTAAAGCCAGCTCCTATTTCAAAGCCTTTCACTGCTCCTACAGAACAAATCGCCTTGGCAAGGTCTGCAGAAAGCTTATCAAACACTGGCTCCCCAAGCCCAATAGGCACATTTGTAGCTATGATTTCCACCACGCCACCAAGGGTATCCCCTTCCTTTAGAGTTTCTTCTATTTTTGCCTCCATTGCTTCGTAGGCTGAAGGATCTGGACAAAAGAGCCTATTTTGATACACAAAGGAAAGATTTCTCTCCTTAGCAACAATACCTCCAAGGTTTACAGTGTAGGCATGGACTTCAATTCCATATTCTTCAAGAATTCTTTTAGCAACAGCTCCTCCTGCGACCCGAGCAACGGTCTCACGACCACTTGCCCTCCCACCACCTCGGTGATCTCTGATTCCATATTTCATGTAATAGGTAAAATCTGCATGACCTGGTCTAAAGACATCTCTTAGATGTTCATAGGCACTGCTCTGCGCATCCTGATTATAAATGATGAGTGCAATGGGTGTTCCAGTGGTTACTCCTTCAAATACACCTGAGAGAATCTCTACTCTATCTTGCTCTTTCCTTGGGGTTTCACCCTTTGCCTTTCCTGGACGTCTTTTGTCAAGTTCTTCCTGGATATAGGCCTCATCTAAAGTAAGTCCTGGAGGACAGCCGTCTACAACCGCACCAAGGGCCTTTCCGTGAGACTCTCCAAAAGTCGTGACCCTAAAAAGGGTTCCAATCGTATTTCCTGCCATATCTCTCAAATCTTAGAAGCTTCTAAATTTAAAAAATTATAACCCCTAAAATGAATTAAACAACTTAGAAGTTTCTTTCGTGTTTTGGCACTATGTTTTCTTGTAAAAATCAAAACAAATACTATATTTAGTCACTGTGAAAGTAGACTGTAAACTTCTTCTAAAGGAAGAACTTCAACTGATAGAGTCAGCTTTGAAGTGCCATCAAATTTCTCAGCATCCCTTTATAAATGAGGTCAGCGAGTACGTTCTTTTTGCAGGTGGAAAGAGAGTGAGACCACTTCTTTGCGTCCTCTCCGCAAAGGCTCTAAATAGCTTTTTACCAGAGAGCCTTTATGAAGTTGCTATACTTTTTGAATATCTCCATGTAGCAACTCTTTTGCATGACGATGTAGTGGATGAAGCAGAATTTCGAAGAGGTAGAAGATCTGCTCGTAGGCTCTGGGGCAATCAGGCAACAATTCTTGTAGGAGATTATCTCTATGCAAAGGCCCTCAGAATTGCAAGCGCTCTCAAAAATCCAGAAATAATGGAGGTGATAACGAGAACCACGCTCCTTATGAGTGAGGGAGAAGTGCTTCAGTTACTTCATCTTGATGACACAGAAGTTAGTGAAGAGGCCTATCGGGAGATAATTTATCGCAAAACCGCAGCCCTCATTTCCTGCGCCTGTGAAGTGGGAGCATTACTTGCTGGAAACTCCGATCGAGAGGTCTCTAGCCTTGCAAAGTTTGGTTATCATCTAGGTCTTGCCTTTCAGATGATAGATGACCTACTTGACTATACTAGTCTTGAAACCGGCAAAGATCTTGGTAAGGATTTTGCAGAGGGTAAGATTACCCTTCCTGTTATTCTTGCCTTAAATAGAGCTACTCCCAAAGAGAGAGAAGAACTAATCTATCTCTTAAAGAAAAAGAATACAACTGGAGAGGACTTTCAACGGGCCTACTTTCTCATTGACAAAAATGAAGGCTTCATCCTGACTCATAAGATGGCAGAAGAGGAAATAAGACATGCTAAAACCGCTCTAAAAGAATTGAAAGATTCTCCCTACCGAGAGGCCCTTTATTACCTCGCAGAATATCTACTTAACAGAAGAAAATAAAAAATGAGTATAAATGAGACAAAATTATTAGTTTTTGATTGTGATGGTGTACTTTTTGATTCAAAAGAAGCCAATAGAGAGTATTATAACTATATATTAAATAAACTTGGTAGAGAGCCTTTAACAGAAGAAGAGTTAGAATTTGTTCACATACATTCTATGCCAGAATGTCTGGAGTATCTTTTAAAGGACTATCCTCATCTTTTGGAAAAAGCCTTTGAAATTGCAAAGGAAATTTCTTATGATAAGTTCTTTAAGTATCTCCGTCCAGAAGAGGGAGTATATGATTTCTTATCCTGGGCAAAGGAACACTATTTTATTGCCCTCTGCACTAATAGAACAACCTCAACAAGACCACTCCTGAGATTTTTTGATCTTGAAAAATATTTTCACTTTATTCGCACTGCTCTTGAGTATCCAAAGACAGATCCTCTTGCTCTTCTCACGATACTTGAGTATTTCAAAGTAGATCCAAAATCTACATTATATATAGGAGATTCAATAATAGATGAAAATCTCTGTAGAGCCTGTAGTGTTCCTTTAATATCTTACAAAAATCCAAATTTGAATGCAATTAAAACCATATTTAGTTACAAGGAATTAAAATCTCTTCTACAGAAAAATCAAAGCCTTTATTAATACACAGAAGATCTTTCATTGTATAGAAAGTCTTAATAAAAATTTCTGCAGAGAGTGGAAGATTCGCCAAATCTTTTGGGTCACTTATTTCTATTGAAATACTTTGTAAATCTGAAAAAGAGGATTTTTGGGTAATTATCGGCACAATAAGATAAAGATTTGTTATAGCTCTTGTAAATCCAACATATAAAAGACTTAAAAATTCAAGCTTAAATAAAATTTTCATAGCAAGATAATGTTCTTTGATATCTTCTGGAAATTCTTCTATATTACCTTTAAAAATGCCTTCTTCAGTTATTAAAAAACCAGATTTCATGTTATATCTGTCAAAAGAAAAATTAAGAGGTAGTATAACTTTATCAAATTCAAGACCTTTTGAGGCGTGAATAGTCATAACTTTGATGGTATCTTTGTTGTAAACTATGTCTACATCTTCATCAAGGAGAGAATTAATATTGTTAAAAAAATCTTCCAAATCTCTTCCTCTTTTTAGGAATTCCAGAAGTAAACTTAAAAATTTATAAAGATAAGCCCTCTCAGAGGGAAACTTTTTTTCTAGTTGATATCTATCGACTAAATAGGTTATAAATTGATAGAGATTTAGCTTGGCTCCTATTTCTAAGACCTCTCTAAAATGTTTGTTCCAAAAATCAGAATGATAAAGCTTGATGTAATCAAGTAATTTGAAGTTTCTTTCTCCAGTTTTCTTAAATTTACCGTATTTCTTTAGAATTTCTTCTCCTTCTTTGCCAAAAAACTCTAATAACACAGTCGCTAAGGAGAGTTCAACCTCTTGACCATAGAAAAGCTTTATGAAAGCAATCAGTCCATTGACTAAATGAGACTCCTTTAACTTAAGAAATGAGCTTCCTACAACTTCAAAGCCGTGTCTAGTCAGATGATTAGAAATTTTTGCCACTTCTTCATTTTCTCTACATAGAATGGAAAATTCTCCCCCATCTGAAAACTTTAATAGATGAATAATAACTTCAACAATCCGCTCAAATAAAGTTTTATCATCCAATTTATAGTTTGATACAAGCCAATAAATGTATACCTTACCATCAAAGTTTTTATGACATTCCTGTTCAATATTATCAAAGAGTTTTTGAAGTCGCTCTTCAGCTTTTTTAATAAGTTCTTCATTTTTTTTATTAGAATTATTTCTTCCGTAGATAACTCTTTCTAGAATATATGACTTAAGTGAACTATTTGTTAAGACTTTGAAGAAGTTATTGTTGAACTTGACTATACTTGAACCACTTCTAAAGTTTTTATCAAGTTTTTTAATAGATATATTATAATCTTTAAAGGTTTCATTTATTTGCTCCAAGAGAGTAGGATCTGCACCTTTCCAGCGATATATTGACTGTTTAAGATCACCTGCAACAATAAAAGTTCTACCATCACTAATTAGTTCTTCAATAAGTGGATAAAGGGAGATCCACTGAAGTCTGTCTGTATCTTGAAATTCATCAATAATAAAAGCCTTAATTTTACCCAGTTTTACATAAATCCATGGTAAATAGTCACTTCGAATACTCTGAGCAAGTTTTTCTTTCCAGTACCCCATGTAGACTATGCCTACTTCAAGGAGTATCTTCTCAAGTTCATCTTTAAGTAAGTTAAAAAGCTGAAAATAAAGTTTACCTTTTTTAGAAACTTTAGTATCTTCATATTTTTGATCCTTTATGTCAAGTGCTGAACTAAGTTTGTCATCGTAAGTTAAGGCTTCAATAAAATTTTCTAATTGGTTAACCAATGTTCTTTTAAAGTTAATTTTTAGTTTTGTCTCTTCATTTATATGAAAATTTATAAATTCCTCAAGAAAATTCTTGATGTTTTCATCCTGCTGTGAGCGCAGATAGAGGTTAAAAAGGGCTTTCTCAAGAAGCGTTGGATCCAAATAAGTTCTAATCTCAAAATTGGGATGGAGATCAAATTCATAGGCAAGACTTCGGAAAAACTTTAACAAAAAACCGTCTATGGTTTTAACCTCAAAATAATCGTAGTTGAGGAAAATCTCATCCAGTAACCAGTCAGCTTCATCCTTTTCAATACCAGTCTGAAGAGAAATATGTCTTCCTTTTTCTGAGTCGAGGGCAATCTCTCTCAAAAAACTTATTATTCTCTCTTTCATTTCAAAGACAGCCTTATTTGTGAAAGTTATGGCAACAAGGTCCTTAAACCCGGGAAGAGGTGAGGCTTTAGTACTTAACTCTTCTGTAGGCTTTGGATGAAACCTCTTTAGAAGCTTTAGATAATTTAGAGCTATTTGATAGGTCTTACCACTTCCAGCACTCGCTTGATATATAACTATGTTTTCTCCCTCAAATTCCTCTCGCTCCCTCGTCAAGACAACCCCTCCAAAAAGACATTCCAACCCTATGCAAACTCCTGAAGCTATAATATATGACAAAACTCTAAAAAAAGTAGCCCTAGGGTTGGCTTTAGAGCTCCATAAGTCGCCGGTATTAAGGAGCCTTAATGTTCACAAGGAAATATAGGTTTTAGCCTTTTAATATACCAAAAGTATGGTAAATTAATGCCTATATGACCAAAAAAGAATACCTTGAGCTTTATCAAAAGGGAGATCTCTACGAGCTTGGACAAGAAGCCCACAAAATAAAAGAGAAATTACATGGAAAAAAGTATTATTACACGATCAATAAACATATAAATTATACAAATATCTGTAGTATCAATTGTAAGTTTTGTGCTTATAAGAAGAGACCTGATGAAGCAGGGGCCTACGTATTGGATGTTGAGGAAGTGGTTAAGAAGATTGAGAGGGAGGTGGGGCTTAGGGAGGTTCATATCGTAGGAGGAGTTAATCCTGTACTTCCCTATGAGTATTATATTAAGCTTATCAAGAGAGTTAAAGAAGCAAATCCTTCTCTAAGAATCAAGGCTTTTACTTGTGTAGAGATAGATCACCTGAGTAGGATTTCTGGAAAGCAAGTTGAGGAGGTCCTTCTTGAGCTCAAGGAGGCAGGGCTGAGTTCTCTTCCAGGAGGGGGAGCAGAAGTTTTTTCAGAGAGGGTGAGAAAGGAACTCTATCCTGCAAAGATTAGCCATAGGCGCTGGCTTGAGATTGCAAAAACCGCTCATAAACTTGAGATCAAAACCAATGCCACTCTACTTTTTGGACACATTGAGACCGATGAAGAGATAATTGACCATCTTTTAGAATTGAGGCAAGCTCAGGAGGAAACTGGAGGCTTTGAGGCCTTTGTGCCTCTTCCCTTTATCCCTAATAATACTCCTTTAGCTCACCTCAGACCGCCATCTGCTCAAAAAATACTTCGCACAATTGCCATTTCAAGGATAATTCTCGACAATATTCCCCACATAAAGGCTTATTGGGTCTTTCTTGGCATGGGGCTTGCACAGACAGCTCTTCTTTGGGGTGCAGACCATATCCATGGAACAGTTATTGAGGAACGAATAAGCGAGGCTATGAAGGGAGAGACAACGACAGGTCTCTCGGTTGAGGAAATTCAACATCAAGTAAAGGAGGTTGGAGGGGAGCCAGTCCTCCTATAAATCATCTATTTTGGAGCCTTTTAATACTAATTGCAGAAATACTCTTATGTTAAGAAACTTTACCTTCGAGCAAAAACTGCTTCTTATTCTTACAATATTTGCTATACTCTCCATTACACTAATAGAAATTGCAATATTCGTTTTTTGTATGTATACTTTTTATAGAATTCTTAAAAACAAAAAAATTGACTTTAGTTCTCTTGGAGTTCATATTATTATACAATCAATTCCTCTTCTCGTTGTGCATTTTCTTTTTTTAAAGAAATATATCATAAAAGCTATTGATAGAACTTTGGGTTCTTTTGTATATTTCTATAGATTCTCATTTGATTCTAAAGACTCAAAAAATGTTTATGATTATTTCTATTTTTACTACAATGTATTGATAATAATAGGACTTTTGTTAATTCCAATTGTTATCTATAATAATTATCGAACGGGTTTTCCTAAAGCCTTATGGGGTGGTTTCTTTGAGGTAAGTTTTTTTTATTCCCTATTTTTATTGGCAGGCTTAGCTCTTTTTATCTATACAAAGAGTAGAATTTATATCTTACTTGTATTCCTTTTTTTAGGGATGATAATCTTTTCAACACGAAGATCTACTATATTAGGGCTTCTTTTAACAAGTTTACTTATTCTTTATCAATCTCGTGACGTTTTTAAGATAACTTATAAGAGAATGATACTGATAATTCTCGTTTTAGTTAGTCTCTCTTTTCTCACTATTAGTGGTGTTCTTTTCTATCTAACAGGTAAATATTTTCCTCGCGATAAAACTGCCTTTGAGGTTTTGATTGGAAAGAGAGAACTTGATTTGACATCATTGGATGATATAGCAAGTTCTCGCCTGAGAAATGCTATTGCAGGAATAGAAGTGATTAAGAGGGATATCAGAGAAGGAAATTTAAGAGCTATCCTCTTTGGTCATGGTCTATATGCAGGGGAGAGGCTTGAGCCTAGATCCCCTGATAGGCCTCATTATGAATCAGTAATCCTCATAACTATGTTTATTGAAAGAGGCCTCATTGGCTTAATTGCAACAATATTAATTTACTACAAATTCTATAGATTTTCGCTCTCCCTTAGATATCGTCAAAGAGAACACTTTTTATTTATGCCTCTTATTTCCATGTTGTCTATACATTTAGTTGCTTCTACAATTACTCTATATTGGGATGCCCTTCTTCCTTTATATCTTCTTTATTTTCGTTATGTTGAAAATGCCTATCAAGCTGGTTTTTTTCATAAAGAAACGCATATTTCATAAAAGCATAGAAAGATGAGATTACTGAAGCAATTAGCCCTCGTTTTCCATCAAGAAATCCTTTTTTCAAGAAATAGAACTTTATAAAGTATACAAGAGGACTTCCAACGAGTTTTAAAAGTTTAACATTTTTTAACTTTTTTGCCTCTATTTCTGCAAAGAGTTTAGCATAATGTATTGACTTTTCAATATGGTGAGAAATACTTTTAAAACTATAGTGATATAGATCACCTTTTATGAAACCAATTTTGCCAGAGTAATTTACACCTTCATGTATGGAACCATAAAATTTGACTAAACCCTTCTTAAATAGTCTGATCCTCCATTCCGGATACCAAGTATGATTGAGAAATTTTCCTAAATAAAAGACCTTTCTACAGATTTTATAGACGTCATATTTGGGATTTTTTAGCTCATTAAGTATATTCCTTGCAAGTTCTTTACTTAATTCTTCATCTGCATCAATAATCAAGATCCAAGGTCCTTTGCAGAGAGTTATCCCATAGTTACGTTGATCTGCATAATTTGTCCAGGGGCGGAAATAGGTGCGAGCCCCGAGGGCCTCTGCAATATCAACAGTTCTATCGGTTGATCCTGAATCCAAAACAATAATTTCCCCACCCACTTCATTAACTAAATCTCTAACACTTAAAATTGCTCTTTTAATATTTTTTTCCTCGTTTTTTGTACAGATAAGCACTGATATCATATTGCTTTAATAAATGTTTTGTAGAGCTCTCTATAGAGGGTAGATCTCTCCATAAGACTCTCGTGAGTCCCAATATCTTCAACTATCCCGTTATTCATAAGTATCATCATGTCAGCTTTAATAACAGTTGAGAGTCTATGAGCTATTACGATAATAGTGTGGGATCCTTTCATTGTTAGGATTGCATCTTCTATTGCCTTTTCAGTTAGTGAATCAAGTTGACTTGTTGCCTCATCAAGGATAATGACTGGTGGATTTTTAAGAAAAACTCGTGCTAAAGCGAGTCTTTGTCGCTGTCCACCAGAGAGTCTTAAAGCCTGCTCTCCTATGACCGTGTCCAGTCCCTTTGGAAATTCCTTTATGAAATCCCAGGCTCTTGCAAGTTTGCATGCCTCTATCAGTTCCTCTTCAGTTGCCTCTTCTTTCACAAGAAGTAAGTTTTCCCTGATACTGAGATTAAAAAAGAAAGGTTCTTGCCAAACGATACCAAAGAGTTCTCTATAACTCGTGATATCAAATTCGCGGATATCCACATTGTCAAGCAGGATCCGTCCCTCGTTGGGATCATATAGTCGAGCAAGAAGACTAAGAAGAGTACTCTTGCCTGCACCACTTGGGCCCACTACTGCAATTAATTTTCCAGCTGGAAGGTTCAGATTGATTTCCTTTAAGACCAATCTCTCAGATCCTGGATAGCTAAAGGAAACCCCTTCAAAAACGAAGCCCTTTCTCGGAGGCTGAGCCTTTAATACCCCTCCTCTTTCTTCCTCAAGAGAGAGCAGTTCTTCAATTCGGAGCCAGGCACCATGAGCTTCCTTCAATTGCGTATAGGCCCTTGCAAGTTTTCTTAAAGGATTGAATATCAATAGGATAGACGTTAATACTGACAGAAAAGTCCCAGGTGTCATCTTCCCCTGAATAATTAGATAGCTTCCGTATCCAAGGATTATAGCACTTACGATACCTGTCATGAGATCAACTATACTTCTTGAGGCTTCACGATATTTTGTGACTTTTAGGCTAAGTATGAAATATCTTGAAAGTTCTCTTTTAAAATAATTTGTTAATTTTTCAAAATTTCCGAGAAATTTTATTTCCTTTATTCCAAGTAATATTTCTTTTACACGTTCTGTTAATTCACCTGTAGATTCTTGACTAAGCTTTTTATTTCTTTTGACCTTTTTTCCCAAAACATAGGTTTCATAAGCAATAATTGGTAAACTTATCATTACTAATAAGGTTAAATCCCAACGTAGATAGAAGGCAACACTTATTAGGGCAATTACTGTGAGAGATTCTTTTATAAATATTTGAATTGTTTCACCAAGAATAGGTTCTATTTGAGCAGTATCATTTATTATTTTTGAAAGTTTTTGACTACTTGAAGATAAGATAAATGTTGAATAATTTAAACGCAAAGTCTTAGAAAATAGAGTTTCTCTTATTGAGTTTACTATACTGCTTGATAAAGCTTTTGAAAAATAAGCCTGTAATAGTGAAAAAAGTCCGATAAAAAAATATAAAAAAAAGATATAAAAGGGAATAAATTTCGCATAGCTATAGTTTTTCTCTATTAACACATAATCAAAGATAGGCTTAATAGACCAAGTGCCCAAACCTGTTAAAAGTGAAACAATAATAGCAAAAAAAAGACTCAAAAAAGTATATTTGAAAAACTTTTTTAAGTAAGATAAAAGATACTTGATAAAATCAAAAGTAGTGCTCATACTAATAGAGAAATATTAAAGTTCTTTAACTTTAAAAACTCCCTCTATTTGAGATTTAAGATATCTATTAAGATTCCAGTAAATTAAATAACTCACAACTGCTCCAATTATCAAAGCAATATCTAATATGACAAGAAGTGGATCATAATATATAAACAAAAGAATTGTAATTATTGTTGCAGGGATAGTATGCAAAAGCCACCATACCTTGAAGAATTTTCTGAAAAATTGTGCTCTTTTTAGGAAAGGAAAGGTGATTAGGTCTCTTAGGACTTCAAGGGTTCTTCTCAAGCCATAATGGGATTTTCCCCAGTGTCTTTTGCGATCAATAACAGGAACTTCAAGGACTTCCTCATTTTTGACCCCAAAGAGGGCAGGAAGAAAGCGATGAAACCCTTTAGGGATCTGACATCTCTTAGCTACATCTGCCCTATATCCTTTCAAAGAACAGCCATTATCAGAGACCTTTAATTTGGTGACCATTGCAATAATTTTGTTTGCTATTAGAGAGGGTATTCTTCTCCTAAGTAGAGGTTCTTTTCTTTTGAGTCTTTTTCCGGTAACTACCAAATAACCTTCTTCAAGTTTCTGCAAAAAGTCATAAAAATAATTGGGATCATTTTGTCCATCACCATCCATTGTGAAGATGAATTTACCTCTTGCATAGGCAAAGCCTGCTGACAGGGCAGAGGCCTCTCCTCGGTTTTGATCCATATTAAGAATTCGAACATGTGGATCTTCTTTTTTTATTTCTAACAGGAGTGTAAGAGTTCTGTCAGTGCTTCCATCGTTAACAAAGATTATTTCATAGTCATAACCTTTTTCCTTACGGATTCTTTCACAGACCTCCTTTACTTCCTTATAGACAAATTTGACATTACCCTCTTCATTGTGCATGGGGATTACAATAGAGATTAATTCGCTTTTAGCCTCAGTTCTTGTTGAAAAATTCTCTGATTGTAGAGATGACATAATTAAGTTCGTCTTGGGTTAATTCAGGATAGATTGGAATGGCAAGTAGCTCCTTTGCAAGACGTTCTGCAACTGGTAAATTCCAGCTTCTCTGATAGAAATCAGTATAGGCCTTTTGAAGGTGAAGCGGATATGGATAATAGTATCCAGTCTCTATACCCTTACTATTTAGATAATTTGCTAATTCCTCTCTTCTTGATGTCCCTATCATATAACGATGGTAGACGCTTTTTATATGCGGAGGATCTGGCTTTGGAAGATAGAGTTCAGGGATCTCTTTTAAATGTTCTCTATAATAATTTGCTATCTGTCTTCGGATTTCATTTTTTTTATCAAGGAATTTAAGTTTAGCTCTAAGGATAACCGCTTGGATTTCATCTAGACGAGAGTTAAAGCCAGGAAAAAGAGAGAAATTCTTTTGGGCTTGGCCATGGACTCTTAGATATTTAAGTTTATAGGCAAGGTTATCGTCATTCGTAACGATAACTCCAGCATCGCCAACAGCATTCAGATTCTTAACAGGACCACAGCTAAAACAACCAATATGCCCAAAGGTCCCCACTTTTTGTCCTCTATATTCTGCACCGTGGGAGTGGGAAGCATCTTCAATCAGGTAGATATTATAATCTCTACATAGTTCCAAAATAGGGTCCATTTCACAGGGATGGCCATACATGTGAATGAGAATTAGAGCTTTGGTCCTGGGGGAGATCTTCTTTTTCAGATCTTCAAGATCAGGACCAAAGGTTTCTGGATCAACTTCAACAAATACTGGCTCAGCTCCGGCAAAGTGAATGGCCTCAAGATCTGCAATAAAACCATTGGCCTGTAAAAGAACTTCATCTCCTGGGCCTACACCAAGAGCAATCAAAGCCATAAGAAGGGCTGAGGTGCCACAGCTACACCCAAAGGCATATTTTACACCCAAATACTCTGCAAATTCTTTCTCAAAGGCCTGCAAGTTAGGTCCATTGAGGACTTTCATTGTGGCAAAAACCTCTCTTATGCCTGCAAGGACAGCTTCTTCGATTTCTTCAAAACCTCTCCTCAGATCAAGAAGGGGTATCTTTTTCATGTGTTATGCTCCCTTGAGTCTGTCGAATTAAGCAAGGGGTTTCCTGCCAAGTTTACAATATCTTGGTCTAAAAGGAAAGGAGATAGGTCTATTTCTTTCTGCAGACTCATAGAGTGCAAGTATTACTTTAAGGGATTTTAGGGCATCCTCACCAACACTTAGATAGGGTGCTAGGGCTCCCTCCTTAAAGAATAGGATAGCACTTTTCAGGTATTGATAGATGGCAAATCCATAGGGATTTTCAGGATTTTTTTCAGAAAGATCTAAACTAAGGTTCACCCCATCGTCAAGTGCTAAATACTCTAATCTATCAAGTGAAAAGCCACTAAGGATGCTAGAGCCCTTTTCGCCTAGAACAACAAATTCTGCCTTTATATCCTTTGGTCTTGCACAGGTTGTAGCTTCTATGGTTCCTAAGGCTCCATTTTTAAACCTGAGAGTGCCTACAAGTAGGTCTTCAGCCTCAATTTTGGAGAGATAGGTGCCCATTTTGGCATAAACCTCTTCCACATCTCCACCGAGATAGACCATCATATCCACAAAATGGCATCCTTGCTGGGCAAGGGCACCACCATCAAGAGCCCAAGTGCCTCTCCAATCTGCACTATCGTAATAGGACTGATCCCTTTTCCAGTAAAACCTAGTAGATATTAGAAGAGGTTTTCCTAAAAGGCCTTTCTCAAGAAATTCCTTTAATTTTTGGACAGGAAGATTTGCCCTATTTTGAAAAATCGTAACCAGCTTGAGTTTGTATCTTTCAGAAAGATTGATAAGTTCCTCTGCATCACGTAGAGTAAGGGCCAAGGGTTTTTCAACGAGGAGGTGCTTTTTAAACCCCCGAAGAACTATTTTCCCAATCTCTCCATGCAAGCCCGAAGGTAGAGCAAGATCAACTACATCGACAGGTTCTTTCTTTAGCATTTCTTTAAAGTCTGTATAGGCTTTGGCACCTAGTTCTTTAGCAAAAACCTCAGCTCTACCGAGATTTAGGTCACAGACCGCTACAACTTCGATTAACTCTGTGAGAGCTTTATAGACCCTGAGATGTTTCTCTGATGCTTTTCCACATCCAATAATGGCTATTCTTAACTTCATGACAGTCCTTAGATTAATCTAAGGGTATTACTTTGTAAAGAGGAAAAATTAGGCTCCTAAGTATTGTTAAAATTCGTTATTTTCGAAGGAGAAGGTTAAGAATTATAGTAAGGATGAGGCTTAGTATGATGGATGTTGCAAGGGGGAAATAGAAGGTAAAGTTATCTCTTTTAATTAAGATATCTCCAGGCAACTTACCAAGAAAGGGGATTTTGGGAAAAAGAATTAGGATGAGACCGACAATGATAATAATTATGCCAAAGAGTACAAGAAATTTTCCAAGACCTGAGAGGTCTATCATGAGTTAAATTCTAACACTTTTTGTCTCATAAGACAACCATATCCACTTTCTGATTTCAATTCCAAAAAAGGTAAGAATAGGGATGAGAAGTAAGTAAGGCAGGTGTTCAACACCTAATCTTACAGCATGGAAATAGTCAGAAAGAAAGGTAATCGCAGAGAGCTGAAGTAGGGCTCCAAATACAATTCCAATATAAACATAGGGGTTGGTTTTGAAATATTCAAGAGGATTGACAAAGAAGGGACGTTGGCTAACTTCTTGGATCCCCACAGCCCACTGACTTACCACTGAAGAGGTAAAACTAATCGTGAGAGCTACTTCATAAGGATAGATCTTTAGTAGATAGTAGAACAGAAAGAGATGGGGAATTGCCATTAGGAGACCATTATAAAAGAGGGCAAAGAGTTGAGCCTTACCCAGAAAAATCTTTGCTGGTTTCTGAGGAGACTCTTTCATAGGATCTCCCTCAAACTTAGTGAAGGGGTAAGCCTTGTCTTGTACTCCATCGGTCACAAGATTTATCCAAAGAATTTGAGTTGGATAGAGAGGAAGAGGTAGGCCGAGCAAAATAGCAAAGGAGTTATAGAAGATCTGAAAGGAATTTGCAGAAAGGAGATATCTAATAACCTTGGCAATGTTCATAGAGATTAGTCTTCCGGTCTTTATGGCAGTGACGATAATTGAGAGGTTGTTGTCAACAATAATCATCTTCGCTGCATCTTTAGCTGCCTGCGATCCCGAGCCCATAGCTATTCCAAGATCCGCAACTTTAAGAGCAGGAGCATCATTAGCTCCATCTCCCGTTACCGCTACAATCTCACCGTGATCCTGAAGTACTTTGACAATACGGTATTTGTCCTCCGGAGTTGCTCTGGCAACAACCGATACAGACTGTAGGACCTCATATAAACTCTTATCGTCGTATCTTTCAAGGTCCTTCCCCTCAAGGATGAGATTCTTTCCCTCCTCATGAATGCTAACCATTTCTGCAATCGCCTTTGCGGTGAGAAGGTTGTCACCAGTAATCATAATAACTCTTATTCCTGCCTTTTTTGCAAGCTCTACAGCGTCTTTCACTCCCTCCTTTGGTGGATCAAGAAAACCTACAAGCCCAACCAAATCAATCTTGACATCATCTACAGAGTTTGGGACACTTATTAGCTTGGTGTAGCCAAAGGCAAGAACTCTTAAACCTTTTGAGGCCAGTTTATCATGAGCCCTAAATACCTCCTCAGGTACTGGCTCTTTACACATTTTTGCTAAGCTCTCAAGGGCTCCTTTGATATAAAAATCTAAGCCTCCATCCTTTGACTCAACAATTACAGCCATAAGCCGTCTCTTCGTGTCAAAAGGATGCTCCCAAACCCTCTCAGATTCCGCTCTCAAAAAGTCCCATCTTACCTCCTCTCTCTCAAGCCACTCAATGAGGGCTATTTCAAGAGGATCTCCCTTAAGGCCATCAGAATCATTACAAAAGACCGCACAAAGATGAAGCTTTCCTCTATCATAGGCTATATACTCCTCTACCCTAAGCTTTCCAAGCGTAATAGTTCCCGTTTTATCAGAACAGATAAAGGTGGCACTGCCAAGGGTCTCAACAGCAGGCAGATATTTCACAAGGGTCTTTTCTCGAGAAAGCCTAAGTGCCCCAACAACAAGGGCAATGGTTACTACAATAGGAAGCCCCTCAGGTACTGCAGATACAAGCTGAGCAACCGCAAAGAAGGCAAGGGTTTTTAGCTCCCTACCCTGGAAATAGCCAATAATTAAAAGTAAAGCTAAAGCAGTGGTAACAATTAGGATCCATTTTTTTCCAAAGCTTGCTAAAGCCCTATTTAAGGGACTCTCAGGTGATTTCTCAAGAACGCGCTGGGCAATCTTACCAAGTTCTGTATTCTTGCCTGTTGCAAATACAATTCCAAAGGCCTTTCCGCGGACTATGACAGTTCCCTTATAGAGACAATTATTTCTTGCATGAAGGGGTGTGTCTTCAGGTAGGATTTTTTCCACTTCTTTGGCAACTGGAATAGACTCTCCAGTAAGCATGGACTCATCTACCATAAGCCCTACTGCATCAACAAGTCTAATGTCCGCTGGGACAACATCTCCCTCTGCAAGTTGAACAACATCTCCTGGAACAAGCTCACTCACATCAAGCTCTCTCTCTTCTCCGTCCCTATAGACTCTCGCTTTAAAGGCTGTCAAGGCCTTAAGCGCCTTGATTGATGCCTGTGCTTTAAGCTCTTGATAGAATCCAATTATTCCATTTATGATAATTAGTCCAAAAACAACAATTGAATCTTTCACATCTCCCAGAAACAGGGCAAGAAATCCTGCAACTATAAGGATAAGTATAAAGGAGCTCGTAAATTGTCTTATAAAAAGTTTGAGCTTACTTTCTTCTTCCTCCTCTAAGGTATTTGGACCATAGATTTTCAGCCTTCTTTGAGCCTCATCCTGAGAAAGTCCATTTATCGTAGTATTTAACTCCCTTAAAACCTCAGGAATTGTTTTGTTGTGCATATGGGACTCCTAGACAATTAAAGGACTTAGTTTACTATAGTAATGTACTTTAAATTTAAAGATTTTACAAGTACATTTGTCAATCTCTCCAAAAGGCAATTCATACGCCTAAAAAAGAAATTGCAACAAAATCCCCACTCACCACTCATTCATGGTAACCCCCTTAGATCCCCTCATAATGCCTTCCCAAAGGAGATTAAATCCCTAATCATAAAACTCTACAAATCTAAATATCTCACACAAAATTTTTTCAACTCCCGTCTACTATAGCTTATGACAAGCCGATAGATGAAAGGTAAAGACAAGGGAGTTGAGTGAGACTTTAAAGAGTCTTTACAGCGGGTTAGAGCTTCTTGACAGTTATCTCAGGTTTGGGTTTATTACAGGGGTTATAGTTTAAATCATCTGAATAATATAACAATTGATACGAAGTATGCTACGATTTGTGGGTATACGCAGGAAGAGTTTGAGGAGGTGTTTGGGGAGTAACTAAGGTTTGGAGCTATTAGGTGTTTGTATGATGGATATTTTTGTGGAAAGAGAGAGTATAATTCCACTCTTTTGAGGAATTACTTAATTCAGATGGAGGCGGCGGGAATCGAACCCGCGTCCGAAGGTAGTTCAGATTAAACCCCTACAGGCTTAGCCTGTGGAGCCTTCTCGCCTGAGATCCGTCACAGGCACCGGATCTTCAGGCCAGGTGGGAATTATCTCGACTCTCCCAAACCCACCACTTGAGAGAGCCTCAGCCCTTCTTGGTCACGCCCCTTGAGGCCGAAGGGCGGAGCACTCAAGGAACGCAGGCTGCGCGCTCTTAGGCAGCCTGAGCGTAGGCGTATTCGTTGGCAGTTGTGTTTTTGCACCCTATTTAACGTGGTGGGTGCGACCACGGCCTGCGGTTTAACCCTACCTACCCCCGTCGAACCCTCATCGCCCCCAATCTTTCAAAGATCATAAACCTATAACTAAATTTAAAAACTTTTCTCCAATTTTCAAGAAGCTCTCCCCATAAAATCTCTCCCTCAAGTGTTAAATCCTCCTAAGTTGACAATAGGAAAATCAACCCAATAAGAACCGCACATCAACCAATTTTCCTCAATCTCCACGTCGAACCTCTAAACCACTATTTCCTCTAAGAGGTATAAAGTTAATTTTAACCCGTTGAATTATTATTCTCTCTGGCATAGTTGAAAATTTGTGCCTGAGCTCAACGCAATTTTTGCCTACCATATTGGGAAAAATTTTCCTGTCTATCACTAAGACTACCATCAATTGGTCTATCCCTACCCTACTAAAGGCAAATATTGCATATACCATTAAATTGATATTCTCCAACAAATAGGCATGTTTCTTGAATAGACTAATTAGCAGGCTTTGATTTAGTTCCAGTAAAAAACAAAGATTGAGAAGAGAAGATGAAGGTCTGGGGACAAATAGCTACAATAAAGCCTTCAGGAACTGTAGAGAGAGACTTGCCTAGTGCCAATATAGATTTCCTTTATGGTTCTACTTTTTCAGATCTGCTACTCTTAATTTTGACAACTCTTACAAATTCCAATGATTTCTCTTCAAAATCGCTCTTTTTTGAGAATAATAAGCAAAATAGTTTGTTTGAGGAATTTAAACACGACAAGATACAGATATCAACAGGCTTGATACAATCAAAGGAAACAAGGGATTTTATTGATAACGATTATATGCCTTATATAGATAAGATCATAGCTTTTTTATTTGTTGAATTTTTGAAAAATATTTTTGCAATGAATGATACAGAAGTCAAAGTTGAGAAAACAATAGAAACTTCCGAGCTTTTTAATATTTTTATAAATCAAAAAATATCAGAAAATGATATCGATCAAGCTCTACGATTAGTAAGAAAAAATATTTATCAATTTTTAAGAGAAAGTTTTGAATTTCAACAAAGGTTTAATGAAAAACATTATATTGATCAATCTTCAATCATTGACAAAAATAATAGACATATAGAGAATTTAAATAATGACGGTAACTTTGAATTCAGAGAAAAATTTATAGTTGATAATTATAGCTTACTTTCTGAAGAATCTAAACAAGGAATAAAAATCACAGGAAATCACATAGAAAGCACTTTATATGAGACAGTTGAGCTTAAAACAAAGGAAAATTACCAATACAAAGATGAGCTAAATAGAAATAACATTAGTATGTTGGAAAGAGATAATTCAAAGAAAGGTCATAAATTCACTCAAAGTGATGAAAGGGTTCAATTAGAAGATATTTTGAGGCAATCTGAAGAAACATTCAAACAATTTATAAGTAAATTATCAAAAGAAAATACAAAAGTTGAAAAGGATAGTATTGTAAGGTATTTTATTAGTAATAGCAAGGTAAATAAAAGTGAGGACTTAACAAATTTTAACTCTGGCAGAACTGTACTTATTGAAGAATTTGAGAGGCTACCTTTTAACATAAAAGAGCGATTCGAGATAGCTATTCGTAGTTACTCAGTGCATATAAAGAGGGAGCTATCAAAATTGTGGGGACTCTCAAGGACTTTAAAGGGAGAAAGTCCTCATACTGAAGTGCTCCCAACTCATACTGGGCCACTCACACAGCCTTTGGAGGAGGTTGTAACACATATCATGGCACACGAGCGGGTTTTCCATCGGGTCCCTGTAGGAGAGTTTTTAAACTTTGTAAAGGAATTTTCTGCAGAATTGCTTCCAAGCGGTGAGAGGAGAGCAAACATTCAACTTGAGCCCCCAGAGCTTGGAAGACTTGAGTTGGAGATAAAAGTTGTTGACCATGAAGTTGAATTGAAGGTCCGTGTAGAGAAACCTGAGACCTATGCTCAATTTCAGCAAGACCTTGCCCAACTGAAAAATAATTTCGAAGAGCTCGGTCTGAGACTCAAGGATATTCAGCTTTCCCTTGGTTTCTCAGATGACAGGTCCTTAGCTAAGGGGAGAAAAGAGGAAGAATTGAAGGATAGTGATTCAGGAAGATCGAGAATTCTTTATGGTGTAGAGGGAAACACAGAGGAGATCCCGTTTAATCGTCTCAGAGGTTTCTACGGATTTTATAGGATTGTATAAAGGAGGGTATAGGTATGGCTGTAATAAGTAAGGTCAATGAGAAGACTGGTCAGCCTGCTGATCTAAAGAGGATTCCCAAGAAGGTCCTCGACAAAGAAGACTTTATCCAACTCTTTGTCAAACAGCTTCAATATCAGAATCCAATGAAGCCAATTGAGAATCATGAAATGGCATTACAACTTGCCTCCTTTAACCAGGTTGATCAATTGATGAATATAAATGATAAGTTGAGTAAACTTGTTGATCTATATAAGGCTAATGAGTATACACTTTATGCTAATTTAGTGGGAAAACTTGTAAAGGTTGAGGGAAATGTTGGTCGCATAGAGGGAGGAAGCTTTCTTGGTGGTGAGTTTAATCTTAGCGAGCCTGCAAATGAGGTAATTGTAACAATAAGAAATGAAAAGGGACAGTTAGTACGAACCATAGAAATGAAAAATTTGCCAAAGGGTAAACATCAGATAAATTGGGATGGGCTTGATAATACAGGTCAGTTAGTTCCTGATGGAAATTATAGAATTTCAGTCGCAGTTATCCGAGGTGAAAACAGAGAGAGCCTGCCAGTTACAGTTGTATCTAAAGTAACAGGAGCAATTATTGGGGATCAGCCAAAGCTTGTGATTAATGGTTCTGAGAAGGTCACTTTAAGAGATATAAAAGAAATTCTCGGAGGTTAGGGCTTATGGGGCTCTTTGGAACTATGTTTATAGGATATAGTGGACTCTATAGCGATACCCTGGCAACCAAGGTCACCGCAGACAACATTACAAATCTAAATACTGTTGGATTCAAAGGAAGTCGCACTGAATTCGCCAATATGGTAGTTCGCTACAGCGAGGTCTTTGGAAGAGAGCGAGGTTTCGGAGCGAATATAAAACACATCAGGCCCCTCTTTACTCAAGGTGGAATCTTTACAACGGACCTGTCAACCGATCTTGCCATAGTTGGAAAGGGCTACTTTATCCTTTCAGATTCAAAAGGCAATATTTATTACACTCGAGATGGTCAATTTTTCATCAACGAAGTTGATGAGCATTATTTTGCCCTTCAAAACTCCCTTAAAATGTATCTCTTAGGTGCTGATCTCAAGGCAACGAGTCCTGATCTTAATTCGCTTAAGCCAAATCTTATCCCCAAAGTTATGCAGGCAAAGGCAACCGCAGTTCTATCATCTCAATTAATTCTTGACTCAAGAAGGCCAACTAATACAGAGTCACTCCTGGCAAAATATGATGCCACAAAGACTCAACCTCTTGAAGATGGTCGATATGACTGGGTCTTTGATTTGTATGTTTATGATAGCCTTGGGGAGCTCGTGCCTATTAAGCTCTATTTTGACAGGGGAGATAGCCCAAATACCTATGAAATGCTCCTGACACTTGCGGACCCAGCAAAAGATGGAAGAGGTGAGGGGAATTATCGTGGAGCATTTCTCTATGGAACCCTCACCTTTGGAGGTGCAGGGGAAGTTGTATCTGCTACTTTTTCTGAGGTCAACGTTGATGGAACCCTTAATCCTCTTGACCTCACTCAACTTGGAAGACCAAGGTTCAATCTCAATATCAATGGAAATGTCCAACAGGTCACACTGGATTTGGGTTTTTCCGTAGATCCTGATGGTTCTGTCTCAAGAGATATTGGTGCTGTGAAGATGTTAGCAAGTCCCTTTGCTCAGGTTGGATTTACTCAGGATGGCTATCCAACAGGGGTTTTTGAGAGGATTGAGGTTATTGATGAAGAGGGTCTTATTAGGGCTTGGTATACGAATCAGAAAGATATTGAGGTTTCAAGGCTTTTTCTTGCAGATTTTTCGGGTTATGAGGAGTCTCTTGAAAGGCTTGGAAATGGACTTTTTAGGGCACGGGCAGGAGTTGAGGTGTATCTCTTTATACCAGGCTCTGCAGAGAGGGGACGAATCCTCTCAGGTGCCCTTGAGGGATCAAACGTAGACTTGGCTATGGAGATGATAAATTTGATAATGTTACAGAGGAGCTTTCAGAGCAATTCTCGGGTAATTACTACTGCAGATGCAATGCTTGAGGATTTCTTGAGACAACTAAGATTTTAAATAGGTAGGTAGTTTAATTAAGTAGTAGTTTATTCCGAAAAACACTTTAGGGGGTGAGAGTATGGGTTTAACTAATGCCCTTTTTACTGGAACAAGTGGTCTTAGAGCTCTGGGCCATGGCATGAATGTAATAGGTGACAATGTTGCCAATTTAAATACTACAGCCTTCAAGGGAGCTCGTATCACCTTTTCGGACATTATGGCACAGAGTATCAACACATCTGCGGGATCTGGCCAACTTGGCCGTGGAGCAAGCATACAGGCTCTCTATCAGCTCTTTACCCAAGGTGCCTTTGAGTCGACCGCAAGCCCAACCGACATGGCAATAGCAGGTGCAGGTTTTTTTATTGTCCGAAATCCCAAGGCAACAGGTGCGGTATTCTACACTCGAGATGGCCAATTCGTCATTGATAAAGACGGTTACCTCATTAATCCCCAGGGTTTGAGAGTCCAAGGCTGGAAAATTGATGAAATTACTAATGATATAACTGGTGCATTGACAGATATAAGAATTGATAGAAGTTCTCCGCCTGTTAAGACAACCAAGATTGATATGATCACTAATCTTGATGCAAGAACAGAAACCAGGGTTAAGGTAATTAGTATTAGTGGAAATATATATGATGATCCAGATCAACAGGGTTCTACTACTGTAGAGACAGATTTTGTGATAAGAGATATAGATCAAAAGGACAATAAAATTAAATTAAAGCTTGAATGGGATGCTTCTATACAGAAATGGAGCTATACAATTATTGATGTTAAAAATAATACCACTCTTGCTTCTGGAACAAATGTTACTACCTCCAGAACAACAATTGAGATCCCTACTACCAAAGAGCAAGTTATTATAGATTGGAGTGCGGTAACTCACGATCCCCCTCCAGTGGAGAATTATCTTAATATACCAGGTAGACATGGGAGAATAGAAATTAAAGGTTCACAACAAGGGCAATGGGAATCTAAAGATGTTACTTTAGTAGATGCTAATGGAACAAATAGGAATATAAGGATTTGGTTACGCTATAATCAAAATGGAAGGTGGGATTATTATGTTTTTGAAAATCCCATAGCCGGAGCAAATGATCCAGATCAAGAAATTGGTGCAATAATTTTAGCTAAAGGTGAGAACGCTAATGAGACCAATATATTTTTTTATTTAGATGGGACTTCACAAAGGATAAATCTTGATTGGGATCCTAATAATATTGTAGATCCACAAAAAGGTTACAATCTCTACACTTTGCAAGAAACTTTTACCTTATTTGATGCCTGGAATGCCAAAAATGAAGTGCCTATTCAATCAACAGCATACAGCTATCGCTCAACATTGTTTATCTATGATTCTTTAGGTACACCTCACGAGATCACTATTTATTATTCACCAACAACGAAAGATAATGTCTGGGAGTTTTTGGTCACCTCAAATCCCTCAGAAGATCAGAGAGATTTTGTAAGAGATGCTCTTCCTATGCAATGGTGGTATGAGAAAGGAGGAGTAATTCAAAAGGTTGAGATAAATTCAGGTAAAGTGTTTACTGAAGAGAAAAGGGGTATTCTTATGTATGGAAGGCTTGAATTTGATAACCAGGGAAATGTGAAGAAATTTTATCACGTCTATAGACTTGATGCAAATACTGGAGCCTTAGTGCAGGTGATTGATGAAAAAGGGCAACCAGTGCCCTTGCCAGAAGACAAGTTTCTTGCCCTTGGACCAAATGGATATCCACTATTAATTGCAGATTTTTTGGGTATAGATTTCGAGTTTGATTACTATGCGCCAAATGATGTAAATCAGGGCGCGGTAAGGAATGATTTACAAGGTATCGAGCTAAACTTTGGATATTTTTTTAAGGATGCCTGGCGTTCAGAATCTGTCCGAACAACCCAATATGCCACATCAAATGCAACCCTGTTTTACGATCAAAATGGCTTCGGTCCAGGTGCTCTTGAGAGTATAAATGTTGACAATGAGGGTAGAGTTATAGGAACCTACTCAAATGGTAGAGTGATTCCTCTTTGGATGGTAGGGCTTGCCAATTTCAATGCTCCGGAGAGACTTCAAAGGCTTGGAGCTAATCTGTTTAGAGAAACCACCCACTCTGGTCCTCCAGTTACTGGTAAACCAGGAACAAATGGGCTTGGCACCATAGCTCCTAACTCCCTTGAACAGTCAAATGTAGACCTGGGAGAACAGTTTGTCAAGATGATTGTCTTCCAGAGAGGATTTCAGGCAGATGCCCGCATAATCACTGTTTCTGACACTATGCTTGAAGAACTGATCAATCTCAAGAGATAAGGGCTTTCTCTGCTTAAGCTCTTTTATTTCTGGGGGGGTCTGCTTCCTCCCCCCTCCCCTTGTGAGATGTTGGGAGTCCTTGCGGTAAATCTGATAGGATGATAAAATAACACCATGCAAGCTCAACCAGTTGCTA
Source organism: Thermodesulfobacteriota bacterium (assembly GCA_030550555.1). GTDB lineage: Bacteria > Desulfobacterota > Thermodesulfobacteria > Thermodesulfobacteriales > Thermodesulfobacteriaceae > Caldimicrobium. The sequence goes on from JAUQPD010000009.1 coordinate 55,228, forward strand.
AGAATCCTGTCCTATTCCAACTCTCAACAGGGCTATATCTTGGTCTTGTTTGTTACAACCCTCTCTATGAAAGTCTACAGTTTGTTCTTGAAAAGAGAGACTTTTTTGAGGTTGAGTGGCCTGCCCTTATGATAACTCAGGAAAAAGGGCTATTTCCTGTGCTCCTTGGGCTTCCATATATCACTGTTCAGCGCTCCCAACTTCTTTGGTACACGACCCATATACCTGCAGAGTTACTTAAGACCTATCAGGCCTATTTGCCCCTAACTGGTGAAGCAGTTCCCCCAGCATCTACTCAAACCAAAAACCTTAAGAAAAAAACTTCTATCTCCAAAAGTTCTGATACAGAAGAGTCAAAGGTGATTCCACTACATCCCAGGAAGGGGAAAGAAGATGCCCCTGAATCTTCCTGAAAGACGTCCCCTCATTGCCCCCTCCCTTCTATCTGCGGACTTTTCACAACTTCAAAGAGAGGTCCAGGCAGTTGAGTCCGCAGGAGCTGATCTTCTCCATTTAGATGTAATGGATGGCCTCTTTGTGCCCAATCTTACCTTTGGCCCCCCTGTTATATCTGCAATAAGAAAGCATACCTCTCTTCCCTTTGACGTTCACTTGATGATAGTTCAGCCTGAACGGTATTTGCAAGAATTCGCTAAGGCAGGTGCTGATCTTATCTGTGTTCATGCAGAAGCAACACCCCATCTTCATAGTGCAGTCACTACCATTAAAAAATTGGGAAAGCTTGCAGGAGTTTCCCTCAATCCCCATACACCTCTTGAAGTTTTGGATTATCTCCTTGAGGAGCTTGACTTTGTGCTTATTATGAGTGTTAATCCTGGATTTGGGGGTCAAAAATTTATCCCTCAGGTCTTAAGGAAGATTGAGGGTCTTAAAGAGAGAATTGTGAAAAGAGGACTTTCATTGCTCATTGAGGTCGACGGTGGAATTAATGAAGAGACCGCCCCTCTTGTCATCTCCGCAGGTGCAGATATCCTCGTTGCAGGAACTGCAGTCTTTGGAAGGTCTGATTATGCTTCTGCTATTTCAGCCTTAAGATCTCCCAGACAAGTTTAAGACTCCTCAAGCCATCTCTGTAGAGACTAAAGAGTAGAACCAAAAAGAGGCTGTAAAAGACTCTTTCCCAGAAATTTATTTCAATAGCAATGAGTATTAGGAGCCCGAGGATGAGTAGGGACTCCTGTTGGGCAAGAAGAGGTGAGGTCCTTGCAAGGCCTTTTCTGAAGAAGTAAAAGGAAAGAGCTATCTGAATGATTGGAAAAAGAGGCCCTGAAAGGGGAAAAATGATGAGAAGAGTTAGCCCCAGGGCAAGAGATAGGAGTGATTTTGCAAAGAGTAGGGGATCAAGCTTGTTTCTCGAAAAAGCCCTCCTTACTCGGTAAAAATAAGGAATAGCCGAGACCCAACTGAAGACGACTAATAACCATAGGGCATAGTGGATATACACAATCAATTCAGGTTTTATAAGACTTAGGCCTATTGCCAATCCTGCAAGAATCATCTGAAAAGCGGTTTTATATCGGGCAATGTTAATTACTCTTAGATCTTCTGTAAACCAGCTCCTAAGGAAAGATACAAGCAGTTCTCTGCTAATTAGCAGAGCAACCTGTGCAAAGGGAAAATATCCAAGATAGACTAAACTCAGATATACAACGGTGACGAAAATCTTATCTGCAACAGGATCGAGCATGGCTCCAATCCGTGTCACCTTCTTCTGTCTTCTTGCAAGGACTCCATCAACATAGTCGGTGAACCCAAGAATTGACCCAAGGCCAAGAGAAAAGACCTTTGCTAAATAGCTCTCTATGAAGAGAAGTGCACAGGGAAGAGGGAGAAGAAAGATTCTAAGAAGGGTTATGAAATTGGGACTAACTCTAATTTGAGCCTTTTTTTCCCCTATTTCAGCCCTTTCAATGCCTTCAGGCATCTTTCAAGTTCCCTAAGTCCCTTTTCATCAAAGGGGATGTCTTTATATGTATATCTGCCATAGGTATCCACAAATTCTTTGGCTATCTTGCGAACTTTTTCATCTTCAATTCTCTCAACGAATTCATATATTCCCTCCCATGGCCTTTTCTCAAGCCCCCTCCTTTCCATTTCTCTTTCAAACTCAAAGAGTAGCCTTATCTCCTTCCTTGTCAGGTAATTTTTGACAAAAATGAGCCTCTTCCATTTCATTTTTAGGAGTAGAAAAGTAAACAAAAGGGCAACTGGAATGAGAATTATTAAAGCATAGGCCAAGTCTTTGGTGCCAACAGAGAGGTTTCTCTCCTTTGCTGGATTAGAGAGGCTTCGGATAAATTTTTCTACAGCGAATATTAATCTTTTCTGCTTTTGAAGATCAAAATCTATGACAAATTTTGTATAGTAAAAATTCACAAGGTCAAGATAAAATTTTAGGCGTTGGATTGGGCCTTGTTCTCGTTGATAGGCTTGAAAAGTCGCAAGAGGTGTTGGATCAAATCTTATCCACCTATTATCAATATAGGCTTCAACCCAGGCATGAGCGAATTTTTCAAGGACAAGATAGTAGTTCCCCTGAGGATGAAAGATTGCTCCCCTAAAGCCTCCTACTACTCTTGCGGGTATCCCATTTAACCTAAGAAGGGTAACCATAGCACCAGCAAAAAATTCACAATTTCCTCTTTTTTTCCCAAATAAAAACTCTTCTAAGGCCCTTTCACCTTTAGGAAGTTCTGTAAGAGAATGTTTAAAATCTCCACCAGTAAAGTATTTAAAAATCCTTTTAGCAGTTGCAAGCTCATTCTCAGCTCGAAGCTCTTTTGCAAGTGTTTTAATGGACTCTCCTACCTCTGGCACCTGCAGATATGGTGTGAGATCATCTTCAACATGATCTTTATTAGCTTCAAACTTATCGGAGAAGTAAATTTCATACTTTGCAGGAAAGCTGATATTCTCTTCAACTCTAAAAGTCTGATCTGCGAGTTTTATTGTTCTAAAGTTAGCCTTGATAACCTCTGTATATTCTATTGTTGGAAGATATCCTTCCATGTCGCTTTGTAGATAGAGAGTTGCGCGCATAGATGAGGATGAAGTCTGTCCTACAGTTCTTGCTCTCTCGTGATTTCTACTTCTAAAGGTTTTACCATCAAAGTAGTCATAGGTAATGACTCTAATAAAGAGGTTTTCTGGATCTTTTATCTTGCCCTCTTCAATAGTAAATCTTAGAACAACTTTTGTGCTTTCCTGAATGGTAGAAACACCGCCAAGACTTATCTCACTTGTAAAACCAGTTTTTCCCTTTTCCTTGCCACCTAAGCCAAAGTCAAAAAGCGGAGTTTCAAGCCTTGGTAAGCCCAAAAAGAAGAGAGTGCCTATGAGAAGTGTTGCAAGAAAAAGTATTCCTATTGTAAATGAGACCGCACTGAGCTCCCTCTTTGATAGTTCCTCTACTTCTCCCTCTTCGAAGTAAATATGTGTAAAAAGAAAGAGAGCTATAAGAAAGAGCTGAATCAATAGGAGAAGAAAGAACCAAAGACTTATATAGTAGAAACTTAAACTTGCAAGTGTAAGAAGCTCAAGGAGGTAGATCTGAAAATAGTCTCTGACCTTCTTTTTTTCAAAAAGCTTAACGGAAAGCAAGAGAAGAAGGGTTCTTAGGATATCCTCAAGGAGATTAGCAAGACTTACAGTAAGTAAAAAATAGGCAATGATGGATAGGCCAAGTAGATTCACAACTAATCTTGGGAAAAACCTTTGTCTGAGTTCAAGAAGAATTGCAAGGAATATCAAGGTCCCAACAAGGAGACTTTCAGTGTAAAAGAGGACCTGTGATGCAAGCCCAAGAGGAATTATTAAACTCAGAAAGACAAGGATACTTTCAAGGTGTTCTCTTCTCAGAGTCTCTGCGACTAATCTCTGATAATCTGAGGGTGTTCTATAATTGTTTTTAGTATTCCATTTTTTTTGGGTCAAAATTATGGAAGAAAGACCAAAAATGGCTTCCTATCGCTTGCTTAACCGTCC
>JAUQPD010000006.1 GCA_030550555.1 Thermodesulfobacteriota bacterium
CTTCATATACAATCTTTGCAGGGATTTCTTTGTTCACAATCCGACAGAAAATACAACTCATTTTTGTCCCCCCGCACGGAGAAATTTTTCATAATTATACCTCGATACCCTCAGGGAAGCAATAGTCCGATCCCCCTTCGATAAAGGGAAAAAATTTGTTACACTCTTATTACTATTCGTTCCATATAATAGCTTTCAAAGCGATTGAAAATTTAGAGAGGGATTTGTTTAATTTTACATGGATTAAAAGAGATATATATTAAGTTATATGGTATGAAATTAAGAAGAGGAGGAACTTGAGGGATGAGAGAATTGTAGAAGCGTCGTTTCATCAAACTTTACCCAATTGGGAAATGAGCTCATAAATAGGTCCAATCAAGGCAATTATTATGATTAGAAAGATAATGCCTGCTATTGTTAAAACTAGAGGTTCTAATATTTTAGTTAGGGTATCAACAAGGTTTTTGACCTCTTCATAGTAAAAATTAGCAAGCATTTTCATTTGTTCATCCAGTCTTCCTGTCGCTTCTCCAACGGAAACCATCCTTATATCGAGTGGTCTAAAAATTTGTTCTTTTTTCATAGCTTGAGAGATAGTTTCTCCTCTTAAAATAAGATTTTCTATATTTTCAACAATCTTCTTATGATAGAGCCTGTGAAAGGAGTCCTTCATCAATCTTAATAATCTTAGAATATCGACTCCTGAAGAAAGAAGCAAAGAAAAGTGTTCAAAAAAGAAAGCAAGAAAGTTTAGTCTCTTTACTCTACCTATGATTGGAATTTTCAAGATGAGTTTATCTACAATAACTTGAGTCATTTTACTCTTATAAGCTATTATCAAGGTAATTATAAGTGCTGAAAGAACTAATGGAATATAAAATTTAATAGCCATAAAAAAATCAATAACTCGCATAAGTAAAATTGTTGGCAAAGGTAGTTTAATTCCCATCTCTTTGAATACTTTAAGTATCTGAGGGAGCACATAAAAAATCCAAAAGGCTAAAACAGTTGTCATTGATAAAAGAACAAAGAGAGGATAGATGAGAGCCCTTTTGGTTTGTGAAATAATTTCATCTATTCTATAAAGGTGTTTTGAAGCCTCCTCCAAAGTTTTATCGAGGGTTCCTGAGGCCTCTCCAATTTGAACAAGAGATATAACAACGGGTGGGAATATTTTTGTTCTGACAATGGCAGAATGAAAGGTTTCTCCTCTCGAGAGGTCCATCCTTATCTGGGCAATAATTCTTTTAAAATTCAAGTCTTTTATTTCCTCTTCTAAGTCCTGAAGAGCAGTAATCAAGGGGACTCCACTCTTGAGCATGAAAGAAAGTTGATGTAGAAATTCGGCTAGATCCTTTCGTTTAACTCTTTTTAAGAATAGAGTGAACCTTGATCTTCTTTTGAGAGAATAATTTACAAGGGTTAAGCCTTCTCGCTGAAGCGCATAATAAAGATCTTCTAAAGAGTTAAATTCACCTTCCCCTTTAGTGAGGGTGCCGTCTCTTGAGAGAGCTGTAAAAACAAAATAGGGCATTTTTAACCAACAACTCTCTTGATTTCTTCAAGGGTTGTAATTCCAGCTAAAACCTTTTCCTTGGCATCCTCTCTCAGGGTTTTAAATCCTGCATCCATGGCAACCTTATAAATAACAGAAAGTGGTGGATCTTCTCCAATCAGTTTAGCTAGGTTTTCATCAATATAGAGGATTTCACAGACAACAGTTCTTCCAAGGTAACCTTTATTATTACACTGAAAACACCCCCTACCTCTGTAATATTCTCCATCCTCAGGAAGTTGATAATACTTTAAAAGATCCTCTGAGGGCCTATATGGTTCTTTACAATAAGGACAGATCTTTCTAATGAGACGCTGGGCAATTATTCCCTTCAAAGCAGAGGCAAGAAGATCAGGTTTTATTTTCATATCCTTTAATCGTGAGATAGAGGAAACCGCATCATTAGTGTGGAGTGTTGAAAGAAAGAGGTGTCCAGTCAGAGCAGCTCTTACTGCCATACTGGCAGTTTCCTCATCTCTGACCTCACCTACAAGTATCACATCAGGGTCAAGTCTTAAAAAAGCTCTTATGGCTCGTGCAAAGTTGTATCCTATTTCCTCATTAACCTGTGTTTGTCTAGCAAGAGGAAGTAAATATTCAATTGGGTCTTCTACGGTAAGGACATTTTTTTCGAGTAAATTGAGCCTTCTTAAACTCGCAAAAAGGGTAGTAGATTTTCCAGAACCAGTTGGTCCTGTAATTAAAAACATTCCAAAAGGCTGAGCTATAATATTGTCAATAAGCTTTATTTCTTCTGGATCAAAACCAAGGTAATCAAGGCTTTGAACCTGCGCTCCAGTAGGAAGGTAACGAATAACTACTGTCTCTCCAAAGGAAGTGGGAGCAGTGGCAATTCGCAAATCGTAGTTACTCTCTAAAAAGGAAAAACTCATCCTACCATCTTGGGGACGTCTACTTTCCGATATAGCAAGATTAGCTCTGATTTTAATAACATTAATCAATCTTCTAAATACCGTATATGGAAAAACAATTGCAGGATCTAAAATCCCATCTACCCTATAAAAGATTTGAACACTCCTTTGAGTAGGTATAATATGTAAATCTGTTGCCCTTTTAGATATCCCTAAAATAAGAAGTTTTTCTAAAAGATCCTCTGCATCGAATTCTAGATTTGGGTTTAATCTTAATCTCTCAACAAGATTTTTTAGTTCATCTTCTATAGAATGCTCCTTGAAATAGTAAAATTTTTCAATACCTTTGGCTAAACTTTGGGCTCCAGTAAGGTAAAAGTTTACTCTTTTACCAGCAAACCTTTCAACAGCATGCATAAGGTGAGTATTAAAGGGGTCTGAAATGAAAACCATTAGTGCTCCATTTTCTATACCAAAGGGTAAAACTAAGTTATTTTTGGCAAAGTTGATGGGGATGTGTTCTAAGGCCTTGGGGTCTGGTGTAATAACGGATATATCTAAAAAGGGAATACCTGTCTGTTCTGCCAAAGCTTTTGCTATTTCTAAGTCTGTTACCATTCCAGCCCTAACTAAAACTTCTCCTAATTTTTCGCCTGTAGCCTTCTGCTCAAGGAGAGCAAACTTGATATAATCTTCTGTGATGAGCCCTTTTTCTTTTAAAATCTCGCCAATCGGCTTTCTCTGCATAGGCCTATTTACAGTAAGTTTTGAGAACCTCTAATTGGTCCCTCGAGTTTGGAGAAAAATTTTTTTCTCGCAAAGAATGACAAACTCTGTCTTTATATCCCTGTTTCCACCAGGCAATGAGAAGGTTTAATTCAAAAATTTCATCATATTTTATACTCAGTGCTCTTTCAAGTAGCTTTTCTGCCCTTTTATATTCTCCTTTAAGCAGATACAATCCTGCAAGATTGTTTAAAACATCAGGATCTTCCTTAGATTTTAGATACTCAGTATATAAAGCAATAGCCTCTTCTATTTTACCCCTTAATCTTGCCTCTTCTGCATTTATGAGAAGATTGTCCATAAGTTTCTTTTCTCTGAGAATTGGTGTCCTTTCTTCTGGACTCCTCTCTTGAACTAATATCCTTTCCTCATCTTGTTGATACATCGGAATTATTCTTTTGTATTGAGGCCCTTGAGATGCTAATACCTTTTTTTGTTGTGTAGATTTTTTTGTATCTTTCCTGTCATCCACCTGTGTTCTAAGAGAGCCAATATCTTGAAAAGAATCATTTTTCATTTCCAACTGAGGGATGGGCATGCTTTGGTTCTGAGCTATATATTGAGGAGAGGAAGGAGATACCCTTTCTAAAGCTATTCTTTCCTTGGTGAATTCTCTTTTTAAATTGGTGAGAATTTTTGGCAGTATAAAGCCTCCAAGTATGGAGCTAATAAATAAAAGAACTAAAATAAGAGTAATTACGATTCTTTTTTCTTTACTTTGGCTATGACTTTTAAATGGAGAATCCTTTATCATTTCTTTATTTTCTTTTTTTTCTTTTAAATTTCTTAAAATTTCTCCTAACTTACTCACAATTTAGCTTACCAATAATCTTATTAATATAACAAGTTCAGCTTTTCTTGAACTTTTAACATTACTCCTGAAAAGTTCAGATAAAATTGGAATTGCAATTCTTCTTTCTCGGGCTCGATCAACGTCAAGAATGAGTCCACCAATAACAATTAGATCATTAGGTTTTGCCTTAACAATAGAGGTCATTTCCCTGAGATTTACCCTAGGTAAAGTTATAAAATAGTTCTCTCCAAACCTCACATCTTTTAGTTCTACAAGATCGCTTTTGATTGGCACGATATGAAGAAAAATCTCATCATCACCGGATATAAAAGGAGTTATTCCAAGAAGAATTCCATCAAAGACTGAAGAGGTTTGAGTCGTATATGTAACAGTTGAAGTAGTAGTTGTTGGTGATATTATATCTCTTTTAACCTCTCTGATATAACTCTGAGAAGTTCCTACACTAATCAAAGCAGGTTGAGAGTGTAATACTCTAACCTTTAGATTGGAAATTACTTTCAATTCCCCATATTCTTTTAGTAGATTTAGTAGTAGATTAACGTTCGGTTGTCCACTAATAGTAAGAGCAAATGATGGTTGATTGCTTTGCGTGGTAATTCCCAAATCTAGGGTATTAAAAGATACTCGGTTGTTCCCCATAAGAAAATTAGTTATCTCAAACCAATCAACACCTAAGTTGTGTCCTTTGCTCAGTTCAACTTCTATTATCTTAGCATCGAGGATAATTTGACGCTTATAGGTTTTCTTAATTTCTTCAATTAACTTAGCGATTGTATTTACCTTGCTCGGTCTCTCCCTTACATATAATGTCCCAGTAAGTCTATTCAAAGTGTAAGCTTTTTTGTCGATGACCAAAGTTGAAAGAATTTCTTCAAGATTTTTGTATATATCTAAGCTATCACTGGGGACTTGAGCATTTATAGTAAATTCTCCTCTTAGAGGGGAACCCATCAGGTCTGCTTGCCCAATATTTCCTAACACATCCCCTCCCATAGCAGTCCTTCCCTCTTTTATTACAGGTATAAAGCCAAGATTAAATGTCCTCTCTTCATAGGGAGTAATCAAGAGGACCCCTCTTTCCACTTTGTAGTGAAGGTCAAGTATTTGGCAGACTCTCTTGAGAATTTCTTCAGCTGGTTGATTCTTCATTTGGAGGGTAATCTTTTCTCTATCAGGGGGAATAAGTTTTCTGATCTCAGGATCTATGACTAAACTCAATCCGATTTCATAGGCTAAGAAGAAAAAAACATTTTCGTAGTGTTCTTGATAGAAAGCAACAGTAAGAGTTTTCTTTAGTGGGGAAACTTCTTTAAAAATAGGGGAGAGCATGGGAGGAGTAGGTTCTTCTCTCTGAGCAGGAGGAGTAGTTGCATTTTCCAATACTTGACGAATTTGTTGATAGGTTAACTGTGTGTTCAGTGAAGGAACTCTTTCAGCACATCCAGAAAGGAGACTAATATACAAGAATATAGGTACTACCCACTTCCAGACGAACCTTCTTTTTATTAGGCAACCTGAGGTCCACATAGTAGTCTCCTATTTTTTCAATTTTAATTTGACCAATTTTGTCTCCTTCTTTATAACGCTTTTGATTAATAATACAGATCTTTTGGTCATGGCTAATTATTGTTGATAACTTTATTACAACTTCTTTTCGATGAAGTTTATCTTTTGATAAGTTTTGTGTTTTTGGTAGAGGCTCTACAAAAGGATTTCCCTTTATATTCAATTCAATTTCATTTTTATGATGGCTAATTTTATCAACTCTTTGCATTAATTCCATAAGTAATCTATATTCGTCTGGTAGCCTAATTTCGGATTTTATGGGGTAATTAATTAATTTAATAGGATAGTATATAGCAATAAGTATTGGTATAAAAGCTAGGCTCCAGAGAACAATAAAATATTGTGAAGTTAACTTCAATTTATACTTTTTCGCCATCAGAATTATCTCAGTAAAACTTTATCTTTTCACCTTTTAACAAAAGTGTAGGAGGGTTATCTTCTTCTCTTTTTAAAGTCATTTCCTGTAGGACAAAAAAGGTATCCCCATTTTGAGATAGTTTTTTCATATTATGCAAAGTTTTTTTTAAGTCAGTAAGATCAAAAACAATAGAAAGGGATAGGGTTTCCTTTATAAAACTTCTTTGCCAATCGACTGCTTTGAGAGTTTCTTTAATACTAATAACTTGAGGTTGAATTCTCTGAAAGGACTCCTCAATTTTCTTTTTGCTCTCTTGTAAAGCTAAAAAATACTTTATTTCTTTTAAGAGAAAAAAAAGAGTAAGGGAAAATAGGATTATCGAGCCAATCCAAAAATAAAAATAAAATTTATACCCACTCCTTAAGACTTCCTTGAGATTTTGGAAAAAAATTTTCATAGCGTTTGAAAAATTCCATTAATTTCGAAGAATATTTTATTATCTCTGGAAGAATAGTCAATCTTTCTATCTCTGATCTGCGAAAAGGTGCTTAAGGCCTTTATTAGTTGCTCGGAGAAGGAGTTGAGTTCCTGAGGTGAAAGAGTTTTCTCTCCCTTTAGGACAAAACTGTAGGACTCTCCTTCTCTTTTTACTTCAAGCTGGGATATTTTAGTTCCTTCAAGACCTTGGATTAGCCGAATTAAAAGGACTTCTGGATTTGGATTTTTTCGCAGTTTTTCCCTCTCTTCGAGATAGCCTCTATAGGCCCTTAATTTCTCCTCTGGATATTGGGCAAAAAGTCTTTGAAGGCTTTCGTTAATTAGCGTTTCTTTTAATAAAATCTCTCTTTGCAGGTTGCCATTTATCCAACGCAAAGTAACTGCTGAAATAGCAAAAATAAAACTAAGTATCAATAACACAATGGAAATCTTATAATTACTTTCGAGGACAACCTTGATAGCTTTTTCTTCTTCAGGGAGAAAGTTGAATTCGGATTCAAGCTTGAAAATTCCGAAATACTCTGGAAAGTCCTTTTCGATCAGTACTTTTTGTAGTTCGATATCTCTAAGTTCTTCAAGAAGCTCATTGTTGGTGCTGTAGAGAATGTTGAGGGTCCTTTGGGTATCTCTGTAATAAAGATTTTGAAGGAAAGCGATCCTTGTCTTTAGTTCGTCGAGATTTAATCCGAGAAATTCATCTATGGGTAAAAACTCAATTAGATGAATATTCCCGTTTGTCATTATTAAGATCCATAGGCCCTCAGGTTCTCTGTGAATAACGATTTTATCTCCGGGTTCTCTTGGAATTATGCCTGCAAGAGCTAAGGGCAAGAAGGTGACGCCTTCAACAATAGCCCCAGCAACCTCTTTTAATTTCTTTATTTCCTCCTCTACAAAATCTCTTTCTAAGGCAAGATAGGAGATCTTATAATAGTTATCCTTCTGTTCCAACACCTTCCAGTAGATATTTACAGCTTTTCCGAAGTAACCAAGAGAGTTGACTCTATCCTGAAGTTTAAGTCTCAAAATGTCCGGTGAATAGATGGGTAGCTGTATGTGATAATTCTCGAAAAGAAAACGGGAGGTCTTCAGAAGAAGATAAACTCTTTTACCTTTTAGTTCATTGAAAGTTAAATGTGAAATATAGTCATATCTCTTGACCTTTGGAGGCTTCCCCTCATAGGCGAGCCCCTCATAGAGCCCTTCTTTAGTGACCTTTAGGATATAGTTCTTATACATTTTCCTCTGTCCTTATCACTCTAGAAGAAGATCGCTGAAAGTTTTCTTTGCCTCTTTTAGATGTCCTTTTTTAATGTATCTTTCCTGTTTTGTATATGCAAGAAAAAGTGTCCTATCCATAAGCTTATTGATTAATCTGGGGATCCCTTTTGTCCACTTGTATAAGGATTTCTCTAAAGCTTTGTCTAAGATGAGGTTTGGCACGTCAGAGACCTGTTTAATTCTAAACCAGAGGTAGGGCATAATCTCATCTCTTTCAAGTGGTCTTAGCTCTTCCCAGACAGAAATTCTCTGCCTGAGAGGAGAAAGTAGGGGGTTTTTGATTTTTTGAGCAAGCCCAGTCTGCCCAACGAGAAATATTTGAAGAAAGAGCTCTTTCCCTTCGTTAAGATTACTGAGGAGCCTAAGCTCTTCCAAGGTCTCAATTGGAAGAAGTTGGGCTTCATCTATAACAAGGAGGCACCTCTTAGGTGCCCCTGTAGAGGATGCAACAAAAAAATTTCTAAGTTTCTTGAGCGCAAAGTCTTTGTTAAGGGAGCTGGGAGTTTCTTCATCTATTGAAAGCTCTCTAAACAAGGTTTCAAAAAATTCAACAGGACTAAGAGCTGGATTGTATATTAGAATAGGTCTAATCTCTTTGCTAAGGCGGGAAAGTAGAGTAAGAATCACTTGAGTTTTCCCAAGGCCTGGCTCACCTGTAAGAACCGAAATGAGGCTTCCTTGGTTAAGGGCAAAGGATAGAACTTCAATGCTTTCAAGATGGGCTCTGGCAGGAAAAAAAAGTGAAGGATCAGGAACGAGAGAAAAGGGTGGTGCTTTGATATTGAAAAAAGAGAGGTAGGAAAAGTCGTTAAACATAAAGTCATCAGTTAAAGTTTGAATTTTTAATGTCTTAGATCTCTATACATACGAAACTAGCAACCACTGCATCTGGACTCCCACTATTATAATCAGCATTACCTCTGATACTTCCAGTATTCCATTTAATTTTTGCATTCTTTATCAACTCCTGCCCTTTCAAGATGGCCCCCAGAATGATAGCAATAATCACTAAAACAATAGCTAATTCAACCAAAGTGAAACCTTTTGACTTGGAAACCTTCAACCTCTTGGCTCCTCCTCCCTGTGATGATTTTTTTATCTGTTATATTTATCTATTATATTTATTCTGACAACTGTGTCAATAGGCAAAGGGTCGGTTTAAAATTTAGCTAATATACCTATAAAAAATTACTTTCTAAAGTTTGGTTATCAAACTGAAGATTGAAATTTGGACCTCCACTTATAATTACAAAAGCGATATTATTGTAAATATCAAAATTTGTGCAACTCGTATTTTTACAAATCTTTATTCTTAAACTACTGCCCCTTCGTCCACAAGTATCGTTATGGTGGGGATTACAACTATCTCCAACTAAATCACTTGTAGGAATATAAATAAGCTCCTTACCCCAGGCATCAGTTAGTTTCCTTACACTAGCTTAGGTGAGATTATTTGGTAAGCATTTGTTGGCAGAAACATAACTTATAACACTCTCTACCGCAGAATCCACAGTCTCCCTTGTCTCATTAATCTTTATTTTCTTTGTTAAAGGACCAATGAGACCTGCTCCAATTCCAATTAAAAGCCCAATAAGGACAAGAACAATGGCAACTTCTACAAGAGTCAAACCTGAGGATCTAGAAGTGCTATTAGTATTTTTCATATTAACTTAAGAGCACCTCTTCCGCAATTAAACCAACAGAGCCTACTCTAAGTTTTAAATAAACATATTAAAACATTTAGCTCTAAACTTTAACGGATATAACTTTTAAATAACTCCTTTTTTCCTACTTTTCTATTGCATTAAAACTTAAACAAAGGCCACAGGTTGGGAATAGCATTTATAGTTTTTTCTTATTTTTATCCTTTCACTCTAAATCTTAAGGATGTTTCTACTATGGTCAAGGTCTTTGTTTTCTGACAAAATTTGACGAAAAGAAAGCATTGTCTCTCCTAATTAGTTACTATCATATCGCCAATAAAT
>JAUQPD010000046.1 GCA_030550555.1 Thermodesulfobacteriota bacterium
AAAGATACTGATTGCAAGTCCCACAACAAGGGCAGTGAGGAGAAGCGGGGCAGAAAGTACAAGGCTTAATTTAATTGCCTCCTTTGCTACCATAACAACTGTTGTATCTGTCATATTTAGACCTCCTTAGTGGAAACTCTTTATTAGGGACATAACAAGAAGATTCCAACCATCAACAAGGACAAAGAGGAGTAACTTAAGAGGCAGAGATATCATAATTGGGGGGAGCATAAGGACACCCATCGATATGAGCACACTTGAAACAACAATGTCTATAACTAAAAAGGGAATATAGAGAAGAAAACCAATTTGAAAGGCGGTTTTAAGCTCACTTATCATAAAGGCAGGAATAAGAGTTGTAAGGGTCACTTCATCTCTTGTTCTAGGCGGTTCTTCACCACTTAGTTTTATGAAAAGTGCAAGGTCCTTCTCTCGTGTGTTTTTGAGCATGAACTCCTTAAAGGGCTTGCTCACTCGCTCCAAAAGAGTCTTCTCATCGATCTCTCTTTTCATATAGGGTTTTAGGCCCTCCTCATAGGCCTCTTTGAAAACTGGGGCCATGATGAAAAACGTCAAGAAGAGGGCAAGGGAAATCAGGACCTGATTTGGTGGAGTCTGCTGTAGTCCAAGGGCATGTCTCAATATGGCAAAGACTACTATAAGCCTTGTAAAAGAGGTCAACATAAGAAGTAAAGCTGGAGCTATTGATAGGACAGTTAGGAGAAGAAGAATTTGAAGAAAAATACTAAACTGAGCAGGATTTTGAGTCCCCTCTATGGTCAACTTTATCGCAGGAGCTGTAAAGAGAATAAGACTAAGACTCATTTTTGAGCTCCCATAATAAATTTAATCCCTTATCTGATAGGCCAAGAAGTAGCCTTTTCCCCTCTATTTCAACAAGGAGAAGTTGCGCCTTTGGACCTATGGGTTTAACTTCAAGAATCTTAATATGAGAAGGTCCTGAAACTCCCTGTTGATACTTTTTGTAAAGGTGGACAAAAAGCGGAAGCAGACTTAAGATCAATAGGATTACACCAAGGCTCTGAAGATATTGAAGCCACTCCATGGCTAAGAGCCCAGCCTCCTTATCCTATCTTGGGCACTTATAATCTCGGTGACCCTCACTCCAAAACGGTCATTAACTACCACTACTTCCCCTCTTGCCATAAGTTTTCCATTTACAAAGATCTCAACGGGCTCACCAGCAAACTTTTCAAGCTCAATAATTGCTCCCTGATTTAGTTTCAAAAGGTCTTTTATCAACATCTTAGTTCTTCCTATTTCCACAGAGATCTCAAGGGGTATGTCTAAAATGAATTCCAGTTCAGGATGGGCCCCTCCCTCCTTCGAGGGAGTTAGTTCCTGAAGGTTAACTGAACGTGTCTCTTCAAAGGAACCTTTTTTCGCATCTTGAACCTCCCCGACTTGCTCCTTTTGTTGAGACGCTAAATTCTCCTGAGTCCCTTCTGAACTAGCTTGAGCCTCCCTTAGAGCAGATTCCCACATCGCCATTAAATCTTCGGGACTAAGAGCCTCCTCTGTTTTCTCAACTCTTTCCTCTTCCATCTCTCTCCCTCCCTACTCCTCTTTTGGTATCAAAAACTCTTCCACCTTAAGAGCAAGGTGTCTCCTATAAACCCCAAGCCTCCCCAGAATCTTGGGACAACCCTCTATGAGTACTTCAACCAATTCATCAGCTTGACGGTCAAGAACAACTACATCTCCTACTTCAAGATTCAGGAGGTCTCCTATAGTAATCTGGGTCTTTCCAAGAATGGCTCTCAATAAAACCTCACTATCGAAAATTGTCTCCTCAAGAGCCTTTTTCCACTTTGTATCTACAACCTCTTCAATCTGATAGGGAGAATAGAGCTTCTCCTTGATTGGCTGAAGGGAACTTAGAGAATAGCAAAATAGTATTTTTCCACTAATGCTCTCAAGATCTACACTAAACCCTGTAACAAGGACAGTCTCTTCAGGTTGTAGGACCCTTGCAAATTGCGGATTTACTTCACCTCTGACATATTTAGGCTTAACTGGATAGATATTTCTCCAAGCCTTCTCTAATTCAAGAAAAATCATGTCAACAACTTTTCTAATCAACCTCTGTTCAATAGGAGTAAATTCCCTACCCTCCACTTTTATGATCTTCCTTTCCCCTCCACCAAGAAACCTCTCAACAAAGACAAAGGCAAGGGGAGCATCAATGATCAAAAGAGCATTACCTTTTAGGGGTTCTAAACGAAAGATGTGTATAGATGTAGGAACAGGAATTTTATTTAGAAAGTCTTTAAATCTCTCCATTTGAGTAGGAATTCCGGTTAACTCTACCATCTCCCTCAGTAGAGTAGAAAAACTCAATCTTAGAGATCTTGCGAGATGGTCATTTATGACATCTATGCCAGGGATTTTCAGGCGTGTTGAAATTGCGTAATTCTTAAAATCAAAGGGTTTAACTTTGGACTCCTCTTTTACCTCAGGGGTAGTATCGATCTGACCGCTCTCAAGGCCAGCTAAGAGGGCATCAATTTCTTCCTGAGAGAGGATTTTCTCCATCAGTCCTACTCCACTATAAACTGAGTAATGTAAACATTCATAATCAAGTCGTCTCCTAACTCCTCTTTTAGTCTTTTGAGGATTTCCCCCTTTATCTTTTCCTTTGCATCAGGCACAATAACCTCATCAACTGTTTTCCCACTGAGGATGCTCAATATAATATCTTTTATCTTAGGTTCCCTTTTCTTAACCTCCGCTTCTGCTTTTTTATCTGGGACCTCAAAACTTATCCTTACCTGAAGATAACGTTTTCCTGTGGGATCAAGCAGATTCACAATAATTGGGTCGAAATCAATGAAGACCCCCACTGCCACCTTTTTAGCTTTCATTGGCCTTTGTGCTCCTCCTTCATCTCCTCCCTTCTTTCCAAGAAAGAAAATTGCTCCCCCAGCAATTCCCATGAGGAGTAATCCAAGGAACAGAAGAATAAAAATTTTCTTTTTACCTCCCTTCCCCTCTACTGCTCCAGCCTTTGTGTCTTCTGCCATCTCAAACCTCCTAACAATTGATCTTTCAATAAATCGTTATCAAATTCTATACCAGATCGATACCAGATACATAATAAGGAAAAAATCCAACCGTCCACCCCCTTTAGAGCATAGGCTATCTGTAGACACCGCAGATGTCAAATTTATGACAGAAGGTTGTCAGAATTTAAAACGCTTCTCCAGAAGGAGAAGAAGGTATTTTAGGAGTTTTCCTTGGGAGTAGCCACCAAGTCCAGATTTGGACACCACTCTATGGCAAGGATATATGAGAGGTAAAGGATTTTTTGCAAGAGCTTGTCCAATAGCCCGTGCACCATTTTTAAGGCCCATCTCTTCAGCAAGTTCTTGATAGGTCACTACCTCGCCAGGCGGTATTAATCTCAGTGCAGTGAGGACTCTTTTTGAAAAGTCAGAGCAATTTAGAGCATGAGGAGGGTTAGGATAAGGACTCTTACCAGAAAAATAGGCTCTGATTTCCTGAAGAAACACTCCTTCTATTTCATGCATGAACTCAAATTGTTTCTCAGGAAGTCTCTTTTCATTGAAGTTTTTCATATTTAGAGGTCGAAGGGTATAGTCGAAGCTTATTGTAAGGGTAACAACTTGAAAATTATTATTTAAGCTGATTTTAAAGAGAAAGGGGAAAGTTGCTACCTCAAATTGTTTTTCAACTTCTAAAGTCAATTTTCTTTTTTGGGAGAGGGACATATTCAACTGATGGAAGGCCTCGAGTTGGCTGAGGAAAGAGTTTCATGAGTTGGTAGATTTCTACTGGCATCTCTTTTGAGACAGGAAGACCAAGTCTTTTAGCCTCTTCAAAAGTTATGGGATAATCATGGGTGAAATAGCCCTGAGAGAGTATTTCAACTATTTGATCTAATTTCTCTCCTGAAAATTTATCACTTAAAATAAGTCTCAGATTCTCTTTCATTTGACGTAGGGCCATTTCTGCTACATCTGCAAGGATAAGGGTTCTATCGTCGATTTTATCAAGAGGTTTCTTCTTTAGGAGTCGTAGAATGGAGGAAGCTGGAAGTCCCTCAATTTGAGGGTCAACAGGTCCAAGAACCGCGTGTTCATCCATAACAATCTCATCGCAGGCAAGAGCAATAAGAGTTCCTCCACTCATTGCATAGTGAGGAACATAGGCAGTCACCTTTGCAGGGTGTTTCTTAATTGCAAGAGCTATCTGAAGGGAGGCTAGAACTAAACCTCCTGGAGTATGTAGAATAATGTCAATTGGAACATCTTTATCGGTTAAGTGGATGGCTCTTATCACTTCTTCAGAATCATTTATATCTATAAATTTCATGATTGGAAAGCCGAAGAAAGACATTGTCTCCTGGCGGTGCACAAGAAGTATTACCCTAGACCCCCTTTTCTCTTCAATTTTCTGAATCATCTTAGTCCTAGCCATTTCTAAAAACTTTTGTCTTAGAAAAGGTTGCATAATAAGAGCAAAAAGTAAAATCCAAAAGATCTCAAAGCCTGACATCCCCTACTCCTCCAAAAGTTGTTAAACTCTATCTAATGTTTATCGAGATCAAATAGGGATCCAAAGACTCCGTATTCGTCCTGATAAAATCTACATCTGCTTCTACAGAAAAACTTATAAAATAGGGCACCTGCTATGAAGCCTCCCAAATGGGCAAACCAGGCAACTCCTCCTATCTCTCCAGGGAGAGCAAGTGAAAATAGTCCACTATAAAACTGTAAGAGAAACCAAAGTCCAAGAAAAATAAAAGCTGGAACTTCAAAAAATAGGGGTATAAAAAGGATAGGTACAAGGACCAATATCCTTGCAAAGGGATACATCATGAAGTAGGCTCCCATGACTGCAGATATTGCACCACTTGCTCCAACGAGCGGTATTAGGGAATCAGGATATATCAAACTATGGACCATTGTGGCCACAATCCCCATGCTGATGTAAAAAAGTAAAAACCTAAAGGGTCCTAGTCTATCTTCCACATTATCTCCAAAAATCCAGAGGGTCCACATGTTTCCAATCAGATGAAGCCAGCCCCCATGGACAAAAAGATGAGTAATTAGAGAGAGGTAAACTTCCCAAGGTTTTTTGCCAGTAAGAACAGCAAAGTAATCATCAAAAAAAAGACCCGGAATAAACCCATAGGTCCGAAAAAAAAGCTCTCTTGCCTGAGGAGGAAGAGATATTTCGTAGAGGAAAACTGCAACGTTAATAATTATAAGGGTCCAGGTAATTATTGGAGGATTTCTACGGGGATTCAGATCTTGTAGAGGAATCATCCTAATGCCCCTATGGCCTCACCTCGGACTATCTTTCGCAGGCTTTCACTTCTCTTGACAAGCTCAGAAAACTTGTCCTGCTCTGTAGGAATACGATCAAATTCCTCATCAGTTGATCTCAAGCTAAATTTTTCAACGGTATCCCGTCCCCCATCCAAGCATAACTTAATTACCTTTTCAAAGATGTAGGCATTTCTTGAGAGTGCATAGAACTCTGCGGATCTTAAGGCATAACGATTAGCGTTAAAAGCAAGGCTTATACCCTTATTATTCTTCATAAGCTCAAGGGCCTGACAGTCGGTGATGCTATCTCCACAGTAGAGACCCTCTGATAGAGGAGTAGAAAGTTCCTCTGAAATTATGCTACAGACCCGTGCTTTTTCCTCTCCCCCAATAGGGTTAACCTCCCTTAAGTAGGCTCCACAATCCATATTCCAAATGATTTCAAAAAAGATCTCCTCAAGCCTTTCTAGGACTTTGACTAAATCTTCTGGTAGATCCCTCTCAGATAGGGCGTTGGTAGGTATCTCAATTGGTGGGAAACCGAGTATTTCTTCGTAAAGTTTCTGAAGCACCTTCTTTTCCGCAGTGGATAACTCCCTCTTATCAAGATCTACCTCGGTGCAAAAGACATTTTCAGGGGGAAAGTTAAGCCTTTCACAAAGGGCTTGAAGATAGGGTCTATAACTTGTACTTATTATGAAAAAAGGAACTAACTTGATGAGCCTGGGAATGACCTCAGGGACCCCAGGAAGAAAGAGCAAAGTTTTACGAGAAAACTCTCGAAGCAGGGAATTTGTAGCTCCAAAAAGCTTCAAAAAGGGTAAAATTAATTTTAGTGTATCACCTGCCTTGTAGCCCGGTCTTTTCTTTATATCTGCTAAATAGTCATCAAAGCGGGATATTTGAGTAAAGAAATAATCTCCCCTTGGGATTATAGCCTTTGCAAATTCAAAGGCATTGTCGTTGAGTGTGAGAGGGCCTTCACAATCAAAGGCACAAAAGAGCATATGCTTAGTATATACTATCTTTGATTTTTTGAAAGGGTTCTCCAAACGGGCTTGAAGATCTCTGGACCTGCCTTATTTTAGGTAGAGACAATGGGTCCCCTTGTTTCAGTTATTATTCCAACTTTTAATAGGGCCTATATTCTCCCAAAGGCAATAGAGAGTGTCATAAAACAGACCTATAAAAATTTAGAAATTATTGTAGTTGATGACTGTTCGAGAGACAGCACTTCTCAGATTATAACCAGATTTCCAGTGAAATATGTAAAACTTCCCCAAAATTTTGGACCTTCTCGAGCAAGAAATAGAGGTATTTATCATGCAAGAGGAGAATTTCTTGCCTTTTTGGATAGTGATGATCAATTTCTTCCCAAAAAAATTGAAAAACAGGTTAAATTCCTCCTTAATAATCCCCAATTTCTTCTTGTTCAGACCGATGAAGTCTGGTTTAAAGGAGACAAAAGATTGAATCCAAAGAAATATCATGCCAAGGCTAAAGGTTTTTTCCTAGACAGAGCAGTAAAACTTTGTGTTGTCTCTATTTCTACGGTTCTTGTAAGGAGAGAACTCTTTAAAAGCTTAGGTCTTTTTGATGAGTCCTTCCCAGTATGTGAGGACTATGAGTTTTGGTTAAGAGTAGCCCTTAATTACCCCGTTGGTCTAATTGAGGAGCCCCTTGTCGTGAAGTTTGGAGGAAGAGAGGACCAGTTGTCCAACACAAAAGGTCTTGATTTTTATCGTGTGAAGGCCCTCCTAAAGATCTTAAGTAACTATAATCATCAACTTAGTGCTGAAAAGAGACTTCTTTTATTTGCAGAAGCAAAGAGAAAAAGTGAAATTTTTCTCTCAGGGGCAAAAAAACACTGCAACATAAAAGGCCTCTTTGAATTGAAGAGGCTTTGGGACTCCTTTTGGGCCTCTATGAATTATCTTCCTCCCTTGAAAGATGTAAATTAGAGATTAAAATTGCCTTAGTCTACAAGAATTATATCAAGATAAAAGTAACAAAGAGGGGTGATATCCTATGGCAGGACACTCCCATTGGGCTCAGATTAAGAGAAAGAAGGCAGCTCAAGATGCCAAGAAAGGAAGGCTTTTTACCAAACTTTATAGAGAAATTGTGATTGCGGTCAAGACTGGAGGAAGCGGAGATCCTGATCTCAATCCTAGATTAAGGGCAGCGATTCAAGCTGCCAAATCTGCTAACATGCCTAAAGAGAATATTGAAAGGGCGATAAAGAAAGCCCTTGGTCTTGAGGCAGACACAAACTATGAGGAGGTCTTCTTTGAAGGCTACGGTCCTGGTGGAGTTGCCATTCTCATAAGTGCTATAACTGACAATAGAAAACGGACAGTTTCTGAGATCAGGCATCTTTTCAACAAATACGGTGGTAGCCTTGCAGAACCAGGAGCGGTATCCTGGATCTTTGAAGAAAAGGGTCTGATTGTTGTTCCTAGAAAGGATGAAGAAAAGGTCTATGAAATAGCAATTGAAAGCGGAGCTGAGGACACAAAAGAATACGAAAGTGAGATTGAGATCATAACTAGCCCTTCAGACTTCGAAAAGGTTAAAGGTGCCCTTGAGTCTGCAGGTATTGAGATCCTTTCTGCAAAGGTGACGATGGTCCCTAAAACAGTTGTTCCCGTCACTGATGAAGGTAGTGCCCAGACCCTACTTAAACTTATGGAAGCCCTCGAAGATCTAGATGATGTTCAGCAGATTTACGCAAACTTTGATATACCAGAAAAGCTAATGGAATCTCTAAACAGATAGCCTCAAAATTGAAAAAAACTATTCTCTCCCTGTGACTTTTAAACTTAAAGAAACTCCTGAAGATTTCATCGTCTCTGAAGTCATCTCTCTAAGTCCTTCTGATAAGGGAGATTATTCTCTCTATTCGCTCAAAAAGCGAGACCTCTCAACTTGGGATGCCCTTGGGATCATAGCTAAAAAATGGCACATACCTCTAAAATATTTTGGCTATGGCGGATTAAAAGACAAAAGGTCCTTAAGTTTTCAATACATAACCATTAAAAATGGACCTAAAAAAGATCTCAAAGAGAAAAATTTTGAACTGACCTACCTTGGAAAGACCTCAAGACCTCTCGATAAAAAGGATCTCCTTGGAAATCACTTTGAAATTACTGTTAGGGAAGTAACCGTCAGTAAGGAAACTATTGAAAAGAATAAAGAGGAAATCGCTAAATATGGTATTCCAAACTATTTTGACGATCAAAGATTTGGCTCAGTTGGAGAGGAAGGAGAATTTGCAGTAAAGGAGATCATAAAAGGAAACTATGAAAGGGCACTTTATCTCCTATTAACTCAAAGTAGCTATGAAGACATTTCAAAGGCTAGAGCCTTAATGGATTGTTTAAAGAGCAACTGGAGAAACTTCGGTGAATGTGTAAAATTTGCCAAAATAAGCTGGATCAAAAATTTACTTGAATTTCTCGCAACCCACAGACCTTCTCAGAGAACCTTCAAAAGAGCTCTACACCTCGTTGATAAAGAGTATCTTTTTTTTCTTGGAAATGTTTATCAAAGTTATCTTTGGAATGAAGTATTAAAAAAAACCCTTGAATACCTGAATCTTGCCCATTTCTCTATCTCATCAGTTGTTGGTGAACTCTACTTCTATATAGAGATTCCCTCAAAGGAAATAGGAGATTTTCTAAGGACTCTTCGTATTCCCTTCCCCTCACCTAAGGTAATTTTGGAAAATTTTGCCCTCCTGCCCTTGAAAGATATCTATCTTGAGGTCATAAAAAGAGAAGGTATAGAAGAGCTAAAAAAGCTTAGAACCTTTATAAAGGGGCTTATTTTCAAAACCTATCCCAGACCAGCAATCTGCTTTCCAGAGCATCTTAAACTTGAGTTTCTCGACCAGCAGACAGTTAAGGTAAAGTTCTTCTTAGAGAAAGGTAGTTATGCAACCCTTGTAATTAAGAGGCTCTTTTATGCTGATAAGGATTCCTAATTGGCTTGGAGACGCCATAATGGCTACCCCTGTTTTTGAAAATTTATATCCCTTTGAGAGACTAATTCTCTTTGGACCGAGTCTCTTTCTTGAACTTTTTGAAGACTTACCAAACACCTTTACTATAGCCTTTGAAAGAGGTAATTTACGGGCAAATCTTTCATCCTTGAGGCCCTTTAGAGAGGAAAGGGGACTTCTTCTTACCAATTCCTTCTCTTCTGCTCTTCTCTTTTTTCTAGCAAGAATTAGAGAAAGAATAGGATACTCAACAGATCTACGCGGTTTTCTTCTTACTAAAAGGATTAGACCTCCAAAAGAAAAGCTCCACCAAAGAGATAAATATCTCTATCTTCTTGAAAGGCTGGGCTATAGAATTTCCACAAAGGAACTTAAGATACATTTGAGTCAAAACAAACTAGAGAGAGCCCATGCTTTTCTGAGAGATATTAAACTTGAGCCTGAGAAAGACAGCCTTGTAGTCTTTGCTCCAGGAGCAAATTATGGTCCTGCAAAGAGATGGCCAGAAGGCCACTTCAGAGAACTTGCATCTAAATTGACATCTCAAGGATTTAAAGTGCTAGTTGTAGGGAGTCCGCAGGAGTTTACTCTTTGTGAAAAAATTAGCGATAACCTGAAAGGAGTCTACAATCTCTGCGGAAAAGTGAGTTTAGGAATCCTTACAGGAATTCTCAAGTTTTCTAAGGTGTTGATTTCAAATGACTCAGGTCTTATGCATCTTGGCTCAGCCCTGAAGATACCTCAAATAGCCATCTTTGGCTCTACAGATCCCCAGGCGACGGGACCTCTAAATCCCAAAGCAAGAGTAATCAGAAAGACTTTACCCTGTGCTCCCTGTTTCAAAAGGACCTGTCCTGAGGGACATTATCAATGTTTAACCACTATAGATCCAACAGAAGTTTACGAAGAAATTCTTACACTTCTTCAAAAGTAACTCTCAAAGTGAATTTTACTTGACCTATATCTAAGATAGTGTTTGAGATCTTCAACAATCCAGTCAAAGAGTCGTTCCATGGCTTCTTCAGTAAAATAGGCTATATGGGGGGTGAAAATTACGTTAGGAAATTTAAGGAGATGAAGGGTGAGAAGGGCTCTTTGCGCAACACCTGGTGGTAACTCCTCTTTCAAGTAAGACAAATCAAGAAGGGCCCTTTCTCCCTCAAACACATCGAGGGCAACTCCACCTTGTAATTTGCCATTCTCAAGTGCCCAGATTATAGCAAGGGTATCTACTATCGGACCCCTTGCGGTATTAATTAGCATAGCCTTTTCTTTTACAAATTTTATGTTGTCCATATTTATCAGATGATGAGTCTTTCGATAATAAGGAACCATGACTACAATGATATCCGCCTCAGACATCAGGGTCTCAAGGGGAACGTAATTGATCTCATATTTCTCAATCAATTCAGGCGAATGGTTAATGTCATAGGCAATGACTTTCATACCAATACCATAGCCAATTCTACATACATGACTTCCGATATTGCCAGTCCCTATTACTCCAAGAGTCTTACCATAGAGATCCATCCCCAGGAGCCCCTCTCGAGTGAAATCAAACCGTTGTATTTTCTCTAGGTTGCTTCTCATCCTTCTTGCAAGGGCAAAGATAAGGGCAAAAGTGTGTTCAGCAACAGTCACACTGGCATAATAAGGGACATTAGAGACTTGAACTCCCCTTTTTCGACAACAGAGAAGGTCTATATGATCTAATCCTGTTGTTCTCGTTACTAAATACTTCAAATTTGGCAGTTGACTGATTACTTCTTCAGTTACAAGAGAATTTAAGTAGATAACGGCAATACTTGTTTCTGCAAATCTAGATACTGTCTCTTCTCTCAATGGTAAAGGCGTAAACTCAATTTCTACATCGGGAAAATCTGAAAAAATTTTTTTCTCAATAAGTCTGATAAATCTTTCTTTTTCCCAATCTCTTGCCTCAAAGAAGACAATCTTCTCCGACATACTTCACCTCACTAAGGAAGTATATACTTTTGTTCCCCTTTGGGAACCCACCATCTCTCAATATTATAGCTTATACCCAGGGCAGTTGGCCTTATCCCTCTAAAACGCTTATGAATAGCTTCGAGACTCATTGGAATATAGAGAAAAGTATAAGGCTGATCTTCGGCCAAGATTTCCTGAAGACGAAAATAGATCCTCTTTCTCTTTTCTCTATCAAGTGTATATCTACCCTCCTCCAAAAGCCGATCGACTTCAGGATTTTCATATCCGATAAAATTAAGACCTGGAGATTTTGTTTTCGAAGAATGAAAGATGTCATACAGATCTGGATCTGGCCCAGTTGTCCAGCCAAGGATTACTGCCTGAAACCGTCTCTTGTCTATAAATTGATGGATAAGGGTGGTCCACTCAAGTACTCTAATGTTCACTTTTATCCCTAATTTTGCCAAATCCTGTTGGATTATTTGTCCCGCAAGGAGTCTAGCAAGATTCCCCTGATTGGTAAGAATTGTAAATTCAAAAGGTTTGCCATCCTTTCTCAAGATTCCATCTTTTCCTCTCTCAAATCCAGCTTCTTTTAACAACTTTAAAGCCTTTTCGGGATCATAGTTACAGGTCCTCTCAATCTCAGGATTATAAAACCAGGCATCTGGTTTATAGGGTCCATAAGCTGGTATTCCTTGCCCTAACAATGCCCCTGCAACGATTTTTTTCTTATCTATGGCATGGCAAAGGGCCTGTCTCACCCTCTTGTCCTTGAAAAGAGGATCACGTAAGTTGTAACCCAAATAGGTGTAAGAAAAAGCAAGATACCGATAAATTTGAAAATCTTTCAAAAGCTCACGTTCCCGTTGAATCTTAAGATATTGAAGTGGATTAAGAGAGACCCAATCGAGATTGGAGGAGCGTAATTCCATAAAAAGAGTTGAAGGATCAGGTATAATTCTAAATATGATCCTATCCAAATAGGCCCTTCCCTCCGAATA
This sequence comes from Thermodesulfobacteriota bacterium, assembly GCA_030550555.1. Classification (GTDB taxonomy): domain Bacteria; phylum Desulfobacterota; class Thermodesulfobacteria; order Thermodesulfobacteriales; family Thermodesulfobacteriaceae; genus Caldimicrobium. The sequence continues at coordinate 12,270 of JAUQPD010000046.1, forward strand.
AAGAGGATTATACTCAAGAATGATTCTATTTTGAGTCACCCACTTTGAAAGTTTAAAGGGTCCATTACCTAGAGGTTTTCTACCAAACTGAGTTCTCAGATAATTGAGGTCCTTATCTGCAAGTATATGTCTTGGAAGTACAACCAAATTACCCCAGGAGGGGAGAGCAAGGGCAAAGGGTCTCTTATAAGTGACTTTAAAGGTGTAAGGATCCAGGACCTTAAACTCCTTGACCTCAAGAAAATCACTTGCATAACTTGAAGGCACCTGGGGATTAGTTATCAATCTAAAACCAAACTCAACATCGTATGCTGTAACCTCGACTCCGTCCTCCCACTTCACTCCTCTTTTGAGATAAAAGGTAATTTCGCGCTGATCTGATGAAATTTCGTAACGCTCAGCAAGGTCACCAATAATACTGAGATCTGGAGCATATTCCACAACCCCTCTAAATATAAGTCTCGCAACGTTATGACTCATAGCATCCGTTGCCAGCATAGGCACAAGAAGACTTGCATCAGCAATTGCACCTACTATTAGAGTATCCCCTGTATTAGGACTCTCCTCTCTATCCTTAGCCTTAACATGACCATTCTCTGACCCAATGAGTATTGAGAGAGCAAACAAAGATAAAAGAAAAACCTTCAGCATCCCAATTCCTCTATTCTGCAAGTTCAATCTTAAACAGTGGTGTGTATTTCGGTCCTTGAGATGAGAGCTCACTTTTGAAGAGAATTATCTCGTTTACCTTAAATTTCATACCTTTCAGATCCCTTGCAACCTCGGCAATTCTTTTTACGAACACCTCAAACTCCTCTTCATCTTCAAGCTCCTTAATTCTAAGGAAAGTGATGTGGGGATGATAGTCCTCCTTTTCATTTATAATTTTATGTTGTTTGAGGATTCTCTGAAGCGTTTCTGCAAGCCTCTGCAGGACCTCTGAACCCTTTTCCACTCCAAGCCACATGACCCGAGGTTTTCCCCTTTCAGGAAATCTCCCTACCTCACCAACTTCTAACTCAAATTTCTTAAACTCTTTGGCTACCTCACGACAGATCTCTTCAATTTTCTTGATCTGATTTTCACTGATATTCCCCAAGAACTTGAGGGTTATATGGAAATTCTCTTCCTTAACCCACTTAAATTTTCCTTTAGGAAAAGAATTCAATTTACTGAGCTTAGAGAGCTCTTTCTTTAAAGTCTCTGGCAAATCTATAGCTAGAAAGGCCCTTACCATATGTAATATACCTCCTAAGCATATCAAGGGCGGTATAGCTTATCATCCTTTGAATAGTCTCTCTATCCCCTTGGAATTGGAAGCGAACCGAATAGACTTCCCTCGGGGTGGCAAGTCCTATGAAAGCAGTCCCAACTGGAGTCTCCTCTGTTCCTCCTGCTGGGCCTGCAATTCCAGTTGTGGATAGAGCAAAGGTTGTGCCTGCCAAAAGTTTTGCCCTTATAGCCATCTCCTGAGCAGTCTCATGACTATAGACCCCCTTCTCTCTAAGAACTTTCTCTGAAATTCCCAAAGTTTTCTCCTTGCTCCTTAATGAGTAGGTTACAAAGCCCTGCTCAAAGTATTCAGAACTCCCTGGCACCGAAGTTATCAAGGCGGAGAGAAGCCCACCTGAGCAAGATTCCGCAACCGTAAGATTCATGCTATTTCCCTTCAAAAGTTGGCCTACAACAATTGGTAAACCCTCTTCACTCTCACTTATAATATTTAAGAAAAATCTCCCCTTAATTTCGTTATAGAGCTCTTCAACATCCTCCCTATTTCCGACAATTATGAGTTTCACTTCAGGCATAAGTGGATAGTAACCAATTTTGAGATTATTTCTTAAATTTAGCTTTAGATTCTTAATAAAGGAATTGAGATCGGTCTCATTTATGTCAAAGAAGAGTAGACTTTTGAGGTGGACACCTTCCATTGAATCGCTACGTGTTGAAGTTCTTTGACTTATACAGAGTTCGGGAAGAACCCGTTCTTGGAGGAGCTCCCTAAATTGAGAGGGAACTCCAGGTAGAAAGAAAAGTTTTTTGCCCCTGTAGTGTAGATAGAATCCCACAAATTTAGAATCCTTGGCAAGGGTTATCGCACCCTCAGGGACAAGAGCCATTCTTTTGGCCATTTCCATTGTTTGTTGATATTCCTGGGATCTTAAAATGGCATTGAGAAGCCCCTCATCGATCCGAAGAGGGAGACCAAAAGCCTTTGAAACTGCCTCAGTTGTCACGTCATCTTCTGTTGGTCCTAGTCCACCAGAGGCAATCACAAAATCATACTCTTCAACAAGCCTCCTCAGAGTAGAGACAATTTTTTCTTCCTTATCAGGAATGGTCACTATTTCCTCTGGTAAGAAGCCAAATGAAGCAAGAACTCTCCCAGCAAACTCTGCATTAGTGTTAACAATTCTTCCTGAAATCAGTTCATCACCAATGAATAAAAGAGCACCTCTCATAGGATCTCCATAAGCAATATTACGACCAGATTTGTGATAATTCCCGCAAAAAGATCGTCAAACATAATTCCCCAGCCACCTCTTAGTGCTTCAATTTTTCTCATCGGAAAAGGTTTTGCTATATCTATAATTCTAAATACGATGAATACGAGAGTCAATTCTAAAAGTGTTGTCTTTCCCAGAACTGCAAGATAGGCCCCTGCTATTTCATCAACTATAACCTCATCGGGATCTTTTTCACCTTTGAGATCTGAGATTCTACCAGAGGAGACAACACCAAGAAAAGTTATACATAGAAGTAAAAGACCATGAAAAAGGGGATGGAAATTCATGAAAAGGGCGTAGAGCAGAATCCCTTGAAGAGCTCCATAAGTCCCTGGACAAGGCGGAATATAACCAACATATAAACCTGTTGCAATGAGTCTATAAAATCCATCTAATCTATAGTGGAGATTTCTCAATCTCCTTTTCAAATTCTTCATATTTTCCAAGCTCGATAAGATTTCTAAGCTTCCACAGATAGATCCTTACCCTTAATCTTTCCTCATCCCTCTTTGGTAATCTTGCAAGTAGCTCTTCCTCTCGCCTTTTATAGAGTGCTAGGGCCCTTTCTTTTTTAGCCCTCTCCTCTTCTTCAATTCTCTTTAAGAGCCTCTCCGCATCCCTTTGCACATTTTCTAACTTTTTCTCAGCTCTTCTGTATAGTTTTCGTTGATAATCCCTATTTGCCTCCTCCCACTTCCTTAGAATCATTTCATATTCATCAGGATATACACTTTGTGCTCGTGATAATTTCAATTGTGAAATCTTTTCCTCCGTTGACCTATGAAGCTCTTTTGGTGGAGGAGGCAATTTGACCCAACGTCTGACCAAGGGAATAGAAGAGAGATATACTTTAACTGTTTCAACTATATCCTCTTTGAGTGATGATGCCTTAGTCTTTGCCTTCTCCCAGGGCCCACAGGAGCTGATAGTTATTGATATCAATAGGAACAAAGCTATAAAATTGAGCCTACCTAATTTCTGAAGATCCATCCTGGCATAAGGACTTTCCAGTAAAGATAAAGATAAATGATAACAAAGATGAGGGAAAGAACCATAAGAATTGAGGTATTATTCCAGAAGATGAGCGCAGGTCCCACCCCTAAGAGACAGAGAAGCCAGAGGAAGGGAGAAGTTGCGGAATTCCTCTTTACCTTATCTGCATCTGGTCCAAGAAGCCACTTTGTCAATCTGAGATATACGAGCATATGTAAATGAAGCCCATCTGGTAGAAAAGGAGATATCCCTCTGAGGAACTTTTTCCTATAAATTGAAAATAGTGTCTCAAAAATGGGATAAACACAAGCAAGAAAGGGGAACCAGGGTGATACCTCCTGATGACTAAAAACAAGAAGGACCGATATGAGACCAATGACAAGACCAGTAAGGTAGGCTCCACCATCACCCAAAAATATCAACCCATTGGGATAGTTTAGGATAAAGAAACCTGCAAGTGCTGAAACATAGGTAATTGAAAGAGTAGCCAAAAAATAGTCCCCAACCTTATAAGATACGTAACCTAAAGCAAGAATTATAAGCATGGCGACCATACTTGCAAGTCCATTAAATCCATCAATTATATTAATAGCATTGGTTAGCCCAGTCATAGCAAAAACAGTGAAAAAATAGGAAACAATTACCGAGGAGAAAATGAAATCTATTGGCAGATCAAGGCGAACAATTCGCGCATCAAGAAGAAAAAAAGCAAGGGTTCCTGAGAGCCAAACAAGAAACATTCTTAGATGAGGACTGAGTTTCCCCTTGAGATCCTCTAAAAAACCTGCAACAAAGGCTGGAAAGACGGTAACTGTCACTGCAAGAAAAGACCATCTAAAGGATTCACCCTTAATAAGGGCAAGAAGGGTGGCACTAGTTAAAGCTAAGAGTAAGCCAAGGCCTCCAATCCTGGGTGTAGGGCGAGAATGAAATTTTTGGGGTCCTTTATGAAGATGATCGGTAATGAGAATATCTCTTTTCCTCCTCGAAAGTAAGATAATTGAAAAGGAAACAAATAGAGAAATAAAAAAGGCGATAAGGCCATAAAGAATCATAGTCAGAGCTATTTTATCAATTATATTATAAAATTCAAAGGGGCTTTGCCTTGTCTAAGGGCTTTCTAAATTGAAATTTAACCTTATAATTTTAGTTAGCGGTTTTATGGAAAATCGAGAAATTCTTCAAGAATACTGGCTTCAGGAAGAAAAGTTAGTTTACACTGTTAAAGAGGTCTCTCAAAAAATAAAAGATCTTATTGACAATTCTTTTGTATATCTCTGGATTGAAGGAGAGTTACAAAATTTTCGTCCCAGCCAAAGTGGCCACCTCTATTTCAGCCTTGTTGAAGAGGACTCATCAATTAAAGGAGTCCTCTTCAAGGACCAAAAAAATAATCTCCCTCTTGAACACCTAAAAGAGGGAATGCGAGTCCTTGTTTTTGGAAAGATATCCTACTATACTCGCTATGGTGAGATCTTTCTTATTTCAAAAAAGGTCGAACCTGTTGGTGTAGGACGTATTCATCTCCAAAAGAAGTATTTATTAAAAAAGTATGCAAACCTCTTTGACCCCAATATGAAAAAAGAGATTCCACCCTATCCCAAGAAGATTGCCCTCGTTACTTCACTTTTCAGTGCAGCAATCCAGGACTTTCTCAAGGTCAGTGAAGATCGCTGGGACATTCAAATTCTCGTCTATCCAGTAAGGGTTCAGGGCGATGGAGCTCACTTGGAGATCGTTCAAGCAATAGAAGATCTTAACAGACACTTCCCTGATCTTGACCTCATTGTCATAACAAGAGGCGGAGGATCCCTTGAAGATCTCTATCCTTTCTATACTGAGGAAATAATTCTTAGTGTGAGGGGATCTAAAATTCCCATTGTCTCTGCAGTTGGTCATGAAATAGACTACACCCTTTGCGATCTTGCTGCAGACAAGAGATGTCCCACTCCATCATCTGCAGCCCAGGAAATAATCCCTGATAAGAGAAAATTTATAGAAAGATTAGATTTCTATTTGAAAAAATTATCTAAACAGATGGAACTTCAGATAATAAATAGAGAAAAGATTCTAAAACAGCTTCATCTGAGACTTCAAGAGAGAAATCCTTTTAGGATTATACACGATCTTCAGCAGAGATTCAGAGATCTAAGGCACAGGCTAAGCACGGGTCTTACCAGTTACTTTCACCAACAAGAAAAAAGACTTCTATATCTGAAAAAAGAATTGGAACTCAGAAATCCCATAAGACTTTTAGAGAGGGAGGAACAAAAGATCAGCCATCTCAAGAAACTGCTTATGTCTTTTTCTCCGCTGAGTGTTCTCGAAAGAGAGGAACAGAGACTATGGCACCTCAAAAAGCTACTTTTTTCACTTTCTCCTTACAGTATTTTGGAGAGAGGTTATAGTATTGTAAAATCCTATCCTCAGGAAAGACTAATCAAATCAGCAAAAGAGGTATACATAGGTGATCACTTGGTTATACGGTTAAGTAGAGGTAAACTTTGGGTTACAGTCTGGAAGAGGGAGGTAGAGGAAGATGGCAATTAATGGAGAAGACCTTCCCTATGAAAAGGCAATTGCAAGACTTGAAGAGATAATTCGACTTCTTGAACGGAGAGACCTTGACCTTGATAGGGCTATAGCTCTCTATGAGGAGGGTCTCACTCTTGTTAACTATTGTGAAAATAAGCTTAAAGAGGCAAAAACGAGGGTTGAGGTCATTCTAAAGACCAAGGATGGTTTTGTATTAGAATCTCTTGATAGAGCCAAAGAGATCTTAAAAAATGGTCAATAACTTCAGAAGCTATTTGGAAAAAAAGAGGGCGCTAATTGAGGAGTGGATTGATAACAATTTTCCAAAGGGTTCAGGTCTTGGCAGGCGTGTTATTGAGGCCTCTCTTTACAGTCTAAAGGCAGGTGGAAAAAGGATCCGTCCTATTCTTTGTCTTATGGGTTACGAACTCTTTCGTAGTGATTCCGAAAAAGTTCTTCCCTTTGCCTGCGGTTTAGAATGTATCCACACCTATTCTCTTATTCATGATGATCTTCCCTGTATGGATGATGATGATTTTAGAAGGGGTAAACCTTCCTGCCACAAAGCCTTTGATGAAGCAACAGCAATCCTAGCAGGAGATGGCCTTTTGACTCTTGCCTTTGAATGGTTTACCCACCCAAAGATTATCAAAGAAGTTTCTCCGTTGGCTTTATTAAGGGCGATTCATTTGGTTTCAAAAGCAGTAGGATTAGTTGGAATGGTTGGTGGGCAGATGGCAGATCTTCTTGCTGAGGGGAAAAAAGGAGATGCCAGGACTTTAAACTGGATTCATACCCATAAGACTGTCCTATTTTTAGAGGCTTCCCTTGTCACTGGAGCAATCCTTGCTGAGGCTCCAAATGAAGAAATAAAGGTCCTCTCTAAGTTTGGCAAAAAACTTGGATTGCTTTTTCAAATTATAGATGACCTTCTTGATATTGTTGGTGATGAAAAAACCCTTGGAAAACCCGTGAAATCTGATCTTAAGAAAAAGAAAATCACTTATCCAGCACTTTACGGTGTAGAAAAAACAAGGGCTCTTGCAGAAAAAGTTCATAGAGATGCTCTACAGGCCTTAGAGGCTCTCTCTCACCGAGACTTTAAACTCCTTAAAGAGCTTACAATTTATCTCCTCAATAGGGTGAACTAACATGGATAAGAGATTCAAATACCTGACCAAGATAAATAGTCCTGAGGATCTAAAGAAACTTAAAATTTCGCAATTGAAAGTTCTTGCTGAGGAAATAAGGTCTTATATCTTGGAAGTTATTTCAAAAAATGGTGGCCATCTTGCTCCTAATCTAGGAGTTGTAGAACTTACCCTTGCCCTACACTATGTATTCAACACACCTGAAGATAAGATAATTTGGGATGTAGGTCATCAGTGTTATACCCATAAAGTCATTACTGGAAGAAGAGACTTGTTTCCAACCATAAGAACCTATGGTGGTATCTCAGGATTTCCCAAAAGAGAAGAAAGTATTTATGACGTATTGAACACTGGCCATAGTAGTACCTCAATTTCCGCAGGTCTCGGCATGACAGTTGCTAAGAGGTTAAAAGGAGACAGGGGAAAGATTGTTGTAGTCATCGGTGATGGTTCTATAACTGCTGGCATGGCTTTTGAGGGACTCAACAATGCTGGTTATCTAAAAGAGGACCTTTTGATAATATTAAACGACAATGAGATGTCTATTTCTCCAAATGTTGGTGCCCTTTCAACTTTTGTTTCTAAGAGGATGACAGGCAATCTTGCTCGCTTTTTGAGGAGAGAGCTTGAGAAATTTATGCATCGTTTCCCTGGAGGGGATAATCTCCTTCATCTCCTTAAAAAGGGAGAGGACCTTTTCAAAATGGCAGTGACCCCTGGTGCTCTTTTTACCGCTCTAAATTTTGAATATGTTGGTCCTGTAGATGGACATGATATTGAAAATTTAATAGATATACTGAAAAATCTGCGTAAAATGACGGGACCTGTGCTTTTTCATGTCATCACTAAGAAAGGAAGGGGATATCCGCCAGCAGAGGCAGATCCAGAAACCTTTCATGGTATTAGCCCCTTTGATATAAAGACTGGAAAAGTTATCAAGTCACCAAACGAACCTCCCAGCTACACGGAGATTTTTGGTAAGACAATTGTTCGTCTTGGAGAGATGGAACCAAGATTAGTTGCAATTACCGCAGCTATGAAGTCTGGAACAGGTCTTAAAGCCTTTGCAGAGAGGTTCCCAGACAGATTTTTTGATGTAGGGATTTGTGAACAACACGCAGTCACTTTTTCTGTAGGGCTTGCCTTGGAAGGACTCATTCCTGTATGTGCTATCTATTCAACTTTCCTTCAGAGAGCCTATGATCAAATTATCCACGACGTAGCCATCAATAAAGCAAAGGTGATTTTTGCAATAGATAGGGCTGGCCTTGTAGGAGAGGATGGACAGACCCATCATGGTTCCTTCGATCTCACCTATCTTCAGGCAGTTCCTGGTCTTATAGTCTGTGCCCCAAAAGATGAAAACGAATTACAACATCTTCTCTATAGTGCTCTAAAGTATGAGAGTGCCTGCGCTATACGTTATCCCAGAGGCTCCGGAGTAGGAGTTAGTCTTGATTGGGAGTTCAAATTCATCCCAGTTGGAAAGGCAGAGATTCTAAGAGAGGGAAAAGATGCAGTTATTTTTAGTATCGGCTCTATGGTCTACCCCTCATTTGAAGCTAGTCTTGAACTTGAAAAGGAAGGGTTTGATGTTGCAGTTGTTAATGTCAGATTTTTGAAACCCCTTGACAGCGATCTACTACTTAGTTATGCTCAAAAAACTGGCAATGTCCTTGTTGTAGAAGAGAATACCCATATTGGCGGACTTGGTGCCTCCATTGCACAGTTACTTCTCAAAAATAGAGTCTTTGCTAACTTTGGACACATTGCCTTACCTGATGCCTTTATTGAACACGGAGATTTAAAGACACTTCGCGCAAAATGTGGTTTAACAAAAGAAAATATAAAGGCAGAACTAAAAAAATTACTCTACCGCTGATTTTTACTATTCTGATACTTACTTTTCTATACACCTTTAGTGTTTTGTTTTTACATGCTCAAACTAGATCAGAGAAGGAACTAAAAACATTCTGTAGAGATATAGAACCTACAAATCCCCTCTGCCTAAAGTGGTTTGACCTTACTAAAGAAAAACTGAAACTAGAAGGAACTCTTCGCCATTCCATTTCCCTCTTCTGCAACCAAAATCCACATAACCCAAATTGCAAAACACCCAAACAAATGCCAATCTTCACCTACTGTTTCCAGGTAGAGCCTGAAACTAATGACTGTGTGAGATGGAAATCTCTCAAACAAGCTGAATTGGAAGTTAAGGGTCTTTTAGCAGAGGAAATCCAAAAATTTTGCATTACAAATTCAACCCATCCGCTCTGTAAAGCCAGAAAAAAATAAGCTTTTTAATTTTTCTCAGCATCTTGAAATAGGTTCTAGTTAAGATTAAATTTTCCATAAAATTTTTGCAAAGGAGGTGCAGACATGGCAATCTGGAAATGTAAGAATTGTGGCACAACCAAGGAGTCAAGATGCAAACCCAAAAAGTGTCCTAATTGTGGAGAGGCTAATACAATGGAAAAAGAGGGAGGGCCTGAGGAGACAGCTGAGAAGTGTGGTAAAGGGTCAAGATGTAAAAAGAAAGCTTAAGTTCGTCCAACTACTTCTCCTAACTTGAAGATTGGTAGATATAGAGCAATAAGTATTGCACCAACAACAACTCCGAGAACTACAATTAGTATGGGTTCAATTAAGGTGGATAGGGTTTGAACCATCCTATCCACCTCTTCTTCATAAAAATCTGCAATCTTAGTTAACATTTCTTCAATATTACCTGACAATTCTCCAACGCGGACCATTTCAACGACCATATAGGGGAAGACTCCAGTGTAAAACATTGTGTCTGCCATTGGTTGTCCTGTGGAGACATTTAGTCTTACCTCTTCCATAGCCTTTTCAATTACTTTATTACCTGAAGTCTGTCCTGCTATAGAAATAGCTTGAAGAAGTGGAACCCCTGCACCTATAAGATTCGCAAGTGTTCTTGTAAGTCTTGAAAGAGAGGCCTTAAGAAATAGTTCGCCTACAATAGGTAAATGTAGTAAAATCTTATCAGTCTGATATTTTCCTTTTTCATGTCTTCTAAAGTATTTTAGCAGAAATATTACCGTGACAATAGTTAAGAAAAATAGGACAATAATATACTTAAAATTTCTACTAATATCAATTAAGATCTGAGTTGGTAAAGGTAATTTTTGTCCTCCTTCTACAAATAATTCTGCAAATTTAGGAATAACAAAAATCATTAAAATAGATACAACTGCAATTGTGACGAAAATAATTACAGAAGGATAAATCATTGCATGTTTTACCTTTGCTTTTATACTTACAATCTTTTCTAAGTAGTTGGCAAGTCTTTTAAGGACGACATCAAGATTACCAGAAGACTCTCCAGACCTTACCATCTGTACATAGAGATCACTAAAAACTTTCGGGTAAAGTCCCATAGCTTCGCTTAAAGAACTTCCTCCCTCTACGCGTCTTTTGATGTCATTTATTACCTCTCGAAAATAGGGATTTTTCTGTTGCATGGCTAAGGTATCAAGGGCTCTAATAATTGGTAAGCCTGCCTCTAAGACAGTGGCAAACTGGCGAGTAAAGAGGGCTAATTCCTTTTCAGAGACCTTCTTTAGTTTGAAAAGAGGAGTTCTTTCTTTTTTAAGTTGAATTTTTATAGGAACGATGTTTAATCTGCGAAGATAGACCTCTACGAGCTGACTGTTTGGTGCTTCAATAACTCCAGAGCGAATTTCGCCTGTTGCAGATCTTCCTTTCCACTCAAAAAAGGGCATTTATTTCCCGATCCAATAATTTGGAGCTTCTCGTAAGATTACTACATCGTGGACGTGACTTTCTCTTGCTCCAGCTGGGGTGATTTTAACAAACTTTGCTTTTTTTCTGAGTTCTTCAATGGTCTTGCATCCGCAGTATCCCATTCCTGATTTAAGTCCACCAACGAGCTGATAAATCATATTTGAAACTGGTCCTCTATAGGGCACTCTTCCCTCAACTCCCTCCGGAACAAATTTAGAGATATCTTCAGCCTCCTGACCATAGCGTTCTCTACCACCACTTTTAAACATAGCAGAAAGTGAACCCATACCCCTGTATATCTTATAGGTTCTTCCCTCATAGAGGATGGTCTCACCAGGTGCTTCCTCGGTTCCAGCAAAGAGGTTTCCAATCATCACCGCATGAGCTCCAGCTGCTATTGCCTTCGTTATATCTCCAGAGAAGCGGATTCCACCATCAGCAATAACAGGAATGTCATACTTGTCAGCTACGACCGCAACATTGTGTATAGCAGTCAATTGGGGAACACCTGCTCCAGCAACAATTCTTGTAGTGCAAATAGATCCCGGTCCAACACCTACTTTTATACCATCTGCTCCTGCCTTTATGAGGGCCTCTGCAGCTTCCCCTGTGGCTATGTTTCCTGCAATAAGCTGACAGTCAGGAAAGTGATATTTAATCTCTATAATTGTATCAATTACATTTTTGCTATGTCCGTGAGCTGAGTCAATAAAAAGAACATCACACCCTGCCTTGAGCAGAGCTTCTGCCTGCTTTAATCTATCCTTTCCAACACCAATTGCCGCACCAACCCGCAGTCTCCCAAGCTCGTCTTTACATGCATTTGGATACTTTCTGATTTTCTCAATATCCTTTATTGTTATCAATCCCTTAAGACAAAAATTATCATCAACAATCAATAATTTTTCTATTCTACGCTCATGCAAGATCTTGACAGCCTCATCAAGAGTTATTCCAGGTTTTGCGGTAACTAAATTCTCCTTCGTCATCACCTCTTTGACAGGCTTCTCAAGTTGAGTCTCAAACCTGAGATCTCTATTTGTAACAATACCTAAAAGTTTCTTTTCTGGTCCATCTACAACTGGAATTCCCGAAATCTTATATTCCTCCATAAGCTTTAGGACCTTCTTAATAGGAGTGTCAGGAGTTACAGTCACTGGATCATAGATCATTCCACTTTCAGACTTTTTAACCTTCTCAACCTCTCTGACCTGATCTTCAAGAGGTAAATTGCGGTGAATAACTCCCAAACCGCCTTCTCTAGCTATAGCAATTGCCATAGCACTCTCTGTAACCGTATCCATTGCCGCAGAGAGTAAAGGTATATTTAACTTGATCTTTGAAGTGATATAGGTGCTAACATCTACGTCCTTAGGTAATACCTCTGAATAGGCAGGAACCAAAAGAAGGTCATCAAATGTGTAGGCCTCACCTATTATTTCTAACATTACATCACCCTTAGAATTAGATTTTGAGACCTAATTATACCTTCTTAGAAGGCAAAGTAAAGATGCCTCCAAAATGCCATATTCGCTTATTATGAGCTCTTCTTTTTTGAATTTTCTCAGGATCTCTGCATAAACAAGTAGCCCTGGTAAGGTTATGTCCTCTCTTCCCTCTTCCATTCCTTTGATTGAACGTATCCTCGGTAAGGTGAGTTCCCCAATACGTTGAATTAATTTTTCAATTCTCTCCATAGTTACGCGATGTCCATGTAGTCTCGCAGGTTCGTATCTCTGAAGTCTAAGGTCAAGTCTTCCAAGAAGACTAGCAGATCCTCCAGTGATAATAAGACATTCAAAGGGCTCTTCCGGAAGCACACTTAGTTGATCCCTAATATAATCTCTAATAGATTGAAGAGTCTTTTTGGTTACAGGATAGCGTAGACGAAATGTATCTCTCAAAAGCACAACCCCTAAATCAAGACTCTTAACCCATACTGGCTCTTCCCCTTCTAAAAGGATAAATTCTGTTGAACCTCCTCCGAGATCTACAATTAGAGCTCTATTAAAACCTATTTGTAGCTTTTTTAATCCAAATTTTATCCCCTCAAGAGTAAGATTAGCCTCTCTCTCTGGGCTTAGAACTTCTACCCTAAGACCGAGTTCTCTTTCTACCCTTGCCAGAAAGTCTCGAGCATTTTTTGCCCTGCGGAAGACAGCGGTGCCAACCGCATAATAATTCCTGACCTCATATTCTTCCATAAGGCTCTTAAATTTCTCAAGGGCAAAGATTGCACGTTCTATTGCAGATTCTGAAAGTATGCCCTGATCCGCTATCCCTTCACCAAGGCGAACATTTTCCCGAAAACTCGTAAGAAAAAAGACATCCTCACCAACCTTCTTTCCAAGGAGCATCCTGAAAGTCTGAGTACCAAGATCTAACCCAGCATAGAGGGGACTATTTAACCTTTCTTTCAACTCCTTGCCCATAGTGAAAACCGTTCTTACCTTGTTCTTAAGGTAGTATCGCTGTAAATTCCTCGGATTGTTAAACATATAGGACCGTGTTTTTATTACTTTTAAGACTCCAAAGCCTCTTAGCTCGATAATTTTCTCTTCTTTAAGAGCTCCTGCAAGGAGCTCAAAGAATTGATCAACAAGATAGTCTAGATCTCTCTTTTCTAAATCAGGAAAATAGGAAAGAAGCCTTTCGCTAATTTCTCGTTTTGTCATAGGTACTAATTCTGAATTAGATAAAGGGCTTTGAGATGAAGATATTCAAAGAGCCTATACTGTAGAGAGGTTGCCTCCCCTAAGAGTCTATGGAAGATCCCCTTTTTAGGAGGAAAAAATACAACTTCTGCCCGCTCAAGATTAGCCATTTTTCTTGCTTCTTCAATTGCCAAAGAGAGATTTCCCAGGGCATCAATGAGGCCATGCTGAAGAGCCTCCTCTCCAGTATATATCATTCCATTTGCCAGGGCCCTTACTTTTTCTGGGGGGAGTCTGCGTTCCTCTGTGATTGCTCGCACAAACTGTTCGTGAAGTTGATTTATCTTGTTCTGAAGATATTTTCTCTCCTCAGGCGTTAATTTTCTGACCGATGTTCCCGTATCCTTAAATTCTCCACTCTTTATAATCTCTGCAGAGATACCTACCTTCTCTAAAAGCTTCTCAATATTTGCTAGTTGAATCATCACTCCAATACTTCCAGTTATTGTCCCAGGGCTTGCAAAAATCTTTTGACCAGCAAGTGCAAGATAAAGACCTCCCGAAGCAGCAACCCCTCCCATCGACACCACAAGAGGCTTCTTTTCCCTTAATATTTTGAGGTCCTCAAAAAGCTCCTGAACAGGACCTACTGCTCCACCTGGTGAATCTATTCTCAAAACAACGGCCCTTATGTCCTTTCGCTCCCTGATCTCTCTTATAGATGGTAAGTATTCCTGAGCATCAAGAATTATACCCTTAACTTCGAGCACTGCTATCTTTGGCTTCCCAAACCCAGTATCCTTTAACCCAATTAATAATGTCACAACAAAGCTTACTAATATCATAAAAACAACTAACCCCCCAATAAAGGCCAAACCATAAACAAGCCAGGGTCTCTTCATGAGTTCTCTTTGTCAAGAGCTATTTTTATAATTCTTCCCTTTTTTGAAGCCTCTTCCCTTGACTTATAAGCGAGATAATCCTCTTCCTCTATTTTCTCCTGATAGGCCTTCTCTGAGAGAATTAGCCTCCTCTGAGAGGGCTCAAGTTCTATAATTAGCAATTTTACTTTTTCTTCGGAATCAAAGGAACCTTTAACTCTTCTCTCTCTTGAGATTTCGCTCCTTGGGAGAAGACCAACTATCCCCTCCTTAATCCTTACAAGATATCCCTTTCCAGGAATCTGTTTTACAATGAGACCTTCAACTACGTCACCAGTTTTGTAAGCTTCACAAAAATCTTGCCATGGGTCTGTGAGAAGATCCTTGATGCTGAGAAGTAGTCTCCTCTTTTGAGTATCTATCTCTATGACCTTTGCCCTGACAATTTGACCAGGCTTGAAAATCTCTTGCAAATTTTCAATTCTCTCCCAAGAGACTCTGCTTGCATGAATAAATCCATCAACACCTTCTCTTACCTCTACAAATAATCCAAAATCAGTAACAGTCTTAATTGGTCCTTCAACTATGTCACCTTCTTTAAGTTCCTGAGCTAATATTTCCCAGGGACTTGGCTCAAGTCTTTTCAGACTGAGAGTAAGTTTTCTTTTCTCAGGATCAATATCAGTTATTATGGCTTCAATGAGATCTCCCACTTGAACGATATCTCCAGGTTTTACTCCCCTCTTCCAAGAGATCTCACTTGCTGGAAGTAAACCTTCAAGCCCTGGCTCAATTTCTACGAAGGCACCAAAATTTTCCACTTTGACTACCCTGCAACGAACACGCTGATCAACCGTATAACGCTCATGAACATACTTCCAAGGATCTGCTTCAAGAACTTTGTGACTTACCTTCAATTTTCTCTTAACAGGATCCCATTCAATAGCTTTAACTTTAAGGGTGTCCCCCTCTGAAATAGGAGTTTCATCTGGAAGAATGCGTCTACGAGTAAGTTCAGAAAAAGGTAGAAATCCAGTAAGGACTCCCTCAAAGTCAATCAGAAAACCTCCTTTAACTCTGGCTTTCACTTTGCCTTCTAAAATACCATCCTCTTCAATTATCTTCACAATCTCCTTAAGTTTTCTCTCTTTTACCGCTTCGGCAAAGGCCCTCTGTGATACCACAAAGGCCCTTTCTCCTACTTGTATAACAAGAACTTCAATCTCATCACCCTGAAAAGGATCTTCTGTTCTCAAAACCTGAGATCTTGGGAGAAATCCCGTAATTAACCCCTCGAATTTTACTTCATAACCACCTTTAACCTCTCTGTGAATTTTGACCTTAACTGGTTCTTTTTGAGAAAAGGCTTTTCTTAAGGTCTCAAGGGCTTTCTCCTCGAGTATCTTTCTTACCGAGAGCAAAACTTGCCCTTCAGGTGAGAGTCTTCTAACAACAAGGGCTTTTACAGTATCACCAACCCTGAAAATAGTCCTACCATAAGCATCAATTAATTCATCTTTCGGAAGTAGCGCCTCACGTTTACTCCCTATATCCACAAAGGCATAATTCCTGTCCACCTTAAGGATAACTCCCTCAACGAGGGAGCCAATTTGAGGCTCAGATTCAATGAGATACTCCTCTAAAATTGCCTCGAAATTTTCCATCATAGCCCTCTTTAAAAGAGATATTTCCCAGTTTATATTAATTCCTGAAAAAAATCAAGTTTTTGGCAAAATCAAGCTCTTCACTTGGCGAGTTTAATTTACCAAGAAGTTTCATTCTTCTAATTTCTCTTAGAATCTCTCCAATCCTTTTGCCGTCAGTAACTCCAAGTGCTTTCAAGTCGTATCCGCCAATTAACGGTTTGACATAACGCCATTTCTCAAGATACTCTCTCACCATTTCTCTGAATCTAGCTTCAAGTAGAAGCCGATACAGGAAGAAGAGAGGTATCCTCTCAAGAGTCTCAACTGTCTTCAAGATATCATCCCTATAATAAAGCCCTTCTTCAATTTTTTTAAGATACTTCTCAATTTGGCTCCTCTCTTCATTACCGAAACCTAATCTTGCCAAATTTTGTTCGTTCAATTCTACAAGAGAGAGCAGGAAAAGCTTTTGAAACTCCTTCTCCCCTAATTCACCCCTTGCCCTTGCAAGGACAATCAGATCGTCCTCCTCAAAGTTCCTCTCTTTCAATCCAAATTTTTTTAGGATCTCAAACATCTTCAACTCTGATATCAGGTGATATAGAAGGTGAAATGGTTCTTTTTTTACAAAATTAACGAGTTCTTGAGAGAGTCTTGTAGGAGAAAGACTAAGAGGAGAGCTCACCTCTTCTGCCAGTTTTAAGGCTCTAAAAAATTCTTCTCCAAAATTGAAGGCAAATCTTACCTTATATCTCAGTCCGCGCAAAATCCTTGTTGGATCATCAATAAAAGATTTCTCGTGAAGAGGCCTAATTATGCCTTTCTTTATGTCTTCAATTCCTCCAACTTTATCAACAATCTTTTCTCTATAGGGGGAAGTCAAACCATAGATAAGGGCATTAATTGTAAAATCTCGTCTCCAGATATCATCTTCTAGTCCAGCTCTGGCTACCTGAGGCAAAACTGCAGGTTGTGAATAGTATTCTTTCCTTGCGGTTGCCAAGTCAATTGTCTCGCCTCCGAGTTGCACCTTATAGGTCAGAAATTGAGATCGCATGAGGAGTCTTCCTCCAAGTTTAGACAAAACTCTGTCAAGGATAATCTCCCAATCACCTACTAATACTAAGTCTACATCCATAATTTCTCTGCCAAGAAGAAAATCTCTTACAGGTCCACCAGCAACATAGAGAAAAAGGCCTCTACTTTCTGCCTCTTTGCGAAGGACTTCAAAAAGGGAGAGAATCTCCTGCCTTAAACAAACCTTTGAGACAAATTCATCCCAGGGGATAGAGACAATTTTTTCATCTGGCACGGGGGTGAAACCTTTCGTAGTCTTTTCTTAACTTTGAGAAATCAAGGTGAGTGTAGATCTGAGTTGTAATTAAGCTTGCATGGCCGAGCATCATTTGAAGAGCCCTCAGATCAGCACCTCCCTCAAGGAGATGGGTTGCAAAGGAGTGTCTTATAACATGAGGTGATATCTTTTCTGGTGGAAGACCTGCCTTGAGGGCATACTCCTTGATAATCTGCCAAAATCGCTGTCGTGTCATAGGCTTTCCTCTGCGATTAAGAAAGAGATACTTTTCACTCTTTCTGGTCACAAAAAGCGGTCTTACTTCTGTAATATATTTTTCAACAAAACGAAGAGCTACTTCTCCGACTGGCACAAGCCTCTCCTTTTCTCCTTTACCCCACACTCGAACTAAACCAAGTGATAAATTTAAATTTTCCAGGGTTAGCCCCACAAGTTCAGAGACCCTGAGTCCTGTAGCATAGAGCACCTCAAGCATCGTTCTATCTCTAAAACCAAGAGGATGACTGATATCTGGAGCCTTAAGGAGTTGCTCTATCTCATCAAGAGTTAGGACCTTAGGAAGTCTTTTTGGAAGTTTAGGACCCTCAAGAAGGTCCAAATAATCAATCTTGTAACCTTTTGCCTCAGTGAGAAAAAAGAGAAAATTTTTCAAACTTGAAAGTTTCCTCGCGATAGAAAAGGCACTGTAGCCTCTCTGTTTTAAATAGGATAGATAGTTATGAATGACTGCGAGATTCACTTCATCAGGAGCAATCCCTTTTTCTCCTGTAAAGGAGAGAAAATCTACTAAATCTGAGGCATAGGCATTGAGGGTGTTCACAGAATAATTCTTTATCCCACTTAAATAGAGG
Source organism: Thermodesulfobacteriota bacterium (assembly GCA_030550555.1). Taxonomy (GTDB): domain Bacteria; phylum Desulfobacterota; class Thermodesulfobacteria; order Thermodesulfobacteriales; family Thermodesulfobacteriaceae; genus Caldimicrobium. Next base: position 30,571 of record JAUQPD010000046.1, read on the forward strand.
AGAAAGTTTCTCACAAGGTCTTCCATAAGAGGTCCTAAAAGGTGCTTTTTAGGGAGTGAGCTCTCTCAAAAGTTTTTCACATCTGTAGGCTAGATATTCGTCACGGGTTGAAAACTGGAGGGTCTTTAGTCGGGAAATGAGAGCTTGACGTTCAAAGGGATTGAACTCAAGAAACCGCTCTTTGACCTTTTCTAAAAGTTTTACAAGAATTTCTCGCTCTTCAACATCAAAGAAGGGAAGAAGATCTCTTGCGGTATCTGGAAAACCAAATTTTTCATAAAAGAGTAAAGCAACCTTCTTGAAGTCCTTTTTACCAACTGTCTGATGAAGTTTTTTTAGTAGCTCCTCCTTCTCTGAATCCTCTTTTGAGAATAGCTTTTCTAGTTCCTTTAAATACCGTTCCTTTGCCTTCCTGTCTTCTGAGTATCTTTCAGATGAAGTTTCCTTTTCTCTCTTTTTTCGCAGTTTAGCAAGCCCACTTGCATCCTTAAGTTTGTCAATCTCCCGCCATGAGAGTTTCTTTCTTTCTTCTGCCATCAAATCACCTCCAACAGGCATATTCGAAAATCTCTCCATCAGGAAGTCTCACTGCAGAAAGTTTCCCTCCATAGACACAACCTGTGTCCACCCCTATGCGATCCTCAAGTAGAAGAACCTCTGGAAAAGGAGTATGCCCAAACACAATAGTTTTACTAAACTTTCCTTCATAGAGGTAGAAGCTCTGTCTGATCCACAACAAGTCCTCTTCACTCTGCTCTCGGAGTGACTTACTGGGATTTACCCCTGCATGAACAAAAAAGTAGGATCCAATCTCTACAAAAAGAGGGAGCTCGTTAATAAACTCAATATGCTCCTGTGGTATCGCAAGCCTGCCATCTCGGCGATAACTCCTTAGAGTCTCTCCTCCTCCATTATAGAGAAATACCTCCACATCAATACCCTTTATGAATCTTTCAAACATCCATTCGTGATTTCCCTTAAGGGCAAACACTCTATTAGGATAATTGGATCTGAGCTCTAACAGTAGATCAAGCACTCTACTTGAATCGGGTCCTCTATCAATATAATCGCCAAGAAATATCACGAAATCCCTACCCCACCTAACTGGAAGCCTCTCTATGAGCCCCTCAACCGCATAGAGACAGCCGTGGATATCACCAATTGCGTAGATATTAGTCCCAGAATCGAGCTCTTCTATCGTCAAGCCTCTTGAGACCATATTTCATAGCTAAGTTGAGAGCTCTATTCCATTCCTCCCTTGTTATTTTTCTATCAAGAGGAGGATATTTCCAAGCATCTCCACAGGGCCGATACTGATCCATAAGATTAAAATAGGTATTCGGCGAGATTTCTGTAGCTACAAATTTAATAACCTCCTCTGTTTGGGAAAGGTCGTCTGGTAACACTAAATGGCGAATAATTAGGCCTCTTTTTGCAACCCCCTTCTCAATAACAAGATCACCAACTTGTCTATGCATCTCTTTCACTGCTAGCTTAACCTTTTCTGGATAATCCTTAACCTTGGATAGCTTGAGGGCCACTTGAGGATTCATATACTTTATATCAGGCATATAAATGTCTACTATTCCTTTGAGGAGCTGTAAAGTCTCAACCGATTCATAGCCTCCACAATTATAGACCAGGGGCAAGGTTAGCCCCTTTTCAATTGCTATTTTGAGAGCTTCCACGATAAAGGCTATTTGGTGGGTTGGAGTGACTAAGTTTATGTTATGACACCCCCACATCTGAAGTATTATCATTATTTTAGCTAAATCCTCAACAGATATCTCCTCACCTTCACCAAGATGGCTAATTTCCCAATTCTGACAATAGACACAGGCCATATTACAATAGGTAAAGAAAATAGTGCCTGAGCCCGATGAGCCCACAAGAGGTCGTTCTTCTCCAAAGTGAGGTCCATAACTAGCTATGATTGGTCTTGAAGCTACCCTGCAAAAGCCCTTTTCGCCACTTAACCGATCAACTCTACACTCATGAGGACAGATTCTACAGGGGCTCATCCGTTCGTAGAGAGCTCGAATACGAGCATCAAGTTCTCCAGTCTTATAAAGTTCAATATAGCTTGGATATTCACTCATCTGATAAACTCCATCCAATGACCTATCTTCGGTGGCTCCTTTAGGAGTAAATTAAAATTTAAATAACACCCAGTGCAAAGGGTAAGCAGATAGTATTTACCCCTTGTTTTTTCTCTCCAAATCTTGCGATAATTTCTGGGAAAACCCTCCTTCCAGAGGAAAAGCCTTGCAGATCCACAACAAAAATCCTGTGCTTTAATAATACTTTTTAGGTGAATTTCTTCACTTGTCAAGGGTAAACTGAGATGACAGGGAAAATGATAGAGAATACCATCATCCATTATCATTTTAGCCTCAATCGAAAGTCCTTTCTTTAAAAAATCAAAAACAAAATAGGTTCTCTCAGCTAAATTCTGAAATGTCACCTCTCTCTCATCACCCATAAAGAGAAGTGGATAAACCCGTCTTATCATCCAAAAACAAGTGGCACAAAAGACAATAACCGGTTTTTCCTCACAAAAAACTTCTAAAAACCTTAAAGCTCTCCACTTGACGGATTCAAGGTCTCCAAGGGCTAAATGAATTATTCCACAACACTCAGCTGACTTAGGCAAGTGAACAGGAAACTTTCCAATTAATCGCATAAAATTTAGAAATGCATCAGGATAAAGCACCCTCAATCCACAAGAAGCATATACATAAAAATCTCCACTTTCAGTGTAATAGTTTGATACTCTTTCTAAAGACTTTTCTGATATTTTTTTTCTAAGTATATAATGTAATGGGAAATTTCTAAATGATGCCAACTTATTTGAAATGGTGTATAGTTTATTTGGGCTTTTATTATTTAATTTATATAGTATATAGTTTATGGGAAAACTTATGCCTTGGGGGCAGACTTTGGCACATCTTTCGCAGAGAAGGCAGAGTTCAAGTTTTGAGGTTTCAATCCTGTGGGCAAGGCTTAGGTTTCGTCCTCTTGGAGAGGCGTTCTCCTCAAGAAGGAGCCGATATGATGGACAAGCAGGCAAGCACTTTCCACAGTGAATACATTTATCAGGTCCTAGTATCTTCATTTCTTTCTCTTAAGAGTCTCTCTAACCACCAGGCACACCACTCAGTCTCCACAATTGCATTGGCAAGTTTTTTTGACTCATCAAGTATTAATCGCCGTTTTGCGTAGTTAATCCATCTTTCTGCAAAGGGATTATTGAGATCCCGCTGTTCCTTGAGCTGAATGATGAGATCCAAGACATCTGCATCGTGAACTATTTGGGCTTCTAAAGTCTCATTTTTCCTATATTCTTCATATAAATTAAGCACTTCCTTTGCAAAGGGAAGATCTTCCAAGGCCTCTTCTAAGGCCCTTCGTTCATCAGATCTATTGTAAAGTTTGTTGACCGCATTGAAATCCCCAGTTCTTGCTTCAACAAAATCATGAAATAGAGCCATTTTGAGGACCTTATTTTCATCTACTTTCCCCTTAAACTGCTGAGATATTACAAAGGCACAAAAGACTACACCAAAGGAGTGAGCAGCAACATTCTCTCTACCTGTTCCCAAATAACTATAGCCAGTTCGTTCAATCCGCTTCAACAATGAAGACTCAAAAAGTAATCTAGCAAGTCTATGATAGAAACTCATTTTTCATTACATCAACTAAATATGCACAGAATTTAAGAATTATTTTTCCGACAAGAAATTCTGTGAAGGGATAGTGAGGAATAGGTTTAGTCTCTACAATGTCCATGCCTATGACCTTGGCTCTTGCACATCTTCTCAATATTTGCAGAAGTTCCCTCCAAGAAAGGCCACCAGGCTCAGGTGTACCGACACCAGGTGCAAGAGATGGATCAAGGACATCCATATCTAAACTAATATACACCAATCCATCACTCAAAAATTCTTCTAACTCTCCTAGCACTCTCCCGAAATCATTCCAAACTTCATGGGCAAAGTAGACTGGTATATTTCTATTTTTAGCCTCTTTGTATTCCTCTTTTGATAGTGCTCTTATACCTAAACTTACAAAAGGGATACCCATTTCATGGATCCTTCTAAAGACTGTTGCATGGCTAAATCTGTTTCCAAGATATTCTTCGCGGAAATCAAGATGGGCATCTAAATGGAGTATCTTTAGCTCAGGAAAGATCTCTTTTAGAGCAGATACCGCACCAAGAGTAATAGTGTGTTCTCCACCAAGGAGGATGGGAAGAAAACCCCTTTGCTGAGCATCTCTTACGAGACTTCTTATCTTCAAGAGAGCTTTTTCTGCATCCTGAGGAAATTCTTCGATGGGATAGGTGAAGAAACCGAGCTCTTCGTGAGGCTGAATTCCTGTTTCTTCGTCAAAAAATTCCAAATAGGGACTCGTCTTTAGAATCTCTATTGGTGCAAAACAGGTTCCTTTTAGCCAAGAAGTCGTCTGTTCATAGGGAATAGGAAGAAGGGCAACCCGAGCATTTTCAGCATCGGGTAGCCCAAGAAAGGTAATTTTCATTCCTTAGAGAACTATATTCTTTCTCTCAACTCTCATGAAGTTTTCAACAGCTCTTATTGAGCGTGGAAATTCAAGCCCTCTGTCAAGGAGCCTTATCTCACTCTTCTGGATTTCAAACATCTCTGTGATATCCTGAATAGCCTTATCTACATCAAAGGGCTTGCAGGAAAAGATATCTACACTTAGGTATCTTTTCTCAGGAAAGGTGTGAATGCTTATATGGCTTTCAGCAATAATTACAAATCCTGAAATTCCCCAATCCTCTGGATCAGGGGCATAATATTTAAATACATATGGAGGCATGATTTTTGTCATTTGGATGTCTTCAGGATATTTATTCAGGAAATTAAATATAAAGTCTATGTCAGTTAGTTTCTGATAGTTTGCACCGTATCCGTCAATAATCAAATGCTGACCAAAGCCATACTCCATTTTTTCGAAGTTTTTCATCTCTCCCACCCCCTTTATTATTCGCCCCCTTTGGAACGCGGTATAAAATATATCATAAATTCTTTTTGTCAAGATCCTTAATAAGCCAGAAAAATTCTGTCACGGATCTGGAAATTTCAAGATTTAAATTAAAACTTTCGCCCTTTACGATGGTATTCTTAAAAGTTCTTGTTTTTTTCATATTGACAATCAAACTAAAAAGGACCTATCTTTTACCCTTTGACAAAATTTGAATAGGTATATAATTAGTTTCTAAGATGAAACGACAATTCAGCTACCTTATTGTCAGGGTTTTTTTACTCCTCCTTATTTTTCTTATTGGACCAAGTTGTTCAAGTCATCAGAGTGAAGGTTTCTCACTAAGGCTCATTTCTGAAGAAAGGGAGATCGAGCTTGGTAAACTCTACTTGCCAGCCTCTATTGATGAATTTGACGGGCTCTATCCTGAGGAGGAGGTTCAGAGTTATGTCAATCAGATTGGCCGACGTTTAGCTCAAAGGGCTCAGCGAAAGATGGAATATCAATTCTATTTGGTCAACTCAGGAATTATTAATGCCTTTGCTCTCCCTGGGGGACCAGTAATCATCACCAGAGGCATTTTTCTTACTCTAGAAAGTGAAGATGAGCTTGCTGGTATTTTAGGTCACGAGATTGGACACATTGAGAGAAGACACCATGCCAGATTCGTAGAAAAACAGCTTGCTATGAATCTTCTCCTTCAAATCGGTGCCCTATTTTTGCCACAAAATCTAAGTGGAGAAATTCTCTTTCAATTAGGAAGAATCTCAGCTGGTCTACTCTCTCTCAAATTTTCAAGAGATCAGGAAAGAGAGGCAGATGAGAGTGCCTTCAAACTCTTAGTGGCATCTGGTTACTCCCCAGAGGGCATGCTTCGTGTATTTGAAAGATTCAAGAAAATGGAAAAGAGTAGACCCTTAGAGTGGCTCTCAACCCATCCCCTTCCTGAGACAAGAATTAAGGAGTGGCAAAATAGATTGAATCAAACTAAACTCACTGGCACTTTTATCAAAAATACTCCCAAGTTTGAAGAAATAAAAGGTTTACTCAATCAAACTAAGGCTTCCTTTGAGGAGTCAGAAAAGGGCAAAAAAGCATTCAAAGATAGAGACTTTGAAAAAGCTGAGAAGCATTTCACTAAAGCCTTAGAACTCTATCCCAAAAACATCCCTGCCCTTCTCTACCTTGCCCGTATTCATTTAAAAGAGAAAAATTACCTTCAAGCAAGGGAGTATGCTTTTCGTGCCCTTAAATTTAATCCTGAACTTTTTTCCGCCCACTACATTTGTGGACTCTCAGAATTTGGACTCAACAACTGGGAACGCAGTTTGGCCTATTTTGAAAAGGCTAAGAAATTGATACCCTTTGACGGTGGAAGCTACTACTATGCTGGAAGAAATCTAGAAAATCTAAAAAAATTTGCTCAGGCTAAGGAGAACTATCAAAAGGCCCTTGAAATAGGACCTAAGGATGCCCCTTGGTATGAAGACTGTTTGAGAAGATTACAACGATTAAAATGAAAATTTTGAATAGTGTTATTTGAATACTATTTTCCAGTTGCTCAACTGAAATTACCTCTTTTTCTCCCACCTCTGATAGGATTTATTCTGTCGTTCTTTTGCTCAACTGTTGGCATAAGTGGAGCCTTTCTTCTACTCCCCTTTCAAGTGAGTATCCTAAATTACACTACGGTAACAGTCTCAGCTACAAATCACCTCTATAATGTTGTTGCTATCCCCAGTGGAGTTTACAAGTATTGGAAAGAAAAAAGATTATATTACCCTTTGACTATATTAATTACCCTTGGCACCTTTCCTGGAGTTGTTATTGGCTATTTTTTCCGTATCTCACTCTTTGAAAGCCTTAAAAATTTCAAACTACTTGTTGGAGCAGTCCTCCTATTCATTGCAGGTAAAATGATTTGTGATCTCTTTTTTCCTCAAAAACAAGTTAAATTTTCTCCGGAACCAATCCGCACCCTTCGTTTTGGTCTTTTCTCTCTTGAATTTAAATATTCTGAAAAAGTTTACAAAGTTAATACAATTCTGGTTACCCTAACTGCCCTTATCATAGGTGTCATTGGTGGGATTTATGGAATTGGTGGAGGAGCCTTGATGGCTCCAATTCTCTTTGCCTTTTTCCATTTACCGCCCTATGTCTTTGCTGGGGCTACCCTCTTTGGCACCTTCCTTACTTCGGTCTTAGGAGTAATAATCTTTACCATAGGAGGAAAAGCTCCGGACTTTTTGCTAGGTGTCCTCTTTGGTATAGGTGGTGCCTTTGGAATGTATCTTGGTGCCAAAATTCAAAAACGGGTCCCTCAGAAAGCCCTAAGTATACTTTTAATCTTCATACTTCTCTTTATCAGCCTCAAATACATTTCCGATAGCCTACTGTAACTTAGGAGGGAACTATGAAAAGACTGCTTATCACAATCACCTTATTAGCCATTGTTCTCTATTCATGTCAAAATTTGCCCAGAGGTAATGTGTGTACAAACGAAAAGTTTATGCAGAAACTAAAATTTCAGACTGCTATGCACATATGGATAATGGAGAATCCAGGTGAAGCTCTTGCAACAACCTTTCTTGGAGGTGTTACTGCCCTATTTGAAGGCATAGACCAAGTTGACAAAATTGAAAATGAACTCATAAACAGGCTCACACCTATTGCGGAAACTCTACACTTAGATGATGTCTCAAAACCTAAAAAACTATCAGAGGGCAAATATCAATGTAGTGCAATTTTTGACTATAAGGGTAAAAAGATAGCAGTTATTTACTATTTAGAGCGTTTTCATTCTGGGAAAAACGTCTTATATGATATTAAGGTAGAAGATATCAAACTTGTAAGATGAAACTATTTCCTTAGAAATTTACTTTACTTTTACCAGTAAAAGAGTTTTAAGCGAATTTTTTTAAATTCTTTTACTGTCTTAAGAGGTAGATAGTAGGGAATATTGATTTCCTCTGAGAGTGCTTTTATTGATTCAAGACCATCTCCTCTAAAATGACACATCGTATAGATGTTATAGGGCCAATGAGGATAACTCTTGCGAAGATAACAGTGGGTAATAAAGCTCTTTTTGCTAAGTGACTTTCCAACCTCCTCAATCCTACTTTCAGGCACTACCCAGGCAACCATAAAGTTCTCTCTAAAGCCCAGTTTTTGATGTTTAAAGAGGGCTCCAAATCGCCTAAGACAACCACTCCTCTCCATCTCTTTTAGCCAGAAAAAGATTGCCTCTTCAGCTATGCCCAAAGAGTCTGCAAGAAGCTTAAAGGGCTCTCTAACAAGAGGTAAAGGCTCTTGAAGAGCTCGTAGAATCTTTATATCCTTTTCAGAAAAAACCTTCTCTTGAGTTTTACTTCTACTCTCCTGTTGACCTTCCAGACCAGCCTCTCCGTTCTCCATTTCAAAAGTAACCGCTATCTTAAATACTCTAATAACTGGTAAATAGAGAAGATCCTCAGCCCCTGAGAGTTCATATAGTTTCTTTGCTTCCTCTAAGAGGTCTCTTCCAGGGGGAACTACCAGAGTAAACCAGAGGTTATAGCTGTGATCTCTGAGATAATTATGACTCACACCGGGATGTCCATTTATAACCTCAACCGCCCTTTCCAGATTTTGAGAGGGGACCTTAAAGGCAAAGAGCGATGAGCTGTGTCCTAAGGACTGAGGATTAAAAATGGCAGAAATCTGTCTGAGCTTGCCCTCTTTCTGCCAATCTTTAAGGATATCAAGAAGAAGACCTTCCTCTAAATTCAAACGTCGGGCAATCTCCTCAAAGGGCCTTGAAGTAAGAGGAAACTCTCTCTGTAGAATTCTTATAAGTTCCCTTTCCTTTTGTGGATCAAGATTAAAACTATGAACCATAGTGTAAGAAATTTTTTAATAATTTGAGCCGGTTTGGGTGTTTCAACTTTCTAAGGGCCATATTTTCTATCTGGCGGATTCGCTCTTTGGTAACCCCAAATTTATTTCCTACCTCTTCAAGAGTATGGGCCTCCTTTTCACCAATTCCAAAACGAAGGCGAATGATTTTTTCCTCTCTTGGCGAAAGTGTCTTTAAAAGCTCCTTTATTTTAATAGAGAGAGCCTGATTAAAAGTAGCCTCATCTGGCTTAAGAGTGCTCTGATCCTCTATAAAATCTTTTAAGGTCGTGTCCTCCTCTTCTCCAATAGTTGCTTCAAGAGAAATAGGTTGTTTCATTACTTTAAATATGTAACTTAGCCTTTCAATTGATAAACCTGTTTCTTTTGATAGCTCCTCAAGTGTCGGATCTCTTCCATATTCTTGATAGAATTTAGTTGATACAATTTTACTTATCTTGTAAATTGCTTCTATAATGTGCACAGGGATACGAATAGTTCTTGTATTTTCAGCTAAGTATTTTGTAATATTTTGTCTTATCCACCAAGTAGCATAAGTGGAAAATTTAAATCCTCTACGATAGTCAAATTTCTCAACAGCTTTCAACAAACCAATATTGCCCTCTTGAATAAGATCTGCAAGCAGACTTCCCTTAGGTGCATACTTTTTTGCTATTGAAAGGACAAGCCTGAGATTGGCATTTATTAATTCTTCTTTTTTCTTTTCTATATTCAGAAGGGCACTCTTTATTTTTTCCCCTGACATCTTGACTTCTTCATAGGTTTTTCCTAAGAAATTGAGTCCACTTTCAATTTCATGATAGGCTCTGCTTCCTTCAAGAAGGAACTTTTGGACCTCTGGATGACTTTCCCAATCCTTAAAAAATTTTGACCTCCTCTCCTCAAAACCATTCTTTGAGAAAAGACTTTCCCAGTCTATTTCAATCCCTAAAAGGTCTTTTGCTATTTTTGATTTTAAACTTTCAAAGTGTTGGATCTTGTTATAAGTTTCCAAAATCTCGCAGGATAGCTCATCAAGTAGCTTCTTTGTTGGACGCACTTCATAAAGGATATTTAGAGCAATATCTACCTGCTCGTTCCAACTCTCTGTATAGGGCTCTAGATCTAGCAGTTCAAGAAGGGTCTCTTTGAATCTCTTTGTCCAGTGGTTTTTTTTGTCCTCTTTCCTCTCCAAGTCTTCGTAATCTTTGAAGAAACGAGAAAAGTCATTTTCTCTCTCTGCTCTGCGAAGAAATTGATAAAACTTCATTATTTGAGTAGGATATGAACAGATTTCCCGTAGAATTAGCCTTTCATTTTCCTCAATTTCTCTACCAATTCTAATTTCGTCCTCTTTCGTAAGGAGGCGATGATTGAAGACTTCGTTGATGTAGATCTTCAGAGACTCTTCTGTCCTACTTCTCTTAACTTCCTCTTCAATGAAATTCTCATCAATTTCATCAATGAACATGTCTTCATCAAGAAGACATGTTTTTTTAATTTGGAGGCTCATAGACCCCTCCTAAAATTTTATTTAGTGCACCTCTAAAAACTCAGTGTGCCTCTGAGTTTAAAAAGAAGTTTTTCAATCTCTTCTCGGTTTCCGCACTTTTCAACGTGCCTTATGATCTCTGCAAGTTTCTTAAGAGCTCTTCTCTTTTTCATTATCGAGATACACCTCTTTATCTGCTCAAAGGTCTCCTCTTTATTTTCAAAAGGAGGTGAAAAGAAGAGATCCCCTAAGATCTCTTGAAACTGCGGATCAGGGATGGCAAAGAGCTGAGTCTCCTCTGTTGGTTTAAAATATAAAAGCTTTTTTAGGAAATCAAAATAGGGTCCCTCTTCAAGGCTTTCAAGATAATCCTTTATTTCTGTTTCAGCTTCAAGTTTAGGTATGTAGTTAGGATTTTGGATGAGAAACTGACATATGGCCTTTAAAAAGTCCTCATCAGGGCCTCCTCTAAATCCTAAGGTCTGAAAATCTTGAAAGCCCTGAACATCCTGCGTTGTTCGCTGAGTTTCCTTTCGGAGGACTCTCCGAACATCGCTTTCAGAAATATCAAAGAAAAAGGCAAGTTCCCTACATATGGCCCTCTCTAAGAGTGGATCACTAATACCTCTGCAGAGATCAACCATATCTTGAAATACTCGACCAAGATTACCCCTGTATTCTTCCTTAAAGTATTGATAACAAAAAACCAAGGGCGAAATTGTGTTCTTTATGAGGACCTCGTAAGGTTCTTCAGGTGGTTCAGAAGATATTTTTCTAACATAGGAATCAGGATCCTCTCCTTCAGGCAATTGTACTACTTGAGGTAACTTATTTTCTTTTAGAAAGAGCCCAATAGCCCTTACTGTTGCCTTTCTTCCTGCCTTATCCCCGTCAAAGAGGACAATAACATCATCGGAGAAATTTAGAATCTTTTTCACATGGGCTTCAGTAAGAGCTGTTCCACAGGTTGCAACGACATTTCTGACCCCTCTTTCCCAAAGGGCTAAATAGTCAAAATATCCTTCAACTAAGTAGACCTGACGACTTTTCCTTATGTAGTCTTTGCTATGAAAAAGACCATATAGGACTTCACTCTTCTTAAAGACCTTACTTTCAGGCGAATTAAGGTATTTTGGCTCTACATCTGACTTGAGAGCCCTACCACCAAAGCCAATACATTCTCCCCTTTCATTAAAGATTGGAAAGATAATTCTATCTCTAAAGAGATCTGTGAAAGATCCATCCTCCTCTTTTTTCAATAGCCCTGTCTCTAAAGCAAGATCCATATCAACTTTACTTGCCCTAAGAAGCCCTGCAAGAACTCTTCCCTCTGGAGGTGCATAACCTAAAAAAAAGGTTTGCCATGTTTCTTCACTAAGCCCTCTCTCTTTAAGATGGGCTCGTGCTCTCTCTCCTTGGACATGATTGAAAAGAAAGTTTTGATAAATCTTTGCTACGCGAAAATTCAACTCCAATATTTCCCTATTCTTCTTTTGAACACTACTCTGGCTAAATTCAACCTTGATTCCAGCCCTCTCTGCAAGCTCAATTAGGGCAGACTTAAAGTCAATACCCTTTAACTTCATATAGAAGGTGATTACATCACCTGATGCCCCACAACCAAAGCATTTAAATATCTGCTTTTCAGGGCTGACTGTAAAAGAAGGGGTCTTTTCAGAATGAAAAGGGCATAGCCCTACATAGTTTCTACCAACCTTTTTTAGCTTAACAAACTGAGAAATAAAACTGACAACATCGTAATGAGACTTTACTTCTTCAAAGAGATTATTAATTGATACAGACATAAGAAATACAGGTAAAAACTACCACACAATATTTAAAAAATCAATAGGTTGTGTTTTTTATCGCTTCCGCAAGGGAGACCAAGGTAGCCCCGCTACCTCCTGCGGATGGTGGGGCATCTTCAATAGATTCTATGAGGGGGTGCTTAGAGAGATATTCTCTAATGGAACTGCGAAGCCTACCAGTGCCATGGCCGTGAATTACAAGAAGTCGATTTACTCCTCGGAGGAAACACTCATTAATCTTCTTCTCAAGGATATTAAGGGCAGACTCTACAGTTTCACCAATAAGGTTAAGCTTTTCTTGCTTAAAGCTTGTTTCCTCTTTTTTCTCTCTCAGATTTTTTGATGAGGTCACTGTCTCCGCCTTTTGCCCAATCTTCTTAAGTTCGCAAAGAGGTATCTCTAACTTAAAAGGACCGCAGGCTACAATTGCAATGTTTTCTTTTATAGCTAAAATTTCGCCCTCCCTGGCTGTTGATCCGATTCTAACCCGTTCACCAACACTAAACTGTGGTCCCTCCTCAAACTTTATTGTTCTCTCTCTGAGAAAGTTGCGAAATTCCTCCCTTGCCTTTTTTATAGATTTTTCCTCAGAAATTTTATTTATAAGCTCTTGAAATTCTTTCTGCCAATCAGTGTAGATTTTCTCGATTGCCCGATTGAGTTCCTCCTGGAGCTTTTCCTTTAGCTTACGAATTTTCTCCCTTTCTAATTCAAGTTGACGAGTCTTTTCTGAAAGCTCTTTTTTCATTTGCTCAATCTTTTCAATCTCTTCTAAATACCTCTTCTGCCACTGATAATACTCTTGATTTTCAAGAAGCTCTTCAGCTCGCTTCAAGATCTCTTCATCAAATCCCAGTTTTTTTGCCAATTTAAGTGCATGAGAATCTCCCCAGTAGCCAAGCAGAAGCCTATAGGTTGGCTGATGAGTCCTATGGTCAAACTCCATAGTTCCAATGAGAGCACCCTCCGAGTTACTTAGGAATCCCTTGATTGCCTGTGAATGAGTTGTAACAACAAGTTTTGCTCCCCTTTTAAGAAGTCTTTCTATAATGGCGCAGACAAGAGCAGATCCCTCATCAGGATTTGTGCCTCTTCCTGGCTCATCAAGAAGCACTAAGCTTTTCTCGTTTGCCCTCTTCACTATCCTCAAAAGATTTCTCAGATGGGCAGAAAAGGAGGACTCTCCGATCATGAGATTCTGGTCATCTCCAATGTCCACCAAAACATCTTGTAAAAACGGAATTTTAGCTCGCTTTGCAGGAAGGAGAAATCCACCATATGCCATGAGCACATACAGCCCTATGGTTTTTAAGGAGACAGTTTTTCCTCCAAGATTTGGACCTGTTATAAGTAGAGCTCTTGTGAGATAGAAATTGTTTGCAACAGGAAATGTTCCTCCCCCCTCAAGGGCACGCAGATATAGTAGTGGATGAACCCCTTCCTCAATTTCAAGTCGTTCTGAATCTGTAAATTCAGGTAAAATACCATTATATAGCTTCCCAAGTCTTACCCTTGCCTGAGCAACATCAAGTCTAACAAGTTCTCGTTCAAGCTGAGTAAATCTCTCCTTTTCTCTTAAGAGCTCATTGGTTATTTCTCTTAAAAGGCGATTAATCTCCCTTTCCTCTTCCCACAGAAGTTCATTCAATTCATTTGTAAGCACAACTATACTAAAAGGTTCAACAAATACAGTAGCTCCGCTTTGGGAAAAGCCATGAACTATACCTTTAATTTTATTTTTAAATTCTGGCTTTACTGGAAGAACATATCTTCCTTCTTTCACTAAATAGATAGGCTCTTGAAGAAAACCTAATTTGGTATAATGCTCTATTAGCTTTTCTAATTTTGTAAAAAGTTCGTCTTTAAGATTTTGGATCTTCTTCCTTATTAAGTAGAGAGAATAACTTGCCTTATCGGAAAAATCTCCAGTTTCTAAGTTAAAGATTAACTCAAGTCTTTCAAAAGTTTCTTCAAGAGGAGCACTTAGTTCAACGAGAACTCCAAACGGAGAGTTGACGAGAAGTTTTCTATTAATACGTATAAATTTGATAAATAGACAGATCTTTGACAGTTCCTTTGGAAGAAGAAGTCCTCGCTTTTCAGCAGTGTCTAAAATATTTCTTATGGAGGGTAGATTTGGGATTTCAATATCAATACCACTATTGAAAAGATTAAGGAGATAATTTGATTCCTCTTTGAGGATGAGTGCCTTTTGCAGGGAAAAACTTGGTTCATACTTAGATACATAATCCTTTGCTGATTCAGTTCTTATGAATTTCTGTAGATATGTAAGGAGGATATCCCAGTTAAGAGAGAGAAAATCCTTCCGCACCTATAAGCGGGATAACTAATCTTCCAGTTTCTGTTGAAGTTTTTTTAACTTTTTGAGTAGCTTTTTCCTTGCTGCTTGTATCTTTTTTCTTCTTCTTACACCGGGTTTTTCGTAGAATTCTCTCTTTTTGACCTCGGATAAGATTTTTGTTTTTTCAACTAATCTTTTGAACCTTTTAAGAGCTTGTTCGAAGGATTCACCTTCTCTTACGATTATTCCTGCCAAAGAAATCCCTCCTTTTGAGTTTTTCGTAAAGGTAGCATTTATTTAGCCTTTGTCAAGAGGTTAGATACAATTGTGAGGTCTTGAAAATTTTAAAATTGGGTTTTTACTTATGAAATCAAATTAACAATGGAGGCTTGCGATGCCACTACCTGAGGTTGCGGAACTTGAGCAAAAAATAGATCTCCTTATTGCCACGGTTATGGACCTAAGAAAAGCAAAGGAGGAGTTAGAACAGAAACTTGAAGAAAAAATAGAAGAAAACCGCCAACTAAAGGAGGAAATAGAAAGGAGGGAAGAAGAAAGGAGGGTTTTGAGAGAGAAGATTGGTAGTCTCATAGAAAAGCTTTCTAAGATCTGATTATGGTGCCCCCTGAGGTAACTTTTGAATTTTTAGGGCAATCTTTCACCTTCCGGAGTAACCTTCCGGAAGAGGAGATAAAGGAAGTTTTGTCCTACTTGGAGGTGAAGAAACGGGAGATCGAGGCTTTAAAGAGAGTTCCTACTTACAAACTTGCAATTTGGTTACTTTTACAGGTTGCTTATGACTATGTAAAGACAAAGAAGGAAAAGGAGGCACTCGAGGCCCATTTAAAGGCCCAGTTAAGTAAGATTGATGAACTTCTTAAAGATACATCTTCAAATGCCTCGGGTGCGCGTGAGTAGAATATTTGCCTGCCAAGCTAACACCAACGAGAATTAGAGGTTAGGTGGAGCTGGGGCTCTAAACCAGAACTCATAGAGCTTACCAGCCCCCGCCTCATAATAAGCTGAACTAGAGCTTGAAGCAGGCAATCTACCACGGCACCCCGGGGTTCCTCTCTCTCACCCCCTTTCTTCCCCTCCAAGAGCTAGATAAAGGAGGGTAAAAATGATGACTACGGTGTTTTTCATCCTCGGTATTGTTGTTGGATTGGCTGTTGCTGGAATTTACCTCTACATCCAGAAGAAAAGAGACGAAGAGTTGAAAAAATCTGTAATACTGGAAGCTGAAGAAATCATTAAAAAGGCTCAAGAAAAGGCTGACCTTATTCTCCTCTCCGCAGAAGAACGTTCAAAGGAGATCCTCTTTAAAGCTGAGAAAGAGGCTCATCAAAAACTGAGGGATGCTGAGTATCAGATTAAAAGTGAAATCCAGAAACTTAAAGAGGAACTAGAAAAGGACTATGAGAGGAAGATCAAAGATCTCTCCTTCAAAGAAGAGCGGATCCAACACAAGGAAGACCTTCTAGTAAAGAAGGAAGAGGACCTCTCAAGAAGAGAGAAAGAGCTCGGAGCAAGGCTAAGAGAGATTGAAGGATTAAGGGAGGCCCTTGATAATGAGAGGAAAGCCCTTGAAGAGAATCTGAGAAAAGCAAAGGAGGAACTTGAGAGAATTGCGGGATTAACAGAACGTGAGGCAAGAGAACTAATTCTTCGGAAAGTTGAAGAAGAGATGACTGAAGAAAAGGCCAAGGTTATTATGAAAATTGAGAATGAAATCAGAGAGGAAGCAAAGAGAAAGGCTCAAGAAATTATAGCCTATGCCACTGCAAAGGCTGCCGTACCTTTTGTAACGGAAAAAACTGTGTCAGTTGTTCAGCTTCCAAGTGAAGACATGAAAGGAAGAATAATAGGAAGAGAAGGAAGAAATATCAGAACCTTTGAAACATTAACAGGAGTAGATCTTTTAATAGACGACACCCCTGAAGTGGTAGTTCTCTCATGTCATGACCCTTACAGGAGAGAGATTGCCCGAATTGCCCTTGAAAGATTGATTGCAGATGGAAGAATTCATCCAACACGAATTGAGGAAGTTGTCAAACAGGTAGAGGAGGAGATGGAACAGCACATTGCAGAAGTCGGCGAAAAGGCCTGTTTTGAAATGGGGATCTACGGGATTCATCCAGAATTGGTTAAACTCTTAGGGAAGCTCAAATTTAGGACAAGCTATAGTCAAAACGTGCTACAGCACTCTCTTGAGACTGCTATAATTTGCTCTGCCATTGCAAGTGAGCTTGGGCTTGACCCTAAGAAAGCAAAGAGAGCAGCTCTTCTTCACGATATTGGAAAGGCAGCAAGCTATGAGCAGGAAGGACCTCATGCTCTTATAGGAGCAGAGCTGGCAAGAAAATATGGAGAAGATGAAGAGATAGTCAATGCTATCGCCTCTCACCATGAGGACATTCCTATTACAACCCTCCTTGGTGTCATACTTCAGGTCTCAGATGCCCTCTCTGGAGCAAGGCCTGGTGCTAGAAGGGAACTCCTTGAGGCCTACATAAAGAGGATTAGAGAATTAGAAACCCTTGCCTCCTCCTTTGAAGGTGTTGAAAAGGCCTATGCCATTCAAGCTGGTCGCGAGGTGAGAGTTATTGTAGACTCAAAGATTGTCTCCGATGAAAGGGCCTACCTTCTTGCTAGAGAGATAGCTAACAAGATTGAAAGAGAGCTTACCTATCCGGGAATAATCAGAGTAACTGTCCTTAGAGAGACAAGGGCTGTAGAATATGCAAGATAAGGAGCGATAAGATGAAGATCCTTTTCTTTGGAGATGTGGTTGGATCTCCTGGTAGAAGGGCATTAAAAGAATTTATTCCCGAATTGATAAAAAAATATGAGCCTGACTTTATTGTAGCCAATGGAGAGAACTCAGCAGGTGGTTATGGCCTTACAGAAAAAGTAGCGGAGGAACTTCTTACCTTGGGCATAGACGTGATAACTACAGGTAATCATGTATGGAAAAAAGAATTTATTCCCTATCTTCAAAAGACTGAACGAGTAATACGGCCAGCAAACTACGGTCCTGGTGCCCCTGGCAAAGGATGGACTATTTGTCAGAAAGGAACGCAAAAATTAGCAGTAATTAATCTTGAAGGTAGAATCTTCATGCGTCCCTTGGAAAACCCTTTTCTTGTTGGAAAAAAACTTGCTGAAGAGCTAAGAGCGGAAACCCCCTTTATACTCGTAGACTTTCACGCAGAGGCTACCTCGGAAAAAATAGCCCTTGGCTATTTTCTAGATGGCCTTGTTTCCGCAATAGTCGGAACTCATACCCATGTTCAAACCTCAGATGAAAGAATTTTACCTCAGGGAACTGGCTACATCACAGATGTGGGAATGTGTGGAAGCACAAACAGTGTGATAGGAATGAAGATTTCACAGGCTCTGGAACTTTATGTCTCTATGGTTGGTAGAAAGCTAGAAGTAGAAGAATCTGGCCCATTTAAGGTAGAAGGAGTCTTTATAGAGCTCGACTTAGATGGTAGAACAACTTGCCTTGAGAGATTTAGAGTGAGTACAGCAGGTTAAAGAACTCTATTTAGTTGGAGCGTGTTTTTTCCACCATTTCTGAAAAAGTGTTTTCTTTAGTGGTGAGAGACGATCCACAAAGAGAACTCCCTCCAGATGGTCAAATTCATGCTGAAAGGCAATAGCATGAAGCCCAGTTAGCTCCCTCTCAAATTCCCTACCCTCAAGATCATAGGCCTTGACAAAAAGACGGGCAAATCTTTCCACCTTTGCATAGTAACCTGGAATACTTAGACAACCCTCTTCATACTCAGTAACACCCTCAGCTGAGAGTATTACAGGATTAATGTAAACCTCAAGCAAAGGGCGTCCTTCCCTTTGAGAAATATCCATGATAAAAAACCTCTTAGGGATTCCTACCTGATTTGCTGCAAGCCCCAAACCCTTAACCTTATACATAAGATCAGCCATCTTTTCGATGGTCTCCTTAAGGGCCCCATTTATGTCCTCAACAGGAGTTGCTTTCTCCCTCAAAACAGGAGCTCCAAATGTCAGAATTTTGAGTTCTCTTTCCATAAATTCCTCCAAAAGGGCTTTCTTTTTAAATTAAATCAAAAAATAAAAATTACAATTACCTCAAATCAGGCCTAAAAACAATAACTTGACGTCTCAAAGCTATATAATAAGATTTTAATATCAAACAAAAAAGAAACAGCCTTGAAGATGAATAGACTATTACTCATTTTTGGAAATTTCCTTTTTATTGTTTTTTTTCCTGTTTCACTATTAGCGAATGAGTTAACCCTTAATGAAGTCCTTGATCTTGCCATAAGGGAAAACCCTCTTATACGATCTGCTCAAAGTCAGGTTAGGGCTCAGGAGTATGAGCTTCGTGCGATCTCTGGTGCGAACTACCCCCGTATAAAATTGGAAGAGATTTTCAGCCGAACTAATCTTCCTGCTCATACGTTTTCTTTCAAACTAAATCAAGAGAGAATTGTATATGAGGACTTTGATCCCCAGAGGTTAAATAATCCCAGAGCAATTAGTAATTTTGAAACACGGATTACCTTTGAAATACCCATTTGGCTTGGAGGAAAAATTCAGACCGCAAAGAGAATGGCAGAACATGAATTGAAAGCAGTCTCACTTGAAGCCACACGCAGAAGGGAGGAGGTCATAAGGAATGTATATCTTGCCTATATGGAAGCAGTGCTTGCTAAGAATGTTGTCTCTGTCTCCAAGCAGATACTGGAAGAAGCAAAGGAACGTCTGCGCATTTCCGAGGAACTTTATCGGACAGGCATTGTGCTCCTTTCGGATGTTCATAGAGCAAGAGTTCATCTCTCAAGGGCTCAAGAGGAGCTTGATCGTGCCATTAGGTTATATGCTCTCTCTAAGAGGGCCTTAGAAGTAGCGGTGGGGGTCTCACTTGGAAGTTTTGATGTACAAACAATTTCAGTGTGTCCGGTCCCGAGATTAGATGAGTTAAAAGGAGTAGTTCTAACAAGAGCAGATATTAGGGCCCTTGATGAACGTATAAAATCGCATAGAGAAGCCTACAGATATGTGCTTTCAGAGAATAAGCCACAACTCTCTGCCTTTGCTCAATACTCGTTGAACTCAAAAAACTTTCCTTTTAAAGGTGATGGAGATGGGTATTTATTTGGTATAAATCTTTCTTGGAGTTTTGATCTTGGGCTCACAACCCTTAGAAAAGCGCAAGCTAATTTGGAGCGTATGAATAGTCTAAGAGAATACCAACGATACACAACTGAACAAGCTAAGCTGGAATTTGAAAAGGCCTACTCCGAGTATCTCAATGCTCTCGATATGTTAAGATCTGCAGAGGAGAGAATTCAGGCAAGCAAAGAGGTACTTAGAGTCATGGAATTGCGTTATAAAACAGGACTTGCCCGAATGGTTGACCTCTTAGATGCGCAAACTGAATTAGATCGAGCAAGACTTGAGAAAGCTCAGGCAATTTTTCTCTGCCACAAGGCTTACATTAATCTCCTCTTCAGTGCGGGATTAACGGAGGAGGTCACAAAATGAAGGGCTGGATTAAATACGGTCTCTTTGCTCTTACAATTCTCCTTTTAGTGATCTGGGTGGGAGGCTTTGTTGGAAAGAAGATTAGTCCTCAACAGATTACCCGGGAGGTAAAGGAGGTTGATAATCTGGTAGTTGGAAAAGTGGAGGTCCTTGAGGAAGTTGAATCCGCCTATGTTGGACAAATTGTTGCAGACAAGAGAATAGAACTCTCTTCAAGACTTTCAGGTCGTATTAAAGAGATCTACGTGAAAGAAGGAGATTTTGTCAGGGCTGGCAAACTTTTAATCAGACTTGATGCTGAGGATATTGAGGCCCAGGTCACTGCTGTTGATTATCAAACACTTCAAGCAGAACAGGCCCTTAAGTCTGCCCAAGCAAACTATGAAGCAATAAAAAAGACCTTCGAGAGATATTCAACTTTACACAAAGAGGGAGCAATTACTCAACAGGAGTATGACCAAATCTTAGCCCAATATGAGAGTGCTAAAGCTCAGGTAGAACAGGCTAAAGCAGGAATCAGAGCAATTCAACAACAAAGGAAAGCTATAGCAAGTAATCTCAAGTATGCCCTACTTACTGCTCCATTTTCAGGTTATGTTGCTACTAAATTTGCTGAACCTGGAGATCTCGCCCTTCCTGGTAAGCCTCTTCTTGTGCTAGAGGCACCTCCCTTTCTATTGGAAGTCTTCCTTCCAGAGAAGATGATTGGGAAAATCAATGTAGGTCAAATATATAAAGTTTATGTCCCTTCAATAAATCGTCTAATTAATAGCACTGTAGTTGAAATTTCTCCATCACTTGATCAGAAAACAAAAACTTTTAGAGTAAAATTAAAACTTCATGATACAACTGATATAAAGAGTGGGATGTTTGCTAATTTATTGATACCTGAAAAATTAAGAGTTTTATTAATTCCAGAATCTGCACTTGTTAAAAGATACGATTTTACTGGGGTGTGGACAGTTAAAGAGGATAATACTCTTGAATTGAGATATATAAGACTCGGAGATAAAAGAGGAGATAAGTACGAAGTTCTTGCTGGTTTAGAAGGTAAGGAAGAAATAATTGTAAAAGGTGTTGAGAGGGCCTGTGAGGGATGTAGAATTAGGAGATAGGTCATGCAATATGGCCTTGCAGGTCAATTAGCACGATATTTTATTGACTCTAAGCTTACTCCTATCTTAATTATAGTCTCTATTGCTTTAGGCATCTTTTCGGTAATAACTACTCCCAAGGAAGAAGAGCCTCAGATAGTAGTTCCAATGATTGATATTATGATATCTTACCCAGGAGCATCACCTGAAGAAGTTGAAAGAAGAGTAGTTACACCTCTTGAAAAAAAACTTATGGAACTAAAGGATATTGAGTATATCTATTCAGCAAGTATGGAGGGAATGGCTATAGTAACAGCAAGGTTCTATGTTGGCACAAGTCCTATAAAAGCTTTAGTTGAATTAAATAGCAAAATGATGTCAGCCTTAGACTTGGCACCTCCAGGAGTAGTTCTTCCACCTCTTATTAAACCAAAGTCTATTGATGATGTGCCTATCTTAACCCTTACCCTATGGGGTAAAAACTTTAACTCTTTTGACCTTAGACGTATTGCAGAAGCCCTTGAAAACGAAATAAAAAAGGTCCAGGATGTTGCTGATGTTTACGTCGTAGGCGGATTACCAAGACAAATAAGAATCCTTATTGATCCTTATAGACTCAGTGCTTACAAGATTCCTCCTCAAGTCATAGCTCAAGTTATTCAGACCGCTAATGTTCAACAGAGCGGAGGTAAAATTACACAAGATAATAGAGAATATGTCATAAAAACAGGAGAATTTTTAAAATCAAAAAAAGACATAGAAAACTTATTTATAGGAATTTATAATGGAAAACCTATATACTTAAAAGATGTAGCAATTGTTATTGACGGTCCTTCAAAGGTAGACAACTATGTATTTATAGGCTTTGGTCCACAACATAAAGATAAAGGTATACATAATGTTACTGTAGGAGAATTATATCCTGCTGTTACACTGGCAATTTCGAAACGTGTCGGCACTAATGCTGTTAGAGTAGCAGAAGAGGTCCTAAAGGTAGTTGAATCACTTAAAGGTAAGGTTATACCTCAGGAACTGAACATCACTGTCACAAGAAACTATGGAGAGACTGCACGGGAAAAGTCAAATACTCTCATAAAAAAATTATTTATTGCTACCTTTTCAGTTATTCTCTTGATTGCTGTAACCCTTGGTGTAAGAGAAGCCATAATCGTAGGTATAGCGGTTCCAGTTACACTGGCTATAGCTTTATTTTTGAGTCAGGCCTTTGGATTCACGCTCAACCGAGTTACCCTCTTTGCCTTAATTTTCGCTATTGGTATTCTTGTAGACGATGCCATTGTTGTAGTTGAAAACATTCATCGCTGGTTTGAACTCAAATTAGCTAAGAATCCGAAAGATGCCATAGTAGGTGCAACTGATGAAGTAGGAAATCCCACTATACTTGCCACCTTTACTGTTATCTCTGCCCTTATGCCTATGGCCTTTGTTACTGGCCTCATGGGGCCATACATGAGACCCATACCTATTAACGCTTCAGTAGCTATGTTCTTTTCTCTCCTTGTTGCTTTTATAATCACACCTTGGGCAAGTTTAATATTTTTGAAGAAAAAATTTGATACAACTATTCACACTCATTCTGATATAAGATCTTCAACTTATTGGAAATTCTATACAAGACTGATTACTCCACTTTTAGCAAGTAAAAAGAAAAGATATCTATTTTATATTTTTACTTTGCTTTTACTTTTATCATCTCTTGCATTATTAATTACTAAAATTGTTACAGTAAAAATGCTTCCATATGACAATAAAAATGAACTTCAAATAGTCATTGATATGCCTGAAGGCACACCACTTGAGAAAACATTAGAGGTAACCAAAGCTATTGCAAATTATCTCTCAGAACAATCAATTGTAACAGACTATCAAGTTTATGTAGGCACCAGTTCACCTTTCAATTTTAATGGATTGGTAAGACACTATTATCTAAGAAGTGCATCCAACCTGGCAGATATTCAAGTGAATCTTGTAGACAAGTCAAAGCGAGTGGAACAATCCCATGATTTTGCCAAAAGAATCAGGCCAGAAATTCATGAAATAGCCAGACAATTTGGTGCGAAATATGTAGCAGTTGTTGAAGTCCCCCCTGGTCCTCCGGTCCTCTCCCCTATTGTTGCTGAAATCTATGGTCCAGAATTAGAAGCTATAAGAAAATTTGCAAGAGAGGTCCTTAAAATCTTCAAAGAAGATACTAACATAACCGATGAAGGCATTTATTTAGAAGATCCAGCTCCCCTTCTAAAAATTATTCTAAAAGAAGATAAAATCAAACTTTTAGGTCTAAACAAACAATACATAATAGATACTATTAACTACCTATTCAGAAGTCAACAAGTCGGAATCTTACAAAATATTGATACATATCATACTCCTATTATTATAGAACTTGACGAAAAATTTAAGACTATAGATGTATTAAAAACCTTAAAAGTACCAACTCTTGATGGAAGACTAATTCCACTTTCTGAACTTGTTGAAATTAAAGAAGAAATTATTGACCATACTATATATCATAAAAATTTAAGACGAGTCATCTATGTAATTGGAGATGTCACTGGTAGAGAGGAAGCACCATTTTATGGTATTCTTAACATACGAGATAGTGTGTTGAAAATTCCCAACCCCTATGGTCAAGTAAATGAATTATGGATGTCTCTTCCTCTAATTGAAGACAGAATAAGCGTTAAGTGGGATGGAGAAATGCACATCACTTTAGAAGTTTTTAGAGATCTTGGACTTGCTTTTGCAGTTGCTCTTTTTATCATGTATGTTCTTATTTTAGGATGGTTTAAAGACTTTAGGATCCCTGGCATAATTATGGCTCCTATTCCTCTTACCCTTATTGGTATAATCCCTGGCCATTTGATAATGAATTCATTCTTTACTGCCACTTCTATGATAGGTTTTATTGCTCTTGCAGGTATAATAGTCAGAAATTCTATTCTCTTAGTTGACTTTTCAAAAGAAAAAATAAATCAAGGAATACCACCTCATGTGGCGGTAGCCGAAGCAGGTGTAGTTAGAACTAGACCTATACTCCTTACAGCGGTTGCGGTTATTGTCGGATCGTTTGTTTTAATTTTCGACCCCATATTTAATGGTCTTGCTATTTCACTAATTTTTGGAACTATCGGTTCCACTATCCTAACCCTTGTGCTCATTCCAGTGATGTATTATGCAAGTATTACTAAGAGAACAAAAACCAAGATAAGTCCAGAAAAAATCCGTGCTGACCTTTTGCATTAGTCTTCTTCTTTATCACTAACACGACAAATTTGTAGGTTTAACCTACAATTTTTCTTGCTTCATGCCTTGGCTACAACTTTTCTTTGCCTCAGGTCTATTCATCCTTAAGCAGAAAGGCTACAAAGAATCAACTGGGTAATCTGATTTTCTAAACACATTGGCATAAAACTTGATATGTATCTTTTAAAAAAACTTAAAGGAGGGAGAGCCATGAAGAAGGTGCTTGCAATGTTAGCTGGAGCTACTTTACTTTTTTCACCATTTGCCTTTGCAACTGAAAAGGCAAAAGAGGTCAATGCAACCAAGCAGAAGGTAGAAAAGGTTGAAACCGCAAATGCTACGAAGGCAGACAAAAAACCTGCGAAAAAGAAAGAGTGCAAAAGAGGCAATCAGACACAACAGAATGCCACAAAGGGAGTAACTGCTCCAAAATCAGATAACAAGACCCAAAATGCAACTCCCCAGCAGACACCTCAACCAACTCCCAAGAGGAAAAAATTAGAGGGCTGTTAACAGAGTCCCTTAGGGCAGGGCTCTCCCCTGCCTTTTCTTCCACGTTTTTGGGCTCTCAGGGAACTACATCCGTAAGTAGTGCAAGATAACCATAAGGAAAATAGAGATCCTCAGGATTTAATCCATGCTTCTTAAGCAGGCTTTCTACCTTTTTAACTGATTGTTTGACAAGCTCAACCATCTTCTTTGTAAGAATACAGTATTGCCTTGACCTTTGGGGTGAAACCTTTATAAGAACAGGACATCTTCCTCCGCAATAAAATTCAGCAGAACAATTACTACAGCCCTGAAGCTCTTTGTATTGCACGATTTGACTTAAAAGCAACTTACCTTGCTCTAATTCACTTAGATTTTCAAAACAAATCTCATCACCCAGATCTACGCAAGGAAGTATTTTTCCTGAAACTATATCTAAATTTCTTAGTCGCTCGACCCCACACCCCGTCTGTCCTCTTCTAATGTTTTTAAGTAAGAAATAATATAGTTCACAAAGAGGTAAAATTGGGAGTATAAAGCCTTTGTTTAGATATTGCAGAAATAAATCAATTAATTGTTCTAAATCTTTGATATAGTTATCTCGAAAATGTTGAAAATTTTCTATAGGTTTTTCACTCTCAATGAGGTGCCAAAAGAAATAATCGCATATCCCACTATTGTATAATTTTAAAAATTCTTCAAGACAGTCTTTCAATCTCATATTATCTCTTATTGTTGACCACATTAGAACGGGTATAGAAGTTTTTTGTTTAAATAAGGCTAAATTATTTTCAATTCTATCTAAATTTGTTCCTTTTCTTACTTTTTCATGTTGCTCTTTTTGACCATCAATTGAAACTATAAGAAGTGACAATTTTTTAAGTAGCTCATATTCTTTTAATACAAAAGAGTCTAAGAGCATACCGTTAGTAAAGAGAATATATCTTAAGTCTCTATTGTTAAAAAGATTATTTAAATTTTTGTAATAGAAGTTAATCTTTTCTGGAACGAGTAGAGGTTCTCCTCCATAGAATGCAATATAAATTGGTGAATGGCTATTTTGATAATGAATGAGATTTTTGAGAATATGAAGATTTTTTTCTTCTTCGGACTCCCAATTAAGAGAGAAATTTACTCTTTCTCCATATATAAGAGTATTAACACATCCTTCACATTTAGCATTACATCTTCCTGTCACTACTACATGATAAATTGCAGGAAATTTATTTCCAAGATATTGTTCTAATGTAAGCATATTGAATATTGTATTCAAAAAAGAGAAATAGTCAATAGGAACTGAATAATATTTATATCAAATGAATAACAATAAGTAATAAAATAATTAAAGTTGTCACAACTTCTTAAAGAGGGTCTATGATGATTTAAGTCCATTATCAAAAATATATCTCTATCCCTTTTTAGACAGGGCGTATTGCAACCCTAACAGCCTGTAGGTCTCAAAAAATAAGCCTTGTGAAAATTAGAAAAAAATCCAATCTTTAATATACTACCCTCAGAAAGCCCATCATTTCTTGCTTCCAAGTGCATTACAAAAAGAAAAATTTAACATCTAATCAATTACTTACAATCATACCAAAGAAATCTTTTCTTGCAAATGATCCTCAATTTGAATGATTATAAACTCACCTCCCGAAAACCTTATTGCACACGCCTTTCAAAACTCCCAGAAATCTTGACTTAATATATTTATTTACTAAAATACACCCTTAACGAACATAGAATATGGGAGAGATATTTCAGGGTATTCGAAAATTGATAAACTTCCTTCAAACCTTTCTCCCTGGGGAATGACTTCAATAGGAAGACTAATGCCTCTTCCTCCCATCAAATCACTCTTTTTGGTTCATCAATGAAGAGCCAATCTATAAGTTCCTCATAGTCCATAGTTTCTAAGGTGAGAGGGGCCTTTTCGAATGAAAAGAATTTCCTTTTCTTTATCTTCTTTCGTTTGCGTATGAGTTCCTCTTTACTGTTAAATTTGAAAAGAAATTGCATGGGAAGGGCTGGTCTTTTGAGATAGACCTAACAGAGAAGCAAAACACCCTGCAGTCTTTCCATTAGAAATTCCCCTTAGACTTATAAAACTGTATTCTTTTGTAGGAGATCTTGTTTACGTTCCTTTTGCTGGGACAGGAACAACATTTATAGCTTCTTACATTTTAAAGAGGAGAGTGATTGGAGTTGAAATTAATCCTGAATTTTTAGAAGAGTTCAAATTGAAATGGAAAAGATTAAATCTTACATTGTTTTAAAATCTTTGTAGTTTACCTGTGCTCCTTCATAAACCTCCCGCAAGAAGGCTCTCCTTTTCCAAGAAGATACTTTAAACTTTAAACTTGTTCATTTCTTCTTTTATTTCCTTTGCTACATCATTCATCTGTTGACTTATTCTTTGTAAAGTCTCAATTAAAGTAGCTAACTTATCTGCTTCTTTAATAATCTCTTGTGTATGAGTCTCTGAAAGCATTACTTTGTCGTTTACTGCTAACACAAAGTTTGAAATAGAATTTACAACAACAGATTGTTCTTCTACAGCTG
>JAUQPD010000022.1 GCA_030550555.1 Thermodesulfobacteriota bacterium
CATTAAGATCTTGACGAGTAATTGATACATCTCCAAAAGTACCTACACGCACAAGTTCAAGTTCCATCAAGCGTTAATTATATGAAAACCCAGAAAAAACTTTGCAAAAATTGCTAAAAGAGCAAATTGGGGAAACTTAAACCCTTACAAAAAACACGATAAGTTTTGCTATGGCAAAAAACTGAGAAAAGATGACAGCTTTACAATATTCAACAAATTAAGGCAAGTTATTTTCTTTTAAAAACCTTGCGAATCTTTCCCACTTTTTTATAACCCAGTCTGAAAGGACATCATAAGAGTAAGCAAATTCACATACTTTCTTTCTTAAGTCTCTATCTCTTATGCTTTCGAGAAAAAGTTTAACCTTTTCTGCATTATGCCCTTCTTCATCAAGTTCTGGCATTAGTGCGGTTAATAATATAACTAATTCTCTAAAATTTTCTTTCTTTTTCTTCTTCCAGCGTTTTATATGAAATTCAGCCGAATCAGGCTTATCCACTAAAGCTTGCTTAAATTTCTCAAAATCAATTGTCTTTAAAACATCAATTTTTTTCTCAGGTACGAGTAAGATCATTTATTGCCCCTAAAATTTTTTCTAAATAACTTAATAAAATTGTCAATATCGTGAAAGTAATCAGTAATCAAAACAGTTAACAGGTTAACTTTCCCCAATCCCCAATTCAGCTTTGTTCCTATCAAATCTGATACACGAAAAGCTATTCCATCATATTCTGTTAATAGAATCTTTTTTAATTCTTCATCTGTTATCTTACCAAATTCTATTAATTTTTCTACTACTTCTACATGCTTATGGTAACCACTTTGAGCAAATGCGGTAGCCCAATCCTTTGGAGAAAATTCATGTCCTAAGGTTTTTAAAAACTCTCCTAAAGTTTTTCTTGAGAGATAATCATTTATAGCCTCCATAAAATATACCTCCCCCTTTCCTGCGCGATAAGTAAAACCGTTTTTTGCCTGTAAATGCCATATCTCGTGCCAAATAGCATATAATGCCGTTTTTTCTTTAAGACTCAGAGGCTGTTTATATTTCATTTTGTGTAAAGCAAATTTTAATTCTTGCAATGCGTCAAAATCAAGTTGTCCTTTTTGCTTATATAAATATAAAGTTTTTGTTGGTATTAAGACCGACATAAATATTTTTTTTCTTACTGGTGATTGATCATAAATAGACACCCTCAATCCGCCTGGGAACCACTCTGGCTTTGTTTCAGCTAAAAAGTCAAGAAACTCTGCTACATGCTCGTCTTTAGAAAAATCTAAATGTCTCACTCTCTCGTGCCACAAAAGATTTTTTACCTCTTTACTTTTTGGCAAATCCATAGCAGGATATAATTTTTGATAACTCTTTTTGATCTCCTCATCTATGCCATATTGTTTTGCTCTTTCCCACATTTGCTCTGACATCTTGAAAACCGCTCCAGCTCGAAGATCAGGATAATCTCCAAACCCTTTCTGTGGTGTAGGCATGGGAGGCAATTCTTTAGTCGGAGCTAAATTATACCATTTCATTTCATATCTTGTCACAGGCCTTACAGTTGATCTGCATCCGTGATGAAGAGGAGGCCAGTTAGAACTCCAAAAAGGATCGCCCTTTGGCCTGATGATACCACTTCTTGCCCGACAAATTGGACTCTGCCTTGCATCTCTTATTCCTACAAATTCTAAGTACTCAACAGCTTCAGACTTTTGTATCTGATAGGCTCTACCTGCATTATAAGCTCTTTGAATGTTATTTCTAAACACAATTTCCCAATACCAGGGATTGGTTCTATGAAAACCAGCTTGACGAAGTAATTCGTCTTTTCCTGCGGTTTCCCAGAAATGTTTGAAAGTTTTTCCTTCTTGTTTAACTTTTGCTAAATGCTGTTTAACTCTTTCTATAGCATCAAGTTCTGTAAGTCTTGCAACCGTAAAGGCATGAAGTCTAAAGTTTTTATCAAGCTTTTCCCACTCTTCTTTAGTGACAGGGATTTGGCTTAAGAGGTATCGTTCTGCTTCTTCAAAAGGCACAGGTTCAGGAATGATTTCAGCTTTAAGTGGATCTGTAAAGGTGATTTCAATGTCTTTTGCAAGATGATCTATACCAAGAGCAAAGGCTACAAGCAAAGCTTCTCGCAGATATTTTGCTATTTCTTTAGTGACAGAATCTGCTTTTTTAGGTTTTTTAGTGTAACGATTATACCAGCGGGCAAGTTCTTCGGGGGTTTCAAAATTAAAAAGCTGTTTTTCTATGATAGAAAGAATTATTTCAAAGTAAGTATCTGCGATAGCATCATGTTCTTTTCCTTTTATGAGTTCTTGAATGAGATGCGGAGGAACTTCCTCGTAGGTTTCTTGAGTTTTTTTTTATCCTCATCTGCAAGTTCCAAAGTTAAGGTATCAGACAATCCTAAAGAGAAAGAGAGGGGGGGCTGTATTTTACCTGAAATAAAACTATCTTCAGGATCCTCTGGTTCAGGAAGATTGTATTCACGATAAAGGACTTTACGAGAAAGAGGAATTCCATGTTCAAGGGCAATTTTAATCGTTTCAAGGTCAGCATAAGTATTAATGTCAAAATAAAGATAACAAGGTGGAGCATTTTTGCCATAATTGAGTTCTACCAGCCATTTTATGATGGTTTCATTCAAAGTGCTTTCTAATTCAACTAAGTCGTTATTGACAAATTCTTCAAAGATTTCCTTATGCACTTCAGCCTGTGCTCTTGTGCCGTAGCGTGCTTCAGCGGTAGCAAGGCTCTGTCCCGTAATGGCATAGCTAATTTGGTTGTCACATTCTTTAATCAACACTTCAAACTCAGATAAAGCTCCTTTGGTTTCTACTACTTTAACATCTTTTACGTTGCCAAGGGCAAGGGCAGCATCACTTTGAATGTTTGCAAGAGCCTGAGCTAAATACATAGCTCTTTCTTGAGCTCTAACTTCGTCATCTGTTTCAAAGAGTGCAAGTATTGTAGGAACACCGAACTTTTCTGCAGTAACCATCCAAAACCGCCAGCCAGCTTGTTTAAACACCCAAGGCCAATAACACTGCTTCAGCACAGAAGAACCGTATGGATTCTCCCCAAAGCTTCCTTTTCTGTGCACTATAAATTTATAAGGTATATCAAGAAGCTTTCTTTCTCCATCTTGTATGAGATAGAGATTCCCCTGGTAGTCAAAATAAAATCTTTCAGGATCTCGCAAGATAAATTTATCAGGCTTATAAAGACCGTCTTCAATTTTCCAGATAACCTCTACTACAGCAAAACCAAACTCAAGTGCAGACAAAAGAGCTTTATTTAGCATATATAAACGAGGGTCAATGAGTGAGTACACAAGTTCTTCAACCTTTTTATCTTCACTTTCAATATAATAGTAGCGAGAAAGAGCTTTTGCTTTTCTCAGTTCAAGAATGGAGTATATTCGGGGATCAAGAAGCATTCGTTTATAGACCGCAAGTGTTTCTCCTTTTTCCTGTAAAATCTCATCAGGATTAGGCATATACGAAAGAAACTGAGTAAGTTTCGTGCTAAAGGGGCTTGAAATTTCTGATACAAGAACTTCTTGATCTATACTATTACGCTTTTCCATGGTGCCTCCTTAGAAAGATTTAAGCCTTTAGTAATAGCGATAGCTTCTCTTGTTACATGCAAGGGAAAAACTTGAGGCTCAAGCTGTTTTTTTTCAATAAGCTCAGAAACGCACATTTCAAGTGCATCAGGTAGGTCGTCGTGTCCTTTGGGAAACTCTTCAAGCTGTTGAAGAAGGAGTTCTTGTCCTTTTTCTTTGAAAAGAATAAGTCCAGATTCAATAAGAGGAGAAAGTTTACTTATTCGCATCTCTTTGTTTGTAGTATGTTTAATGCCTTTTACGGGCAAAATAAGGCCTTCCTTTGATGCTTCTCTTATAAGCTGATTTTTGTAAATTTCCTGGAAGGTTTGAGTTTCAAAGATAATTTTTTCGGGCTTGTAGAGCCTAAACTTTTCTATGATTTTGGCAATAAGTTTCAAATCACTAATTCTTTCTCCAAAAGCATCAAGAACATAGATTTGACCTGACTCTGTTATTCCTGCAACCACAATTGCTGAATAGTCACCTGTTGCTTTACCTGTCGCAGGGTCAACTGCCATGACTACTTTTTTAAAACTTACTCTTGCAAGATCTGTTGTGGTATAAAACTGAAACCACTCTTTTTTAAACTTACGGGCCTCTTCAGGAATAGGTTCATTTTCCCATTCAGTCGCAAATACATAGCTCCCAAGCTGTTCTTTCTTTTTAAGAATATCTTCTAAGCTCCACCTCTCAGGCCAGAGGGGAGTTCCTTCAGGAGTGAGAACGCTAAACCTTAAGCCAACCCAGCCGTGAAGTTGTTTATTTTCAATTTCGGTGAAAAGCCTACTTGGTAAATCATCAGGATGTAAAATTGTATTAACTACCACTATCATAGCCCCTTTGCCTAAATTCATAACTACCCGTTTAAACCACTTGTAAAGGGAATCTCTCAGACTTGGGGAGTTTACATCTTTTTCTTTCAAAAGGTCGTCACAGATGATATGAGTAGGCCTTAAAAATTTCTCTTTTACTCCTCTTAAGGCCTCTCCTGCGCCGTAGCCTGCAATGGCATTACCATTAGCAAGCACAATCTTTTTTTTGCTCCAGGTATCGGTCTTTAAGTCTCCGAAGTCTTCTAAAATCTTTTCATTTTGTTCAAGCTCAAACTTGATGGAACTTATAATTTCTTTAGCTTTTTCAGCTGATGCTGCAAGAATAACTACAAAAACTTTTTCTTTAGTTAGAGCAAGCCATAAGGGAAAAGCCTGTGTCATGCGTGTAGTCTTACCATGGTCCCTCGGCTCTATATCAAGGAGACCTTCTATATGTAAGTTTTCTTGTAAATAGGCATGATACTGTGGTTTTATAAACTTCTTCAAAGCTTGTATGTGCTCTTTTGTTAGGGCCCTTCTGTTGATTATATCTAAGATAATTTTTTGATACTCTGCAACAGGAACACTAAAAGCATGCGGAAGATAAGTCTTACAGAAAAAAGCAAAATCCGCTTTAGCTTTTTCTATGCGTTGATATTTCTCAAGATCTCTACTTAAAAGCTCACTTAAAATCATTTTTCAGGGACCTGCAAATTTTGTACAATCTGTAAAAGTTTTTCTTTTAAGTCTGGATACTTCTCAAGCTCTTTTTGAAGAGAAAGCATAATTTGTCTTTTAGCATCTTCAAAACCTTTTGTGTATTCCAGTCTAAATTTAGCAATTTTAATCTGAGCATCTGTTAATTGCTTTACCACTCCGACGAAATCGTAAGGATCCTCAAACTCTATCTCTTCAATACTTTTTGTGAATTCAAAAACTTTTGAAGTCAAAAGGCTTGTGACAAGCTCTAAGATATCAAGCTGTGGATTTTCTCTAACCGCATCAATAAGGGCTTTCACCTCATAAAAAGTCTTCTGATATAACTCTTTCATTTCATTCAAAGATCGAACTTTACGTCTGATAGACTCTCTTGAAATATCATAACCTTCAGATCTAAAAATAGCTTCTATTTCGCGCAAAGTTTTTCCTTGCTCGTAAAGCTCTACAGTTCTTGCTAATAACCCGTATAAGTCTACCTTAGATCTTCTACCCATTTCTTCTATTGATTCTTATCGTCAAATGGTATGTTATCGTCTTTTAAAAGACCCTCAACCAAGTCCACCCCGCGGTGAGTAAGTTTATAAAAAGTTTTCATACCTATCCGTGGGATCTCTTTCTCAAGTTTTTCAACATATCCCTTATCAACCAGATATTGTAATGTTTTTTTTATATATACATCACGAAATTCTTTGTAAAATACATATAATATGTCAATTTCTAAAACATAATGTGGATAAACTTTATACAGAAATTCAAGTATTAAAGACCGCAAAGATACTCTGTCCTTCATATCTCCTCTTTCCTCTTGCTTTCTATTTCAAATTTCCCTTTAAAATAGTAAAACTCATTACGAAGTTTTTCTATTTTTTCACTAAGAACCCTTAAATCTCCCCGCCATCCAGAGATATCAGCAAATAAATCCGTTTTTCTTACATATTCTTTTTCAATATTTTCAATTTTGTTTTCTATCTTTTCAATTCGCGTATTAATAAGTTGAAAAAGTTCAGAGACTCTCTTCTCAAGTCTAATAATGAGATAAGTGATGAAAACGCTGATAGCTAAAAGACCCCCTTTTTCCAAAAAGGATATTAGCGAAATCTCCATTATCCTAATATTATACGCAACACAGCAAAGAAATAATCAAAACTTGCTAAAAGGAACGGAAAACTAAAAGAGATTTTACAGGTTTTTTTTGATCACTCTTAAGCGGAAACGTTTTTTTGGCTGAAATGACTGATGTTTAACATATAAGGAGTGATTTTCTCTTAAAAAATTTTCAAGATCCTTATGTGATACTCTCCAAGCTCCTCTAATTTTGTGGGCCCCCAATCTTCCTTCCGCTATGAGCCTGTAAACAGTATGATAGCTTACATTCAAGATTTTAGCCACTTCTTTTAAGTCTAACATCAAACCGCCTTATATATTATATATAGTGGAAAACTGGTGACCACTTATATATATAGAGATAGTAGTCATTTTTTTTCTTTTAAAAGCTCTTCAAATAGCTTAAAAGGAATAATAATGAGGGGTTCTTTGTAATTCGCTTTAACAATAAGCAAGTCGGCCTTCTCAAGCCAAGTATATAGTTGCTTAAATCCTTGAGCCCTTGCCTTAACTTCTATACGAAACTCTTTATCTTTGAAAAAAAAGATGAGGTCTCCCTTGAAAGCCCGAGCATTACCAGAACAAGGGACCCGTTCGCAAGGCCCAAGTGCCCTAAGCAGATCCCTGATTTGATATTCTACTCGTTTCCCTTTCTTAAGGACATTTTTCATCTCCCAGCTTCGCTTCGCTCGTCATTGCTTAGCCGCTACCTAACAGATCTATACAGTAGGTCACACAACATAGCATTTGCTATGCTTGGCACTACTCTTCTTTTACAATGCTCCGCCCCTTTTGGCATAGCATTGCCTTCATTAAGCTAAACAAGACATCGCTTTGCCTTGCCTTAACGTTTGCTTGGGTATTCCATTTATCTCTTGCTTTTTCTGTTCGTTATGAGCTTTCAAAGCACTGATGTCTGTAAATTTTTGCAAAGGATCAGGATTGACATCAGCTGGATGCACAACGATTAGGTGTGGTCTCAGTTTATCAGGAGTTAATTTAAAATGAGGGCTAAAGGTAAGATACATGTGAGTCTCATCTTCTTTTACGCCTTTCCAGTAACACCAGGCTAAAACTTGATCTAAGATAGGATATTGTCGGTTGCGTCGGTAGTATTCATCTATGTATTCTTGTATTGTCTCTCTCAAAAATTGCTCTTTTGCATCTTCTATATATGTATTTTCTATTAGCTCATCTAAATCATCATTTTTTAGGGTAAGTGGTGAACTGAGGAAGTCAGAATTATCAAGGCTTTCGCCTGAAGCCCTTGTTATTTCTAAGTTCCCCACTTCTCCAACTTCCCCAGTGTTTTCAGATTGAGTGTTTTTAATGTTTAAGTGGGGAACTGGGGAACCCGGGGAACTGGGGAAGTCAGAACTGATGCGGTTTTCGCCCGAAAGCTTTGACTGGTCTAAGTTCCCCAGTTCCCCGACTTCCCCACCTTTTTTTGATCCATTATTGTGATGTTGAGGAGAATTTCCCCACATCTCTGAAAGTCTTGTCATTTCTAAGTTCCCCAGTTCCCCGACTTCCCCGACTTCTCCAGTGGTTTCATTTTTAACCTTATAGACAAGCTGATTGAATAGGGAGTCATAGCTTACATACCAGAATTTTCTTTCAAACTTTTCAAGTAGCCTGACAGATTGATTACGGCCCCAGCCTTTCGCAGTAAGCTCGTTTATGAGTTGATATTTATTCGGACTCCTCCCTTTCATCTGTTCGAAGTGTTTAATAGTCTCATGAACAGCCCGTATGAATTGTTTTTCTTCTGAGCTTAAAGGTTCAGCCTCTTCAACGAGGCTCCAGCTTGCAAAGTTGATCTTGAACCCGAGTTTAAATTTTGTGGGTATGCGAGGCTTGATGTTAGTTAGACTTATTGTAATTTCTTCTTTGTTATCATCTTTTTTCTCAATGTAATAAGCCACATCAGCACGGTCTAAAAATTCGGTAGCACCTTTGACACGGTCTCGAAGATTTCTTTCATCTTGTGCCAAAGCTTTATTGACATGGTGTAAGATGATGATTGTCTTTTCTCCATCTGCGACATATTTGCGAAAGAGGGACATAATGTTTTCAGCTACTTCCCCCTTGTTAATGTCAAGGGGTCCAACGAAGGCCCTCAGGGTATCGATAATTACAAGGATTTTTCCTTGCACAACGGAGCTATCTAAAAACAACTTCTGAAACTTTTGAGCGGTTTCTATTTCTCTTCCTTTGAAATAGAAAAGTTTACCTTGATATTTTTGCACAAGTTCATGAATGCGTCTCTGCACATGCACAGAGACAGGGTTGTCTGCATCAAAGTATAAAAGCTTCTCTATTGCTCCCTTTTCTAAAAGATATAGGCCCAGGGCAAGGGCAAGAGCCGACTTACCCTGGGAAGGGGGAGCAACAAAGAGGTTGATTGTGCCCTTAGCTATGAAGTCAGGATAGAGCCATTCAAATTCGTATGCGAAATCTTCAGGTTTTGCCGCTTTAGCTAAAAATCTCTCTTGAGCAAGCTCTACAGTATTTTCTCCAATCAAGTTGAACTGATCAATCTTAGCGACTTCTTGACTTAGCCAGAGAAGTTCATTATATCCTATTTCTTTTTTCTCCCTCAAGATGTCCATTAACGCTTGTTTCTTTTTCTTTTTCCAATCTTCTACAATTTCAAGCCCGATTTGTTCAAATAGCTCATAGAAGGGGACCGCTTCCATGTAGTAAATATGGGCTATTACGTGAGGCCTCAACTTACCTTGATTGTATTTCTCCATCGGCCCATTGATCATTGCGTAGTTAAGAAATCTCTCTTTATCTGTAAGAGCAAATTCTGATGCAGTGCGAAGTATGTCAAGAATAGCTCTTTGCTGAGTATCTTCAAAAGCGTCATCGGGAATATTTTTGAGAATTTCTATTGTGCGTTTTTTTGTGTATATTGAAACCTCAGCTGATTGAAGAATTTGAAAGGCGAAACTCAAGAATTGTTCATGCTTAGTCTTGGGGCGATCAAATGCTGAAACTTCTCTTAATTCCTGCTTTTCTTGTTTTTTGATTTGCTTTCTCTTCATACTTG
>JAUQPD010000050.1:0-3479 GCA_030550555.1 Thermodesulfobacteriota bacterium
TGACAAGTGTGCAGAGAGAACTTGAATTCTTTTAATAAGTCTCTGCCATACTATGGCTCTAACTTATATGAACACTTAATCTCATGCACTTTAAAGCAATCTTAGTTTTTTAAATGAACATTAATGTCACTCTCTTTTAAGCCGATTTGCTTCAGAGCTTCAAGGATTTTATCTTCAAATTCATCCATTCTTATATTACCATTATATGCTGAAATTTCTATTTTAATATTTATATTGCTAAATTTTGATCTTATAAATCTTATTACATCTGAAATAACAGATAAATTTCCAAAAGGCACATCAAATGTTAGGTATATACCTGAATATTCTTCACAGGAGGAAGAAGTTAAACTCCCTTCTGACTCCTCTTTGCTTGTTTCAGGCTTCCAGGAAGGAGGCTCTCCCGGGGGCTCTTTAATTTTTTTGGCTTTTTCATCTATCTCATCTTTACATAGTTCTTTTTTTATAATTATTTCTTCATCACTCAATTCAGGAGAGCAATCTTCCTTGAAGTATTTACAAATAGGGGTCTCTTTAGCCAACCTACCAAGCCCAAAAAGACCTTCTTTAACCCCCTTTTTAATAGCCTCTTTGAGGACCTTTTCATCAACAATTCTTATCTCACCTGGAGTGGTGTAAAAGGAATCAAAAATAGCCTTTGTGCTTATATAATCATTTTTGAGGTATTTTTCTATAATAACAAATGGAGCTATACTTTCCATAATGACTTCGCTTTTTAACATATTGTATACTTCTTCATCCAACATATACTCTCTCCCATAGGTTGGTATCCCTAAATTAATCTCCCTTAGCCCTTCTCTTGAGGGTATAATTATTAATCTGTAGAGGTCTCTTATTTTAGTTTTTACTTCTTCCTTTAATTTTTCTATTCTTTCTTCCACTTCTTTTTTTTGTTTTTCATTAAGATTCAACACAGGGTCTCTTTTTATTAATTCCCAGGCAAGTTTTTTCTTTATGATTTTCCTAAAATAAGTTTTATTTTCTTGTGAGGATGGACACAAGAAGATGAGCGTATTTCTGTAAACTCTTGGCCTGTCTCCACATCTTTCTAAAAATTCTACACAAATTTCCTTTGAGTAATCCTTAAGAATTATGAGTTTTAGTTCTCTTGTATCTGGAATATCCTTTGTTTTTTCTGGCCAAATATAGATTTGGAATTTTTTATCCCTTTTAGAAATTTTTTCTTCAAGAAGCTTCCTTTCTTCAATTTCAATATTTCTCTCTTCTATGTTTTCTTCCTTTTGCATATGAATACGATTTAGATTAGGTTGATTGGTAAAAAATAGGCCATGATCGGAGATGTAAAAAAGACTCCCCTTTAGTTGTTCCACTACCTCTACAATTATGCTACTTGGATGAGAGGGTTCTGCACAATTAAGTTTTAACTCTTGCAGGGTTATGCCCTTTTCATGTCCCCCTGAGAAGGAATATAGAAAAATGGTAGTCGCACATTTTGTGCCAAGTGAGTAGGGTAAATAGGCTGAGCCCAAATTTCTGTCTACTTTCTTTGCACCAGAATCAGCAGAGGTTATATCTGATGCCAAGATGCTATCAAATTCATTTCCAATATGTTTTATAAGTTCTCGTCTTATTTCCTCATTCTTTAAATCAATATCGCCTAACCTTATGAAAGGTATAGTAGAGTTCTTTAAAGAGTGGACAATAAGGGCAAGAATTCTTAATACTCCTCTGGTTCTTTGGAAGCTTGGGAAACTACCCCATCTCTTGTAAAGTATGTCAATCACTTCGGGTTGGAAGGGAAAGCTTTTGATAAATTTTTCTCTGTAGAGGGATTTATCAGTGCCCTCTGGAAGTATGTTCTCTCTTTCAATATAATTTAAAAATTCTTCAATATTGTTCTTTGCCTCTCTTTCATCTATATGACTGAAAAGTCTCTTTACAATAACTGAAGAAACTTCTTCGTCCTCCACAGGTGTATAAACCTTTTCCATCCTACCTGTTATATGTTGGATTTGTTGAAAGAGCTTTTCAGCATTTTCATCATAGTGTTCCAGAAGGCTGGAGGGCAAGGTGAGAATCAACATGGCCTTGGGAAGGGTTTTTATGGTCATGGTCAATTCCTGGATAAAGGCTAAGGTTTGAGAGGCAAGAGTTGTGTCTCCTACTTTGACGCCAGAGGCTTTGGTTATGTATTCAAGTAATTCGTCAATCAGAATCAAGAGCGGTTGCCTTTGTGAGAGAAGAGCATAAATTTTTTCTCTTCCAGGAGCTACCCTTCCCATTAATGAGGCTATCTTTCCAGTAAGTTGAAGCTCCATTTCCTCCCAGAGGGTTCTTTCATTTGGATCAAAAACCGTACCATCAATAACTACTACCTTAGAGTTCCATTCTTTAGCCTTGTGATAAAGGGCTATTAGAGCGTG
Source organism: Thermodesulfobacteriota bacterium (assembly GCA_030550555.1). Taxonomy (GTDB): domain Bacteria; phylum Desulfobacterota; class Thermodesulfobacteria; order Thermodesulfobacteriales; family Thermodesulfobacteriaceae; genus Caldimicrobium. The sequence goes on from JAUQPD010000050.1 coordinate 2,406, forward strand.
AGTCTTCCCACCACCAAAGGGAGTTTGAAGCTGGATTACTGAGTCTCCCACACTTCCCTTTAGTCTATTTTCTGTTATGTCCAACAAATGTCTCAACCCTGCAGTTAGAAAGGTCCTTCTAAAAAATATATCAGGATCTTTATACTCCTCCGGAGCTTCCCCTCTGAAAACTTGCCAGAGATCAGCAGCAAAAATATCTAAAGTAAGCCTACCCTCAAGTATATCCCTATGAGGAGTTGCTATGCTTATAAAAGGCTTCATAGGCTTCCTCCCTTAACCAGTCATCTTTTCTCTGGAATATCTTTAAAATAACCTTCCCTGTTTGCTTTCTATTTCAGAGATTAATCTATCTTTTCCCGATAAAAAGCCATCAAGGAGTTTTTTTTCTTTGCTCTCATTGGGTAGTGTCTCAGAGATTGCCTGGGCAACTCGGTAAAAATAATCCTTAACCCCAAAACCGCTCTCCGATAAAACTTGCTTCATCTCATCTCTCCTACCATCTCGCCAAAGGAGAAGTACATAGTGAAGCACATCTATTAACTCTGGAGAACCCAATGCTATGGAAAGTTCTAAGTCTGCCCTATTCCTTTCCTCTGGACCAAGTACCCTTATAAACTCCTTTTCTCTGTAAATTAAATCATCATTCCACTTCTTTGCCAGGTCAATGCCAACAGATTGGGCAAGCTTTCGTGCCTCATCGAAGTGAACCTTTGTCTCTCCAAAGGTCCATCTCCAAAGCAAATAGAATCTTGTAAGAGGAGAAAGCTCAGAAGCTATGCCATTATGTAAAATCTGATGCACAGCATACTCTGTAACAACCTCTCTTACATATTCAAGAAGCCTATCTGCCCTTATGAGATTGCCTTCATAATCCATGACTTTTTTGTATTTGCCAAAGACTTCTATGGCAGAGCCAATTCCAGCAATAAAGAAGTCTGCGCCTGATATGCCCTCTTTCCACAGACGCTCAAGTTTTTCAAAGAGATGCCTTTTGATTTCCTCCTTTACCTCATTAAACCAGCCTGTTTCTATTTTTTCCATTTTCCTTGCCACAAAATAGATTGATGAGGCAAG
>JAUQPD010000050.1:4185-9173 GCA_030550555.1 Thermodesulfobacteriota bacterium
TCATAGCCCTCCTCAAGCATCATCTTGTAAGCAAGCCTTACCTTCTCTGTAAAAGTTATCAAAGCTAACTTTTGCCGCGAATTAAAAAGGTCGCCCCATTTTGTTATGCCATATCCCCTACCAGCAACAGTTGTGGGGTCTTCGGTATTCATGCCCTCATCTGGCACAGGGTCTATTCCCCACTCTTCCATCAGTTTTTTCCTTTTTACTTTCAGATACTCCTCTGCTTCTCTGAAAATCTCTATATCACTCTTCTCTGCAAGCCTGTAAAACTTTCCTTGCCTATTTGGATAATGCAAAACCACAGCTATCAGTCTCTGTCCTGCCTTTCCTTCCTGAAAGAGTTTTCTCACTTTGTCATCCCTAACTACACTCCCACAAACCAAACAGGTTGCTATAGCCCTTGAAACTGTGCCTTTTTCTGGATTAAAATCCTTCGGAAATGGTTTATCCTGCCCCACTATCTCAAATTCAACTCTACCATCTCTTACATAAGGTCTCAAAGCAATTTTCCTCTTGTCTTTCTTTGCAAGCCAGTATTGTCTCATTAAAGGTATTTCAGCGCCACAACTCGGATTTTGGCAAGGAATAGTTCTTGCCCAAATATATCCCACAGGCACTGCTCCATCAGGGTCTTGAGGATAGAATCTACCTATCTCCTCTCTTGCCTGTTCCAATATAAAGTTTCCCCATCTTTTTACATCCTCAAGCAGACGATTAGGCACTTCTCTGAGAACCTTCCTCTTTTGTCCCAGATGCTCCTCTTCCACCACTACCTGCCCTGGTTTTCCATACTTTTGGGGGTATTCAAGAGTGCATTTTAGAATTAAGACTGCTACAGGGTTATAGTCATTAGCATAGGTTTCAAGCCCAAGTCTTAGACACTCAAGAGGTATTGAGCCCCCTCCAGAAAAGGGGTCTAAAACCCTTAAGGTTTTTCCTCCGTTAGCAGAGAGTATATCCCTTCTTGCCTTATCAATGAGGACTTGATTTAGAGAGTTTTCCCATTTGGCTAAAGAGATTATGAATTGTCTTTTCTTTTCCCATTCAAGGGCATCATTAGGGGCAGGTATAAGGGCAGCATAACTTGTGGCTCTTGATGAGGCAAGTGGCCGTCTTGCCCACCAAATATGTAGGGTAGAGATATGGCCATGTCTTATATTTTTCTCCCTGGAAGCCTCCTCACTTACCTCTTTAACAGGGAAACTCATTTCAATAAAGCTTTTCTTCATAACTTTTTTCCTCCCTTTTGTCTTTTAACTTAAGTGCATGCTTAATTTAAACTCTTTCCCCTTTGTTTTTCCATTCTTCCAAAGGAATTAGAAATCTTACCACTTCTACCTTTTCTTTAGCCTGTAAGTTTTCATAGGGATTATTTATGATATACAGAGTGGGTGAGGTGGCAGCCTTTGAAACAATATATAACCAATATTTTTCTCTAAATCTCTTTGCTTTAAACCATTCATTTGGAGTCAGGGCAACTGGGCCCTCATCACTTCTTGCCTTTACTTCAATATATCTAATTTCCTCTTTTCCTTTGGAGCGTATGTCAAACCCCAGATTTTCTTTAGACACATCTTCTGGTTCCCGCCCTTGACTTTTTTCATATTCCATAGCAATTCTCATCCCAATCCTTTCAATTTCCTCGTCACTATTCATTTCAGAAGATTTAATAGGCTTTATTAAAATGGCACTTAGAAGTTTGGGTAAACTTATAGTTAAATTCACCTCTAACTCAATTTCCTTTTTCAACTTATCAAGGGCTTCCCTATATCGTCTCATCTGTTCCTTCTTATTTCGAATAACAAGATCAACATCTTTACCTTGTTCTTTTTCGTCCTGAAGTTTTAGAATCTCTAAGTCAAGCTCACCAATGTATTCTTCCAGAGACCTTACGCCATACTTTCTTTTTATCTCTGCCTGTCTTTTTCTCTCTTCAAGTATTTTATCCTTATATTTCTCTAAACTATGTATAGCGTATGATTCAACTTGATCGGAGTTTAAGTTTACCACCAATTTTTCGTTACTTTTTTTAGGCACAAAGTCCCAGATTATAGCAGGATTTACTTCTTTTAGGCCATGGTGATCTTGATAAATTGCCATAATAGATTTCCCAACTATGTCGCCCTTTCCATCTTTAACCTCTCCTTCATAGAACCAGATAATACCATCGAACCTACCTGATGGATCCTCAAATAGAGCTCCTTGCTTTAGCATCTCTAAGTATTTCTTGTGAGTCCATTCCAGCAGGGCCTCAAAAAGTGGATGACCAAAGGATATGAATTCCACATCAGGATGCCTAAAAGCTGTGTCTTTATCAAAGGTAACTCTTGGATAGGATTTTAGAAGTGAACCGTATTTATTTTTAAAGTTGTAATCATCTGCTATAGCCTTGAGCTCGTATGGTATGGATTCTATAGATAAAAAGCCATCTTTTCTAACCTTAAATCTTCCACCAGCCTTCTCAAAGGCCTTTTTAAAGAACTCCTCCACATATTCAGGGACAAGCCTGTATTCCTTTGCCTTTTCAGTTATTTCTTTAATCCTTGTGTAATCGATGTATCTTGTAGCCAAACTTTCACCCAGGCTTTCTTTTATTCTATTTATATACTTTTCATCTACTTTTATGTCTAACTCTTTAGTAATCTCATCTAAACTCTTCGCATTAGCAACAGCCTCTAAAATAAGTTGATATAGATTTATACCATGAAAAATATCACCAATAATATCAAATACCTTATCAGAACCGATGGCATTTCTTATTTCTTCAAGCTTATCTAAAATTTTACTTAAGACTTCACCTTCTCTTGTATCTTCTGCTACCAAGTTAAACATGTAAACATCTTTTTGTTGACCATATCTATGGATTCTTCCCATCCTTTGCTCAAGTCTATTTGGATTCCAGGGGATATCATAATTAATCATGATGTGGCAAAATTGAAGATTTATGCCTTCGCCTGCAGCCTCAGTGGCAACCATTATTTGAGTTTCATTTTTAAAGACTTTTTCTGCCTTGATCCTGTCCTCCAAAGTCATGCCACCGTGAATAAAGTTTACGGAATAGCCCCAAGACTTTATTTTACTAACGAGATATTCCAAAGTATCTTTGGATTCCGTAAACACTAAGATCTTTTCATTCCCTTGCATTTCTCTAATTTTTATAAGCCCTTCCTCTATGGCCTTCCTTAGCTCCTTTAGTTTTACCTCCTTTTCTCCACTAACTATTTCTTTTGCCATGGCAATTAGTTTTTCTATGGTTTCTATTTCCCTTTTGAGTTCATCTTTGTTTTCTGCAAGGGTTAGGGTTTCCCATTTTTCTTCTTCTTTCCACCTTTCCTTTTCGTCATAGTCCTCTACTTCTTCAACATAGTCCTCTACTTCTTCAAGATCAGTTAAGAGGGTTCGCTTTTCCAGCTCAGGCTCTTTTAAAAGATTTTCAAGCCTTTTTTTCCTTCTTTCAAGAGAGCTCAATAAGGCATAAGTGCTTGAGGCCATTCTTCTTTGAAGAATTAGGAGGGCAAAAGCCACATTTCTCTTTTTATCTTTATTAATGGCTTTGTTGTATTGCGAAACTACATACTTAGAAAGCTCGTTATAGAGAACCTTCTCTTCATCAGAAAGTCTAAATTTAATAGTTTTGGCATATCTATTGGTAAAAATGGGTTTGCCTTCAAAGTCTCTTAGGTCCTCCTTTAGCCTTCTAATAAATAGGGGATTATCTCTATCTCTAAGGGATTCTTCTATAAGATCAGAGGTAGCAAAAAATCCTGGCTCTAAGAGGTCAAGTAATAATCTGAAATTTTCAGGATCACCTTTGTGGGGGGTTGCGGTAAGAAAGAGTAAATTCTTTGAGTTTTTGGAAAGAGTTTCACCAAGCTTATATCTCTTTGTTTTAGAGGTTTTATCTCCATACTTGTAGGCTGCCATTTTGTGAGCTTCATCAATAATGACCAAGTCCCAAAAGACTGAACTAAGGGAGGGTAAAATATCCTCTTGTTTGGCAAAATCTATGGAAGTAATTACCTGACTGTGCACTTCCCAAGGATTTTCTCCATAACAGGCTCTAAATGTATATCTATCTATTAGTGTAAAGGTCTCTTGAAACTTTTCTTTCATTTCCCTCAACCACTGGTCCTTTAAGTGACCAGGGGAGACTATTAGGACCCTGTTAATTATTCTCCGCAGTTTTAATTCTTTGATTATGAGACCAGCCATAATGGTTTTACCAGCTCCGGGGTCATCGGCAATGAGAAATCTGAGCTTAGGAAGTTTTAAAATATAACCATAAACAGCCTCTATTTGAAAAGGTAACGGGTCAATCTTGGACACATGCATAGCCAGAAGAGGATCAAAAAGAGAGGCAAATTTAAAACGAATGGCCTCAAGTCCTAAGAAGACATCCAAACCATCTGAGGCAAAAGTTAGTTTACTCTCTTTAATTTTAATCTTTTCGTTGATTTCACTTTCACACAGTAGATTATCTATGTATTCCCCAGAGTAGATCTTTTTGCCAATGATGCGTTTGTATTCTCCTCTATTTTCAATCTTAATAATCTCCACTGGTTCAGGCCAGAAAGGGCCTTCGATGATATTTCCCTCTCTCATAGATCTCCCCCATAGTGGGTTAAAATTGTTATTTCTTAGTTGAGATTTTATAGATATGTAAGAGATGCGTCAAGATAGGAATTAAGGGTATTATATCGAGGGTAGATGAGAAGAAATACAGGGGAACTATTAGAAGAGCTTAAAGAGGCTAATCAGTAAACTTAGTATGGAAAAGCCAGCTACAATAAACCATTGCATAAAGTTAAGACGCTTCTCCAATGTCTCAAAGCGTGTATTCATAGCCTCAAAGCGAGTATTCATTTCTCTCAAAATGGCCTCAAACTGCTTTTCCTGGAGCTCTCGTAAACTCTTAAGCTCCTCTTCTACCCTCAAAATTCTCTCTAATATGGAAAATTTTGTAACTTCCTTTTCCCTTTGTGTCG
>JAUQPD010000056.1 GCA_030550555.1 Thermodesulfobacteriota bacterium
TTTTTAAAGGAGAAAAATACAGACTATCCAATATTGCAGAAACAAAATTATCGTTTTTGTGTTTATCAAGAACCACATCTATGATGACATCAAGACTACTATCTGAAAATTTTAATAAGACTTCAGTTAAGCATATAGTAATTGTTCTCATATTTATATACCCACTGTTAAACAGGGACTCCAAAAGTGTGATAAATGGCTTTAAATCCTCAACTCTAATAAGTTTGGACAAACACAACAACCCCACAAAAATTAACTCTGGATTTTTTTCTTCTTTGACAGCTTCGTAGACTATTTGATAATTTTCTGGTGTACCCAGGTAAGCAAGGATCTTATAGGCCTCACCTCTATCCAATGATCTCTTAGATTTGAGTTTGTTAAGATAGTAATTCTTTAAACCTGTTCGTTCCGCTAAGTAATGAATTTCTTCTTTCTCAAGACCTTGCGTCTTCAACAGGGCCTCAAGAAAAGCCTCCCTTTCTATCCTTCCAATAGGTAGCTTGCGAAAAAGGTCCTCAACCAACTCCCAATTTTTGTTTCTAACAAAGTTGTTCAGTATCTCTATGTATTTCTCCTTAAGTCTATCTTTTTTATGGTAATAAGCCTTGTTTCTAATTCTCCTTAAGGCATCAAACAACAACAAAAGAAAGGAGACAGAAAAAATCGCATAAATTGAGATGAGAAGAATGTAAATTAACACATTTAGATCCCGATCAAAATTTATAAAATTTTATCGGTTAAATTTTTCTCTAATTTAAAGTCAAAATCAAGTCACCACCCTTTCGCCACCTGTCTATCTGCAGTAATGAGATACCTCTAATTCCTATTTCTTAAAGACCCGGGCAAAAATTGAATCGACTTTAGAGAGATAGTTTTTCAGGTTCAGAAGATCTTCTATTTCATCAGGACTCAAGCTCTTCCTTATCCTCTCATCATTTAATAAGAGGTCTTTGAAATGCACAGTTTCGTTGCTCCAGACTCGCATGGCAAGGTCTTGAACTATGGCGTAGGCTTTTTCTCGGGTTAGACCCTTTTCCACAAGGGCAAGTAAAACCTGTTGTGAAAATATTAATCCTCTTAAAAGCTCAAGATTTTTCAGCATCCTCTCTGGATAGACCTGGAGGTTTTTAAGGACGTAATTTAGACGATGTAGGGCAAAATCAGCAAGGGTGGTTGCAGAAGGGACGATCATGCGTTCAACAGAGGAATGGCTTATATCTCTTTCGTGCCAAAGAACCATGTTCTCTAAGGCAGGTATAACATATGCCCTTATAGTACGGGCAAGGCCACAGAGATTTTCGGTCAAGATGGGATTTCTTTTATGTGGCATAGCAGAGGAACCTTTCTGACCAACTGTAAAGGGCTCTTCTGCCTCAAGGACCTCTGTCCTCTGAAGATGGCGGATCTCCGTTGAAATTTTCTCAATTGATGAGGCAAGAATTGCAAGGGAACATATGTATTCCGCATAACGGTCTCTTTGGACGATCTGATTAGATATTGGTTCGGGCTTTAGACCTAATTTCTCACATACATAGGCCTCAATTTCCATTGGTAAGTGGGCAAAGGTCCCTACTGCTCCAGAGATCTTTCCATAGGCTATGTTTTCTTTTGCCCGCATAAGTCTCTCAAGATTCCTCTCCATCTCAGCATAAAAGAGTGCAAGTTTTAGTCCAAAAGTAATTGGCTCTGCATGAATGCCATGGGTGCGTCCAATCATCGGAGTGTCCTTGTATTCATAGGCCTTCTCTTTAAGTGTCTCAAGAAGACCCTTGACGTCTTCAATGATGATCTCCATTGCTCTCTTCATACGCCAGGCCATAGCGGTATCTAACATATCTGAAGAGGTCATCCCAAGATGAAGAAACCTTGCAGAGGGACCAGCAATCTCTGCAAGATGGGTAAGAAAAGCAATGACATCGTGTTTTGTCTCCTTTTCTATCTCTTCAACCCGTTTGACATTTTCTTCGGTAAAACCTCCCTCTTCCATATAGGGTGAAAGTTTCTCCTTTAGTATCCTGTAATCCCCTTCTGGCACCTTTCCAAGCCTATACCAAGCTTCCATAGCGTAGAATTCTACAAGTAGCCAACTTCTAAATTTCTCCTCTTCACTCCAAAGTCTTCTCATCACCTCTCTTGTATAGCGCGGTATCATCCTATCTCCCCCCAAAAAGAATTGGCAAAACGCTCAAAAAGCATCTCCATTTTATCACAGATTTAAATTATTTCTGCATAATACTTAATAATTTTGACTAAAAAATTTAGACAACGAGGGATGAGGAGTTGCATTTGTAGAATTTGCCTATATACTTTCAAGAATCAAAGGACTAAAATTGAATTCTCTTACTGGTAGATTCCACAAGGACCTTGGGAGGACAAGATGAAGCTTTCTATAATTGGAGCTGGTGCGGTAGGCACAAGTTGTGCACACTGGGCCATAGTGAGAAAGGTTGCAGAGGAGATTTATCTTTTTGACATTGTCCCAGGCCTTGCTCAGGGGAAAGCCCTCGACCTTGCTCAAAGCTCTCCCCTTTATGGATTTTCAGGAAAAATCTTCGGAACAGAAGATTTTTCGCATCTCAAGGGAAGCGATGTGGTAATCATAACGGCAGGAAAACCTAGAACACCAGGAATGACCAGAGAGGACCTTCTGAAAGTAAATGCAGAGATAGTTAAATCCTGTGCTGAAAAGATAAAAACCTACGCACCAGAAAGCATTGTTATTGTAGTTTCTAATCCCCTTGATGCCATGGTCTACGTTGCTTATAAAGTTACAGGTTTTCCTCGAGAGAGAGTAATTGGTATGGCAGGAGTCCTTGATTCTGCAAGGTATCGCTACTTTATTGCAGAGGCCCTTGGAGTCTCTCCAAAAGATGTGCAAGCTCTTGTCATGGGAGTCCACGGAGATCTGATGATTCCTCTTGTAAGGCTTGCCAATGTCAGTGGTATCCCTCTCAGAGAACTTCTCCCAGAAGATAAGATTCAGATGATTGTTGAGAGAACAAAATACGGTGGTGGCGAAATTGTAAATCTTCTAAAAACTGGCTCTGCCTTTACTACACCAGGCCTATCAACGATTGAGATGGCAGAAAGCATATTGAGGGACGAAAAGAGAATTCTCAGTTGTTCAGTCCTACTCAAAGGAGAATACGGTGTTAGTGATGTCTTTCTTGGGGTTCCAGTAATTCTCGGTAGAAACGGAGTAGAAAGGATTATAGAAATAGAACTCACCGAAGAAGAAAAAGAGCTTTTCTACAAATGTGCAAGGGCCTGCAAGGAATTAATTGAAGCCCTTCCTCCACTATAACTCAGAAATAAGTTTTTTAACCCTTCTCTCAATCTCATCTCTTATAGTTCTAAAAACTCTTAAGGTTTCCTCCTCATCTCCAATAAAACTTGCTGGATCAGGAAGTCCCCAATGTTCAATTCTTGCCCCTGGCACATAGGGGCAGGTCTCCTTTGCTGAATCGCAGAGAGTTATTATAAGATCCATTTCTTTAAGAGGGATTTCTTCAAGTCCCTTAGGTCTTGCAAAACTCATATCAACCCCGATTTCCTCCATCACTCTTATTGCAAATTGATTTACTCTTGTTTCAGGTCTTGCCCCTGCGGAATATACCTCAAGCTCTTTCCCAAGGAGCCTTGCATAATAGCGGGCAAAACCTTCAGCAATCTGAGATCTTGCTGTGTTCCCAGTGCAGATAAAAGCTATTTTCATAAAAAAGCCTCCCCTCTTTTAGAGAAAACATTATAATTTAAGTATTTAATAAACCACTTTGATGTTAAAACTATTTTAAACGATCTCCTCTAAAGAGGTAGCAAATTGTTACAAAGTGCGCAAGGCATACTCTATGTGGTAGCCCTTCCCATTGGGAACCTAAAGGATATTACCTTAAGAGCTCTTGAAGTTTTAAACTCGGTAGATCTTATTCTTTCTGAAGATACGCGGGCCTTTCTTCGACTTAAGAAAGCCTATAATCTCAAACCCGTTAGGGTTGAAAGTTTTTACAAAGAAGTAGAAAGGGAAAAGGAGGAGAAGATCATCTCCTACTTAAGAGAGGGACTTAAGGTAGCCCTTTGTAGTGAGGCAGGAACTCCTTTACTTTCAGATCCTGGAGCCAGCCTTGTAAAGAGAGCTCTTATCGAGGGAATAAAGGTAGTCCCCATCCCTGGGCCATCAGCCCTGACTACCGCTCTATCAGTCTGTGGCTTTGATCTCACTCAGGGCTTTATCTTTGTTGGTTTTCTACCAAAGAAAGAGAAAGAGATACAACAGAAATTATCAGGAATTCCCTCAACACTTCCTCTTGTGACTTTCATCCCGCCCCACCGATTTTCTTCAACTCTAAGGGTGCTCTATGAGATCTTTGGAGATAGAGAGGTCTGCCTTGCAAAGGAACTCACAAAGGTCCATGAAGAGATCTGTAGAACAACTCTTGGCGACCTCATAAAAAGGACTGAAAATGAAGAAATAAAAGGCGAAATCACTCTAATCATTGAGGGAAAGAGAGAAGTCCAGAAGAGAAATGAGATTTCCACTGATGAAATCACTAAGCTCTACGAAGAATTGAGAAAAAGTGGTATCAAGAAAAAGGAAATAGCCCAAGCAATTGCTAAGAGACTGGGAACAAAGCCAAAGGAAATTTATGAGATACTGAAAAAATTCTGAAGAAGGTTCCTACTGATTCATTCTCTCTGGATGTTCTTTTAAAAACCTTTCCACTTCCTCAAAAAAAGCAGAAAGAAGCTCTTCCTCCCGAACTTTTTTGACTATTTTTCCTTCTTTAAAGATGAGGCCTACTCCTTTACCGCCAGCAATACCAAGATCTGCCTCTCTTGCCTCACCTGGACCGTTGACAACACAGCCCATGACTGCCAATTTGAGATTAGCTCTTATTCCCCGAGCCCATTCTTCAACCTTTTTATAAAGCCCCATAAGATCTATCTCGCACCTACCACAGGTTGGGCAAGCAATAATGTCTGGATATAGACTACGGAGACCAAGATTTTTAAGTATCTCATAGGCCACATATACCTCTTCAACGGGATCAGCAGTAAGAGAGATTCTAACTGTATCTCCAATGCCCTTCAAGAGAAGATAGCTTACTGCCATGGTGTTTTTAACTGTTCCAGTAATAAGCCCCCCTGCCTCTGTTACTCCTATATGAAGCGGAAAATCTGAAATGCGAGAAAACTCTTCATAGGCCTTCACTGTATGCCACCAGTTTGAGGATTTAAGTGAAACTTTGAGATTGTAGTAGTCAAATTTCTCAACGATATAGTTTATCCATTTGAGTGCACTTTCAACCATAGCCTTGGGAGTTGGTGTTTTGTATCTCTTTAATATCTCGCTCTCAAGAGACCCAGCATTAATTCCAATCCTGATACATACCTGTCTCTCCTTACAGACCATTACAAGTTCATCTAAACGTTTTTTATTCTTGAAGGTTCCGGGGTTTATTCTGATTCCTGAAACTCCCGCTTCAACCGCCTTTACTCCTAAGGAGGTATCAAAATGAAGATCAGCAACAATGGGAAGAGGACTTTCACGAACAATGTCCTTTAAAGCAGAAACCGCCCTTTCATCAGGGACAGCGACCCTAACAATTTCACACCCTGCAGATCGAAGGCGTTCAATCTGATTGAGAGTTGACTTTACATCACGAGTATCAGTGTTAGTCATGCTCTGAACCCTTATAGGGTTTGCCCCACCAATACCTACAGGGCCTAACCAAATTTCTCTTGTTTTTTTCCGTTTAATCCTCGGATACTGGCTCATTGTGGGTATTGTAGTTCTCTTCCTTTCTTGCCTCTTTGATTAACTCTGCAAGAGCATAGAGAAGAGGTCGTATTCCCTCTCCAGTAACTGCAGAGATAGGATAAATCTTTAACCTCAGTTCTTCTGGAAACAGGGCTCGCAATTCCTCAACTTCTGTTAACCTCTTGCCCTCAGGCAAAAGATCAATTTTGTTTAAAGCAATGAGAAAAGGTTTTTCTAAGAGACTTGGATTGTAGAGTCTCAACTCTTCTCTTAGGAGTTCGAAATCTCTTACAATCTCCCTATCTCTTGATATGTCAAGAATGAAGAGGAGAACCCTTGTTCTCTCAATATGTCTGAGAAAGTCATGCCCCAGTCCCACACCCCGATGGGCTCCCTCAATAAGACCTGGAATATCAGCCACTACGAAGGTCTCCCCATCTGGGAGATATACTACACCAAGATTAGGTTCAAGGGTAGTAAAGGGGTAATCTGCGATCTTTGGCCTTGCTGAGGTAACTACAGAAAGAAAGGTAGATTTTCCTGCGTTAGGCAAACCCACAAGCCCTACATCTGCAATGAGCTTTAACTCGAGGATTAACCAACGTCTTTCTCCAGGAGTGCCTGGCTCGGCAAATCTGGGAGCCTGCCTTGTAGGTGTAGCAAAATGGGCATTTCCTCTTCCACCCTTACCACCTTTGGCTACAAGTAACCTCTGCCCAGGTTTAACTAAATCCCCAAGAATCTCTCCAGTCTCCGCATCCTTCACTACCGTTCCAACAGGGACTCTAAGAATAAGATCCTCTCCATCCTTTCCTTTCATCTTTTTTCCACGGCCTGGTCTACCATTCTCAGCTTTAAAATGAACTTGATGATGAAAATCATAGAGTGTATGCACCTGGGGATCTGCAATTAAAATCACATCTCCCCCATCTCCTCCATCTCCACCATCTGGACCCCCTCTGGGCACATACTTTTCTCGCCTAAAACTAACACAGCCAGCCCCTCCATTTCCTGCTTCTACATATATCTTTACCTGATCTACAAATCGAGCCATTTTTAAATAAATCCCCCCTTCTGAGTGCCTATAGCGGAGGCCCTGTTTCTGATTGAGTCTTCTCCGCTTTGACCTTTAAGTATTTTTTGAAAAGCTTAATAAGACTCGTTGTGTTGAATTCCTCTGGATCTATTTGTATTTTCTCAAAGGGAATTTCTGCCCTTGCCTTTTCCCTGTGTCCACCAGCCTTCCCCATGTTTTTGAAAAGATTTCCTACAAGTTTTCCTGCATCCTTACGATACCCATCACATCTTACAATCAAAATTAAATTTTTCTTATACTCTCCTCCTACGAAGACCCAGGCAGTTTCATATACTTTATTTAAGAAATCTGCAACAAGAACTAAGACATCTGGATTACTGACCCTTCCTAAATAAGTAAAGGCTCTATTGCCTCTGTATTTTAAATTACTTAAAGCAATCTTAAAATATTTGAGCTCTGAACGCCTCAGATCCGAAGACTCAATCTTATTAAGTAAATGTTTGTTCATTCTTTTAAATAGCGCTTGGAAAGCAAGAACATCCTGTAATTGGGCACTTTTTCTAAAATTATCTGTATCTGTCTTAATACCATAAATTAAGGCTGTAGCAAGATATACATTTGGTTTCAATTTAAGTGCTTTTAAATACTCATAAAGGATCGTTGAAGTAGATCCATAATTAGGTCTTATATCAACATATGAAGCCTTCCATCCTGATGTTTGAGGATGATGGTCAATTACGGCTGTAAATGAAATATCCTTAAAATCATCTCTATGACTGGGCTGAGAATCAACAAGAATAAACTTTGTATAATCAACCAATAAATTTGGATTAAATGAAGTTATTGGAATTTTTAAAATTTCTACCATTACTATATTATTAAGTCGTCTGATTTCGTTCACATGAGATAGAGTAATTTTAGAGACTCTATTTTGAAGAATCTTCTTTATTGCATAGGCACTTGCAAGGGCATCAGGATCTGCCCAGAAAAGCACAAGAACTCTATCCTTCTTTTCGAACAGTTTGAGAAAATGTTGAACTCTTTCTCTGTTAGAACGAAATTTTTTCTCTGAAGATTCCTTTGTCATAGAAAGCCAACAGGAAAGAATATACTACAGAAAGATAAACAAGACAAGGAGTATAGATACTGGTTCTCCTTTAACCATTTTGATGAGGTGAACTGTAAAGTCTGATCTCTGCAGTTTCTCGAAGATACTCCTCTATTCCTTCAGAGAGTTCTCTTTCTAATTCTAAGTGAGAAAGTCTATCAAACTTCTCAAGGAGAGATTTTTTACCAACAAGGATCTCAATAGGTTTTTTCACTGTTTCAAATTCATAGGGCTGTTGGGGAAATTCAAAATCCTTGTAGAGGTCTTTAATAATTTGAAGGAGCCTTAGGGCAAAAAGCACAGGCCTAAATCTTTCATAGTTGAAGAGATGGATTTGAAAGCCAAAGCATCTTACCCCCATCCATTTATCGAAGGTTGGCTCAAAGGCAAGGGGCCTAAATTTAATCCCCCATTCTTCAAATGGGAATTCTTCATAAAGGGCCTCACTTAGGACTTTGATATCAATATATGGGGCACCAAAAATTAGAAAAGGAAGAGTTGTTCCTCTCCCCTCAGAAAGGTTAGTTCCCTCAAGGAGAACCATACCAGGATAGACAAAGGCACACTCAAAGATAGGGAGATTGGGAGATGGCATAATCCAAGGCCTTCCATAGGCAGGAAATAGTCTATCAGAAAAGTAGTTTTCCATTTTTACTATCTGCAGATCTAAATCAGGAAAGTGTCTTCTCTGAAAGAGGAGAGCAATTTCTCCAATGGTAAGTCCATGACGCATCGGTAATTTATCAAGCCCGATAAAGCTATAATACTCCCTCTCCAAAAGAGGTCCCTCTACCTTCTCTCCAAGAGGATTAGGCCTATCGAGAATGACAACCTCTTTGCCAAGCTCATGACATACCTTAAGGACAAGATATAAGGACCATATATAGGTATAGACCCTGCATCCCACATCTACAAGATCCACAAAGAGAACATCAATCTTTTTCAAAAGTTCTGGATCTGGTGCAAGTCTCGGCCCGTAGAGGCTATAAACTGAAAGACCAAAAAAAGGCTCCCTCTCATCAGGAGAGGGAATCATATTTGCCTGTTTCTCAGAAAAAAGCCCATGTTGAGGTGAAAGTAAAAAAAGTAACCGATTCCCAAAAAGGTTGTAAAAATGGGCAAAACTTAGAGTCAAATTTCTGTCAACTGCTGGCTGATGTGTAAAGAGGCAAACCTTAGCCTTTGAATATTTCTGGTAAATCTCTTTCTCAAGAAATACTTCAATACCGATCTTAAGAGAAGGGTCTACCACCCAGATGATCTCCTGAGAGTTTTAGAGTTTGTACATAGCTCTCTATGCCTCTTGCAATGCCCTCTGCTATTAGCTCAAGGTATTCCTCTCTTGTGAGTCTTTCAGCACAAGTTGGGTTACTGATGAAACTTGCCTCAACAAGAATTGCTGGCATTCTTGTTCCAACAAGCACTAAAAAGGGGGCATACTTAACTCCTCTATCAATTATGTCTGGATAACGGGAGGAAAGTGTGCGAACAAGTTCTCTCTGGACCTTCTCTGCAAGAAGACGAGACTCATTAAGCTTAGTGTTAGCAAGTATCGCCTTTACAAGGTCTTGAAGATCCGCAAGGCCCCGATCATTTACTCTGTTCTCCATAGCAGCAACCCTCATAGCCTCTGGATCTGTCGTAAAGTTGAGATAATAAGTCTCAATACCTCTTGCATTGGGATCAGGAGAAGCGTTTAAGTGGATAGATACAAAGAGGTCTGCCTTTTTGGAGTTAGCAAGAGCTGGCCTTTTTACGAGAGGAACGAAAACATCAGTTGTTCGAGTATAGATGACCTCAACCCCAAGTCTATTTTCCAGCTTTCTCCCAACTAACTTAGATATCTTGAGGACAACATCCTTTTCTCTTAGACCATTGGGACCCACTGCTCCAGGATCCTCTCCTCCATGACCAGGATCAATAACAATTCGTCTTACCCCTAAACCAAACTGTCTTGCCAGATTGATATAGCCTTCACCTTTTTCTGCTCTAGCCCGCTCTCCCTTCCCAGTTTCTTCCCGCTTTGTCCTCTCTCTTTGCTGGGCAACTGCCCTTGGAGTCCACTCAGAGCGAGCTTCCTTCGTTACCTGTTTCTTTTCCTTTCCATGAATGTCAATCACGAGTTGACTTGGTTCGCGTATTCTGAAAACTTTAAAGTCTCTTAAGCTCTTTAAATCAAGAACAACTCGAACAGTTTGACGATCAAACTGTCCTACCCTCACGCGCTCAAGATGGAAATTCTGAAGGTCTATGGTTTTCTGAACCTTTTCATCAAGTATTGCAGGATAGATATCTACATAGATGCGAGGTGGGGTCTCCTTACCTCCAGGAAGTACATTAGCTTTATATTCAAAATTGCCTGTGACATCGATTATAATCCTCGTATAATCAGTCCCTGTTATAGGTTCAATCTTCACCACCTTTTTTAGATCAGCAAGAATAGCCTTTTCCGATTGTGTTCTATTCCCAGATCTGTCTTGACGTCTATCCTCCCTTGGGACTTCAGATTTCATCAGATCCCTAATTCTTGAGAATCTTGGCCCCCATTCTCTTTCTAGATTTTTGAGTTTTTCCTCGTCCTTGAGTTCTCTATAGATCTGAAGAAGTCTAAGATAGCTGTTTTCAGCTTTTTCGTGATTTGGATAGTTCTTCAAAAATAACTCAAACCTCTTTGCAGACTCCAAAAGATCACTTTTTTTGAGTGATTTTAGATAGATCTCTCGATAAAGCTCTGCAGTCTTAAAAAGGGCAAGAGGGGCCACTTCTGAAGCAGGATAGAGAAGATAGATCCGCCGATACTCAGAAATTAACCTGAGATAATCTTGTCTTGTTGGACTTCCACGTCGGATTCGCTCCTCTTCTCTCTGAATGTTGTTAAACTCCTCCCACACTGAATCAAAGGTTTTCGGAGCTTGTTTAGTAACGTCTGTTTTATTCTCTGCTTTCGTTTGTGAGGGAATTCTGATTAAGAGTCTTTGGCCAGCCTTAAGTTCTCTACTTTTAAGATTGTTTGTAGAGATAATATCTTCTTCTGATACTCCAAAGAGTTTAGCTATATCACTTAGGGTTTCACCAGCCTTTACTTTGTAGATAATCTCTCTTTCTCGTTTTGCCCTGCCAGAGCTATCCCTTTCCTTGCCCCCTGTCCTATTTCGTTCGGTCTCATTAAGAGTTTCTTGGGCCCTTTTGGGTCTGATAACTAACTTCTGGCCAGGACTGAGTGTCTGAGTCTTTAACCGATTCCATTCTATCAAATCCTTTGTAGTCACCCCATATTTTTCTGCAATCTTAGCTAGAGTCTCTCCCTTTTTAACAATATGCACAATCTCTCTTGAAGTATCTCCTGTAGACCTCTCCTTTTTCTTTCTAATAACTAACTTTTGTCCTACCAAAATTTTGGTTGACCGTAGATTGTTCCATTCCATTAGCTCCTTTTCAGTAACCCCATACTGTTTCGCAATCTTTGCAAGGCTTTCTCCTTTCCTTACTACATGGACGATCTCTTCTGCCAGAAGTTGGGTTGAGAAGATCAGACAGAAAACAACAAAAAGAAGTAAAACCTTAAGAGACATTTTATTTTGCCTCAGGATCTTTTCTTATTTTCGAGACTCCTTTTTAATTCATAGAGAAACTTTAGAGCCTCTATGGGGCTCATTTCATCAGGATTTATATTTCTTATTCTATCAATAAGAAAGGTTTTGTCATCCTCGCTAAAGAGGGTGAGTTGAGTTCTTTTCAGTTTTGGTTTTTTCTGTTCCAGCTGATTGAGTATTTCCCTTGCCCTTAGCCAGACCTCCTCAGGGACCCCTGCAAGTCTTGCAACCTCAATCCCATAAGATTGATTGGCTGATCCTGGTAATACCTTATAGAGAAAAATCACCTGATCTTGCCATTCCCGCACCTCTACATGATAGTTCCTTATCCCTGGATAGACACTTCCGAGTTCTGTTAGTTCGAAATAATGGGTAGCAAGAAGAGTAAAGACCCTTTTTTTGTAGAGATACTCCGCTATTGCCCACGCAAGAGCCATACCATCAAAAGTGCTTGTTCCTCTCCCTACCTCATCAAGTATGACCAGACTTTGGTAAGTTGCCTCCCTAAGGATCCTTGCACACTCACTCATCTCCACCATGAAAGTACTCTTACCTCTAATAAGTTCATCTCCTGCCCCTATTCTTGTGAAAATTCTATCAAAAAGCGGTATGATTGCCCTCTTTGCAGGCACAAAACTTCCCATCTGGGCCATAATAGCAATCAAAGCGGTCTGACGAAGATAGGTGGATTTACCTCCCATATTCGGACCTGTAATTATTAAAAGCTCTGCCTCTCCCTCCTTCATCAAAAGTGAATTGGGAATAAACTGTTCTTGTCCTTGAGTCCTTTCAAGGACAGGATGTCTTCCCTCTTCTATTAGTAGGAGACGTTCCTCAGTGATCTCCGGACAGGTATAGTTATTTTCCTCTGCAACTTGGGAGAGAGCTATAAGCACATCAAGTTCTGCAATGGCTTTTGCTGTCTCTTTTAGGGCCTCACTATGGCCTTGCACTCTGTCCCTTAACTCAACAAAGAGCTGATACTCAAGCTCCTTTAATCTGTCCTCTGCAGTCAAAATCTTTGCCTCAAGCTCCTTGAGTTCAGGAATAACATATCTCTCTACCCCAGAGAGGGTCTGCTTCCTCTCAAAATAGGAGGGTACAAGCCTCAAATAACTCTTAGAGACCTCAATGTAATAACCTGTGACCCTGTTGTACCCTAACTTAAGAGTAGGAATTCCCGTTTTAAGCCGAAGCTCTGCCTCTAACTTTGCAAGAAAGGTGAGACTATTTTCCTTTAGAGCCCTGAGCTCATCAACCTCTGGACTATACCCCTCTCTGATTATTCCACCCTCTTTTGCAGAAACCGGAGGATCCTCAACAAGCCCCTTTTCAAGTAGATCAAGGACCTCTTTAAAAGTGCCAATTCTTCCCAAAAGCTCCTCAAGATAGGAAGGATAGCCAAGGCCTTTGGAGCTTTCCAAAATTTTCTTTATCCTTGGTAGATATCTTAAACCAACTCGAAGGAGAGCAAGCTCCTTAGGGTTTGCTAAACGAAGACCAAGCCTTCCTGCAAGCCTTTCAAGATCAGGAAGCTCCCGAAGTAAGGCCTGAAGACTCGCTCTTACATCTTTTCTTTCAAGAAAAAAATCTATAACTTGCTGTCTTAGAAGGATTTTTCTTCTATCCCTCAATGGATAGAGAATCCACTCCTTGAGAAGCCTTGAACCCATGGGAGTCTGAGTCCTGTTCAAAACCCAAAAAAGGCTATACTTGTGCGAATTGTCCCAGAGATTCCTTATGAGCTCGAGACTTCGTTTTGCATTTTCATCAAGATAGAGATATTCTTCAGGATAATAAAAAATAGGTTTTAGTGGGCGTTCAGCAAGGCTAGGCTGATAAAGGAACAGATAGTCCTTTATTGCAGAAAGAGCACAGAGCCCTTCCTCAAAAGAGGCCAAAGGGAGGTCAAAGTCAACTGCCTTTTTAAAATGGGAAGATTCTAAAAAGGTAAGATGTAGCTGAGGAAGGCTTTGCCTTATCTCTCCGATAAGAGGTGATTCCTTCAAGCGCTCCTCAAGAAGAAGCTCCTTTGGCTCCTTTTTTAGAATCTCTCCAATTGCCTTTTCAATAGGAAGTTCAGTAAAAATAAGCTCCTCACAAGATAACTCTAAAAAGGCAAGCCCAGCTTTTTTCCCAACATAAAGACTTGCAAGATAGGTCTTTTCTCCCTCTTTTAGAAACTGCCACTCAGTAAAAAGTCCAGGAGTATAGACCTTTACAACCTCCCTCTTAACAAGCCCTTTCGCAAGAGCAGGATCCTCAACCTGTTCACAAATCGCAACCTTAAATCCATGGTCAAGAAGTTTCTGCACGTAGAAATCGCTCTTCTCAACAGGGATCCCACACATCGGCGCGGTAAGATCCTTTCCTGCCTCTCTTTTTGTTAAAACAAGACCCAGAAGAGGAGCAACTATCTGGGCATCCTCAAAAAACATCTCATAAAAATCACCCAGTCTAAAAAAGAGTATACAATCTGAGTATCTACTCTTTATTTCAAAATATTGACGAAACATTGGTGTTAATTCCTGTTTAGGAGTAGCTCTCATACGTTAGTTGAGTGTATATTTTTTCCTTGAATATAGTTTTCTTGAATATAGAAATAAACCTCTTCAGGCACTAAATATCTAATAGTTTTTCCTTCTCTAAGGAGTGCTCTTATTTGGGTACTTGAGATCTCAAAAGGTGAGACCTCAAGAAAGTGGACTCTTTTGAGAACCTCTTCTCCCCAAATAGTGTAGACCCTTTCTTTTGCCTCTAAAAAAAGGCCTTGCCAAGAGTCTTTTCCCCGAGATAATACTACAATTTCCGTATAACTGGGTATTTCCTGATAATGATACCATGTATCAATTTCCAAGAAGGCATCCCAACCAAGCAAAAGGTAAAATTGGATTTGAGGATACTTTTCCTTAAGAATTTTTAGGGTGCTTAGAGTGTAAGAGGGCTTAAGGTCTCGCTCAATATCGAGGACCTTGAAATAAGGGTTAGTCTTTGTGGAAAGCTTAAGCATTGTAAAGCGATCTTCAAAAGGAAAGCTTGTTTTCTTCTTGTGGGGAGGATTCCCTGCAGGAATAAACCAGATCTCATCAAGCTCTAATGCCTCTCTTACCTCCTCAGCAACCCTTAAGTGTGCTATGTGGGGTGGATCAAAGGACCCTCCAAAAATACCTACTTTATGTTCTAATCTGTCCATCTCCAAATGCTATAAATTTTGTGGTTGTCAGCTCTTCAAGCCCCATTGGTCCATAGGCATGAAGTTTTGTTGTGGAGATCCCAATCTCTGCCCCAAGCCCAAGCTCTCCTCCGTCATTAAATCTCGTTGATGCATTAACTAAGACAAGGCTTGCATCAACCTCCATAAGAAACTTTAGTGCCTTTGTATAATTTTCCGTAACTATTGCTTCAGTATGATTACTACCATAGCGGGCAATGTGATCCATTGCCTCTTCAAGTGAGTTTACCACCTTTACAGCCAAAATTAGGTCCAAAAACTCATAGCCATAATCACTTTCCTGAGCAGGCTTTGCCCAAGGTATGTATTTCAGAGTTTCTGAACAACCTCTAATTTCCACTCCATATTTTTTGTATTCCTCTGCGATCAAGGGGAGAAATTTTGGAGCTATTTCTCTATGCACAAGTAGGGTCTCCATAGCGTTACATACACCTGGTCTTTGACACTTAGCATTTACACAGATTTTTACTGCCTTCTCTAAGTCTGCCTCCTCATCAACATAGACATGGCAAACCCCTTTGTAGTGCTTGATTACAGGCATGCGAGCCCTTTCGGTAACGAATCTTATAAGACCCTCTCCTCCACGGGGTATCACCAGATCCACATAGTCCTCCATCTCCAATAGATACTCCATGGCCTTTCTATCAGGAGTAGGAATTACCTGTACCGCATCTTTTGGAACTCCATACTCCTCAAGGGTTTCTCTAAAGATCTCAGCAAGGGCGAGGTTAGATCTTAGAGCCTCTTTTCCTCCTCTTAGGATGATGGCGTTACCACTTTTAAAACAAAGGCCTGCAGAATCTATTGTGACATTTGGTCTACTCTCATATATAAGAGCAATGACTCCAAGGGGAATACGCACTCTCCCAACAAGAAGACCATTAGGTCGCCTCCACATCTTAACTACTTCACCAACTGGATCTGGAAGTTTTGCCACATCCTCAAGTCCCTTGGCCATAGCTTCAACTACTTTATCAGTAATTGTGAGGCGATCTATGAAAGCCTTAGTATGTCCTAAGGTGGTTGCCTCCTTCACGTCCTCCTCATTTATTTTCTTTATCCAATCCCTTTTTTCACGTAGTTTTTTAGCAACAGAGAGAAGCACTTCATCCTTTATTTTGCTAGGCAGTTTTGCAAGAATTCTTGCGGTATCTTTTGCTCTTTTTGCTATTCTCTCAACTTCTTCTCTTAGAGGATCAGGCATTGTAATTCCCTCCTAAAATGTTCTATCTTGCAAAGTGTTGGAAATCTAGTAACATTTGTTAAATTATAGCACCAAAAGAGCATCAAGCCAATGCTCTCGAAAGAGGATATAACCCGAATTACTAAAGGAGAGCTTCTTCCTCTTCCTGAGCTTGCACAAAAAATTCTAACAACCTTCCTGACAAAGAGCGAGAGAGAGATACAAGAATTCCTCACAGAAGAGGAAGAAGTGAGATCCTTTCTCATAGAAACTGCAAATTTGCCTCGATTTAGAAAGGCGGAGGAGCCTGTAAATAATGCAAGATCCGCTCTGTTGATTCTTGGAGATACAACTGCCAAAATTCTTGCATTAAGCCTTGTCGGGAAAAAACTTACGCGTCCTACTTTTAATGAATTTAGCTATGAAAAGTTTTGGGCTCGAGCCCTATCTCAACTTATTGCTGGTTTCCTCTTCGCAGATATTGTTGAAAACTTTCCACCTCACCTACCTATTTCCGCATACCTCCAGGACTTTGGGATTCTCCTTCTCTATCAATTTGCTCCAGAAAAGTACCTAACTCTACTTAGAAAACGCGAAGGAGAGAGAGCCTTAGTTGAACTTGAGAGAGAGTTGTTTGGAATCACACACCCAGAGATTGGAGCTCTTTATTTTGAAGCTTATAATTTTCCGAGGAGATTCATATTGAATGTCCGTTATCATCATGAACAACCAAAGGAGGCTCTACCTTTAACCGTAGAAGAAGACTTGAAGTATCTCGCAATTATCGATGTTCTCTGTGGTAGCTTTTTTGGCTATGCCCGTGAGGAGAGATGGCAGAGGTTTAGAGAACTTGCAAAGCCTTTATTAAGCGTTGCAGAAATTGAGGAATTAGCCGAATCCTTTCCAAAAATCGTCAACACCTATTTTCAAATCTTGGGTTATGAAAGATACCGTCTAAAGACCTTGAAAGAATGGGAAGAAGAGAAACAGAAAGAGCTTGCAGAATTGATAAACAATGAAAAGAACGAAACTCAAGCCTTAGAACTTACCATTGAAAAACTCTCAGCAAAAATTTTGGCTCTAAAAAGAGAAAAAGAAAACCTTGAGTGGAGCCTCAAAGAATTGGAAAATGAGTTCAGACAAAGAACCTATCTTGACCCCGAAACAGAGGTCTACACCTATAGCTATATGCTGAGAAGGCTCAAGGAGGAGCTACTTAGGGCAAATCGCTATGGGAGTCTCTTCAGTATTTTACTTATCGATCTTGCAGAACTTGATGAGGTTACAAAGAAAGGAGGCTTAAGTATAAAAGGTGAATTCCTGAGGGACCTTTTTGGAGAACTCAAAAGATCACTTAGGAGGACTGACCTTCTTGGTCTTACTGATACTGAAAATCAGTTTCTCTTAATCCTTCCTGAGACCGGCTCATCTGGTGCCAGAGTGGTTGCAAGAAAACTCCTAAACAAGATAGAGGAGAAGTTTTATAGGACCTTTGAAATAAGGGATCCTGCCTTTATATGTGTAATTTCCTATGAACCTAAGTCAGCTAATATTAAGCAAAATCCTAATGAAGGTGCTATGTTGCTTCTTGCCAAACAGGGAATTAACGCCATGAAGCGAGTCCCCCGAAATAGGATAGTGCTTCTTAGACTTGAAGGTGAACTTAAAGGGTAGAAAGGTTAGAGCAGACAAACTGCTTGTAGAAAAAGGCCTTGTTGAGTCTCGAGAAAAGGCTCAAGCCTTAATCCTTGCAGGAAAGGTCAAATATTCAATTGATAACGAGATCTTTTATCCTATAAAAAAGTCAAGTGAAGCTATCCCTGAGGAGGCAGATATAATAATTGAAGAAGAGATACCCTATGTGTCCAGAGGAGGACTCAAACTTGAAGGAGCTCTAAAGGTATTTGGTATCGACCCTACAGGCTTTGTCTGCCTTGATATAGGGGCATCAACTGGAGGGTTCACTCATTGTCTCCTTCTCCATGGTGCTAGAAAAGTTTATGCCCTTGATGTGGGTAAGGGACAGCTACATTATAAGCTTAGAAGTGATCCTCGGGTGGTCCACATGGAGGGAATAAATGCGCGCTATATAAGCCCAGAGCTTTTTTCAGAAAAATTTGATCTCATTACTGTTGATGTGTCCTTTATTTCCTTAAAAAAAATTTTACCTGGGCTACCATCCTTACTAAAAGAGGCAGGCCTAATTCTTGCTCTAATAAAGCCCCAGTTTGAACTCTCACCAAGAGAAGTAAAAAAGGGAATTGTGAAAGATAGGTCCTTGCATAACAAGGTAATTATTGATATTTGGACCTTTGCAGAAACACTTGGTCTTACTCCTCTCGGAGTTGCCGAAAGTCCTATTCCTGGAGCAAAGGGGAACCGAGAATTTTTTATTTGCCTAATGAAAAAAGATATGTTATAATACTAATATTAAAGTTCTTAGGAGGAGGCCTCCATGAAGATCTTGGTAGCCTATGATGGATCTGAAGATGCTAAGGAGGGTCTTAGAATTGCTCAAAAATTTGGACAAGATGAAAGTGGTGAAATTTATGTGATAACTGTCATAGGAAAGCGGGATGATATGACTAAGGAAGAAATTGAAAAACTTCGTAATCGTGGAGAAGAGCTATTGAATGAAGCCCGTTCTCTTGTTAAAGACTTTCCAATAAAGACTATGTTGATTGAAGACTATTCAGTTGCTGAAGCTATTCTCAAAACTGCCGAGAAATTAGATGTAGACCTTCTTATTATGGGTGCAAGAGGTACACGACCTGACATCCTGCGCTTCACCCTTGGTAGCACTGCAAGCAAAGTAGTAGCCTTCGCTCCCTGTTCTGCTTTTATTGTGAGGAAAAAAGTGAGAGAAGAATAACCAACTCAGCTTAATGAAGTTCTTTTTTCTTGAACTTGCTCTCTTTGTCTACTTTATCTCCTGGGTTGGATTTATTTTCTACTTTAAAAGCCTTGAGAAAAGGGCCTATCAAGTAGCCCTCCTTGTCCTCTCAATCGGGGCAGGTTTTCACTCCCTTAGTCTCATTTTTCTCTTAAGAACCCTCTATACAGAGGGAGAGTATAATTTTAGTGATGCCCTAAATATACTTTCCTTCTTACTTGTCGCAACTTTTATTTACTTTAACCTTGCTCGAGAGAGGGCCTATGCCTTAGGAACCTTTCTTCTACCCTTACCCATAGGACTTGGTCTCCTTTCCCTTCTTTTCTTTAAGAATACTCAGAGCCCCTTTCCGCCTGTCCTCTTTAAATCAGTGTGGTTTCCAATCCATGTCTTTACTTCTCTTCTCTCTCATGCCTTTTTACTAAACGGACTAATGAGCTCTTTTTTATATCTCCTGCAAGAAAGGGAGCTTAAGAGAAAAAGATTTGGTCTCCTCTTTAGAAAGCTTCCTCCTCTTTATGTCCTTGAGAAAATTTCTGAAAAGGCCCTTTATCATGGCTTTTTCTTTTTGACCCTGGGAATTTTGAGTGGTGCTATTTGGAGTGAGCTTGTCTTCGGAGATTACTGGAGATGGTCTGCAAAGGAGGTGATTTCTCTTTCGCTTTGGCTGATATATGCAGGAATGCTCCATCAGAGAATACTTATAGGATGGCGCGGAAAGAGACTTGCTTACACCTTCATCTTGGGGAGTTTCCTCTGGTTTTTGACCTTCTTTGTTGTAAATTTTTACATAAGGGGCTTTCATACCTATGGCTTCTGACTTTACCATACTCCTAATTGGCATTAATCATAGGACCGCACCTGTTGAAATACGAGAAAGACTATCCTTTAACAATTCTCCTATTCATCCTCTTGAACTTATCAAGCAGATCGAGCTTCCAATAAAGGAGGCCTTTTTCTTATCAACCTGTAACAGAGTAGAGTTTATTTTTGTTTCAGACAAAGACAAGAGGGAAGACCTTTTAAATAAACTTGAAGAAATTCTTTCAAGTATAAGTGCCATTCCTCATAATTTGCTTCTAAATTACCTTTACTTTTATGAGAACAAGGAGGCCATCAGACACCTCTTTGAAGTTGCCTGTGGTTTAGACTCAATGGTTCTCGGGGAGCCCCAAATTCTTGGCCAGCTTAAGGATGCCTATCGCAAGGCTCTTGAGCTCAGAACTTGTGGTCTGGTGCTGAATAAAGTTCTTCATAGAGCCTTTTTTGTTGCAAAGAGAGTGAGGACAGAGACAGGTATCGGAGGAGGAGCGGTTTCGGTCAGTTTTGCTGCGGTTCAACTTGCTAAAAAAGTCCTCGGATCGCTAAAGGACAAAAAGGTCCTACTTATTGGAGCAGGGGAAATGGCTGAACTTGCCTGCCAGCATCTCATATCAAATGGTGCTAAGGAGATCCTAATTGCTAACAGAACACTAAGCAGGGCTGTAGAGCTGGCAGAGAAATTCAAAGGAAAAGCCTTTTCTCTTGAGGAACTTCCTGAGATACTAATAGAAGCAGATATTGTAATCTCCTCAACAGGTGCTCCAGGGTTTGTAATTAACAAATCTACAATTGCTCCGCTTTTGAGAGTGAGAAAATTCAGACCTCTTTTCATTATTGACATTGCAGTTCCAAGGGATGTAGATCCTGAAGTCAATCAACTTGAGAATGTCTATCTTTTTGACATCGATGATCTTAAGGAGGTTGTTGAAGAAAATCTCAAAAATCGCAAAAAGGAAGCTCTCAGGGCAAAGGCTATCATCGAAGAAGAAGTGCTAAAAATGGAAAAATGGCTTGCTGAGCTCTCCATTTATCCTACTATAAGAAGACTTGCTCAATGGGCTGAAGGTATTCGGCAAAAAGAACTGGAAAAGACCTTAAGAAAGCTCAAAAATATCTCTGACGAAGAAAAAAAGGCCCTTGAGGTCTTAACTATTTCCCTTGTTCAGAAACTCTTACAACCACCCATCCTTTTTCTTAAAAATGGTTATCATGAAGAAGGAAAATATGCGGTCAGTCTCATAAGAGAAGTCTATCGCTTAGACGAAACTCAAGATGCTATTTTAGAACCAGACCAAGAATTCTCCGAAGAATCATTAAGTTGTGACCTTGTGAAAGGACTCCCTGAAATGAAGGAGAGAAAAAAATTACTTCAATGACCTTGATGACCTTGAGGCAGTCCCGTTAAAAGGGAATATCGTCATCTTCCAGAGGTGGTATCTCATCAGG
Source organism: Thermodesulfobacteriota bacterium (assembly GCA_030550555.1). GTDB lineage: Bacteria > Desulfobacterota > Thermodesulfobacteria > Thermodesulfobacteriales > Thermodesulfobacteriaceae > Caldimicrobium. The sequence continues at coordinate 21,072 of JAUQPD010000056.1, forward strand.
TAGATCCAAAAGGTCTTCCTTGGGAGGGAGGGGTTTTTTAAATTCGGCAGGAGATTCATCGTGCTTTCTATCTCTGTCAAGGATTTGCAGATTCTGAACCCAGACCTCGGTTATAAATCTGGTTTGACCATTTCTGTCTTCGAATTTCCTTGTGCGAAGTTTACCCTCTACATAAACACGAGATCCTTTGCTGAGATACTCCCCACAAATCTCTGCAAGGCGACCAAAGGCGACTAATCTATGCCATTCGGTAATTGTCTCCTTTTCTCCATTCTTGACAAAAACTTCATTTGTAGCAATTCGGAATACCGCAACAGGCTTTCCATCGAGAGTATATCTGATCTCTGGGTCTGCTCCTAATCTTCCAAGAAGAATAACCTTGTTGACACTCATATTTTTGAATATAGTCCTCGGAGGAAAATTTTCAACTTGACGCCAAAATATTGTCCTTACAAGCTCCACAGGCTTTACAATAATTTGGCTCACAAAACCTTGTAAGTTCTCCCTTCCTAGCCTGCTCCCACTCTCTAATGAGAAAGCTTTTAGATACACCTGTAGCAATTATCTCCCAGGGAAGTTTCCTATTAAAATCCCTTGAAGGTTTTAGAAACTCTTGGACACTTGGATGTAATCTTAGAACCTCCTTTGTAGACTTACCCTCTGCAAGGGCAATCAAAAAATCTTTCAACTCTTCTGAACCCCTTGCAAGGATTGCCTGAAGTAATGCCTCTTTGTGGGACTCAAAGCGCAATTCAACTACTCTCCTAAGCTCTTTCTCTAAAAAAGATCTTTTCTCCTCAAGGAGGTCTAAACAAAAACCCTCCCACTGAAAGGGGGTGTGTGGTTTTGGCACAAAGGGCGTAAAAGAAGCCCTAACAGAAAAGGGAAGTTTAAGTTTTTTGACACTTTTTAGAAACTCAACATTTTCTCGGAGATCCTCCTCAGTCTCAAAAGGAAGGCCATAGATAAAGTAAAGTTTAACCTTTTTAATACCTACATTAGCTACCTTCTTTAAGGTCTCCATAATCAAGGAATTGTCTATTGGTTTGTTTATCACTCTTTTTAGTCTCTCTGATGCAGTCTCTGGAGCAAGAGCTATACTCTTAGTTTTTGAAAGGAGAGCAAGAAACTCATCACTTAAGCCTTCAACTCTCAGAGATGAAAAGGTTAAAATTGCCTCCTTCTCAATAAGCCTTTTCCCAAGCTCCAGGATCTCCTCTTTTTCAAGAAATTCTAAACCGATTAGGCCTATTTTTGCCCCCTTGGGAATACGTTCAACAACCTTTAAAAGGGCATCTTTATTGTATCGCCTTGGAGGTCTATAGATAAAACCTGCAAGGCAAAATCTGCAAGCTCTTCCACAGCCCCTTGAAACCTCAAGTAAGTAACTCTCCCTAAATTGGGCATCTTGAGATAGGACATCTGAAAAGGGAGGCTCTAGAAGCTCCTTTTTCTTTCTTATTTGATATAGCTCTTTTTTCTTTTTAGGATTAATAAAAAAGTCCCAAGAAGTGAGAGTGGATAGAAGGGCCTCCTTTTTCCCCTGAGTCTCAATCAGAGCAGAAATAAAGTCCTCTTCAATTGCCTCCCACTCTCCAAGCAAGAAACCATCAAGAAAGGGAAATAAGGGAAGAGGATTTGCCCAAACTGCAACCCCGCCTGCTATAATGAGCTGATTTTCTCTATCATCAGGGCTAAGGCCAACTCCTCCTGCAAGGAGAATCCGCACTACATTAACATAGTCTCCTTCAAAGGGAATTGAAAATATAACCACAGGAAAATCCCTTAAGGGGCGATTGCTCTCAAGAGAGCGAGGATCCTTTTCGTTCCAGAAGATCCTTTCACAGACGATTTCATCAAAGAGATTGAGTCTTTTATAGAGGGTTAGAAAACCTAAATTTGACATTCCAAGAGAGTAGTTATTTGGAAAAACAAGAGCAACAGGGATTCGGCCTCGCCAGCGTTTTTTAATAATGTTTTTTTCTCTCTCCATTTGGTGCCTATCTCTACCTAAGCCAAGCCCTCACGAAAAGGTCTAAACTTAAAAGATTTATGAGGTATATTAATCACGATGTCAACCTATTTCAAAGGTCTGTCATTTTTTATAGCTGGTCTATCCCTTGCAATCATTTTCTCCTATCTAACAGAAAAGCCAAAAGGTAAGGGAGAGATTCCCATATTAACCACAGGAAGGCCAGAACTGTGTCTTCTCTGCCACAAGGAACGTCTACAGGAGAAGGCCCATGCGGTTGAGATGCTTGGCTGTTCAAGTTGCCACTTGGGAAATCCTTTCACTCCCAACAAAGCTCTTGCCCACAGAGGAATGATTAGGAACCCTTCTGACCTGAGATACATTGAACGCACCTGTGGACAGCCAAATTGCCATCCTGGAGATGTAAAAAAAGTAAGAAACTCTCTAATGGCTACGAATCATGGAATAATTGTAAGGCTCCTTAAGGTCTTTGGGGAGGAGGAAGTCCTAAGGAAATACCCAAACATAAAAGTTTCTGATCTCTACAAGAGCGAAAAGTTACTCAGGGAGAGTTTTGCTCTTGACTATTTTAGAAAACTCTGTGGATCCTGTCACCTCTATCTTGAAAAGGAGAAAATGCCTGATTTCCTTGCAGAAAAGGGAGGAGGATGCTCTGCCTGTCACCTTGAAGAGGGAGGTAGAGAACTTCTTGCAAAGGGCATTCATCCTCGCTTGAGTAAGAAAGTACCTCTTGAGAGATGCGTTCGCTGTCATAATAGAAGCGGGAGAATTGGGTTTACCTATCAGGGGCTATATGAGACAAGCCAAGGTGGTATATATGACATGAAGTGGGTTGATGGAAGAGAACTTGTTAAGATCAAACCTGATGTTCATTTCAAGGCAGGGCTTCACTGTAGTGACTGTCATACGCGAGATGAAGTCATGGGGGATGGGAACTTCTACCGCAATATTGCCCTGGCCCTTGAAGTAAGGTGCGAAACCTGTCATCACTGGAATTTGACAACAGAGAAGGGAAAAAGATTGGAAAATCTGGAAGTGCGAAATGGAAAGGTCTTTTTAAGGGGAAAATTTAGTGGAAAACTCCATGAAGTAAAGAGGCCCTCTGAGAGGTGTCAGGATAGATATCACAGGAGACTTACCTGTTCTGCCTGTCATTCTCATTATATGCCTCAATGTATGGGCTGTCATGTAAGATTTGATCCACGGGACAGACACTTTGACAAAATTTGGGCAAGAGAGAGGAAAGGACTTTGGGAAGAATATGAGTCCTATAGAGAGATAGAAAAACCTGTGCTTGCTGTAAAGGGAGACAAGATAGTTCCAGTTACACCAGGGTGACAGGACTTGATCACCCTTCTTGATAGAAGGGGGAGGGCCTTTAGACAGTTTCATAGTTTCACTTGGGCCCACATTGAGCCCCACTCAACTCAGCGGGAATCTCGTTCCTGTAAAGATTGTCATCAGGATCCAAAGGTCCTTGGTCTTGGTTTTGGTCATATAACCATTAAAAATAGTACCCTTCATTTTGAACCAGTTGAAAAACCTTTTGCTCAAGTAAATGCAACTCTCTCTCAGGTAGGCACCTTTGAAGGAAAGGCGCTTGTTAAGTTCAATAGAGAAGGGATGCGACCCTTTACGCAGGAAGAACTTGAGAGGATCTTAAAGGTTGGACTTTGTCTCAATTGTCACCCTGAAAAGGACAAGATCTTCAGGACCTGGCGCAAAAACATTAAGTGTCCTCGTTTGGGATCATTTAAGTGATTTCAAAAGACATATCCTTTGGAATTTTTAGATGCGGTGGTATATTTAAATAGGTGTTAGGCGATGTTTAAGATTGGGGATCTTGTGGTTTACCCAGGCTGTGGCGTAGGTAAAATCTTAGCAATTGAGGAACAGATTATTGAGGGAAGATCAATTAAGACCTACATCTTCAAACCACTAGACAATGAAACCCAATTCTATATACCTGTAGAATCTGCTAAAAAAATTGGACTAAGGGCAATAATACAGAGATCAGAGGCACTCAAGGTCTATGACATACTTGCCAAACAAGAAGTAAATATTCCCAACGGGAATTGGAACAAGCGATATAGAGAATATACTGAACGACTAAAAAGCGGTGAGCTTACAGTTATAGCTTCCCTTGTTAGAGAACTTTACGAAATTTCCAAGAGGAAACCTCTTTCCTACGGAGAGAGGAGAATCTTTGAAAAGGCCAGGGAACTCCTTATCACTGAGCTCTCTATCTGTGAGAATTGTTCGATTGAGGAGATGGAGAGGAAAATAAAAACTCTTCTTGAAGGCTAAGGTGTTTTTGCAGTGAAAAAGTATACTTTTCAAATAATACTTCTTGTTATCAGTTTTGTTCTTGGCTCATCAATATTTTATTATTTCTATTATAGCAGTAAAGGTATAAGCTGGGTAATTGGGGGAGGTATTCTTGGTGTTGGGCTTGCCCTAATTACCATATATCTTGAAAATAAGATTAGACAACTTCCTCTGCTAAAGGTATTAGGAGGTGTACTTGGTCTTATCTTAGGGTTGGGTTTAGCTAAACTAATATCATCTATTTTTGAAATATTTACGACACGAGTATGGCAAGTCTTTTTGTATGTTATGAGTGCTTTGGGGCTAAGCTATCTCGGGATTATGCTATTCAGTAAAAAAATTGAAGAAATACGCTTTAGTGAATTTCTGGAAAGGATTGGAGAGCGATTTTTCTCCAAGCTTAGTTATCCTGTAAATACCCTTTCGCGAAAATTTTCTCGAAAGGGAGTGCCAAAGGTCATTGATACTAGTGCAATTATAGATGGAAGGCTTGTTGATCTTGCAAGAACAGGTTGGCTTGAAGGGCCGATCCTACTTCCAAGAATAATACTTGAGGAAATTCAACTTCTCGCAGATAGCACCGATCCTGTGAAAAGAAGTAGAGGCAGGAGAGCCCTTGAACTCCTAAATGAATTAAAGGAGGTCTTCAAAGGAGAATTTAGGATTGTTGAGCAGGACTATAAAAATCTTCAAACTGATGAAAAACTCATAAAAATCTGCCAGGAATTCTCGGCAAAATTGATTACTACGGATTATAATTTAAACAAACTAAGTAAGCTCTATGGCATTGAAGTCTTAAATATTAATGAACTTTTTCTTGCCCTTAGACCAACTGTCAAACCTGGTGATTTGGTGAGAGTCCAGATTGTTAAGGAGGGAAAAGAGCGAGAGCAGGGTGTGGGATACCTGGAGGATGGCACTATGGTTGTTGTAGAAAACGCAAGACACCTTGTAGGCGAGACCTTAGAGGTAGTAGTCAGTCATCTCCTACATTCTCATTCAGGTAGGATTGTCTTTGCCCAGTTAAAGGAAGTCAAATCTTTTAATGCCTAAGATAAAGCTTCTTCCACCTGAAATCAGGGGAAAGATTGCCGCTGGAGAAGTTATTGAAAGACCTGCATCAGTTATAAAGGAACTTTTAGAGAATGCCTTTGATGCTGGAGCAACAAGAGTAAAGGTTGAGTTCACCAAGGGGGGACTTGAAAGGATCGCTGTCTATGACAATGGCGAAGGAATGTCCCCAGAGGATCTCAAGGTCTGCTATTTGCCATTCGCTACAAGTAAGCTCACCTCACTCGAGGACCTTTTAAATCTCTCTTCATATGGATTTAGAGGGGAAGCCCTTCACAGTATCGCCCAGGTCTCAAACCTTAAAATAATTAGCAAGTCTAAGGATGAGCCCTCTGCTTTTGAGATAGAAATATCCTTTGGGAGTGAGAGAGCCTTTCGCCCAGCTAAACTCAAAGAAGGCACTTTAGTTATCGTAGAAAATCTTTTCAAAAATGTTCCAGCACGCCTTGCCTTTCTCAAAAATACTAAAACTGAAACTACAAAAAATCTTGAACTCATTCGCGCTATAATGCTTACTAATCCTCATCTTCGATTTGAAGTTATTGTTGATGAAAAGAAACACCTTTACTGGAAGGGGGGATCCCTCCCCGAGCTCTTATCATATATCTTTGAAATAGACCAAGCTCTCCTTCAAGAGTCTGAGTTTTTTCAACCTCCCTTAAAAATTCACCTTGTTCTCAGCAGTACCCAAAAGACTTTCCCTCACTCTCGATTTCTCTTCATCTTAGTAAACAAAAGACTCATCAAAGACGAAAAATTAAGTAAAGTTTTTCTTGGCCTTCTTAGGCACTATTATGGCCCTCTTGGATATCCCCTTGGAGTCCTCCACATTCAACTTCCTCCTCATCTTATTGACTTTAATGTGCACCCAGCAAAGTGGGAAGTTAGATTCAAAAAAGAAAGCGATGTCACAAGGGGAATTGAATCTGCAATAAAAGACCTTTTTAGCAGAAAAAAAGTCCTCTACAAAGGTGAGGAAAGGCATGAACTTCCTTTCAAGGTTGAAGAGGATTTACCCCTTGACTATTCCCCTGCATCTAAGACCGTTTTTGATGCCAATATTTTACAGAGAACTATGCAGATTCCTATCTTCCAAGATGACTACAAAGGACGCCTTCTTGGTGTGTTTCAAGAAATTTATGCCCTTTACGAAAAAGATAAAGAGCTCTATATCATTGATCTTCACGCCTTAACTGAAAGGATCATTTACGAAGAACTCAGAGAGAAAAGAGACCGTTTCGAGCCCCAGGTCCTTCTTATTCCAATGGTCATCAAACTAAGCTCTGAAATGTTGACAGATCTAGAGGAAAAATTGAAATTTCTTAAAGAATATGGCTTTGAAGTTGAGAGTTTTGGTCCTGATGGGCTTATTGTAAGAGCAGTTCCCTCAGATTTGAGGGACTACGCAAGGGAGATAATTGAGGAATTTCTCGTTCATCCTTGGGTAAGTCCTGATAAGGCAAGGGACAATTTTAGAAGGGATCTTGCGTGTAAACTTGCTAAAAGACGAGGTGACTATTTTTCTCAGGAGGAGCGATTAGCTCTAATCAAAAGATTTTTTCGAGAATCTCTTGAAACCTGTCCCCATGGAAGGCCAATTTTCTTTAAATTAAGCCTTGAAGAGATAGAGAAAAGGCTTAAGAGAAAGCTATGACTCAGGACAAGAACAAGGTGGTTGTTGTCTGTGGCCCTACTGCTTCTGGAAAAACAGAGGTTTCTCTCTTTCTTGCTAAACACTGCTCCGGTGAAATAGTCAACTTTGACTCCCAACAATTTTACCGTGAATTAGTGACTGGAACAGCGAAACCTACCCCAAAGGAGCGTGAAAATATTCCTCATCATCTCTTTGAGGCAATTAGCATCTTTGATGAAATGAATGCAGGGAAATTTGTTGAGCTTGCTGACAAAGTCGTCAGAGAGATCTTTGAGAGGGGAAATCTTCCTATACTTGTCGGAGGCACCGGTCTTTACCTAAGGGCCTTTGAGTATGGCATATTTGAAGCCAAGATTGATCCTGAAGTGCGAAAAAAATTGAGGGCCCTTGCTCAAGAGAGATTAGACGAACTTTTCTCTGAACTCAAAAGACTTGATCCAGAGTATGCGAAAAAAATCCATCCCCATGACAGAGTGCGAATTACAAGAGCTCTTGAAGTGATCTACAGCACTGGTAGGCCCTTTTCTCTCTTTCATCGGGAGAATCCTTTTTTCAGAAAAGAAAAACGTTACTCCACCTTTAAAATTGGTCTTATCCTTCCGAGAAAAGAACTCTACGAACGTATCAATACACGTGTAAAAAAAATGATAGCTTCAAACTGGCTTGAAGAAGTAAAAGATCTCTATAAAAAATATGGCGAAGAGGTCTTCGAAAGAATAAAGGCAATAGGATATCGAACCCTTCTTCAGGCCTATTTAGGAAAGATTAGCCTTGATGAGGCAATTTCAATAATTCAACGAGATACACGACACTATGCCAAAAGACAAATCTCCTGGTTTAAAAAAGAAAAAGACATACATTGGTTTCATCCAAAAGATGTAGAAAAAATCAAAACTGCTGTTGAAAATTTCTTGTCAGGGGGCGAATGATGGAGAGTATGACTGGTTTTGGAATGGGTGTCTCAATCCGTGAAAACTTTCAAGTAAGTTGTCATATAAAATCACTCAACCATAGATATCTTGAGATCAATATAAAAGTCCCTAAGCGATATGCTCTTCTTGAGGAGAGGATTAGGAAATTACTTACTGAAACCTTTCTAAGAGGGAAACTCGAACTCACCATAAAAATAACCGGACTTGTAAAGGAGAGGAGAGAGATTATCTTTGATCTTGAAATGGCAAGAGCCCTATACGAAAATTTAATTAAGACAAAGGAGGAACTTGGCATTTCCTCAGAGGTAACTTTAAGGGAACTTTTAGAATTCAGGGAATGGATCCTCTTCGAGGAAAAGGAAGAAGAGCTTGATAAACTCTGGGAGGAAATTAGAGAGGCAATTGAACTTGCTATCAAGGACTTAAGAAGGGCTCGAAGAGAAGAGGGAGAAAAACTTAAGGAGCGAATCACAGATTATCTAACTTTGCTAAAGGAAAGAATTGAACTCATTGAAACGAGGAAAGAAGCGGTGAGGTCTGAAAATGTTGAAAAAATGAAAAGAAAAATCTACGCACTGCTTGAGGAATTTGGTACAACTTTGGATTTAAGCAGGCTTTATCAAGAAATTGCTATTCTCTTAGATCGTTCTGACTTTACAGAGGAGCTTGAGAGACTTAAGGTTCATTTGTCTCATATGGAAACCCTTCTTAAGGAAGAGGGATCTGGAAAGAAATTAGATTTCCTCTGCCAAGAACTTCACCGCGAGATAACAACGCTTTCAAATAAGGCCCAATCTCCACAGATCTCCGCAATAGCTGTAGAGATAAAGGACCTGATTGAAAAGATAAGAGAGCAAGTGCAAAATGTAGTTTGATTTTCCCTTAGAGGGGAGCGGATGTTCAGAAAGCTTAAAGACTATGCAGAGCTCCTAAAACTTGAGCATACCATCTTTGCCCTTCCCTTTGGTCTTGCAAGTATGGTAATTTTAATGGAAACTCCTCCTCATGGAGAGAAGGTTTTATATGTTATTCTTGCTCTCATTTTTGCAAGGCTTGCTGGAATGGCCTTTAATAGATACCTTGACAAAGAGTTTGATATCCTAAATCCAAGAACTTCCTCATGGCCCCATGCACGAGGTGTAGTCAAAGAATGGGAAATGAAACTCCTCATCCTACTCTTTTCTGGACTCTTCATTTTTAGCTGTGCCAAAATTAACAAGCTTACTCTCCTCCTCAGTCCAGTTGTCCTACTCTTACTCTTCGTTTATCCCCTTGCTAAGAGATTTACCTTCTATCCCCATCTATTTCTTGGTGTTATCTATTTTCTTATACCAATTGCTGTAGACATTGCCATAAATGAAAAGGTTACAGTAATGTCCTTTCTCCTCGGATGTGCTATGGCAATGTGGGTGTCGGGTTTCGATATTTTGTATAGTCTCCAGGACTATGAGTTTGACAAAAGAATGGGTCTAAAGTCTATTCCAGTTCGCTTTGGCATTGGAGGTGCACTAAAGATTGCTCGAACCTTTCATCTCCTGACCTTTTTATCACTATTTGCTCTTGGCCTAATATATCCATTTAATAAAATTGTCTATTTTCTTGGACTTTTTGCCCTTTCAGCCTTTCTTCTCTATGAGCATAGTCTCATTTCTGAGAAAGATCTCTCTAAGGTAAACAAAGCCTTTTTTACGGTAAATGGTTTCATTAGTATTATCTTTTTCTTTGTAGTCCTCGTAAGTAGAGCCCTTTAGTTGAGTTCCATGGGGGACCCTAAATTGAAGACCTTTGCCTTTATCAATCAAAAAGGTGGTGTTGGAAAAACGACCCTCTGTGTCAATCTTGCAAGAGCTCTGAGTCTCAAGGGACATAAAGTTTTAATAATAGACTTTGATCCTCAAGCAAATGCTGGAAGTGGATTAGGTATTAGAGTTGACAAAGAAAGAAGTGTTTATCAGGCAATTGTTGAAGAAAATTGTGAACCCTTTATTAGAGAACCTTTTCCAGGATTGTTTCTACTTCCATCATCAATTGACCTAGTAGGTCTTGAGCTTGAACTTGCTGATTTAGAGAGACGAGAATTTGTCCTAAGAGATCTCTTAGAGAAGAGTTTGTTTCAAAATAAACCTCTTCTTGAAGCCTTTGATCTTGTCTTTATTGATTCTCCTCCCTCTTTAAGTTTAATTACAGTAAATATCCTTACTGCTTCACAGGGAGTGGTGATTCCCCTGCAATGTGAATATTACGCCCTTGAAGGCCTATCCTTGCTTGTGAGAACTGTTAGAAAAATCAAAGAGGTCTTTAATCCCGATCTTCGCCTTTTCGGAATGGTCCTAATGATGTATGATCCCAGAAACAAATTAACCCTTGAGGTTGCAGAGGAGGCTAAAAAACACTTTAAATGGATTCTTTTTAAGACAGTTATTCCAAGAAGTGTGCGAGTAAGTGAGGCCCAGAGTTTTGGGAAACCTATCTTGGACTATGAAGCAAATCATAAAGTAAGTGAGGCCTTCAGAGCTCTTGCTGAGGAATTTTTGAAAAGACTTGAGAGCCACAGAAATTTTAAATAGGTAGAATGATTTGAACCTCCAGACCTCCACCTTGGGGGAGCGAGAAATTAATTGTTCCTCCATGGGCTTCTATGATTCTTTTAGTGATAAAAAGCCCAAGGCCAAGACCTTCATCATCTCTCAACTTAAAAAAGGGCATGGCAAGCGAACTCAGCTTATCTGAACTTACTCCTGGTCCAAAGTCTCTTATAGATAATACAATCTTTGATGCATCAAGGGGATAAGTTTTTATTACTACCTTCTTTCCAGGGGGAGAAGCCTTAACTGCATTTTCAATTACATTAAAAAGGGCCTGAATAAGAAGGTCTGGAGCACCTCGTACTCTCAAATTTTCGAGATCCTCGCTAAATTCTATTTCCACACTCTTTTCCTCTGCAAGAGGACTTACCCAGAAAAGGGCTTCCTCAATGAGCTCACGCACTCTGATCTCTTCTCTCTTGATTCTTATGTCCTTTGCCAAATATTCGATGCTTGAAAGGAGCTTTCTCAAAAGTTTTTCCATACGCTGAAAGGCCTCTTTAGTCTTTATCAATAACTCCTCAGAAGGATTCCCCTTTTTGAAAGAATCTTCAAGTCTCTCCAAATAGCCTGAGGCAATGGCAAAGGGAGTCTTCAGCTCATGGGAGAGATAACTTAGGGCCATCTGATAGGCAGATTTAAGACTTTCTCTCTCTGTCACATCTTGAAGTATAAGGAGACGATAGCTTTCTGAAAGACTCACCTCTAAGGCTTCAAACTTTCTGCCTCTCCTATTGACACCTGTCAAAAAATCTTCAATTTTAGGATCAGCTCCCAAGGTTTCAAGAGCTCTTCTGTTCATCCTTACAATCTCCCTATCCTTAAGGAGAATAGCTTCAAAGGGGAGATTGTGAAAAATCTTCTCAAAGAGATCCCTTACCTCTTCTGCTTTCTTGCGTTGTTTTCTCTCTCTTATAAAGAAATAGAAAGAAAGGAAAAGAAGGAGGGAAAAAACAAGGATAACTGTAATAACTAATAAAAGTAAATCGTTCATTCCTAAAGCTTGGTTACCAAGCGGTAGCCAAGACCTCTTACAGTCTGGAGAAGTTCTCCTGCTTTACCAAGTTTCCCTCTGATCCTGCAGATATAGGCATCAAGCACTCTTGAATAGTATTCTCTTTCGTTTGACCAGATGAGATCAAGAAGCTCTTCCCGTGAAAAGACCTTATGGGGATTTTCAATAAAGAGGCTTAGAATTTTAAACTCTGTTGCGGTGAGTTCAAGGAGTTTGCCATCTATGTAGATGGCCTTTTTCTCCTTATCAAGAATAAAGGGACCAACACTAATTAACTCAGAGGAACCCTCTTCTGCCTTCTGGAGAAGCTTTTTGATCCTCAAGATTACCTCTCTCAAACTAAAGGGCTTAACAACATAGTCATCTGCACCAAGCTCAAGCCCAAGAACGCGATCAAGTTCCTGTCCTTTGGCAGATACAATAATAACGGGAAGGTTTTTATATCTATGACTACTCCTGAGATACTTGAGAAGATCAAGCCCATTACCATCAGGTAGTATAAGATCTAAGACAACAAGATCAAAATTGAGGTTTAGAGAAAAGGCGGAAAAAGCCTGTGCAAGACTTCCTCTGATCTCAACGTCAAAACCTGCCTCATTAAGGGCTTGACTGAGAAGCTCTGCAATTTCTCGATTGTCCTCAATTATAAGAATCTTTTTCTTTCTCATCTCCTTCAATTATAAGACCTCCCAGACAAGTTTTAAAGCATGCTCAGACTTTGCGGTCTTCTTCTATCTCTCATATAGAAGGATCTCCTCTGTTCCTTAGAGATCCTCTTTACAAATTTCTTTAGTTCTGTTGCCCTTGATGAAAGCTCACCGTAAGAGTTAAAATTCTCTGAAGGAACAATTGCACAACTTAAAGAAAGAAGAGGGAATTTTTGAAGTTTACCCTGTCTATCAAGGGACTCATAGTAGCCCTTTTGAAAATCATCAGGAGAGTGAATTTCTGGAAGTCTTTTTTCAAACTTCTTGATTAGGGTTTCGCAAAAGGGCTCCCCCATACCAGAGCTAACTACAACAACAAAATCATCCCCTCCAATATGTCCAAGCCAAGCACAGGGGAAGTTCTCAGCAACTTTCATGAGGGTCTCTCCTACAATTTGAATGACCCTATCTCCTGCCTCAAACCCATAGTGGTCATTAAAGGGCTTAAAATCATTGAGGTCAATGTAAATTACTTCAAAAGATTCTCCCTGACTAAGTCTTTTCTCAACCTCTCCTCTAATAGACCAATTCCCAGGAAGCCCTGTCAATGGATTAGTTTCCTTCGCAAGACGAATTGTCTTTTGACTGAGAAAATAGAGAAGCGTCCTAATTGGTAAAATACCCCTGTAGGTATTTCGACGTGTGACTATGATGTCAATGTGATAACTCTCATCAAGTTGAGTGGAAACGATTGAACCTGCCTCTTCAAGAGTAAGGCTCCCCTCAATGGCAATAAAATCCTCCCTCATTACGTCTTTTGCTCGCTTTCTGTAGTTCAAACTAAATCCATAACCATATCTTCCAAGCATAACCCTCTCAAAAAACTCATACCTATAGAGCACACCTATAGGCTCGCAGTTGTCAGAAACAACAGGTAGAGTAAGTAAATCCTCACATTGCATGAATATCTCAAATATATCCCTCACAAGGACCGAGTGATGGACAGGCTCGACAGCCTTAGCAATTTTCTCAATCTCCCCTGATATCAGATCTCCCTCAAAAGTAGGGCCACACAGAGATATTCGTCCCAGATCTAATGGTTGAATCTCTGTCTTCTCTCTCATATCTAAAACTCTCTCTATTGAGATAGGGACTTGGCGGTGATAAATAATCTCCCTGAAAGGAAAATACTCCTGCTTTCAAAAATAGGCTCAGTGTGTCCTTACCTTCAACTCTTTTTGCAACAATCTCACAACTTATGTCTTCGCAGAGATCTCTGATGTACTCGATTGTTCTGAGCAAAAAACGATCTTCAAGAGAATGGCTCAAAAGTGAACTATCAAGCTTGACAAAATCAGGCCTCAATTCTTGAAGATTCCTATAGCCAACACACCCTGATTCGAAGTCGTCAAGACAAACTCTGAATCCCTGCTTAGAATAGTGAAAAACAGTTCTTAGATAGAGCTCTGGATCCTTTACTTGCTCAAAGCCTGTAATGTCCATCACAACCTGAGAGGGCTTCAGCCCAAGAAGGGAAACAATTTTCAGGGTCACACCACGCGGATAGGACCTTTTCCCTAACACTTCAGGATGCACATTGAGAAACAAAAGTTCCTCCTCCCTTATGCCCCTCTCAAGGGCAGACAAAAGGGCCTTTAATCTGCAGAAAAGATCAAATTCAGAAAGAAGACCTCTTATTTTAGAAAGACCCAAGAGTTCCGAGATATGTCGCTTTGTCCTTGGTCTACAAAAAGCTTCAAAGCCAATCACTTCAAAACTTGGAGACCTGTAGATTGGTTGAAAAACTACATCTACGCTTCTTGATTCCCAGTCTAAGAACCTAAATATCGCCCTTTCGAGCTCATTGAATATGTCTCTCAGATCGAAAGATTCTATATTGTGGTCATCAGGTTTATAAGGTATCCACTCCATGCCTCACTATTTCGCGGTCTTTATTTTGCTATCATGGCCCTAAGGAGATCGGCAGTGTTTTCTCCATGACATGCTATCGCGAAAATGGCATTCACTATCTGGTGAAGATGATAGAAATCCTTTGGTTCCTTTATAGTTCCATATATTTTCTCTCTCAGTTTAAGAGCGAGTTCCTCGGTTAGGAACTGGGAGTGTCTAAAGAGTCGCACTAAGTTTTTTGCCCTCTCTCTTGCCTCTTCATCCCAGGATGTTAGATACTTTAGAGAATAGGCAACAAGATCTTCTAAATGCTGAGCTGGTTCAAGGGACTGCTCCAAAAGTCTTACTAGCTCCTGTTTAATCTCTTTTGGAACATCTACCTGATGAAGCATAAGGAGGTTAAGTAACTCCTCTCCAAAATCTGCCAGGGCATCCTGTTCCTTGAGATACATAAAAAGTTCAAACTTCTCAACAGGCAAAATAAGTCCTTTAGGAATATGCCCTCTTATGTTAGCCTTTACTTTGTCAGCCTCTTTTTCTATATCCCGAACATCTCTTGCAATCTCCGCAAGTCTCTCCTTGTCTCCCTCAAGGTAAGCTTCAAGTGATAAAGGTAGTCTTGCTAAGCACTCTACTATGAGCCTTGCATGTCTCTTAAGTAATTGAAATGTTAGGCTCTCTTCTAACCTCTCAACAGGAGCAATCTTTGGTGCCTCTCTCTTTTCGGCCTTCAAAAATCTGCCCTCTACAACAAAGACCACAGTTTCGCTAATGTTGCATGCAAGATCAGCAACCCTCTCAAGATTCTCAATCACAAGAAGGTAATCTAACCCACCCTTGAGAGCTTCAGGATGTTCTCTGAGACACTCCTCAATCTTCTTTTTGAGATCTATCTTCATCTGATCAACTAATTCATCTTTTCTTATGACCTCTCTTGCAAGCACAACATCCTCTCTTACAAAGGCATTAATTGCCTGTTCAAGCATATTTAGGGCTTCCATCGCCATCGGTATAAGATCTATCTTACATATATCGCCAATACCATCTTTCTCTTCTGCAAGCTCAAGCACCATCTCTGCAATATTTACACTCTGATCAGCAAGCCTCTCTAAGTTCCGAGAAATATCTAAACCACTTACAACCATTCGTAAATCTTTAGCTACAGGTTGCTGTAATGCAAGAATTTCTAAAGCAGATACACTTATCATATGATCATAATAGTCAATCTGATCGTCAAATTCTATAACAGCTTTTGCTAAGTCTTTGTTTCTCTCTCTAAAGGCTCTAATAGCGGTTTTTGTCATTTCATCAACTGCTTTAGCCATATCAAGTAATAAATTATGTAGAAACTGCAATTCTCTCGTTAAAGCAATCCTCATCATATTTTACCCCATTCATACTTCTTCAGTAATTGAATTTACTAACCAAATCTTCCAGTTATATAATCTTCAGTAAGCTTTTTATCGGGATTTGTAAAAATCTTTTCCGTGGGTCCAAACTCTATTAGTTCGCCAAGATACATAAAGGCAGTATAATCAGAAATTCTTGCTGCCTGTTGCATATTATGAGTCACAATCACAATGGTAACTTTGTCCTTCAACTCAACAATAAGATCTTCAATTCTGGCGGTAGATATGGGATCAAGGGCAGAGGTTGGCTCATCAAAAAGGAGCACCTCTGGTTCAACTGCAATTGCCCTTGCAATACAGAGTCTCTGCTGTTGACCACCTGACAGAGAATAGGCATTTTCGTTGAGACGATCCTTAACTTCCTCCCACAAGGCTGCATCCTTTAGTGCCTTTTCCACTCTTTCAGCAAGCACCTTTGAGTTGTTTATACCCTTTATCCTCAGCCCATAGGCTACATTTTCAAAAATTGACTTTGGAAAGGGATTAGGCTTTTGAAAAACCATACCAATTCTCATGCGGATATAGAGGGGATCTATGCCCTTTCCAACAATGTTTATTCCATCTGGGTAGAGATAAATGGCACCCTCGTAACGGGTTCCTGGATAGAGGTCATGCATCCTATTGAAACAGCGAAGTAGGGTGCTTTTGCCACATCCTGACGGTCCAATAACTGCAGTAACTTTTTTTTCATAAATTGGCATATTGATCTTCTTTAGCGCATGAAAACTCCCGTAGTAGAAATCCAGATTTTCGACCTTGAGTTTCAGATTTCCTTCCATGTCCGAAATTACCTCCTCTTCATAAGCTACCACTGATACTTCTTTCTAACCTTGTATCTAATGTAATAACTAAGTGAGTTTAAAAGGAGACACACCACAAGGAGCACAAAACCACCTGCAGCTGCATTCTTATGGAAGGCCTCCTGTGGACGGGACACCCAGTTAAAGATCTGTATGGGAAGCACTGTAAAGGGTGATTTAAGCATTCCGATTAGATCCTCCCAAGGGGGAGGAGGAAGAAAAGCTATAAAAGTAAGAGCTCCTATGGTTAAAAGAGGCGCTGTCTCACCTATTGCCCTTGAAACCGCAATTATTACACCTGTGAGTATCCCTCCTATTGAATAGGGTAAGAGATGATGAAAAACAAGTTCATAATTTGTTGCTCCAAGGGCATAGGCTCCCTCTCTTATAGCCCTTGGAATCCTTCTCAGTGACTCCCTTGTGGCCACAACTATCACAGGGAGCATCAAAAGACCTAAGGTTAGCCCTGCAGTGAGGATACTCTCTCCAAACTTAAAACGATAGACAAAGATACCAAGAGCAAGAAGACCATAAATGATAGAAGGAACTGCTGAAAGATTGGTAATATTTGCTTCAATTATTCGGGCAACCTTTCCTTTCCCTCCAAACTCCTCAAGATAGATCCCTGCAGGAACTCCAAGAATGATTGACCAAAAAATTGCCCCAGCCATAACATAGAGAGTCCCCACAAGGGCAGACAATATTCCTGCCTTCTCGGGAAATCGAGAGGGATAAGATGTATAGAAACTTAAGTCAAAGATGCGATGTAGTCCATCTATGAACAGTTTCAGCGCAATAGAGAAAAGAAATATAAGGACGAAGACAAGTGCAATTATACTTGCCCACTCAAAAATACGCTCTTTTCTCTTGTAATCCATTAGTATCTCTCCACCTTGGATTTGAAGTAAACCGCAAGAACATTAAAAAAGAGGGTTATTAAAAAGAGGGCAAAACCTGCAGCAAATATTGAGAGGTATTCAAAGGAGAGATAAGGCAAGTCTCCTAAAGCGACCTGCACTATGTAGCCAGTAATTGTCTGAACTGGCTCGAGGGGATTTAAAGTTAAATTTGGATACATTCCTGCAGCAATAGCAACAACCATTGTTTCCCCAACTGCTCTGGAAGTGCCAAGTAGATAGGCTGCAATGATTCCTGACCTTGCTGAAGGCACAACAACCGAGAAAGCGGTCCTAAGCTTACTTGCACCCAGACTGTAAGAAGCCTCTCTTAGATATTGAGGCACACCTCTTAGGGCATCTTCAACCATAGAGGCTGTAAAAGGGAGAATCATAATTCCAAGGACAATCCCTGGTGAGAGGGCATTCATCCCCTCAACGGTGACACCAAAATAACCAAATATTTTCTGAAGAATAGGAGTTACCGCAAGAAGTGCAAAATATCCATAGACGACCGTTGGCACTGCCTCAAGGAAGTCTAACCAAGGCTTTACCGACTCCCTTACACTATGAGGGGCAAATTCACTCAAATAGACAGCAATTAAAAGACCTAACGGGATAGAAATTGCCATAGCAATGAAGGCAATCAGAAAAGTTCCAGCAAGAAGAGGCCAAATACCTATCTTTTTAGTTTCAAAGGTAGGAGTCCAATGAACTTCAGTTAAAAATCTAATTACAGACTTAGGAAATCCTCCACTTTCAGGATGAGCAAAAAATCTGATTGCATCTTCAACAAGAACCCAAACAATCCCCACCGTGACCAGTATGGATATCAAACCAGTTGTCAGCAAAAAAGCCTTAAATAAAAAATCAATCCTTTTTTTGTGCTCAATCTTCATCTTTCAGACCCTTATAATAGAGTTGTTTTGGGGGGAGGAGTTGCCTCCCCCGTAATTATATCTAACTTTACTTACTGACGGGCCTCTCTCTTTAGAAGCTCCTCAACAGTTAAACCAACCTGGAGCTCTCCACCGAAAACAGTGCCAACTACCCTTTTATCAAAACGCTGTTTTACGAGATCATAGGCCTTTGCGGGAAGAGGAATGTATCCGACCTGTCTTGCAATCTTACCAACATTCTTAATATAGAAATCAACAAACTCTCTCACCTCAGGTCTCTCAAGGGACTTTACACTTACATAGATAAATAGAGGTCTTGAGAGAGGCTGATACTCTCCCTTCATAACACTCTCGGTTGAAGGCATTACGCACTTTCCAGTCTGAGGATTCTTAATGGCAACAGCCTTTACTTTCCCCTTGTTTTCCTCCACATAAGCAAGCCCAAAGTAACAGAGGGCACCTCTTTCCTTGTTAGCAAAGTGGACAAGGACATTGTCGTCTTCAGAAGCAAGATAATCTCCCCTTGAAGATTTTGCCTTTCCTACAACTGCCTCTGTAAAGTAATCAAAGGTTCCAGAGTCTGTTCCGGGACCACAAAGCTTGACCTCAACTTTGGGCCACTTGGGATCAAGATCAGACCAATTGAATTTCTTGCCCTGAGATTCGGGCTTCCAAACCTCCTTCAACTGCTCAACTGTCATACAAGTTGCCCAGTTATTCTTGGGATTGACCACCACCGCAAGACCATCGTAGGCTATGGGAAGCTCTATATACTGGATTCCAGCTTTTCTGCACTCCTCCATTTCTCTCTTCAAAATTGGCCTTGAGGCATTCTGAATATCAGTCTCCCCTCTGCAGAACTTCTTAAAACCTCCACCAGTTCCAGAAATCCCAACAGTCACCTTTACCGCACCTTTCTTCATCTTCTGAAACTCCTCAGCAATTCCCTCTGTTATGGGATAAACAGTAGAAGACCCATCTACCTTGATAATGGAACTTGCCTTGGCTGGAAGAACATTCCCAAGAATACCAAGCCCAACACCAAGACCAAGGGCTAAAAGCTTTTTACTAATTAACCTCTTTACCATACTCTCACCTCCTAATTTTTTTTCGAATTTAATGTTAAGGCCCTCTCTTTAAAGAACCTTTAAAGCTGTGTTAAAGAATTGTTAAAGGCGATTTTAAGGCGCAAGAAAGTGAAGTCTCAGAGATTTGGTGATAAAATTAGGGACTAATGAGTGTCACTACAGAAAGGCTCATCAGAGTAGTTGCTGGATTTTTAGAGAGAGACGGAAAAGTCTTACTTGTTAAAAGGCCCTCACACAAGAAGAGAGGTGGTCTTTGGGAATTTCCCGGAGGAAAGATTGAAGAAGGAGAATCGCCTGAAGAGGCCTTAGCAAGGGAATTAAAGGAGGAGCTTGGAATTGAAATCATCCAGAGTACTCCCATAGCTCAACTCAGATATTCCTATCCTGATGAAGAGATAGAGCTCAATTTACTTAAGGGAGAATTCCTTGGTAAGCCAATCCCTAATGAAGCAGAGGAATTAGCCTGGATACCTATTGAGACCTTAGAAAATATCAATCTCTGCCAAGCAGATAAAGAACTAGTGAGGATTTTGAGGAAAAAATCACTGATTTGACCTGATCTTAAATTTAATTTGGACCTTTACAATCAGGCTTCTCTCATGTGGTAGCAGAGCTCTTTCCTCTTGCAATCCTTATGGATGCAATCTGCATTCAACTTTGAACTCCTTTATCCTTGAGATTAGGAACCTTCAATTTCTTTGCTCTCAAAGTGCCAGTTGAAAAAAGAGACAAGTTAGATTAATATTATATCGAATACCGAGGTGAGAAATGGGCGGTTAGCTCAGGGGTAGAGCGCCATCCTCACACGGTGGATGTCGGAGGTTCGAATCCTCCACCGCCCATATTTAATTTTTGCCCTATCAACCTTTCTAACTAAAAAACCTATCACTCTTCATCCCTCTTTTTAGCACCTATCACACCAATCTTCCTCTCATAGTCCCTCTTCAAACTATTAACCTCCCTCAATAACTCTCTTATGACTACACTATGCTCTTCATGTCTTTTATACGCTCCTTCAAGTATTTGCTACGCTTCCAAAGACCTTCATTTTATTCCTCAAGTCTCTTTATTAGTCTCCTTTATACTTTCATTTATTTAGTTTTTAGTTTTTCTTATCTGCCAAACGATCTGCAACAAGATTTACTAAATGCTTCTTTTACAAAGGCTCCTTTTCCAGCAATTGGAGTAGCTTTTCATGATAATGTCCCTGAGAAAAGTGTCAGCTATTCTCCTTTTCTACAGGCAATCTGTAAAGAAAACCTATCTGGGTTCCTATGGTGTTTTATTAATCTCTCTCTTGACTGAAACAAGAAGAGTGTTATTATGTCAGTTGAGCTCTTGGTGTTAGCACTTTAACTTTGAGGTTACTAACACCTGGCTCTCCTTGCTCCCACATCCATTTGGGGGCCATTAGACCAAAAGGAGGTGATTCTATGTTTGAAATTCCAACTGTAAAATGTTATCGCAAATGGGAGAGTCTCTTTATTATCCATCCGGACAAAGTTGAGGAAAAGGGGGCAATTTTTGAGAAATTGAAACAGATTATCCAGAGTAAGGAGGGAGATTTTCTCAAACTCGAAGAATGGGGGATGAGAAAACTTGCCTATCCAATCCAAAAGAAAACCAGAGGCTACTATGTCCTAACTGAATTCTATGGGCTTGCAGATTTACCCCATGAACTTGAAAACTTTTTCAGAATTGATGAAAGGATACTTAGATATATTATTATTAAATTAGATGATAAATTTCAGCCAGAAACTAAGCAAGAGGGAGGGAACTAACTATGGAAAATAATGTAACTATAAAGAAAAGAGTTTTTCCAAGAAAGAAAATCTGTAGATTTTGCGCAGACCCTAGCCTCACAATTGACTACAAAAATGTAGATCTACTTAAGGGTTTTATCAATGAAAAGGGAATGATTCTCCACAGAAGGCAAACTGGTAACTGTGCATTCCATCAAAGGAGACTTACAACAGCCATAAAAAGGGCAAGAATAATGGCCCTCTTACCTTTCATTGCAGACGTTGAAATTGAGTAGGAGGATGTTCTATGATTGAGGTGATTCTCAGGAAGGATATACCAAAGCTTGGAAAAGCTGGCGATATTGTAAGAGTAAAAGACGGTTATGCGCGTAACTATCTAATTCCGAAGGGATTAGCAATTCCTGCCAATCAAAGAACAATCCAGGCTCTTGAGAGCCAGAGAAAAATCATCCTTGCAAAGGCAGAAAGAGAAAGAAAAAAGGCTCAGTCTCTTGCAGAAAAACTGCAAGGTACTACCATAACCCTTTATAGGCGAGTTGTTGAAGAAGGAAGACTCTATGGATCTGTATCAGCAGTTGACATTGTAAAAGCTCTTGAAGAAAAAGGATTCAATATTGATAAGAAACAGGTTGAACTTGAAGACCCCATAAAAACTGTTGGTACATTTGAGGTAAATATCAGAATAGCTCCTGACATATCTGTTCCCATTAAAGTTGAAGTTATAGAAGAAAAATAGCTTTTATGGAAGAGCAAAAAGGTAGGGCTGTCAAACGGAGAAAAAAAAGTTTAGATGAGACAGTCCTACCAGAAGAGTTTTTACCTCCCCAAGATCTTCAAGCTGAGCGTTATACGCTTGCATCAATACTAATAGATCCAAGTTCCATTATAAAGGTTCTTGACTTCCTTAGACCAGAGGATTTTTATCTCACCTCTCATCGTCTAATTTACCAGGCCTTTATCCGACTTTTTGAGAGAGACGAGCCAATTGATATTGTTACTACTTATAATGAGCTTGAAAAAATGGGCGAGCTTGAAAGAGCTGGTGGAGCCTCCTATCTAACAGAGCTTGCAAGTCTTCTCCCCACTTCAGCTCATCTTGTGCACTATGCAAAGATAGTTAAAGAAAAAAGTATTCTCAGAGAAATCATTCGCATAAGTCAAGATCTTATTTATCGTTGTTATTATTCTACTGAAGATTCCCAGGAGCTTCTAAGTTATGCTGAAAAGGCTCTCTTTGAGCTTTCATATTACGGCAAGAAAGAGACTTTTGCTCCCATAAAAGACGTTATAAAGGACACAATAAAGCATCTGGAAATGCTCTATCAAAAGGGAGATCTCATTACAGGCATACCCACTGGCTTCTACGAGTTAGACAGGCTCACTGCTGGGCTTCAAAGAGGAGATCTAATAATTCTTGCTGCAAGACCAGGAATGGGAAAAACTGCCCTTGCTCTAAATATCGTCTGTAATGCCTGTAAACAGACAAAGCTTGGTGCAGCTATCTTCTCCTTAGAGATGAGTAAGGAACAACTTGTCTCTCGTATGATCTGTGCAGAAGGAAAGGTCAATTTCCAGAAATTTAGAACTGGGCAACTTGATCCTCAGGATTGGCAAAAAGTCATCAACGGAGCGAGTATCCTCAGTGAACTTCCTATTTTCATAGACGATACTTCTGGGATAAACATCTTGGAAGTTAAAGCTAAAGCAAGAAAAATAATGAAAGAGATTCCACTTGGCCTTATCGTAGTCGATTATCTACAGTTGATGAGGAGTCTTGAGAAAAAAGAGAGGAGAGAACAGGAAATTTCTGAGATATCTGCAGGCCTTAAGGCCCTTGCCAAGGAATTAAATGTGCCTGTCCTTGCCCTCTCCCAGCTTAATCGTAAAGTAGAAGAAAGACCAGATAAAAGACCTCAACTTGCTGATCTGCGAGAGTCTGGTGCTCTTGAGCAGGATGCAGATGTCATCCTCTTTATTTATCGGGATGAAGTTTATAACAAAGAGAGCCCTGAAAAAGGGATTGCGGAAATTATCATTGGTAAACAGAGAAATGGTCCCTCAGGAGTGACGGTAAAGCTTGCCTATCTTTCCTCATTCACCTCTTTTGCCAATTTAGAGCCAGGATACTAGAGGAGGATCTAATGAGTGATAAAAGAAAAAGTACAATCAATGATCTGTCTGAGATCTTAGCAGAGGCAACTAAAGAGGTGCTTTCAACTAACACTGGCACTGTTATAAAAGTAGCTCCTACCCTTCAAAAGATAAATTTTGTGGCTTTAAGACCAGATATTGGTAGCTTTCTTGAATTTAATGGCGACTACAATGGGTTACTTTGTATGAATTTTTCCAAAGAATCTGCCTTAGAACTATACCAAAGTGCTATGAAATATTTGGGATTCCCTGAGGAGGAAATTTCTTCGGATCCTCTTTCTGAAGAGGTAATTAACTTTATTGGGGAAATGGTCAACCAAATCATAGGCAATTTCCGCAAAAAAGTTGAAAAGAAATATGGTCTTTCAGCTCGTAATCAACAGCCAAGAGCTATCCCAATATCTCATACTATTATTATGTATATTGACAGCTTCTTCAACTCTTCACAAGCAAGAAAGATTTCCCTTCGCACAGCAAATGGACATCCCTTCTATGCAGAACTAAGCCTTGAACAGACTGAATTTATACCCTTAAAAACCCTTGAAGGAGAGGAAAGCGCAGAAGACCTACTTAGAGAGTTTTTTTAGTTTTTTATCTTATTTTGCTCTCTTATTCTATATATTCTATATATAAAGGAGTCTATTTTACAACTAAAACTGGTTTATTACCCATTTTGATGACTCTTTCTGTCACGCTTCCCATAAGAAAACGTTTAATGCCTGTCTTCCCATGGGAGCCCATAACTATAAGATCGCATTCTTTTTCCTCACCTATTCTAAGGATTTCCTCTTCAATAATTCCCTCTACTACATAGGATTCTACTTCAAGGCCCTCTTCTTTAACTCTTCTTTTCAATTTTCTGACAATTTCTTCACCTGCAAGTTTAAGCGACTCCTTGACCTGAGCTATTTCTCCTGGGCCCTCAAATAGCTCAAGCGGAATCTCAATTACGTTTAATAAGTAGAGAGTTCCCTTTGCAATCTTTCCAAGTTCTATAGCTCTTAAAACTACCCTGTCAGCATACTCAGAACCATCAACAGGAACAAGAATCCTTTTTAGTTTTAGGCTCCTCTCCTTAGGAATAACAAGCACATCAACAGGACTTGATCCAATAGTTCGCACAGCAGTACTTCCTATTATGGCTTCTCCGAGGGCAGTCTTTCCTGTTTTCCCAAGTACGATTAGATCCGCATTTATCACATAGGCTGTATCTACAATCTTTTGATAAGGTTCACCCTGCTCAAGATAGGTCTTAAGTCTAATGTCCTCTTCTTCTGCCAGATCCTCTGCTTGTTTGAGAATCTTTTCTGCCCCCTTGAGTAATGTGTCTTTTAAGCCTATAAAAACCGAAAGTGCGCTGCTCAACTCAGGTCCTACAGGGACAACAGATATTACAAAAACCTCTGCATCCAAAAGCTTTGCTAAAGATATCGCCCCTCTTAGAGCATTAAAGGACTCTTCTGATCCATCAATACAAACAAGA
This sequence comes from Thermodesulfobacteriota bacterium, assembly GCA_030550555.1. Taxonomy (GTDB): domain Bacteria; phylum Desulfobacterota; class Thermodesulfobacteria; order Thermodesulfobacteriales; family Thermodesulfobacteriaceae; genus Caldimicrobium. Next base: position 45,697 of record JAUQPD010000056.1, read on the forward strand.
ATCCTTTCATAACTCATCTTGCCCTCCTAAAATTCTTATTCTTATCTATTTGACCTTTAAAATTTTCTCCGTTTTGGGGAGGAACTGGAGGGATCAAAGACATATATCCAGAGACTTGTCTGCAATTCATAGTTAAATTGTTGATTTCCATAAGTTTTGACGCCTCTTGGGATACGGACACTAATTGACCACCAACCTTCTTCCTCAAAGTTGACAACAAAATAGCCTCTTTCATCTATTTTGGTTGTCTTTTTCATAAGAGGTATATTAATCTCCCCTGTTGAGTCCTTTGGGAGGGCAAAAGGATTAAGCTTTTTTCTTAGTCTCTCTACTTCAACCTCTGCTTCGCTTAGGGGCTCTCCATAGTATAGAACCTGTCCCCAAAACAGAGCACCTGCTCTCAAACCATAGGGTCTGGTTAAGGGTTTTATCTCAAGCTCAAAGCCACAGAGTCTATCCCAAGCCCCAGATTCACCTACATGAAAAAATGCCTTTGCAGAGGGTTTTTGTAACGTGCCCCTTAAGGTCAAAATCTCATCTCCCTCAAAACAGAGTATATAGTCTCCATTTTCTCTTGGTGAAACTCTTGTTTCATAACCAATTCTTTTTTGATTGAACCAGGGATCAAAAAACTCTCTTCTGAGTAGAGGCAACCTCTCTTTTTCTCCCTTGGGAGTGAGGATGTAGAACTGAGTAGGTGCTTTTAAGTCTGAAAAGCTTCCAAAGGCAGGTTCTCCAAGAGCAATATACCATATTTTGGTCTCACCCTTTCTGCCATAGGAATCATTGTCTGTGTAGAGAATGAGCTTTGCTCCAAGTACTTGTGAAGCAATTATATGTAGAAAAAGAAGGGCACCCCAGAGATAGATCAAGAAGATGCCCCCTGTGTGCTTATTAGGTCCACCTATTCATAATCCAGGAAATTATGGCACTCTTAAGTTGAAGTTCTTGCTCAGCAGTCAAGCTAGATAGCCAGTATTTTATCCATCTTTGAAGTCTGTTTAGATGAATCTTGGGGATCTTTTCTCCAAAAATCATCTCAAGGGATAGCATGTACCACGCAAATATTGCCTGAAGAGGCATGAAGCGGTATTCAAGCGTTATTGGATAGAGACTCTCGTAGAAGGCTCTATTTGCGAATTTTTTGTCTTGTTCTTGAGTATATCTTCTAATGAAGAGTTTAGAAACCATCTCTTCAGATCTTGGTTGTTGTTCTAATTGTCTGAGATATTCAAGATTTTCTTGAAAAGCCCTTAGCTTATCTTGATTAAGCTTAACGATTTCCTCCTGAAGGGCAAGAAGAGCTAGAGGATTTTCTCTTTCACGGTAGTATTTGGCTATCTTTTGTTTTAAAACAGATTTTCTTGAGCGTCCCCCCATTGTTCTATCACCTCTTACTTGTTTTTTTATTTTCTTTCAAGGCATATTTGATCTCTACCGTGAAGTTCCTTGAAGTATACTGATACATAGTCGTAAGGAGCAATTCTCTTTATCCTTAAAGCAGAATAAGTCGGTTCAATTGGAAGCTCTCTCCCACCTCTGTCTACTAAAACCGCAAGTTCTATTTTTCTTGGTCTCCCCATATCCATCAGGGCATCCATGGCAGCCCTAACCGTTCTACCTGTATAAATAACATCGTCAACTAAGACAACATTCTTATCCTCAATGGAAAAGGGAATTTCAGTTCTTTTAACCTCCGGATACTGACTTATTCTCGTCCAATCATCTCTATAAAGGGTTATATCTAAGTAACCAGTTGGAATATCAATATTTTTTTCCCTAAAGAAAATCTCTCTTATGCGATTAGTTACAGGGACTCCTCCACAACGGATCCCAACAAGAACAACATCACTGAGCTCTGGATGAGCCTGAAGGATTTGCTTAGCTAGCTTCTCAATCAGTTTCTTGATTCTTGCTGGGCCTGCTATTAATTTTATCGGTTTATGCGTTAAAATATTTACCATAGAAAAAAAGATAGCCCTATTTCAGAAATTAGCAAGAGGTTAAAGTATGATAGCAGTAAACTATCGTGTAATTTATGGTGATACTGATTGTGGTGGTGTTATGTATTATGGAACTTACCTAAGACTCTTCGAAATTGGAAGAACCGAGTTCTTGAGAGCAAAGGGACTATCTTACAGGGAAATCGAAGAAAAAAGAGGAATTATTCTCCCAGTGGTTGAAGTCTGGGCAAAATACCGAGCATCTGCCAAATATGATGACCTCCTCACAATAAAAACCTATCTCAAAGAAGCAAAATCCTACAAGATTACCTTTTTTTATGAAATATATAGAAGCGAAGAGCTCCTTGCCGAGGGAGAAACAAGCCATGTTGCCATCTCTAAGGAGGGAAAAATTTTGAGAATTCCAAAAGATATCCTTGACCTCCTGTCTCTATAGACAACCTGTATTTACGAACAAAATTTTTTGAATAGGAAAATTGATAGCCTTAAAATGGGCATTCACTGCTTCAAAGCGGGCATTTATCTCCTTTTACGGGGCCCCAAATCTTTTCTCAGAAAGCTCTAAGGTGATTTTATGTGCTTCCCTCGCCAAGAATAAGAACTATCTCTTTAAAGGGCAATCTCTTTGATTCCTGTGAGCACTCCAATTTTTTTTCACAGAGCAGAGAATCACGTTTCATAAGAAACCTTCAAAATTTCTCAACTTAAGATATAAATTCTTGAATAGTGCCCGAATTAGATTAGATTTTATCCAAGCGAAGGGAATGGAGTAATAACTCCTAAGATTTAACATCTTAAAGAGCTCAAGGCAAAGAAAACAAAGATGGCAAGTTGTTATAAGCTTTAACTGATTTTTGTTTAATGATTTTACGACTAAATATGCTTTAAACTTTAATGCGACCATAAGTATTTAAATTATAAATCTCAGGAGGGTCTACTTTGAATCTAAAAATTGGCCTTGTTGGGCTTCCAAATGTTGGGAAATCAACGATATTTAATGCTTTATTACAAAAGGCAAAAGCTGAGGTAGCAAATTATCCTTTTTGTACTATTGATCCCAATGTTGGACTTGTAGCAATCCCTGACGCAAGATTAGATCTTATTGGAAGGAGAGAAAAGAGTGCAAAAATCACTCCAGCACTCATTGAGTTTGTAGATATTGCGGGTCTTGTTAAAGGTGCAAGTAAAGGAGCGGGTCTCGGAAATCAATTTCTCTCTTATATACGAACAGTCTCTGCTATCGCTTATGTTCTTAGATGTTTTGAGGAGGAAAACATAATTCACGTGGAGGGTAGTGTTGATCCTGTTAGAGATCTTGAAATTCTTGAAATAGAGCTCATCCTTGCTGATCTTCAGAGTGTTGAGAGAAGAGAGGAAAAGGTAAAAAAACAGGCTCGCTCTGACAAAGAGGCCAAAAAAGAAGTAGAAATTCTCGAAAAGGCAAAGAAAATATTGGAAGAACTAAGACCCCTGAGGATGCACAAAAATGAGTTTGGCCCTGAAGAGTGGTCCTACCTTGAGAAAACACTATTTTTACTCACAGTAAAGCCAATTATGTATGTGGCCAATATCGACGAAAAATATCTCGACAATCCTCTATTGAGCTCTTACTATAAAGCTCTACATGAGAGGGCTATGGCAGAGGGGGTTCCAGTTGTGCCTCTCTGTGGAAAAATTGAAGCGGAATTAGCAAGTCTGCCAGAGGAAGAAAGAAAGGCCTTTATGGAACTGTATGACCTAAGGGAACCAGGACTATACGCTCTAATCAGAGAAGGTTTCAAACTTCTCGATTTAATCACTTTTTTTACTGGAGGACCTAAAGAAGCAAGGGCATGGCCTATAAAGAGAGGAACCTCTGCAAAGTCAGCTGCAGGAGAAATACACTCTGATATGGAAAGAGGATTCATCTGTGCAGAAGTCATAAGCTTTGAAGACTATCTTTGTGCTGAAAATTGGCAAAAAGCAAAGGAATTAGGACTAGTTCGCCTCGAAGGGAGAGACTACATTGTTCAAGATGGAGATATTCTCTATATACGATTTAACGTATAACGATTATTAACCGCTTTTAACTCCATCTTAATAATTATAACTTATAATTCCCTCTTGAACTTCTCTACCAGTTTATTATAAATAACTCTAAGATGCTTAGTGATCTCTATTCTAAGTTTACTCCATATGAGTGGATCCTTTCAAACCGCCTGGGTGGATACGCATTAGGAACTGCCTTTCTCTCTAATGTAAGAAAGTATCATGGACTCTTAATTGCTGGCTACGATTATGGCAGACGTTATCACCTTGTTTCCTCTGTTGAAGAGCAAGTTATTTTCCCCTCTGGCCTAAGTTACCAATTAGATACTAATTTCTATAGAGATACAATATATCCAGAGGGATATAGATTAATTAAGGACTTTTTTTATAGGCCCTATCCTCGGTTTATTTTCTACTGTCCTGAAAGGGGAGATGCCTTTCTGGAGAAGACCCTTCGCTTTCATGCTGAAAAAAACATTCTTCTTCTGACTTATACAAACATTAGTACCTACCCCTTCAAACTCACACTTCGGCCTAAATTGACCTTTAGAAATCATCATACTCTAAATAGCTCTTCATTTTGGCGTGAGTGTGAATTTGAAAGCTTTGGGGAATCAGCCTTTGTTGCAAAGGATGAACTTGCTTTGTTTATTTACTTGAACCGCGGGCAAATATATAGTGATCCCCTTTTCTATTATGCGGTATATTATCCCCTTGAAGAACTGAGAGGATATCCTGCCTATGAGGATCTCTTCTCCCCCTTTAAGATAGAAGTAGAGCTTGCTCCAAAGGAAAGCCTTAAAATTCTCTTTAGTGACCAGATAACTAAGAACATTGAGCAAACAATAGACCAGATCGAAAAGAGATATGCAAATTATCCTCAACTCAAAGTAGGAGAGAAAACCTTTTCTGAGGAACTGTTGGAGTCAATTCTTGAGCAAATGCTCAGAGATTTCCTTCTTGATGACGATGTAATTGCTGGCTATCCCTGGTTCTATTGTTGGGGACGTGACACCTTTATTGGACTTCCCGCTATATTCCATTTGAAAGAAGGGAAAGATCTTGCTATGCGTGTTTTTTTAAATTATGGAAGTAAAATAAAAAATGGACTCATTCCAAATGTGGTGGGCACACCGGATGAGACTAACTACAATTCTCTTGATGGAACCCTCTGGTTTCTTCTCAGAATATTTGAATATCTCAATTGTTTTAAAAGACGCATAAAGAGTGAGGATAAAAAACAACTTCTGCTGTTGATAGAGACTGTCCTTGAAGAATTTTTATCTGATCATGGACATCCCTTCATCATTGACCAACAGGATGGACTTATAGAAATCCTTGAAAGTTCAAATCTTGCACTTACCTGGATGGATGTAGTAATTGATGGTAAACCTATCACTCCAAGATATGGAAAACCTATTGAAATCTCCGCCCTGTGGTTAAATATTCTTCAATTTTCTCTTCTCTACCTTAAAAAGAGTTTTCTCAAGAAATTTAAAATTGAGGAGCTTTTTGAAAAGGCAAAGCTAAGTTTTGGAAGATATTTTGGAAGTTCTGCGATTGCAGACAGACTCTCAAGGGGTGAGCCTATTTTTGAAATTAGACCCAATTTCGTTATTGCGCTCTCTCTACCATTTATTTTTGTAGAGAGAGAACACCTTGCTCTAGCTGAGAGGATTGTTAGGGAAGAGCTTCTTACTCCTTTTGGGCTTCGCTCTCTTTCTCCACGCCATCCTTCTTTCAAAAGGAAATACTTTGGAACCCAATATCAGAGAGATCTTGCCTATCACAATGGAACTGTTTGGGTCTGGCTTCTTTATCCCTATGCACAAATGTTAAAGAAGTTGCTCTCTAAGGAGGAGTATTTAATCACTTTAGAAAGGCTTCTTCACCCATTTAAAGCACTTGTACTTTCAGGTAGGGTTGGAAGTATCCCTGAAATTTATGATGGTGACAATCCCCATTATCCTAAGGGAGCTCCAGCTCAATTCTGGTCAGTTGCGGGGATTTTTCTTCTTGTCAAGGACCTTAAAAATCTCACAGAGGGAGACAGAAAATGAGGGTATTAATGCTAACCTGGGAGTATCCTCCTTTTATAATTGGTGGGCTAGGAATGGCCTGCTATGGTCTCTTTAGGGCTCTTTCTGAACTTGGTATTACTGTAAAAATGATTCTTCCTACAAAGGAAGAAGTTTATTTTGAAATCTCTAAGCCAGAAGATGCTGATTTTCCCCTTGCCAAGAGGGAAAATGGCGAACCTCTCAGAACCGAACCACTCAAATTTTATCCCTTTTTCTACAGCATGCCTGAGGAATCAGTCTATGGCAGTTTAAGTGAAATGCTTAGCTCTATTTCAATTTTTCAAAGAGTTGAAAGAACTCAATTAAAGGACATTCCAGATGGTGTCTTAGAGAGATTGAGATTAATTTTGACCCAGGAAGACACACTCATCCAAAAAGTTCGGAGCTACTCTAATAATGTTTTGAGGCTTGCTGAAAAGATCTCCTTTGATATTATCCATGCTCATGATTGGCTAACCTATCCAGCTGGTCTTATCTTAAGAAAAGCAACCAGAAAACCCCTTGTCTGTCATCTCCATGCAACGGAGTTTGATAGAGCCCTTGGATTTGGCCATCCAGTAATTCACGAAATCGAATACCTGGGGCTTAATTTGGCAGACGTGGTAATTACAGTATCTAATTACACAAAAGGGCTTGTTTTAGAACATTATAAAGTTCCAGAAAATAAAATAAGAGTTGTTCACAATGCCTTTATTGCCAAGTCATTTTCACCTAAGAAAATTAAAAAATTCAAGGAACCTGTGGTCCTATTTCTTGGCAGACTTACTCCTCAAAAGGGACCACGTATATTCTTAGAAATTGCAAAGAAAGTGCTTGAGAAAGGAGTTAAAGTAAGATTTGTCATTGCTGGTGCTGGAGAAATGGAAAGAGAACTCATGCTTGAGGCAAGTTCTCTTGGCATAGGAACTCACATTATTTTTACCGGTTTTTTGAATAGAGATGAAGTTGAATTTGCTCTAAGTCTTGCAGATATTGTCGTCATGCCTTCAGTGTCTGAGCCTTTTGGTATTGTTGCCCTTGAGGCTATGCATTTCGGGTGTGCCCTCATAGTTTCCAAACAGTCAGGAGTCTCAGAGGTCATTGAAAATGCTTATAAAGTAGATTTCTGGGATATTGACAAGATGGTAAGTTATATCATAGAATTAGTAAAGAATCCTGAGCTCTTAAGAACATTGCAGGAGAGGGTAAGGGAGGAGGTAAAGCGTTTTTCCTGGAAAAAACCTGCAGAAGAGGTTAAGAAAATCTATCAGGAATTACTCCAATCTTAAGAATGATCTACATTATTTTCTACTTTCAGGTTCATCAACCATACAGGGTATCTCGCTACTCCTTCTTTGATATAGGCTCAACAAAGTCCTACTTTGATGAAGAATTAAATAGATACATTTTTAATAAGGTTTCTGAGCGATGTTATCTGCCAACAAATAATCTCTTTAGAGAATTAATACTTGCCTCAGATGGACGCTTCAAAATTTCTTACAGTATTACTGGAACTTTTCTTGAACAGGCAAGGACCTATAGACCTGAGGTCTTTGAGTCTTTTCAAGAGCTTATTAAAACTGGTGGAGTAGAGTTAATTGCAGAAACCTACTATCACTCCTTAGCAAGTATTTTTGACATTGAGGAGTTTCTTGAACAGGTCTCCGAACATATTTCTGCCATGGAGCAATACTTTGGTTACTCTCCTACAGTATTTAGAAATACAGAACTTATCTACTTTGATAAACTATCTGATGTGCTTCTCAATTTTCCCCAGATTAAGACTATTCTTATTGAAGGAGCAGATAGAATCTTGATGGGAGAGTCACCTCTTTATCCAAGATTCTCATACAACCATGTCCATCTACTTCTCCTTAAGCACTATAAACTTTCAGACGATATTGCCTTTCGTTTTAGTGATAGAAGTTGGCCAGAATATCCTCTAACTGCGGAAAAGTACGTGAAATGGATCTGCGATCTTGGGTTGATGGAAAAGGAAGGCAGAAATCTCTATTTGGGACTTTTTATGGACTATGAAACTTTTGGAGAACACCAGTGGAGAGAAAGTGGTATATTTGAGTTTATAAAAAAGGTAATAGAATTACTTTTGGAGGTTCCTTTTGTGAGATTTATTTTTCCCTCTGAGGCTTTGAGGACACTCAATTACACTCCGAAGGGGCTTTCAGTGCCTACCCCTACATCATGGGCAGATACAGAGAGAGATCTTTCTGCCTGGCTCTCAAATCCTCTTCAATGGAATGCTATGAAAACAACCTTTGAGTTACTTCAAAAGGCCAAAGAAAAAAATAGAACAGATCTAATCCCTATTATTAAAAAACTTACAACTTCTGATCATTTTTACTATATGTGTATAAAATATTTTCAAGATGGTGATGTTCATAAATATTTTTCACCTTATGATTTACCAGAAAACGCTTATAAGTATTTTATGAACATACTCGCTGATATAGAAGAGAAATTGGAGGATTGATTTCTATGGAGTTTAAAAAATTTTTTGTTTATCCAAAATTTCCAGAAAGTCTTGAAAAATTAGTTACAATTTCATATAACTTATGGTTTACTTGGGATTTTGATGCTTTATCTCTATTTTATAAAATGGATGCAGAATTATTTCGCAAAGTGAAACACAATCCTGTCAAATTTATACATCTATTGTCAAAAGATAAGATTCAAGCCCTTGCCCAAGATAAGAGATTTCTCTCGGATCTTCAAGAAATTTGGGAGCGTTTTGAGGACTATTTAAGGCATAAAAATACTTTATTAAGTGAGCTTGGGATTACACAGGCTGACGTTATTGCCTATTTTTGCACTGAGTTTGCCCTTCATGAAGCCCTACCTATTTATGCAGGAGGACTTGGAGTTCTTGCAGGAGATATGCTCATGGGAGCTTCTGATCTTGATATTCCGCTTATAGGTGTAAGTCTTCTTTACAATAAAGGTTATTTTAGGCAAATCCTTGAGCAGGGAAAATTTCAAAGAGAAGAGCCAGAAAAGTTTGATAAATTTCTGAACATTCTGAGAGAAGTCAAAGGATTTGATGGGAATCCTCTTGTTATTGAGTTAAAGATTCTTGACGAAATAGTTAGAGCAAAGGTCTGGAAGGTTGATGTGGGGAAGAGGGTCTGTTTCTTTTTGGACACAGATGTGCCCGAGAATACTCCAGAAACAAGAGCTCTTCTTGATTATCTCTATCCTGCAGATCCTGAGAAAAGACTCAAACAGGAGATTCTTCTTGGCATGGGAGGCTATTTGGTCCTAAAAGGACTTGGAATTGAACCAAGACTATATCACCTCAATGAAGGACACTCGGCCTTTGTCATCCTTTCAAGACTTAAGGATCTCATCCAAGAAAAGGGCCTTACTTACGAGGAGGCAAGACTATATATTCAAGAGACAACTATCTTTACTACCCACACTCCTCTAATAGCCGGAAATGAACACTTTGATGTTAAACTTGTTGAAAAATATCTTTCTCCAGAGCTAAATTCTCTCGGTTTAACGCTAGATGATCTTATGCGTTGTGGTTGTATATCTGGAGACAGAACTACTTTTTGGCTTCCTGCTTATGCAATAAGAAATTCAAGATTTGTTAACGCGGTCTCAAAGATTCATCAAGACACCACGAAGAAGATGTGGCAACCTCTTTTTCCAGATTGGATTGTGGAAGAGGTTCCTATAGACTATGTGACAAATGGTGTTCATTGGAGGTGGCTCAGCGAACCCTTTGACAGGCTTCTAAAAGAATATGTTGATCCAGACTATAGATTTCTAAACCCTGAAGATCCTGCTTGGGAGGAAATCCTTCAGATACCTGATGAAGAAATATGGGAAGCCCACAAGAAAAACAAACAAAAACTAATAAACCTCGTAAATAAACACTTAGAAGATGAGGCCTTAATAGGAGATCCTCAAAAAATATATCGCAAATGGAGTCTTCCTGTTAAGAGGTTCCATCTTATTGTGGGATGTGCGCGGAGAGTTACAGGTTATAAGCGAAATAACCTCATTTTATTTGATAGAGAACGCCTTCTCAAATTACTTCAAGATCCTGATAGACCTGTTCTCTTTGTCCTTGCAGGAAAGGCTCATCCCAAGGACGTAGAGGGGAAAAGAATGATCCAGGAGCTCCTGGAATTTCGCGAAAAATATCAGGTTGAAGACAAGTTGGTCTTCTTAGAAAATTACGACATACACCTTGCAAGATACATCCTTTGGGGATCTGATGTCTGGCTAAATGTTCCCTATAGACCCATGGAAGCAAGTGGAACCTCGGGAATGAAGGCAGGGATGAATGGAGTTTTACACCTGAGTGTCCTTGATGGTTGGTGGGCTGAGGGATACGATGGGATGAATGGTTGGGTAATCTATCCAAAGGAGGGGCTTCCACCATTTAACTTCTTTGAAGCAAATCAACTTTATACCCTTCTTGAAAAGGAGATAAGAGACCTCTACTACTCCAGAGATGAAGAAGGCATTCCAAGAGAGTGGGTAAAACGGATGAAAAGAGCGGTCTACATTGCCTGCAAAAGATTTAGTATAAACCGAGTTTTAAGTGAATATCTACGGAAATTCTATCTACCCGCAATAACTCAACTCAGGAAATTAGAGGAAAATAATTATTCATATCTTAAAGAACTTATAAAACTAAAGAAAATTCTTGAAGAGCATTGGAAGAATGTGAAGATATTAAGTTTTAACACTAATCTCAAAAGCGAAGAAGTCTGGGAGGACACCGAGTTAGATATGAGTGCAGAGGTCAGTTTAGGTGGCCTAAGCCCATCTCATGTAGAGGTAGAGGTTGTCTGTTTAAGGGAGTTTGGTATTGAGGGAGAGGACGAGTCTAAAGAGGTCACCTTTTTCCCAATGAAACTCATTAAAGTAGAAGGTGATAGGGCCTTTTATGAGTTAAAATACAAACTCTATGGACATGGCCTAAGAAGAATCGGTATCAGAGTAGTGCCTGCCAATGAAACCATAAGAAGAGCCTATCCAGAGTTTATCAAATGGTATTAAAACCCTCATCGTTATGAGGGTGTTCTATAATTATCTTTATGGAAGAAAGACCAAAAATGGCTTCCTATCGCTTGCTTAACTGTCCCAAAAAGACTCTCTACAAGATATCTATCTCTCCCATAAAGCTTGTAACCCTCCTTAGACTTCTTCCTCAGCTCATCCCTCACCCCCA
>JAUQPD010000027.1 GCA_030550555.1 Thermodesulfobacteriota bacterium
TCTACTGTTTCACCCCAGATGTTTACACCAGGGATAGGAGGGATAGCAGGATGCCATTTTCCAATAACTTCATCTTTTTCAACACAAATGATACGCTGGACCTGTTCTCTGAGATCTTTAGACTCTTCTGCGACAATTGTTGCTCCCTTTTTAGATTTAACTTGCTGGAAAAATTTAATAAATTTGGGCAATAATTCAATTCGTTCAGGACTTCCTTTCTTTGGAGGTTGACCCTTTGCAACAACAATCTTGCCATCTAAACTTTCGGGCTCATCAAGTATAAATCGGACACCTGTTTTGACTAGCTGAGCCCTTATTTCAGGATAGTTTTTAATGAAAAACCTCTTTTCAGTGGGAGAATGAAGAGGTGTATCTAAATACAGGATAGTTTCATCTTCAGAAGTTCTAAATGTATAGTCACCGACTTTTATTCCTTCCTTTTTAGCTTTGTTTTTATCAATCATACCTTATTTCTTTTCCAGCTCTTCTCCTCACCTCTAATTAGTCTCTTTATATTATCCTTATGTTTCCAATAAATTAGAGGAACAAGAAGGAGAGCACTGTATGTATATTCATTCGGATATTTATATAAATAAATTAGAAGAGGAAGCAGTGCAACAGAAAGTAGAGAGCCAACGGAAACATACCCTGAGATATACACTGCAAGAAAAAAAATAGGTAAAACTGTAATGAGGGCCTTTGGTGTGAGAATTAGGAAGGTGCCTATTGTAGTTGCAACTCCCTTTCCACCGCCAAATTTGAGAAAAACTGAATGGAGGTGACCAACAATAGCAGATAGGGCTATTCCAGAATAGAGTAGGGGATTTTGTGTAAAATCCTGCGAACTCAAAAACTTTACTACGTATAGTGCAAAGATGCCCTTTCCCGCATCACCTATGAATGTAACTAGACCCCATTTTTTTCCAAGAAGGCGAGCAACATTGGTAGCTCCAGGATTACCACTTCCTGCTTCTCGAGGATCAACTCCCTGGGGAAGGGAGACTACAAGTGCAAAAGGAATTGAACCAAGTAAATAGGCAAGAAGGAAATAAAATAGGACCTCCATCAATAAAAAATTATATATTTAAAAATCCACTCCTTCAACCTCTGCGGTAATGATTCTGGGTGTAATAAAGACCATGAATTCACTCTTAGCTGTGGATTTCCCAGTCCTTTTGAAAAGATTCCCAACACCAGGGGCATTAGAAATCCAGGGTATTCCTTCAGAGCTATCGCGGACATCATCAAGTTTGATACCGCCAATAACAAAGGTCTCACCACTACTTACAAGAACCCTTGTAGATACAAGAGTGGTGTAGAGTGGGGGGACACCCTGGACAGCTCTAGTCCAATCTGGAAGAGTTCTTTCAACCTCAACATCCATGAAAATGCGGTTATCTGGTGTGATGTGTGGTGTAACCCTAAGCCCCATGACAGCTTCTATGAATTTGGTTCCTGCAATTCTATCTCCTGTAACTTCAAGATAGGGGATTTTGTAACCCTGTTTAAACTCTGCTGGATGGTTGTTGGTGGTGACGATGCGTGGTCTTGCGAATATTCTAGCATAACCCTTCTCCTCAAGGGCATGGAGTTCAAGGTCGATGAACGTTAAACTCTTACCCAAATAACCGATAGAAAAGCCAATTCTAGATGTTGGTTTTGAAGGATCGAACCCCAGATCAACAAGGGGCCCAGTTGGGAGTCCCACAGTATGGGTGGACGTGGTCATTTGATCTGTATCGTTTTGTGTAGTTGTTAAGCTTTTGCTAACTTGAGGAATATTTCCAATTCCCAGCAATGTTTTTTCAGTAATTCTGTAGGCACCTCCTCCCCATCTAATTCCGAAACTATGGACATAGGTATCTGAGACTTCAACAATTCTTGCCTCAATGAGAATTTGAGGGGCAGGTCGATCAAGGGCTTTTATTGCTTTTTCTATTTCTCTCATAATCTTGGGTGTTGTTTTTACAATAACAAGTTGAGTACTTTCATCGAATGTGATACTTCCTTTTTCACCGTGTCTGCCTATGGTCAGCTCAATTCTTGTTACTTCCTGCCTTGCGCCTTTTTCTTCTGCTCTAATTACAATTGTCTCTCTTTGAGTTGCTTTAACTTCAGCAAGATTTCCAATTATAAGAGATATTTTATTGGCTACTTCTTTTGCTTTTGCATATCTTAAATTGAATATTTTCATAACTAAGGGACCAGCCTCTTCATACTCCTTAAGAGATTTCATATAGTCTCTGAGAGCATCAGTTTCAGTTTTTACTTTTCCTACGCTTCTAATGACAACTAAATTATTAAAGTTTATTTTTATCAGACCAAAGCTATTAAGAATCGCATCAAAAAGAAGGTCCCAGGGAACATTTGAGACTCTCATAGTTATGGTTCCATTAACTGGATCAGTAAATACGATGTTCATCTTTCCAACTTCTGCAAAAAGCCTCATAACTGCTCGGAGATCTGCATCTTGAAAATCAACTGAAATTGGAGATCCAGTGTAATTTCCGGCTAATGGAAGATTGATATTTATTCTATCTTGAGTAACCCAATTTGGAGGATTTTGTATATCACTTGCAACAGAATAAGTTTCAATTTTATTATTAATTACTCTTGCATGAGTAATTCTTTTGCCTTTATCTAAAATAAAGTTTACTATTAATTTATTTTCAAAGACTTCACTGGTTATTTGGAAATCTCTTGTTAGACTAAATTTGAGTCTAACATCTTGATCTTTTAGAGATATATCAACCTCCCTAAACATATCTTTAGGAAGACTAGCCAACCAATTGCTACTTTTAATTATGGTGTTATTTAGTATTAGTATAAGATTATTGTTATCTTTGGAAATTTCAAAAGTTGGTTTATGAGAAAATTCAAAAATTAACCTTTTTTCAGGGTCTTTAAGAAAAATCACATTTTCAAGAGAATTTTTTGAGTATATTGATGACATAATTGGTTCACAAGAAAGTAAATATATGAAAGATGTCAATAGAAGTATTATTAGTATTACTTTCGCACTCATATTTTACTCCTTCTGCAAAGTTATAGTTCTCCTTCGAAAAACTTTTTTTCCTGTTGCGTCGATTGTAGGTTCTTCTATTATGATATAATTTTTACCAATTTCTTTAATTCTAGATTCTCCTAATCGATCTCCAGCTTTAACGATGTAACCTTTTCTTGAGTAATCTTGAAGAAGTGCAACTCTACGTCCATCTTTTTCAACTATTCCGACAAGTTCAAGTTGTATTGTTTGGTCTTTTTCTGCTAATTCACTATGTATTCTAGGTGAAATAAAGGGATTAGAAAGTTCATTTACATTAATAGTAAAGGGTTCCTTTGTTATTATTTCTCGCCATATTTCAAGCTTTGTATCTTTAACGATAGTTAGTGGTTCTGTAGCATTAGTTTCTGATCTTTTCCCCTGATCTCTAGAACATTGAATAAGTAAAAAACCTATAAAAATTATTATTAATTGTTTCATAATTTATTTTTAGTCTAAAGAAGCTTTCCAGTAAACTTATATGTTACGATAGTTCCTTTGAAAACTATTTTTTCCTCTCCTTCACTTGAAGTAAATTCCATTTTATTGATATTAACAACTCGTTGAATTCTTGTGATATCATTTAAAAATTTTATAATATCTTTGTAATTTCCTTTTATTTGAATTTCTACAGTAATTTCATTATAATAATCTCTTTCTGTTTCAATCTTTGGTGAAAAGAAAAGTAGTTCTAATTTGTTTTTTTTGATAAGTTTTGATATATCTTTAAGTAATTGTGGTATCTCTTCTTCTGTAAGGAGAATTTCTTGGACTTCCTTTAAAAATTTTTCCCTTTCCTTTAGTTTAAATTCAACTTCTTTTTCTTTTTTTACATAACTTTCATATTTTGCAATGTCAAGTTCGATATTCTTGATCTCATCTTTAAGTTTTATAATTCTTTCTTGTCGTACTTCATAGTAAAGCTTATAAAAAAGAAATATTGGAAGTAGAATAGATATTAACAGTATTAATACTTTTTCCCTTCGTGATCTTTCTTTTTCCCAAAGGTCAATATTTTCTTTCAATTCACTAAGTTTCATTAAAATAGGACCTCTAATTCAAAACTATAGATTGCTGTAGTTCCTATTCTTTTAGTTTCAGCTGATTTTAAATGTGTTGCTTTGATAATATCTCTATTTGACTCAATATTATTAATGTAATTTGTCAGCAAATCAATATCGTAACACATTCCTTTAATCTTTGCTTGAGTGTCGTTTATTTGAAGACTTTCGAAAAAAACTTTGTTTGAACTTGTATGGATTAAAAGAGTGTACAACTTTTTTAATGTCAGATCTTGTTTTTCTTTTAAAGATACTATAATCTCTATTCTTTTCTCCATTTCCTCTGTCTTTTTTTCGATTTCTTTTACTTTATTTGAGATTGATTTATATCTCATTAGCATTTCATTTTTTTCTTTTTTTTCTTTCTCAAGATGAATTAAGTTTCTTTCTGTTTTAGATACTAAGAATAACATACCTATTATAATAGAAGCTAATATTATTGAATAAACTTTAAAAAAAGATAGTTTACTTTCCTCTCTTTCTTTTTCTTTCTTTTCTAATTTTGGTAGAAGATTAAATTTTATAATCATGATCTATAAATACTTTCTTACTGCACTTGCTATTGCAATTATACCTTGTTTATTTATAATATCTACGTATAGTGGATCAATATTTTCAGAGATTTCTAGTTTCTTTCTTATATCAACTAATTCTATTTTAACATTAGTTAACTTACTTAATATATTGTTAATATTAGGTATTCTTGCACCACCCCCTATTAAATAAAACTTTTCAGGATTTAAATTGTATTTAGATCTAGCAATATTAATACCAAAACGAATTTCATCAGCTAATTTAATTATGTATTCTTTAACTATTTTTCTAATTTTTTCTCTATTGTCATCATTTGGTGGATTTAAAAAAAATTTTTCAACTAGGTCTGGTGTAACTTTTAATTCTTTTTGTAATTTTGATTTAATTTTTTTAGTGCCTAAATTAAATAGTTCATGCGTATAAACAGGGGTATCTTTAGTAGAAAAATGAAGTTTAACTTTTTCATATCCCCAATCAATTATAAGTCTATTTTCAGGTCCATATAGCAATTCAAAAAAATTATGTAAGTTTATAAAATCTGCATCAATATTTTCTATTGTTAAATCAAGTGAAGTAAAAACGTCAATTAATATATCAATATTTTCTTTTTTAGAAACTAAGTAATGGACTACATAACCATCCTTTTCAGGCAGAATAAAATAGCTATAATATACATCATCAATATTATAAGGTATTTCGTCATTTATTTGTTTCTCAATTTCCCGAATTGCTTCCGGATTTCTAATCGTAAAATTTCCATAGATTGTTATCTCATAAGGAATAGATAAAATAGCACTATTGCTTTTGGGTTTAAAGTTTAAAATTAAATTTTTCAGATTTGATCTCAATAAATGTGAGTCATTTATTATCTGATTGATGATTGTATTTTCAAAAGTTTTTACACGTGTAAATCCATTTAGAATTATTTTATCTCTATTCTTAGTGAGCTCGGCACATTTTATCGTATGACTTCCAAGGTCAAATCCTAAAACTGCCTCCCTTTTGCTTTGTAAGAGGGAGTTTTTAATAAGAGTTAGTATCCTCATTTCTGTTCTATTCTATTTGAGGTCAAAAAAATTATCAAGAATTTTTATTAATTCTTGTTCTGCCCAACAAAAATGTCACCAATAACTGCTCAGCAAAAATGTCACCTTTAGGCTATACTTACTCCTATCTCTCAGATGGAGGTTGGAATATGTGGAAAAACTTATGAAATATGGCAAAAGAAAATCCGTCCTTATTCAAGTTATTAATGGCTTCCTCACAATTGATGAAGCCTCTCAGCAACCCAATCTCTCAAAAGGCAAATCATACGCCTAAAAAAGAAATTGCAACAAAATCCCCACTCACCACTCATTCATGGTAACCCCCTTAGATCCCCTCATAATGCCTTCCCAAAGGAAATTAAATCCCTAATCATAAAACTCTACAAATCCAAATATTAATCTCCTAATATCTTCCACTTCAGAGACCTTCTTGACCTCAAACACGACATAGAAATCGGAAGAGAAACACTCAGAAGATGGTCAAAACAAGAGGGCCTACTTTCAAACAACCAAATATCAAACAAAAAGAGAAGAAAAAGGAGAAAAACCCTTCTCCAAAGAGGGCCAAGTTGTCTTTCTTGATGGATCTATTCACAAATGGTTTGGAGATGAGGAGAGTTGTCTCCTTCTTGCAGTTGACGATGCTACAAAGAAACCTCTAGCGGAAAGGTCGTAAGGTTTGAAGAACATAAAGAGGATTCTAAAGCTTTTGTTGGTAAAAAAAGAAGTTGGTATAATACTCACAAAATGGCAGGTGACAAAATTGCTGAGCATGTATGGTGACAAATTTGCTGAGCGGTTACAGGGTTTTTATTAATTTTTATTGAATACTGACCAATGATTTTGACTCCTAGGTTTTGCCTGAAAAGTGGAGTTACTACCAGGTTTTGTAAGTTGATGGATTTTAGGCCTGCGCGATACTATTCTACTTCGATCCACTCAAGAAAAGCTCGACTAATTTTTTTACCAAGAGGTCACATATTTTTTTTCCCTTCTCAGGACTTGCTAACTTGGGGTTCCCCCAAATTCCTGAGTGCCAGAATTTTGTCTTTTCTGTAACAAGTTCATACTCAGGAAAGGCAGGGTAATCTTCAAAAGCCTGATCCAGATTTTTTACAACCTCTGGCTTCACATGCATCATTAATGAAGTTTCCCAATCGCCTGCGTGAGAGTCCTGGGGATGAAGTTCAATTTTTTGAGAGAGATCCCTTAGAAGCTTAGCAATATTTGCAACAAAGATTCGGGTATCTTTGTGGTGTTCCAAAAAGGTCTCTCCTGCATCAAGGATATAACAATTGTGGGTTCCTCCTGCATGTCCAGAGAGCAAAGCAATGGTCCTTAGCCCCTGCCTGTAAAGACTTTCCATAATATCTAAGAGTAGTAATTTTAGGGTCTCTCCTTGGATGCTCAGAGTTCCAGGAAGATCTCTTGTGCTTCTACAGAGTCCATAATAGACTGGAGGTGCAATTAAAATGGGGACCTCTTTAGCAACTCTTTTGGCAATCTCATGAATAGTATATAGATCAGTTGCCAAAGGTAGGTGGGGACCATGGGCTTCAATAGAACCAATCGGAATTATCACCCCAAGTACCTTCTTCTTTATCTCCTCAAACTCAAAGGAGGTCAGTCTTTCTATTTCCATCGTATCTACCTACCCCTCAGAAGGAAACCGCACACATGAATATTATCATATAGCTTTAGCATCGCAAATAGCAACCCTTATCTACCTTGACTTTATCTATGCGAATTTTAAATTGTTTTAGAAAAACTCAAAGGGGATAGTTTATTTAGTGATGAAAAGTTCAAGGCTAATTTCTGGGGTGAATCCTGCCTTTTTAGGCTACCTTTTTGCAAAAGTTCCGGGTTTTAAAGGAATTTATGACAAAGTTTTTGCTATTTTCCCCGAAGAGGACCAAGGTAGAGATTTTATTATTAGTTTTCGGCTTTTCTCTAATGAAAAAGCTGAATTTGTTCCTGTGCCAGTTTTACCTGTTTTCAGTGATGCTATCACCTATGATGAGAGTGAAAAAGACAAATTGAGAATTCTCTGGGAGCTTCCCTTCTTGAAGGCACTTGCTTTTACTCCTCGGACATTTCTGAGGAAAACTCACTCTCGTGCAACCCTTAAAGAGGAATACCTTTACGTCATCCCTGGTGAGAAGGTCAACCGAGAGGCCTTTGTAATGGACCTAATCAGACTGGGATATGAAAGGGTAGGGCAAGTTGAGGAGAGAGGAGAATTTTCTGTTAAAGGTGCAGTTATTGATCTCTTTAGTCCTCAGTATCTATATCCTGCAAGAATTGAGTTTTTTGGTGATGAGGTAACTGCTATTAAATTTTTTGACATTTCCACACAGCGTAGCATTGAACGAGCTGAAGAATTAAGTGTTCTTCCAGCAAAGGAGCTCTTCTTTCCAAAGGACTCAAAGAGAGTCTATTCAAAACTACTTTCCCTAAAACACAAAGTTTCGGAAAGAAGAATCTCTGAGCTAATAAGGGCAATAGAAAATCAGTCTGTTCATGAGAATCCTGAATATCTCTTACCCCTATTTTTTTCAAATCTGATTTTATTTCCCGAAAATGTCTCTCCAGAGGAAAGAATTTTTTTAGTATTCGAAAGGTCAAAATTAGAAAAGGAGATTGAAAATTTATGGGAAAAGATAGGGGGGTTGGCTCATAGGGCAAAAGAGAGAGAAAAACTCCTGTATGACGAGACATTGCTCTATGCCACAAAAGATGAGTTTGAGGAGCTTTTAAAGAGTTCTCACACGGTGTTGGCCACTGAACTTCCTATTAGTGGTAAAGAGTCTGAACTATATAATGTTGAATACATTGATCCAGAGAGTCTATTAGATTCAAGAGTTTCAAAAATTGACAGGGCCTTTCAATTTCTTATTGAACATCTGCATGATGGCTACCAGATATACTTTGTAACCTCTGATGAGAGGACTGAAAGGGTTGTCAGTGAAGGATTACTTTTGAGAGGGGTGGATTCAAGGGAGGGGATTACTTTTGAAAGGGGAATTTTAAGAAGAGGTTTTGTTTGGCATAAAGAGAAAATAATTTTAACTTCTGAATGGGAATTATTTGGCAAGAGAGGATTCTCACGAGAGACAACTTCTACTTCAAAGAGCTCAAGAGCCTTCTTTAGGCGGTATGAAGACTTAAAACCTGGAGATCTAGTAGTGCACAAACGTCATGGAATAGGAAGATTTCTTGGGCTTGTCTCTTTGAAGCTTGATGGTTTTGAAGGTGAATTTCTACAACTGGAGTATGCAGATGGAGACAAACTCTATCTTCCGGTGAGTAGATTAGAGGAACTCTATCCATATGTGGGCTTAGATGAAAAGGAGCCCCCTCTCGATAAACTTGGAAAGAAGAGTTTTCTTCTAAGACGAAAGGAGGTAGAGAGGCATCTTACAGAAGTAGTAGAAGAGATTCTGAGGCTCTATGCGGAGAGAAGAGCGGTTCAGAGTTATGCGATCCCTTTTCCTGCTCTTGCCTATTCAGAGTTTGTCCAGACCTTTCCTTTTGAAGAGACTCCTGATCAAATCTCTGCTATTGAAGAGATTCTTGCAGATTTGACCTCTCCAAAGGCTATGGATAGACTTCTTGTGGGGGATGTGGGTTTTGGTAAGACGGAGGTAGCTTTGCGAGCTATCTTCGTAACAGCTTATAGTGGGAAACAGGTTGCTGTCCTGACCCCTACAACTCTACTTGCTGAACAGCACTACAGAAACTTCAAAGAGAGACTTGAGCCCTTTAATATAAAGGTGGGTGTTGTTTCTCGTCTTCGTTCTCAGAAAGAGTTAAAAGAGACTCTAAAGGCCCTTGAAGAAGGTGAGCTAAAGGTCATTATTGGCACCCATCGCTTGCTTTCAAGTGATGTGAAATTCAAGGACCTCGGACTTCTCGTTATAGATGAAGAGCATAGATTTGGAGTAAGACAGAAGGAGAAACTCAAACAACTTAAAAAATCAGTTAAGGTATTGAGCCTTTCAGCAACTCCCATTCCAAGGAGTCTTCAATTAAGTCTTTTGGGAATCTTTGATCTCTCATTGCTTGAGACTCCACCTCCTGGTAGACAATCCATAAAAACCATTCTTTCTCCCTTTGATCCTGAACTTATAGGAACAGGCATTGAAGAAGAACTTCAAAGGGGAGGACAGATTTATTTTGTCCATCCCAGAATTCAAGGCTTAAATTCTCTTGCAACCTTTCTCAAAAAACTTGTCCCTAAGGCAAGAACTGCAGTTTTACATGGACAGATGGACGAAAATCAGATCGAAAGAACACTTTACAGCTTTCTAAAGAGGGAGATAGATATTTTAGTATGCACACCGATAATTGGGAGTGGAATAGATATTCCCACTGCAAATACTATCTTCATTAACAGAGCAGATATGTTTGGGCTTGCAGATATTTATCAGCTACGGGGCAGAGTTGGTCGCTCTCAGGAAAGAGGTTATTGTTATCTCCTTGTGCCAGATTTGAAGAGCATTACTGAGGGAGCTCAGAAAAGGCTCAAAGCCCTTATGCAATTTGTAGAACTTGGCTCCTGTTTTAAACTCTCCCTTAGCGACCTCAAAATCAGGGGGGCAGGTGAACTTCTTGGAATAAATCAATCTGGCCATATAAACAAGGTCGGCTATGAGTTATACTTAGAGCTATTAGAGAACACTATAAAGAGCTTAAAAGGAGAGGCTGTTGAAGACTGGGAGCCTGAAGTTAACCTCAAAGTTCCAGCCTATTTCCCCCCATCCTTTGTCCCAGAGCCAGGGGAAAGGTTAGGACTCTACCGCGAATTGGTCCTAACAAGAACCTTTGAGGAACTCGAGGACTTTGAACAACTTTTGCAAGATAAATATGGTCCTCTTCCTAAGGAGGCACAAAACCTTTTGAAAATTTATAAACTAAAACTTTGCATGAAAAAGTTAAAGGTCCTTGCTATTGAGGAAAAAGGAAAAAATCTTTTACTAACCCTTGGAGAGGTCTCGCGCCTTCCTGCATATCGCAAGGTCAGTAAAGGTAGGGACTATCAGCTCATAAGAGTGCAGGAGGAGAAGGGACGAGCAAGACTGATTTTCAAAGGAGATAAACCCTCAATTGATACTGCTCTAGAGATTCTTTTGAGTGTTATGAATTTACCTTAAGAGATCCTCCTTTATAAGCCCCCAGAGCTCAGGTTTTAACTCAGTCAAATAGGCTAAGTGAAAGACACTGAAGCCATCGTGATAACTAATGTTTCTTAAATGACAAAAGAGGGCAAACTTAATTGTTCTTTCTAAAATTAGATTGAACTTTACGTAAAATATTCCAAAATCATCTTCAAAGTGAATTTTTCCTTGACATTTTATGCCACATCCACCACGCGATAAGTCCCTTAGTTCTCCAAAATAGAGGGTTTTTTGTATATACTTTTTAAATTTTTCACTAATCATATTATTACTGTCTAGTACCAAATCGTAAATATGAAACTCATTAAGGGTTTTATAATTATCAAGAGAAATATTAGACTCTCTAAGTAAAAAAAATCTATTAGTGTTTAGAATTTCTCTTATGAAATCTTCAGGAATTAGTGAAAGAAAGGCAGGTATTTTTTTATTAAGGGGTATTCTTTCTTCGGAGCGGGGCTCTATAATGGTAACCTCATAAAAATTGTCACCTATGTTGATGACTTGGCAGAGGAAGACATATCTTACAGATCCAAATGGAATAATAACTAAAATTAACTCTCGCGGTTTCAAATGCAAATTATTTGTATGATATATTGCAAAAGTATTATCTGAGAGAGCTTCAATTTTGGATTGCACTAAATTGCCTTTATAAATAATTAAAGCATTTTGAAGATAGGATTGAAGATTATTATAGATTTCTGGAGGTAGTCCCTTTAGGGAATATAGAGAGATATTTTTAGCTAAAACGCGCTGTTTTAATTTTAGAGCTAAATCTATTTTGTCTTTCATCGTAAATTTATGAAGCAAATTTATGAAATTAATTCAAGATAAGTATACTTTAAGTGTAATAAAGTGGGACCCCTTGATACAAAATTAACTTTTATTTTTTCGCCAATAATTTCTAAAACCTCACCTTCACCGAAGTGAGGATGCCTAACGAGATCGCCTACTTTAAAGGCACTTCTTGAAGTTGATGTTTCAGAGGTTGTAAGGGTGTTTTTATAGGGTTCACTTGTCTTTTTGGATGAGAGTTCTTGATAGTAATTGGGTGGAATCTCTGCAATAAAGCGAGAGATCTTAGCAAAAGTTTTGCCTTCACCTGGGACGTATATCATAAGTGGTGCTACCAGATAGAGTTGTTCTCTTGCCCTGGTTACTGCCACATAAAAGAGCCTCCTTTCTTCTTCAAGTTCCTCTTCGTTTTTTAGGCTATGGAGTGAGGGAAAACGCCCCTCAATTAGGGAGATGACAAAAACAGTATGCCACTCAAGCCCCTTTGCTGAATGGATGGTAGATAGGACAAGAGGTTCTTCGTCAAAGGTCGCATTCTCTTGTTCAAAAAGTTCAATTGGTTCAAGGACGAGGTCTGCAAGGAATTCTTCAAGGGTCAAATATTTTTCAGAGAGGGCAAAGAGTCCCTCTATATCTTTAACCCGTTTGTGATATTCTTCATAATATATTCTCTGAAAGATTGGTTCGTAGAATTCCCAGATCTGTCCCAAGATGCCTGATGGTGCCTCTTCATAGGGTCTTATCGTAAGAAATAGTTCTAAAAATCTCTGAAACTCCCGGGAATTGACTGTGAATTTAAGTTTTGATAGAGAAAAGGGCAGTGGCTCTTGTTTCAGAATTCCAATAACTCTCTCTGCTGTTCTCGGACCGATGTTTTCCATTAGAAGTAAGATCCTGTTCCAGGAGAGGTAGTCGTGAGGATTGAGGAGAACTCTAAGAAAGGAGACGAGATCTTTGATGTGGGCGGATTCGAGTAGTTTTAGCCCTCCATATTTGACAAAAGGGATGCCCCGTTTAGTAAGCTCAACCTCTAACTCATAGGAGTGATAGGCAGATCTAAAGAGAACAGCTATTTGCGAAAGTTTTAGACCTTTATTTCTTAACTCTAATACTTTATCTGCAATGAATCTACTTGCCTCTGTGTCATCAAAGGCCCTGATTAAGAAAGGTTTTTCTCCCTCCCTTTTCAAGGAGAAAAGATTTTTTTTATACTTCCACTTAGCATTTGAAATAGTAATATTGGCGAGATCAAGGATTTGCTGAGTGCTTCTATAGTTTTGTTCAAGTTTTATTATCTTGGTATCGGGAAAGATTTTTGGGAAATCAAGGATATTCCTAAAATTAGCACCTCTAAAGCCATATATACTCTGCGAATCATCTCCTACAACCATCACATTACGGTGACTTTCTGCCATATATCTTATAATTTCTCCCTGAAGGGTGTTAGTATCCTGATATTCATCAACCATTATGAATTTAAAGCGTTCCCCTATTTCTTGTCTAATCTGCGGATATCTCTTGAGAATTTCAAGCCAATTTATAAGAAGATCGTCGTAATCCATTAACTGGTGTTCACGTTTATAGTTTTGATATTCAGTAAAAAGTCTCTCAATCATTGGCAGATATTCAAGAAACTGAGGATACTCCTCAGAGAGTAGATCTTCAAGCGAAATAAGTTTATTAATCATCTTACTGTAAATGCTTGCAAGAGTCTGTTTTTTGGGGAAACGTTTTTTATTGTCACTAAAACCGAGACTTGTTTTTAGTAGATTAAGTAAATCTTCTACATCTCCCCTATCAAGAAGAGTAAAGGTTGAGGAATATCCGAGAAGATGTCCATACTGTCTCAGCATAAGATGGCAGAGGGAGTGAAAAGTCCCACCTGTGATTCTATCACAGTCCTTTTGAAGGAGTGTTCCTGCCCTTTCAATCATCTCCTTTGCTGATCTCCTCGTAAAGGTAAGAAGGAGGATATTTTCTGGAGGTACACCAAGATAGACAAGATAGGCGAGTCTACAAACAAGGGTGCGGGTTTTTCCTGATCCAGCACCAGCTATAACTAAAACAGGACCCTCTATGGATTCTACTGCCTCTCTCTGAGCCTGATTTAGCTCTTCAAGAAAGGAAAGATCTGTTAAAGTATTCTTCACCCTTCTGAGCATAAGTTTATTTTAACACAGCAAAAGAGTCCCTACAATCTTTTAAGAAGTTATAGCTGATTGACAATTCCTCAAGAATGAGTATCTTTACTCATTGAGTTTTCGGAGGACAATTCTTTTATGGTGGAGGTCTTCAATGGGAGACGAAATAAAGAGCACTTTAGAGCTTGCTTTGGAAAAGGCTGAAAAGTTAGGAAAAGCAAGTAAAGAAGAACTTGAATGGGAGAGGACCAAAGAGAAGGCACTCTCTCTTGTCGGTAAGTTTCTCAGGGGAGAGCTAAGCGATCTTGATCAGGAGGTTGCAAATTTCCTTCAGGGGATACCTTTGGAATTTCAAAAAAAGACCCTTAAATTAGTTGTTGAGACTCTTCTTAAGAATCTCAATTTGCCCCGCGAAGAATATCAGATAGAAGAAGCAAAGAAGATTTTGGAAGGTCTTAAAACACTGCTCAAAAAAGTTCCAAAAATAGACCAGCTCTTTCAAGAAACAGAGAGACTATTGAAGGAGTATTTTACTCACAAAGAAGCCCTCTATCAGGATCTTGTAAAGAGGTTCTCTGCAAGTTTGTCTGCCTTGGAGAGGGCAGTGTCTGAGCAAGTTGGAGCTCAAGTTAAGCTATCACCTGAAGCACATCCCCAATTTCAAGAGGAATGGATGAAGCTCAAAGATCACTTGGACCGGGAATACGGAAGACACCTTGAATACGTGAAGTCCCTGCTCCTAAGGGTAGTCTCCTAAATAACTAATGATAGAGGTCCTGCTCTATCCACAAACTGTCCTCTATCCCATTGGTTTACTGAAATTCATCAAATATTTAGAAAAATTATATATCTTAGACTTAAATACTTCAAAAGATATCTATGAACTGATTGATTACAATATTAAAGATAAGCTTCAATTTATCACTCCATATGATAAATATATATATTTATTTAATACAGTTTCTCTATATGTTAAGCAACTAAAGAGCTTTGGAGAATATCTTAAATATCCTGAGAACTTTAAATATTATAAACTAAATAGAGAGCTTTTTGATGAGTATTTTAGTATGAGGAAAGGAGAAGAAGAGGAATTAACATCAATTGAAAGAGCCCTAGTAGTACTAACTCTTGCTGAAGAGGTAGACAAAAATCTTCTTGAAGTTTCCATCGGTCTCAAAAAGTTTCAAGCAGAATGGAAAAAATTTTTTGATGAAAAGATTCTGTATACTGAGACTTCATCAGTAGATTTGGAAGTTTTTGATGAACCTTTAGAGTTTGAATCTCTTCAAAACATTGAACAACGAATAAATGCATTAAAGGTTATTTTTGAACTTTTTAATTGGGAGCCTTATAAGAACCTTGATACACTTCTTATTACTGAGAAAACTATAATTTTTGATATTTTTGATATAATGAATCACCAGGAAAAAATCTCAATTGATGAGTCTTTGGTCTTAATAAAATTTCCACAATCTATAAACTCATATCTTGGTTTTCCACCTGATCCTTTTTATCCTCGATTTATGAAAATTCTTACTTTTTCATAGAATGAGTGAACTATTTATCCTTTTAACTCTAATTTGTATTTTCATTTCAATGATTTTATCTGCCAGCGAAGCAAGTATTTTTTCTCTTACGCGTATTGATTTAGCCAGTCTTAAAAGCCTTGGTCTTAGAGATAAATATCTTAGTATGATTAATAATACAGAGCAATTACTTTTTGCCCTGCTCACTGGAAATGAACTTGCTGACTATTTTGCAAGTTTATGCTTTGCATCTGCAGTAACTCTTCTTCTCTCTGATGATTTTCGAACTCCAGCTTTTTTTATTTTTTCTATACTTAGTTTCTTTTTCGCAGACTTTTTTCCTAAAGTTGCTGGTTTTCGACTTAGAGCTAATCTTGTAACTAAAATTATACCACTTACCTATGTCTTATTTCAAGTTTTTTACCCATTTCGAATTATTTTATATAAATTCTATCTAAAAATTAATAAATTATTCCCCGTATCAATTGAAAATCATAGTATTAAATCATTGACGCCTGTTGAACAAATTATAATATATGCACTTGAGATTGCTTACCGAGATGGTAAAATTAGCAAAACTGAGAAAGAATTTATATATGGTCTTTTTTTATCTGAGAAAATTTCTGTGTCAGCAATTATGACACATAGATCTGAAATAATAGCATTTAAGGACCAGCCTTTAAGTAGAGAATTATTAAATAAGTTCAAGGTTTTGCCTTATAACAAATATCCTATTTATAAGAATAATTTTGATGAAATAATAGGAATTCTCTATACTAAGGATCTTTTGAATCATTTTGCACGAGATAAGGATATCCTCGGTAAATACCTTAGTGAATTTTGTAGACCAGCTTATTTTGTTCCTGAGCACTTTCCGGTAAGAGATCTTCTCTTTGAATTTCAGAAAAAAAACTTAAAGATAGCCTTAGTGGTTGATGAGTATGGAGCGGTAAAGGGGCTTGTTACATTGGAGGACTTAGTGGAGGAACTTTTTGGTGAGATCCTTCCAGCAAAAGACGACCCCATTGAGGCTATACAAGTTATAGGAGAAAATCGCTATCTCATCTCGGGTAAGGCCCTCTTAGAGGAGGTTAAGACTCATCTTGGTCTAAATGTAGAGGAGGAGATCTATAGTGACTTAACAACTATGAACGGCCTTATTATTGCTCTTTTTGAAGGCATTCCTAAGGAAGGTGAGGTCAGAAACTATAGAGATTGGACCTTTAAGATTAAAAAAGTGAGAGGACGAAAGATACTTTGGATTGAGGCAGAACGGACGAACAGTGATTGAATCAATCCTCTCATTTTTCTTTTTTTCCTCTCTTGAAGCCTTTTTTGCAATTAGTGAGATCTCTTTTGTCTCAGCAGAGAGATCTCTTGTTGAGGGTCTTGGAGGTAGATCCCAGAGAGCAAAGATTTGTAAGAAACTCTGGGATGATCCAGAAAGACTCTTCACCACCACAACTCTTGGTGTCACCTTTAGCATCGCAGGAAATGGTTTCTTTACTTCCTATTACCTGATTAAATCTTTTGGCTATTACGGAGTTATATTATCGAGCTTTTTTTTACCCATCTTTATACTTATTTTAGGACAGATTATTCCAAAAACTCTCGGTAAGAAATTTGCTTATCCTCTTGTTATATATCTATCAGTGCCTCTATACATAGTTTCCTTTATATTTTATCCTATTTATTTGATTAATAAGAAATTAAGTAAAACTTTCTTAAAGGATAGATCAGAAACTCCCTATTTTTTAACTAAATTTAGAGAAACTTTTTTGACAATGATAACTTATGAGGAAGAAATTGATTATAAAGAAAAGGAATTAATAAATAGAATAATTGAATTTGGAAAGAAAAGGGTTAGTCAAGTTATGATTCCTCTTAGTAACATTAAGGCTTTACCTATTGATGCCAAGATTAGAGATGCAATTGAGTTTACAAGTAAATATAATTTTTCATACATTCCTCTATACGATGGAGATCTAACGAAAATTAAGTACATAGTAAAGGTGCAGGACCTTTTGGGTGAAGATATTTTCAATGAGGAGGAACCACTAAGAAAATTTGCTAAGGTTCCACTTTATATTCCAGAGATAATACCTGCTCATGAGGCTTTGAAGACTCTACAGAGAGAGATTCAAGAGATTGCAATAATTGTGAATGAGTATGGTATTGTCTCTGGACTTGTAACTATTGAAGATCTCATTGAAGAGGTGCTTGGAGAATTTAGAGATGCCTTAGACTATTATGAGCCTGAAATAAAGAGGCTAAGTCCAGGTGTCTTTATAGTGAAGGGAACAATAGAAATTGAGAAAATTCAGGGGCTTGGGCTCAATGTCCCTTCAGGTGATTATGAAACTTTGAATGGTTTTATCTATAAGTTACTCAATAGAATTCCCAAGGCTGGTGAGACCTTTTCATATGCAGATATAGATTTCCAAATCCTTAAGGCAGATCCCTTGATGGTTGAGGAAGTATTAATCAGAGTCAAAAAGTCAAAAAAATAGTTCTAATTTTGTAATCGTCAAAAGCTGGAAGTTCAGGCAATTTTTCAATGCCCTTTATTTCTTTTATTTTCCAAGTAACTTTAAATAGGTTGGATGTCAATTTGCCAGTTAGAGTGTCATGATCAAAGGTGTATTCGCCTGAGTATTTATCTAATCTCCAGGCCCTATTCTCTTTTAGACCTAAAAAATAGAGAGGAAAATCATCAAAGAGCATATCTCCTGGAACTGAGACTCTAAGCCCCCTTTTCTTCGTTGGATCAATAATTAGTATTTCAGGAAGGCCTTTTTTCCAGACAATAAGGGTCTCTGATCCCAAAGGAGGAGTAAGCTGTATAATAAGTCTTTCTGCATTAACATAGAAGTTTCCATAAGATGCCCCACTGCGAGCTCCGTTTACGAGGAAATCTACTTCGCCCTCAACGAAAAGTTTCCCAAAGTAGGTAGCCTCTTTAAGGCCTTCAAGTCTAAGATAACTATAAATCTCATGAAGGCCTTCCTTGTGAGTTGCTTTCCATTTTGGAAAACACGCGTTTAACAACAGAACTAGCAAAAGGAGGTGAATAAGTTTACTAAACAGACCCAGTTTTAAGGGCATAACTTTAACTTTTCGAGAATTCGAGCTCTCTCACGATGGTGAATTACAGCTTTTAGAGCCCTCTGATAAAATTCGCAGGCCTTTTTGGTATCTCCTAAGGCTTTGTAAACATCACCAAGATGCCATAGTATCACCGCTTCTTCCTCATTTAATAGCGAGACAGCCTTCTCAAGGTAAAATCGAGCTTGCTCAAGATTTCCCATTCTAAAATAGAGCCAGCCAATACTGTCAAGGATATAGGGATCATTGGGTTTAAGTTGATCAGCTCTAATAAGTAATTTTTCAGCTCTTGGGAGGTCTCTATTTAACTCAACAAGGCTATATCCCACGAAATTGAGAACATAGGCATCATCAGGTAACTTCTCTAATAATGGTTCCACTAGCCCTAAAACTTTTTCATAGTCCTCAATGCATGCATAATTTAGAGCCACAGCAAGGATTATATCTGGGTCATTGGCAAAGGCTTTAAGGGCTTCATCTCCCAGGGTGATTCCCTCCTCACAGAGATCTAAATCTTCATAAGAGTGAAGAAGAAAGAGGTAATAGCCCTTGCCTAGATTTCTCTTGCCTTTTATGCGATACACTATGTCTCTTGCCTTATCTGGATTTTTCTTCTTGTAATGGTTAAAAACTCTTTTTTGGGCTTCAAGATACCAGGGTGAGTCCTCTGGAATGGTATCGTAAATTCGAATTGCCTCCTGGTAATTGCCCTTATGTTCAAGAGTAAGCGCAAGGTAAAATAGAATTTCTGGGTGATCTCTATGTTTTTCAAGATAACCCCTAAGTAATTGCTCGGATTTCTCCCAGTTCCCCTGATCAAAATAGAACCCAAAAAGGAGACGGAGGATTTCTTCATCTTCAGGATTTGCTGATAAGTGTCTTAGGAGAATTTTTTCAATGCTATCGTAGTCCTTTATGTTCTCAAGGAACCTCAAAACTTCAACAAGGAGAGCCCTGTTGTTTGGTGATGTCTCCAAGGATCTGAGATAGAATTCTTTTGCCTTTGAAAAATCTCCTTTTTCACGGTAAATCCTTGCTCTAAAAACTTCAAAGGCAACTTCTTCAGGATAGAGTTGAGATAGGCTGTTAAGCCTCTCCAATGCTAGATCCCATTTTTTTTGTTGTAAGTATATGGATATTAACAGACTCAGAATGGTTTCTTCTTTGGGGTTTTTTTCTAAAAAGCGTTCAAGGATTTGGCTTGCTTTGTCTAGTTTATTTTGAGCTAAGTAGAGACGCGCTATTAGTAGAGTTACTTCTCTATCTTCCAAAGCAAGTGGTTTTAGGTCTTTAGCCAACTTTTCTGCCTGTGTATAGTTCTGAAGATGAAGATAGATGTTAAGAAGGGTCTTTTTAAGAAAGATAGACTTTTTCTCTTTCTCAAGAGCTTTTTTTAGGTAGAATTCCATCTCTGTTGCATTTTTGGCTACAATCTGTGAAAGAAGAAAATAGTAATAGGCTTCTTCTCTATCCCTCGACTTGGCATTACTTACAGAGTTTAAAGCGTAAATGATAAAGAGAAGAGACAAAAGGATTTTCCAGAGGCTATTCTTTATAGGGGAGTGCGAGGGGATAGATGTGGGCATCAGGTAGTTTCTCCTGAATGAACTTTCTTAAGCGTTTTATGAGTTTTTCCTCAATCTGTCTCACTCTTTCTTTTGAAATTCCCAGTTTTTTTGAGAGTTCGTTTAAGGTTTTCGGTTCATCAGCAAGAAGGCGCTCGTAAAAGATAACATAGTCCTTACCAGAGAGAGTTTGAGCAAAGTCTTTCAATAAACGCTTGAAATTACTGAGAATTTCCTCTCGTGCGTAGGTGTCTTCAGGCGAGGGTCTTGTATCTCTCAAGAAATCACCAAGTGTATCGTCTGAATCATGAGAGATAGGGGCTTCAAGGCTTAGGTCTTGACTGAACATACGAGCTTCCATTTCTTCAACTTCCTTTTCCTTCACTCCAAGTCTCTTTGCGATTTCCTTTGGTGTAGGTTCGAAGCCGAGGGCAGAGAGACGTTCCTTCTCTTTTCTGAGCTTATAGAAGAGTTTTCTTTGGGCTTGAGTAGTTCCCATTTTGACAAGTTTCCAATTGTCCATGATGTATTTCAAGATGTAGGCCTTTATCCAAAACGAGGCATAGTAGGAGAACTTTACACCTTTGTATGGGTCAAATTTTTTTACTGCCTGCAGGAGTCCTAGGTTTCCCTCTTGAATAAGATCTAGGAAGTTATAAGCCCAGAATTTCTGAAATTCAAGAGCAATCTTGGCAACTAATCTAAGATTGGAGACAACGAGTTTGTAGGCAAGACGAGGATCCTTTGTCTCATAATAGGCTTTGGCAATTGCCTCTTCTTCCTCTCTTGTAAGAACTGGATATTTACTAATTTCTTGAAGATATTTCTGAAGGGGGTCAAACTTTGTGGGGAGTTTATTTTCTTCTTCCTCTTTGACCTCAGCAAGGGGAAGATTATCTAGCTCTTTTGCCTGTTCAAGAAGGGTATCTACTATTCTCTCCTCCTGCATCATAGGTTTATTATAATCCTTGTTCCTGATTTGAAAAGCTGAATTTTGCCCCTTTGTGCAAGGCTATTTCGTGTTAAAATAGGTTAAAATAAATGTTTAAATAAAAAGTCTATCCAAAAAATGCCCAGAACCATAAAGCCCTTTCCCATTGAGGTTAGTAAAGAGGAAAGGGAGTTCATACTGAACTACCTCAATGAACGTTTTGGATTTGCTCAAGAAACTTTTGATAATTACCACATACTTAAGGGAGTTAAAAATTATTGGCTCTTAAGTAAAAGTCAGCATTTAGAGAAATTAAGGAGTCTTTCAGTAGAGGTTGTAGGCTTAGTCTTTTTAAGGCAGGTCTCTGAATATTTAAAACCAACCTCTGCCTTTTTACAGAGATTTGGTTATCTTGCGAAGAAGAATGTTGTATACTTGAGAGAAGAGGATGTCAATTTTTTGAGTGAACACCCTTTTCTGAGGATTGATCTTCCTCTTGAGCCAGGCTATGTTATTTTGAGAGATTCCAATTGGGTTCTTGGTTGTGGGCTCTATCTTCCAGGAAGACTTTATGCCTTTTTTGAGAAAAAATTTCTCAAAATTCTAACGGGCTCATAGCTTTACTTTTTACACTCTATCTCGTAATAGATGTTAAACCTATCCTCTGAGAACCCCGCCTCTCCAAGTTCTTGGCCAACTTTTAAGTGATCACCGATATTGACCTTAATTAGTCCTAAGCCGTGAATATAGGTAGAACATACTTGATTTTCAATTGTGATTGCAAAATTGTCAACCATGAATTGAATTCTCTTTACAACTCCATCGTGAGGTGAGAATACCCTATGTCCTGGTTCTATTTTCTTAAAATATCTTCCTGGAGTAATTGTTTCTCTTGTGATAGGATCTAAAATTTTTCCTGCTTGTAAAATAGTTTGCATTGTTGCATTTCTGAAACTTTTACCTGATTCTGTTATAATTTTTTCACTATAATTTAATTTTTCTTTTTTAGTGAATTGAGTTTTGTAATATATTCTTTTTTAAGATTAATTATTTCTGCTTTTTCATTTTTTATTTCTTCTCCAAGTTTATAGAAAATAATCTTATTTATATAGTTTTCTTTTTTTTCTTGTAGTCCTTTATACTATGAATGGTGTATATTTCCTTCTCCTTTAATTTTAATTTGATTGCTGTGTGAAGAAATGCTTTATTAAGTTTTTGAATTTTTTTATCTTTTTGATTTATAGCATTTTCTAGGTAAACCAATTGCTTCTCTAGGTTTCTTATATGCATTTCTATATCTGTATTAACTGCAAAAGATAAATTGTTCAGATGAAAATAAATGAGAAAGAATCAAAAGTTTTTTAACTTCATATTTTTTTTTATGGACAAGTGTATAGTGAAAACATTGTTAACTCTAATGTTGAATTAAAATTAGGAAAATTTTTGAGAATGGGAAAAGACAGAACAAAAAAATTAGAGGTTATTAGGTAGATGTAAAAGGCAATAATATAGATAAAAATAAAAGGGAGAATTGTTAGCGAAAGCCTTACAAGTAGTAACTTTTTAATAGATCCGCCTAATATTTGAAAGGTGCATAAGTATAATCGTAGATAATTATTAAGAGATTTGATCATAAAATATAAAAAAAGAAATAAAATAAATTCCATATCAATAATAAGAAAATCTAAATATGTTTTAAAATGGAAAGTTTGGGGATTTTAGTATATAATTCATCAAATACTAAGTAGGTTGTGATATTATATTTTTTTCTATTGAATTTAAAATTTTTTTAATTTCATCTGGTTGATTAAAACTTTCAATAGTAAAGCGAATTCCAACAGGGAGATAACTCTTTAGGTTTTCATCTATAAGTCTGTTAAGCTCGCTATATAGATCTAATTCTTTTAATATTTCTTCTCCAGTTATTTTTTCAAATTTATCTATTTTTAGTTCTTTCACTATGTTTGAATAGATAGAATCATTAATATCCGATTTATTGCTACTGAAAAAAATAACAAATACTTCATTATTGGTTTTAAATTCCTTAAGGATTTGACTAAAATTACTGAAAACAAAAAAAACCAAAAATCGATAAAGACCAAAATATCCTCTTTTAAATTCTAATTTACTGAGAGTAAGAAACATCTCTTAAAAGTGTGCCCTGATTTAAAAAAATTATTTTTCCAGGTTTTTTTTGATAAGATAGTTGGATCGTAAGTGGACAGGACAATAGTGCAACCTTTACTATGGAAGATCAATAATTTCTATAAGGCTATGTGGATCGAGATTACCAGTTGGTTCATCTAACAATGGAACTTCTGGCTCTCTTATGAATGCTCTAATGAGGCCGACCTTTTGTTGTTCTCCTCCTGAAAGTTCACATATTTTCTTTTGAGCTTTGTAGGCAAGATTGAATCGCTCTAACCATTCGTAAATCAGAAATTTTGCCTTCATAGTTTTTTTTCTCTGCAAGAAGGAGTAACAATAAAACATTTTCATAGTAAGATAAAATCCCCTTTCTTTATCTCGAGATTAATGTTGACGAGAGCCTTAAAATATGGTGGATAAATTTTGTAACCCCCTCAAATCGTAGAAGACTCATAAGCTCAATTGTAATCTCATGAATTGAAATTAGAAGTTTATCACAATGGAAGGCACTTGAATTTTTTGGTAAGTATAATATCATAAAATAAAAAATACGAAAAGCCCGGGTGGCGGAACAGGTAGACGCTGTGGACTTAAAATCCACTGGAGGTCAACCTCCGTGCCGGTTCGAGTCCGGCCCCGGGCATTTCTTTCAGGTTAAATCAGGGCTTGAGGTGAGATATGCCCATATATGAATTCAAGTGTGGTGAATGTGGGGCAGAGTTCGAGCTTCTACTCAAAAGTAAAGAGGAAATTGGGGAGGTCTCCTGCAAGGTTTGTGGCTCTCTTAAGGTTGAAAGACTTATGAGTATCGTCAATTCACTCTTTGGAAGTAGATCGAACTCATCAAGTAATTCTGATAGACCTAAGGTTGCTGAGACCCACAATTGTCCCTCTGGCACTTGCACACATCTTGAACTCCCAGGTTATAGACGTTAATCTTTTAAAATGCTCAGAATCCTTGTATCTATCAAACAGGTCCCAGATACTACAAATATTCGCATAAATCCAGAGACAGGAACCCTAATTCGAGAAGGGATTCCTTCGATAACTAATCCCTATGACATTATAGCTCTAAGCTTTGCCTGTTATTTAAAAAACAATTATGGTGGAAAAATTACCGTAATAACAATGGGACCTCCTCAAGCCAAGAGCTCTCTAAGAGAGGCAGTAGAGTTTGGTGCAGATCGAATCATCTTGTTAACTGATCGAAAATTTGCTGGTGCAGATACCTTAGCAACGAGTTATACCCTTGCTGAGGCTATTAAATACCTTCAAGCTGAGGAAGGCCCCTTTGATCTTTATCTTTTTGGGAAACAGGCGATAGATGGAGATACCGCACAGGTAGGTCCTGGTGTTGCAGTGCGACTTCAAGTCCCAGTTATTACTCAGACAGTAAAATTTGAAACACTCGACCTTGAAAAACGGATAATTAGAGTTCATAGAAAGAGTGAAAATGGAATAGAGATATTAGAGGCCAAATTACCTGTTCTTCTAACCTGTGATAAAGGATTAGCAGAACCGCCTTTCTCACCATTTCCTCTTATACTCAAAGCGGTAAAGGCAGAACCAGAAATCTTTACCGCAGATGGCCCTGTAAATTATCAAAGAGAAAAGTTGGGGCTTAGAGGCTCTCCTACACAAGTTAAAAAGGTTTACACTCCAGAGGTTAAAAAGAAAGGGAAAATAGTTGATCTCTCAACAACACCCCTTAAAAAAGTTGTTGATGAAGTAATCGAACTTCTCAAAAGTAAAGGTATCCTATGAAGGAAGTCTGGGTCTTTATTGAACAGGAGGATGGCAGGATTCATCCTGTCTCTTTTGAGCTACTTGGAGTGGGAAAGAGGCTTGCAGATGACCTTTCTGGTATTTGTGTAGGAATCCTTTTAGGTCATCAAGTGAGTTCGCTCGTAGATGAGGTCTTTAGTTTTGGTGCAGACAAAGTTTACCTCATTGAGCATGAGGTCCTAAGCTATTATCGTCACATACCTTATGCAAAGGCTTTAAGTTTTCTTGCCAAAAAGTATGGGCCTGAGATCTTACTTCTTGGAGCAACTCCTCTTGGTAGGGACCTTGCAGGAGGGGTAGCAACCCTCTTAGAGACAGGGCTTACAGCTGATGTTACAGAATTAGAGATAGATAAAGAGACAGGAAATTTACTAATGACGAGACCTGCTTATGGGGGGAACATAATGGCAACAATTATTTGTCCCAATCATCGGCCCCAGATGGCAACAGTTAGACCAAGAATCTTCCCTATGCCTGAGCGAAAACCAGGAAGACGTGGAGAACTTATAGTAGAGAGAGTTGATCTTTATGAGGAGGAGGCAGGTGTTAGACGTATTGGCTTTCTTCCAAAGGAGAAAACCGTAAATCTTGAGTATGCAGAGGTGATTGTTGCTGGAGGAAAGGGGCTTGGTGGAAAGGAAGGATTTGAAAAACTTCGAGAATTAGCAAGATTGCTTGGAGGTGAGATTGGGGCATCAAGGCTTGCGGTTGAAGCAGGTTGGATAAGTTACGATCATCAAGTTGGTCAAACTGGAAAGACCGTGAGACCAAAGGTCTATTTAGCCTTTGGAATCTCTGGAGCAATCCAGCACAGAGCTGGGATGCAGAATTCAGATCTTATAATTGCTATAAATTCAGATCCCAAGGCTCCTATCTTCAACATTGCAGATCTCGGAATCATTGGGGATTGGAAAATCCTTTGTGATGCTTTGATTGAAGCAATAAAGAGACACAAGGGCAATTAGATGGAAGAGCTAAAATTTGATGTAGTCATAGTTGGTGGAGGGCCTGCAGGCCTTTCCTGTGGAATCACTCTGGCTAAGGCAGGTATAAGAGCTCTCCTCATTGAAAGAGGGCGCTTCTGTGGCGCAAAAAATCTTTTTGGTGGCGTTGTTTATACGAAGTCTGTCAAAGAGTTAGTTCCTGAATTTCCCAATGTGGAGCCTTCACCAGTTGAGCGTCCAGTGACTGAAGAAGGTTATTACATAGTCTCTTCTGAGGGGCTTGTAAAATTATTACACAGAAAAAAGGATCCCCATGAGGCCTTTACCGCAACAAGAGCACGCTTTGATAGTTTTCTTGCAGAGTATGCTCTTAAGCTGGGACTTGAGATCGCACCCAAAACTAAGGTCTTAGATTTGCTTAAAGAGGGTCAGAGAATTAAAGGGGTAATTGTTGATAGGCCAAGAGCTTTTGGAGATCCGAGGCCTACAGAAATTCCAGCCAACATCGTTGTAATCGCTGAGGGTGTAAACCGAGTTTTAACAGAAAAGGCTGGACTAATTGGGAGACCTTTTGGAGCTGAAGATGTAGCTCTTGCTGTCAAAGAGATAATTCAATTACCTAAAGGAGCTCTTGAGGCAAGATTGGGCTTAGCTGAAGGACAGGGTCTTGCAGTAGAGATTATTGGAGATATAACAGCTTGCCTTCCTGGAACTGGGTTTATATACACTAACAGAAACCATCTTTCCTTTGGTCTTGGGCTTTTTCTCTCAAATTTAAGAGAATCTGCCTTTAAGCCTTATGAGCTCCTTGAGAGAGCAAAAAACCATCCTCACCTCAGGGAGCTCTTTAAAGATGGTGAAATTTTAGAATATGGAGCCCATCTCATACCTGAGTGGGGACTTGAGGGGCTTCCAAGACTCTATGGTGATGGAGTTCTTGTTGTTGGGGACTCTGCTGGATTAGTAAATCCTCTCTTTCGCGAGGGGACAAATTTGGCCATCTACTCAGGAATAATGGCAGGAAAAACAATAATAGAGGCCTTTGAAAAGGGAGACTTTTCTTCAAGGACATTAAAGGCTTATGAAGCACAACTTAGAGAGAGTTTTATTTATCAAGATTTGATTACTCTCAAAAAACTCAAAAAACACCTTTTTACAAATATTCATTTATTTAAGACCTATCCAGAGCTTCTATATGACACAATAAGTTTGTTTTTCTCTGCTCAAGGAAGGCCAAAGAGAGAGGTAATGAGGGAGATTTTTGAGCTCATAAGGAAGAAGAGAGGTTTTCTTGGTATTGTAGGAGACTTAATTAAGGTTGGGAGGGCCCTTTGGTAAAAGATATCTATGTGAATATAGATGAGAAAATTTCAAGTGTAAAATTTTTCGTTGATGAGGAATACTGTCATTTGAAGATAAAAAGTGAAGAGGTTTGTCTGAATTGCGAAAGAAAGCCTTGTCTAAGTTTTTGTCCTGCTGGAGTTTACAGATTAGATAGTAATGGTAAGATATTGATCAATTATCAGGCCTGCCTTGAATGTGGATCCTGCAGGGTGGGATGTCCCTTTAACAATATTTTATGGGATTATCCAAGAGGTGGATTTGGTCTAAATTACAAATTTGGGTAATTATAAAATGAGAGACTGGTATTATAACATAGTCTACTACATTTTGTTTCTTGTAGTAATATTTTTTGGTCTCTATATACGTTTTGATGATGTTAAGTTTTGGAGGGAGAGAGAAAGTTTTTCATTCTATAATGGTGAGCCTCTTTATGCTGAGTATGACTCCTTTTATTTTGCCCGCCTTTCAAGGGATATTAAAGAAGGCCTCTTTAAAAGTGGAGAAGTTGATAAGTTTAGATTTTTCCCTGATAATACCAAAGAAGCATACTTAGATAATGAAACCAAATTCTATACCACATATAGAATCCCTGGTAATTTTATAAGTTATATCTTTAATTTATTATCGGAAATTACAGGAATTTCCGTTGCCTGGCTTACATATTATTTAATACCCTTTCTTGCGATTACTCTTGTTATTCCACTATATTTTTATTTTAAGGAACTTGGTTTACCTTTTGTTGGTATATTTGGTGGTTTAATTGGTGTATCAGCTCCTATGTATCTTGGAAGAACAGGCCTAATGAGGCTTGATCATGATCCTCTCAATCTCACTCTTCCTTTTTTAATAGCTTTCTTTTACTTGAAATTTTTCAAAACTACAGATATAAGATTCAAATATTTTTGGATAACTTTAGCTTCGTTAACTTCAGTATTTTATTATCTTTGGTATGCTCACTCTAATCTAAATTTTGTTCTTGTCGTTACTTTTATATTTGTTCTTTTTTATGATTCTTTAAAGGAATTTATCTTGAAAAGGAAAATTTCCTTTAGAGTTACTAAACACGAAATTTTATATCTTTCTATCTTGATTTTACCACAAATTTGGTATCTATATACAGGTCCATGGTATTTAATTTTTCAAATTAAAACTTTGGTTCTCTATATAAAAAGTCCAAGTGCGGTAGATATTCTTTTCAAAGACTTTCCGAATATTCTTATTTCTATTTCAGAATTACAGAAAATGACTTTTTGGGAAGTCTTTTCTGCAACTATTTACAACCAATACTTTGGCCTTATTGGATTGATAGGGGCTATTTTTCTGTTTTTATTTCGTTTTAAAGATCTATTCTTTCTTCTTCCCTTTTTCTGCATTGGGCTTTTAACATTTTTCTCGGGTGCTCGTTTTGCTATGTATCTTGGCCCATTTTTAGGGATGGGTCTTGGATATCTTGTTCATCTTCTTTTTCAGAGTTTGCTTCCTCGTTTTGAAATTTTTAGCAGTAAATATAAACAACGTTTAGCTGAGGTCTTAATTGGTCTTCTTCTTTTTATTTCAGTTTTAGGTTTTCAGAAGAATGCTCTAAGTCTTGTTAGCACTCCCAAAATAACTGCCTCTCTTGTTAGGGATATGGAGTGGTTAAAGAAGAATACCCCCGAGGATTCGGTGATTTGGACTTGGTGGGATTATGGATATGCCTTTCCCCTATATGCAAGAAGGACCGTTGTGCATGATGGTGGCTCTCAGACAAGCCCTAAGACCTACTTTGTTGCAAGATCATTTGCAACCCATGATCCCAGGGAAGGTTGGCTAATTACTTCCTTTATAAGCAATTACGGTCTAACAGGACTCGCAAGAATTATGAAGGAGCAAAAACTCTCAGCAAAAGAAATTGTAGAAAAAATAAGTGCTGGTGAATACTTGAAGGAGATAAGAACTCCTATCTATTGGGTCTTCACATATGACTTAATACCCAAGTTTGCTTGGATACACTATTTTGGAACCTATGATTTTACAAAGAGAGAGGGCCTTTTTGGAAGGATCTTTATTCCAACATGTAACATGCTAAACTCCCATGAGGTCATATGTCCTGATATTGAGAATGCAGTGATAAATTTAAGTTTAGGAATTATAAAAGTGCAGAATCAGACTATTCCTGTGAGGAGAATTTACTACATTGAAGGTGAACAGAAAAGAATGAGTGAGTTCTATCCCATGGGCTATACAGTAGCTATAGTGAAAGCTGGTCCCCAAGCGGGATTAGTTCTTGCAGAACCACCTTCAGATGAAAGCCTTTTCTTTAAGATGTTTATTCTCAGGAAATATGATCCGAGATACTTTGAGCTCATCTATGATAACTTTCCACAAATGGTTGTTTATAAGGTGAAACCTAATTAGAAATTAATAGACAATTAAATCAAGCAGAGGGGGGGACTATGAAGGTTAATTTGGAAAACCTTGAGATGAAGCCCCATCCTAAGTTTAAGGGAGTGAGAATAGGATTTATTGTTACAAAGGAGAGACATCCTGAGCTGAGTATTACTGTGCTCGAGATACAACCAGGTGTAGAGGTCCCAATTCACGACCATGAAAGAGAGGTTGACAGCATCCTTGTTCTCTCTGGCACAGGAAAGGCCTTTATAGGAGATTCCTGGCATGAGATAGGACCAAAAGATGTGCTTGTGATGGCTCCTGGACTAAAGCATGGAGTTAGAAACGATGGGATAGAACCTCTGATTTGTTATATTGTCCATGCACCTGCACTCTGGTAGGAGGGATATAATTGAATGGATATCGTAGAAAAAGCCAAGATTCTCATCTCAGCTCTTCCCTATTTTAGAAGATTCTTTGGCAAAATCATAGTAATTAAATACGGTGGCCATGCAATGGTAGATGAAGACCTAAAGAGGGATTTTGCCAAGGACATTGTACTTATGAAATATGTGGGAATCAAACCTATTATTGTTCACGGTGGAGGCCCTCAGATAAGCAGGGTGATGGAGAGGATGGGCTTAAAGCCGGTTTTTGTTGAGGGGCAGAGAGTTACTGATGAAGAAACAATGGATGTAGTTGAGATGGTGCTTGTAGGAACAGTTAACAAGTCAATTGTCAGCCTTATCAATCAGGCTGGCGGTAAGGCAGTTGGTTTATCAGGCAGAGATGGAAATCTAATAGAGGTTGAAAAAATGACCATTTATAGATATACTGGGGAAGATAGACCTCCTGAGATCATTGACATTGGTAGAGTAGGGAAGGTTCGTAAGGTAAATCCTGAAATACTTTTTACCCTGATTGAGAGTGATTTTATACCTGTTATAGCTCCTGTGGGAGTAGGACCTGATGGATATGCCTATAATGTGAATGCAGATTTAGTTGCAGGGGCTATTGCTGGAAGTTTGAAGGCTGAGAAATTAATCTACCTTACTGATGTTGAGGGAGTTAAGGATGAGAATGGAACCCTTCTTTCAACTCTATTTATATCTCAAGTTGAGGAACTTATAGATAAGGGCATTGCCAGAGGAGGTATGATTCCAAAGCTAAAGAGTGCAAGAAAAGCTTTACTTTCAGGTGTAAATAAGGTCCATATAATTGATGGAAGGATTCCTCACAGTGTAATCATTGAACTTTTTACCGATGAGGGGCTTGGAACTCAAATCATAGTTGATGAGGAGAGGGAGACTGATGGATAGAGAAATACCTCCGAGCTATGATCCTAAGAAAGTCGAAGATAAATGGTATAAAATTTGGGAAGAAAGGGGACTCTTTGAGCCGAGTTTTGATCCCAGTAAGCCTAAATTTTCAATGGTGATACCTCCGCCGAATGTCACAGGCTCTCTTCATATAGGGCATGCTTTAAATAATACTATTCAGGATGTACTTGCGAGATATAAACGAATGGATGGGTATGATGTTCTTTGGATTCCAGGGACAGATCATGCAGGGATAGCTACACAGAATGTTGTAGAGAGAGAGCTTGCGAAGGAGGGGCTAACAAGGGAGGCCCTAGGCAGAGAAAAGTTCATTGAAAGAGTGTGGCAATGGAAAGAACAGTATGGGAACAGAATTGTTCACCAATTGAGAAAATTGGGTGCCAGTTGCAGTTGGAAATTTGAAAGATTTACGATGGATGAAGGACTTTCAAGAGCTGTTAGAGAAGTTTTCTATAGGTTATGGAATGAGGGATTGATTTATAGAGGAGACTACATAATAAATTGGTGCCCTAGATGTCATACCGCTCTTGCAGACCTTGAGGTGGAATTTGAACCAAGTCCAGGTAAGCTTTGGTATATAAGATATTTTCTTGAGAGTGGGGAAGGGGCGATTGTTGTCGCTACTACAAGACCCGAGACTATGCTTGGAGACACCGCAGTTGCGGTTCATCCTGAGGATCTAAGATATAAGACTTTGATTGGGAAATTCGTCAGATTACCCATAATTGAAAGGAGGATTCCTATAATTGCAGATAACCGTGTAGATCCTGAGTTCGGAACAGGTGCTGTTAAGGTTACGCCTGCTCATGATTTTAATGATTTCGAAATTGCAAGGACACATAATCTTCCTGCAGTAAAGGTTATTGATGAGTCAGGAAGGATGACGGAGTCTGCAGGGCCTCTTGCAGGGCTTGATCGCTTTACTGCAAGACAGGAGATAATTAGACTTCTTGAGGAAGGAGGATATCTTGAAAAGGTCGAGGACTATGAGGTTGTCCTTGGGCATTGTTATAGATGTAATACCGTGATAGAACCTCTGTTATCGAAACAGTGGTTTGTCAGGATGAAGCCACTAGCTGGGCCAGCTATATCAGCAGTTGAATACGAATTTATCCGATTCTATCCTGATTCTTGGAAAAATCTTTATTTTGATTGGATGTCTCGAATAAGAGATTGGTGTGTGTCAAGGCAGATCTGGTGGGGCCATAGAATTCCTGTCTGGTATTGTCAGGACTGCGGGGAGGTCATTGTAAGTAGGGATGAAAAGGTTGAACACTGTATTGAATGTGGTAGTCCCAATTTAAGGGCAGAAGAGGATGTTCTAGATACCTGGTTTTCTTCTGCACTTTGGCCCTTTTCTACTATGGGTTGGCCCGAAAAAACTGAGACTCTTAAGAGATTTTATCCGACTTCTGTCTTAGTGACAAGTTTTGACATTATTTTCTTTTGGGTTGCTCGGATGATTATGATGGGAATTCACTTTATGGGAGCAATCCCCTTTGAGAAGGTTTATATCCATGCCCTAGTGAGAGATGAAAAGGGTCAGAAGATGAGCAAAAGTAAGGGGAACGTCATTGATCCCTTGGAAATGATCGAAATCTACGGAACAGATGCCCTAAGATTTACTCTTGTTGCTCTATGTGCACAAGGTAGAGATATCAAACTTTCACCAGCTCGAATAGAGGGTTATAGACATTTTATAAACAAAATTTGGAATGCAGGTAGATATGTATTGATGAATCTTGAGGGTATTTCTGAGAGAGAGCTTGAGTTAATTAAAGATAATAGCCTTTCACTTTTTTCAAAATGGATACTAAATAGACTAGATCAAACAGTTACTAAAGTAAGAGAAAAGATGGAGGAGTTTGAATTTGATCAATCAGCTCTTCTTCTATATCACTTCTTTTGGGATGATTTTTGTGATTGGTACATAGAAATTTCTAAAATATATCTTAAAGATGAGTTTCGTAAAAAAGAAACACAGACTGTATTGTATTACGTTTTTTCAGAATCTCTAAAATTGCTCCATCCATTTATACCTTTTATTACTGAAGAACTATGGCAATATCTACCATCTAATAGTAAAAAGTTCCTCATTCAAGAGTCTTATCCACAGGCTAGAAATTTTGTTCTTTCAGAGGAAGAAAAGTTTCTTGTAGACTTAATAATGGAGTTGATAGTTTCTATAAGAAATATAAAAGCAGAATATCGTTTGGTATCACAAAAAAAGATCCCCGTATACTACAAGAACGAAAGAAAGATACTCAATTTAATAGAACAAGAAAAAGAAATTGTCAAATTTTTAGCAAAAATTGATGATATAATTTTTGTCGAAGATTATACAAGAAAAAAAGGAGACATTGTTCAAATTCTCTCTTCAGGTGAGCTTTATTTTGATCTCACTAATTATATTGACTATAGGAAAGAAAGAGAAAGACTGCTCAAAGAGAAAGCACAGCTTGAAGAAAAGATGAGAAGGGCTGAACAAAAATTGTCAAACCCACAATTTTTAGAAAGAGCTCCTCTTGAGGTTATAGAAAAAGAAAGGCGAACATATGAGGAAATGAATGAACGTATCAAGAAAATACAAAATCTACTAACAGGTCTAGAAGATAGTGGAAGCTAGAATATTTTATGCGAG
Source organism: Thermodesulfobacteriota bacterium (assembly GCA_030550555.1). Lineage (GTDB taxonomy): Bacteria > Desulfobacterota > Thermodesulfobacteria > Thermodesulfobacteriales > Thermodesulfobacteriaceae > Caldimicrobium. The sequence goes on from JAUQPD010000027.1 coordinate 33,494, forward strand.
GTAACTATGAAAATACATTAATATTGTCTGTAGTTTTTTTTAAAGTTGTTCTCCCTTTAATAACTGATCAAGATTTCATATAGATGGTTTTAGATAAAAGAATTTACACCAGATATCCTCTGAGATGTGAATGTATCTTAGCTACAGAATCTGGAAGAACGTTTGGAGCTGAAATAATGGATTTAAGTGCAGAAGGAGCAAAAATTAAAGCTGACGCAGGAATAAATTTGAATGAAGGTGATGTTATTTTTTTAAATATAAAATGTAAATACAGAATAAAAGCAAAGGCAGAAATAAGATGGCTTAAATATGATGATAGATTCACAATTTTTGGAGTAAAATTCGTTGAAATGTCTATGAAAGATAGAGATTCATTAGCTAAAATTCTATCTGAAATGGCTTTATCAAGGTTAGAAGAGTCCTATTGGAGATGATTTTTAAAATTATGAACTCTTAAAATCTATCTTTATAATTTTAGATACTCCTTTTTCTTCCATTGTTACTCCAATTATGTTATCCACTTCCTTAATTACATGTGGATTATGACTTATTAATATTATTTGAGATTTTTCTTTAATTTTCGATAGGAGTTTTATGAATTTTTGTGAATTCTTTTCGTCTAAAGGTGCATCTATTTCATCTAAAATGCAGAATGGACCTGGCTTTGTTAGGTAAAAGGCGAGTAGTAAGCCAATCACACATAATGCCTTTTCTCCTCCTGAGAGCATGTAGATATTTCTGATATTTTTATAGGGAACTCTGATTGTTAGATCCAAACCAGAATTTAAAGGATCATCTCCAGTAAAAGATAGATGAGCCTGAGAATTCTCAAAGAGAATTGGAAATATTTCTATTAGATTTTTATTAACTATATCTAAACATTTAAGCATTCTATCCCTCGCTTCGGCTTCTAAATCTGATAAAATATGTTTTAACTCAAGAAGAGATTTTTCTATATCAATTTTTTGAGAGTTTAATTCTTCATATCTAACTTTTATTTTTTCAAATTCCTTTATACTTGCTAAATTAACATCATTGAAGTTTTTGAGCTGATTTTCTAATTCCTCTAATTTTTTTTCTAAAGTGTTTACATCCTCTGAAGTATCTATATCATTATCGAGTGAATTTTTATTCGATAATTGATTGAATTCTTTTTGTAAGTTTTGTAATGTCAAGTTAATTTCAGTAAGATCTATTTCAGTATTATGAATTAATTTTTCTAAGTTTCTTAGCTCTCTTTCTTTGCTTTTTTTATCAAATGAAACTTTTTTAATTTTTTCATTTAGATTGTTTATTTCTGACTCTATTTTAAGTATGTCATTTTTCAAACCATTTTGTTTTTCTTTAAGTTCATTGAGCTCCTTTTTTTTCTTTTCTAATTTTTCAGTTAAATACCTTTCTTCACTTTCCAATTTATTATTATTTATTATTACTTCTTGAAGAAAGTTTTCAATTTTTAAAATTTCCTTCTCAATTTCGGTCTTTTTCTTGTTTAGATATTGCAAATCATTTTCTTTAAGAAGGAGTTCTCTTTCTAATTTATTTATTTCATCAAGTATCTGCTTTCTTTCTTTTTCCAATTTTGCTAAATTCTCTTTAAGATATTGAAATTCTTTATTGAGTATTTTGTGTTTATCACTTATGTTGGCTAATTCTGATTCAATTTTACTAATCTCCCTTTGAATTATCTCCCTATTTCTTTGAAGACTATCCAACTTTTTAATCTCGTCATTTTTATTTTTTTCTAGGAATTCTTTTTTTTGTCCAAGTATCAATAAATTCTTTGTTATTTGTTCTTTTTTCTCATTTTTTTCCTTTATACTTAATTCTAATTCTTTTACTTTTTCTTCTATCTCTCTTAGTTCTTTAGTTTTATTTTCATATGATACTTCAATTTCTTTTAGGAATTCTATTTGATAATTTTTCTGTTTTTCTATCTCCTGCAATTCTTTTTGTAGAGAAAAGAAACCTTTATTTTCTTCGTTTATTTTTACTATGAATTTATTATAGGCTACCAAAAAACTATCTTTTGTGATATAGATTATATCGTGATTAAAATTAAAGTTTAAAAATAATTCTTTTAAAGTTTTTTCAGAATGTTCAATATTTAATATAAGTTTATCTAAATTATTTTTTAAAGTAAATACTTCTAGATTATATTCTTCTGTAAGATTGTAGACCTCTTGTATATCTTCTATGATAACAGCATTTATGTATTCTCTATAAAAAGTTTCATAGTATTTTAAATCATTAATAAACTTTAGCAAATAATTTCCTAAAATCTTACCTTGTAATTCTATTGGTAAATTTTTCTTAAAACTACTTAAAATCTTTCTAATTAGCTTTTCCCTTTCTTTTAATGAATACAATATATTTTTTAATTCATTTTTTTTATCTTTTAAGTTATTTGTCACTAATTTTAATTTTTCAAATTCTTCTTTTATTTTTTTTAAAAATTCATTTTCATCTTCTAATTCCCTATCTATTTTTTCTAAAGTTTTTTTATGATTCTCGAGATCAGTATTAATTTTATCTAGTAATCTTCTTTTTTCTTTCATTTCATATTCCATTTTCTTTATATCTTCGTCTATTTTTTTAATCTCTCTTAAAAGGCTTTCTCTTTTTTCTTTTAATTTTATAATTTCTCTATTAATGTCATCCATTTCTTTTTTCTTTGTCCCAAAGCTTTTCTGTAAATTGTTAAATTCAACCTCTTTTTTCTGCAAATTTTCTCTTATTTCTTTTAACCTTTTTAAAAGAGCTTCTTTATTCTTTTCAATCTCAATAATTTCTCTTTCAATCTTTTCTATTTCTTTTAATAAACTATTTTTTCTATTTTTTTCTATTTCATAAATACTTTTGTAGTTGTTAATCTTTTCATTTGTTAGCAATAATTCTTTCTCAATTTTGTTACTTTCTGTTAATATGTTTCTAATTTCATTTTCTACCTTATCTTTTTCTTTTCCTAGATCAATTTTTTTTCTTTCTAAAATTGAAATATTACTTAAAATTTTACTTTCCTCTATCTCAATGAATTGAATTTCGTCTTCAATTTTTTTGAATTTTAAGATAGCATTCTCTTTTTCTTCTTCTTTCTCTTTTTTTCTTTTTAAAAATTCTTTCTGTTTTATAAATAGATACTTTTTTTTCGTCTCAATAAATGAATCTCTTAAGTTTAAATATTTTTTTGCTACTTCTGCTTGCTCTTTAAGAGATAAATACTGTATTTCGACCTCTTTTAATATGTCACTTAAACGTTCGAGATTATGCTCTGTTGCTTTAATTTTTTTTATTATATCATCTTGTGTAAGTCTTAGTTTAGCAACACCTGCTAGCTCTTCAAGATAATATCTTCTTTCTACTGGATTTATTTCTAAAAATTTAGTAATTTCACCCTGATCAATAATCCCATAGCTATTATAATTTATTCCTAAATTTAAAAATAAAAACTGTATGTCTTTTAATCTACACTGGCGATTATTTATTATAAATTCACTTTCCCCATCTTTATAAAATCTTCTTATAACAATTAGCTCATGATTTTCTTTGAATTTATCTAATATTGGTGGATCATGGTTTAAGACTATTTTAACTTCTGCAAAATCTATTTTTCTATCAGTATTACCAGAATATATAAGGTCACTTAATTCCTTAACTCGCAACCTTTTAGGACTCTGTTCCCCAAGGACCCACTTTATGGCATCAAGGATATTACTTTTACCAGACCCGTTGGGACCAACAATAGCGGTAATCCCTTTTTCAAAGGGGATTACCGTTTTATAAGGAAAAGATTTGAATCCGTAAATCTCAAGTCTTTTGATATGCAAGGCAAAATGAGAGCAATACTGAAGATTTACCTAATTTTACCATAAAGATTTGAAGGGAAAAGGGCTTTAATTCTTTTCCTTAAGCTTCAAAAACTCCTTTATCTCATGGATTAGGACTGCCGGACTCTTGATTGGATAGGGAATACTGTCAAGTATTTCTTCTATGGGAATTCCCTTGATTGTGAGGTCCTTAAGTCTTTCTTTTAGTTCAGTTGAATTAGTTATAGGATATTTGATACCTTTTGAGCGTTTGAGTAAAGAATACGCCCAGGGGACATCAAGTGCTCTCACAAGATCTGTGGCAACAAGACTGCAGTAGTAAATGAGCGTCTGGGCCTCATGTCCCTCCTTTATTTCTTTATAGGCAAGTTTGGCAATTCCTCCGGCAGTATGCACCTTGAGCTCTCGTGTTTCTTCGTGGATAAGTTCTTCTAGTGCCTTGATCTTTTGAAGAGCAAGTTGAGGATCTGCACGGAGAATATTTCTCACAGTATTTTTAGTGAGGCCGACCTTTTGAGCAATCTCTTCGTCGGTTTTCATATATTCTTCTTTTAAGACAACTGCATAGCTTGCTCTCGCAAGTGAAGGAAGCCATGTCAGTGTTCGATATTCAGTAAGTTTGCTTAGACCACCTAGTAATTCAATTGCCTTAAAGAAAACTCTGGTCACAAGGTGTTCTACTTCTGCCTCACTCATAACTGGTCCAGTGATACTGATAACCATAACTCTCACCTCCTTTTATCTACTAGTTTTTTGTCATTTAGCTATCTGAAAGATGGGTTCTCTTATTACTACAAGGCCTGTCTCAGTTATTTCAAGAAAATGAGTTTTTGTATCATGTCCGCAGAGTCTACAGCCATCAATTCTAAAAAGTCGCACGATGTCGCCGATTGGTCTATTATATAGTTTAGCTTTAAAGGCTGAGTCTATGAGTTCTTTGGCAAGGACCATTGTTCCATCTACGATGTGTCCTACCGCATAGCCCCCTGCAGCTTCTGCGGTAAGCTCTTCGTGTCCGCTTCGCTTTTGAGACACAAAAAGGGCAGTTTGAAACCACTTTTTCATAAAATTGAAAAGTCTTCTGACAACAGCTCTTGCAAGCATCTCTCGTGTCTCAAAAAGACCTGTAATAGAGTCAATAATTGTAAATTTGATTTTGTATTGTTGAATAGCATAACTCAATGTGGCAAGAAGATCAGGTATATTTTCGCGGAGTCTACTTGAACTTGCGGCATCTATCAGAATGATATTGTCTTCAAAGCTCGAAAAGTCCAATCCCATAGCAGAAGCTCTGAGCTTTAGAGAGAGGGCTACAAAATTGGCAGGTGCCTCGACGGTGATAAAGGCAACCCTCTCCCCAAGGCTTGCCTGCTTTACAGCAAATTGTTCAACCAAAAGCGATTTTCCCGTATCCGAAACACCAGTAATATTAAATACCGAGTAGGCAGGTATTCCATTCAACTGTTTCTTGACAAGCTTTCCATCTTCACTTGTCGTTATATAGAAAAGTTGATCAAGTCCCTCGATACCTGTGGGGACTCCATAGAGTTTTGGAGCCTTGGCAACAGCTTCACTGCCCTTAAAAATTGCCTTAAGATCTGGCTCTCCATAACTAGAGATCTTTTCAGCCTCCTCTGCTATTCCTGAGTCCTTCCTAAAGCCTCTATTCATCTCATTTTTCCCCCAAGATTTTTATTATGCTATAGTTGAATAATAATAAAGATTTATTTAGAGTAAAGGGGAAATCCCATTCTTAATGGCACCTAAAATTTGTAAATTTATTGTTAATTTATATCCTACATTACTTGTTAAAAGACTGAAAGATGATATCATTGGTAGATGGAGATAGGAGGATAGGATGAAGGATTTCTTAAAATCTCTTGGTTCTGCAAAACTTGCCATAGCTCTTTTCTTCATCCTTGCAGGAATCTCTATCCTTGGCACTCTGATTCCTCAGGGTCAACCACAGGCTTTTTATATCTGGAAGTACGGAAACACTCTTGGCAGATTAATTATTTTTTTCCAGCTCCATGATGCCTATCATTCCTGGTGGTATATTGCTTCCCTTTTTTTGTTTCTTGTAAATCTTACAGTTTGTTCCTATAATAGGCTCCCTTTGACTCTTAGACTATATCGTAGAGATCCGGAAGATATAAATCCTGAAAAGTTGCCAAACAATATAAACTATAGTTTGAATTGCAATATTTCTAAAATTTTAGATAAAATTAGTCAAATTGGTTTTAAAAAATCTTCAAAAAAATCTACTGAAGGTTATCTTTTTTATAAAAAAATAAATTGGTTTTCTTTTTTCTCAGTTTATATAGTTCATTTTTCCTTAGTAGTTGTAATATTAGGTGCACTCATAGGAGCGATATTTGGTTACAGAGGTAATATTAGTATTATTGAAGGTGAAAGTTCAAATGTAGTTTATGCATTTAGGAAGGCAGATCCAATATATTTAGATTTTCATATAAAACTAAATAAATTCATTTTGGAAACCTATCCTAATGGAATGCCAAAAGAATATATTTCTAATATAACAATAATAGACGATAATCAAACTGTCGATGCGATTATTAAGGTAAATCAGCCTTTCAAATACAAAGACATAACTTTATATCAGGCAAGTTATAATATAATACCTGAATTTAAAGTAAAAATAAGATACAACGGAAAACTTGAAGAAAAAGTGTTATCTCCATTTCAACCACTTAACTTAGAGGATAGGTACTCTATAGCCGTCCAGGATTATGGGGAGGCCCATGGGTTCATATACATTAGAATCTGGGCTTTAGATGAACAAAAAGGAGAATCTCAAGAGGCAATAGTCATTAGCGGTTTTCCACCATCTAAATTGAAATTTTCTGATAACGAAATTGCAATAGAATATGTTGATATTGAAAAACTACACTATATGACAGGCTTACAAGCAAAGACAGATCCTGGAAATTTCATAGTCTATATAGGCTTTATATTAATGATTCTTGGGCTATTCTTAGTATATTACTTTGAGCCTAAAATATATTGGATTTATGTTAAACCAAAGGATTCAATTCACTGTGAACTAATTTTAGGTGCCTACTCTAAAAGAGAAAGAGAAGGTATTAAGGTAAAACTTGAAAAACTAGCAGATGAAATAATTAATAAATAATCATCGAGTAAACCTGATATCATTTTAATGGCTCAACGTGAATTAAAACGCTTATTTCAGGATATTTATTTTGAATCCTCTTTTCAATTTCATCACATAGATCATGAGCATCCTGAACAGCTATGTGTCCGGGAACAAGAAGGTCAAATTCAATAAAACTTTTACGACCAGCCTTCCTACTTTTAAAATTTTTTATAATGATTTTGTTGTTGTGCTTATTTCGTATAGTCTCATTGATTATTTCAATTAATTCTTCAATTTTTTCTTTAGATAAGCTTACATCAAGAAGTGAGTTTACAGCATCCTTTAAAATTTTATAGCCTAAGTATAGAATATTTATACTGATTATGACCGCAATTATTGAATCTATGAACCAAAGTTCTGTTAGATATACTATAAGTATCCCCAAAATAACACCCAATGTAGTTATTACATCTGTTATTAAATGTGTTGCATGGGATATTAGTATAGGTGATCCTTCCCGTTTTCCTTGTTTATACATTATATAGCTTAGTAGTAAGTTAATATTCATAGCAATAAATATAACAATTAGACCAATTCCAAGGTTTTCTGGTCCCTTTTTTGATAATACATTTTCTAATGCTTTCCAGAAAATTGATAATGATGCAAGTAATATGAAAATGCTCTCAGCAATAGCAATAAAATATTCAATTTTTGTATGTCCATATGGGTGCTCCTTATCAGATGGTTTTAAAGCAAGTTTAGTTCCTATGTAAGCAAGTAAGGCAGAAAAAATATTAACTATTGACTCAACAGCATCAGAATATATTGCAATAGATCCAGTTACATAAAATGCCAAAAATTTCAATATACATATTAGAATACTAAAAAAAAGACTAAGTTTAGTTAATTTAAAAGCATTCGTTTCTTTGAAATGTTCGTCTACTTTCATTTGTAATCAGTCTTTTGCTCTTTTTACAGTATAAATAGCAATCATATAAGCAATAACAGATAATATTAATAAAATAAATATTGGTTCATAATTTATAGTATAGCCCCAGGAAAGCTCCCTCAAGCTTTGAGCAACTATTGTTAGTGGTAGGAATTTGATGAGTGGTTGTAAGAATTCAGGTAAATTTTCAATAGGGAAGAAGGTTCCTCCAAGAAACATCATAGGAGTGATGATAAAATTGGTAATTAGTGTTTGATCAGCATGTGTCTTTATAGTCATAGCAGAAGCTACACCAAGAGAGGCAAAGATAAAGGCATTGAGAAAAGTTATCAGAAAAAAGAGTGGATCTATCTTTAAGTCTATATCACCGACAATATGGGCAATGGTTAGAATTAGGAGGGTAGATATGAAGGCTCTCGTAATTCCTGAGAAGACTTCTCCGAGTACATACCCTGCCGGGGAAATTGGGGAACTTTGAAATTCCTCAAAGACCTTAAGATAAAATCGGGCGACATTTATTTCCACATTTATAGCAAAGGCTTGAAGCATACTACTTCCAGCAACAAGACCAGGAACTAAGAACTCTAGATAACTTCTACCTGAAATGGTAATATCCTTTCCAAGTCCAAGACCAAAGGCTAGAATGAAAAGTAGTGGATTTATGGAGAAGGAAAGTAAAACCCTAAAAAATCGCTCCTTTAAAAGCAAGAGTTCTCGAAGATAGGTTGCCCAGAAGCCCCTCATAGGTGTCTTTCCGTAAGTTTAACAAAAATATCTTCCAAGGTTACCTTCCGAAGGGTTACATGATTAGAGTAGGTGGTATGAGTTTGAAGGGCTTTTTCGGCGTCTTCTTTATTTTTAAAATAATGAGTACTAATTCCCGTATCTGTAAATATATCCAAGGCATATTCTCCAAGTTTTTTTATGAAGTTTAAAGGAGAGTCTTGTGCAATTATTTCTCCGCTAATAATAAAGGCTACCCTGTCTGAAAGTAGTTCAGCTTCATCCATATAATGAGTGGTTAATAGTATAGTGGTTCCGGAGTTTTGAATCTGTTTGATAAGGCCCCAGATCTTTCTTCTGATGTGCGGATCAAGGCCAACTGTAGGTTCATCGAGGAGAAGCAAAGCTGGAGAATGCATAAGGGCTCGAATTATAAGGAGTCGTCTCTTTAGACCTCCAGAGAGCTCTTTGACCTTTGAATTTCCCCTCTCTTTGAGCTCTGCGATCTCTAAGAGTTCTTCAGTCCGTTTCTTGATCTCCCTTAAAGGCATGCCATAGAGAAGACCGTGAATTAGCAGATTTTCTCTGACTGTTAACTCCATGTCCAAGTTAATATGCTGTGGCACAAAACCTATCCGCCTTTTGACAATTTTTTCATCCTCATTCAAGGATTTGCCAAAAACCAAAACCGTGCCTCCGCTTGCTTTGGTTAGCGAAGTGATTATTCTCAAAGTTGTTGTCTTCCCAGCACCATTCGGGCCAAGAAGGGAAAAGAGTTCACCCTTTTTGACAGTAAAGGAGATACCCTTAAGGGCAGGAGTGTTACTGTAGATCTTTGTAAGATTCCTCACTTCAAGAGCAATTTCACTCATTTTATTCCTTATCCACAGGGTTCTATCTTTAAATCTAGTTCCGGGCAAATAGAATTTCCCAATCTTTTAGATTTAGTATTTTCACCTTAAAAAGCCCTTTGGCAGTGATCCATAAAAAAAATCTTCAAAAGCTTCTTTGGAAGAACAAAAAAGAATGAAAGGACATTTGAGTTTAAAGATTAAATAAAAAATATAACTTTGTCAAGAAATCTTGTTGTTTTTTGTCACGAAGAAGAGGAGAGGTCACTAATTGGCCTTGAAAGTAGGCCCTGAACTTCGATATTCCATTAGAGATCTCTATCAAAGTTCTTTCTAATCGTTGTAGGCTGAAGCCTGAATATTTGATTCTTAGTATTCAATCTTTGAGAGATGAGTTAAAATATAAATATGATTGAAATAGATTTAAAGGAGATCCCTCAAAGTTCGGGGGTTTATCTTTTTAAGGGTGAAAAGGGTGAAGTACTGTATGTAGGGAAGGCAAAGGATCTTAGAGCCAGGCTTTCAAGCTATGTTAAAGGACCAGTATTAAATCCTAAGGTAAGGGTCCTTCTTGAGCATGCCAAGTCAGTTGAATACTTTCTGACCCAGACAGAAAAAGAAGCCCTACTTCTTGAAGCAACTTTAATCAAAAAATACAGACCTAAGTATAACATCCTCCTTAGAGATGATAAGAACTATCCGATGTTGAGGATATCTCTCAAAGAGGAGTATCCTGCACTTCAAATCGTAAGAAAAAGGCGAAAGGGAGATGGAGCACTCTACTTTGGTCCTTTTACCTCCTCAAGGGCTCTAAAGGAAATCCTCCGATTGCTCTCTAAGACCTTTCCACTGAGAAAGTGTAGCCTTGCTGAGATGAGGAGAAGAAATACACCTTGTGTGTATTTTCAAATTGGCAAATGTCTAGGGCCATGTTTCAGAAAAGTGCCTAAAGAGGAATATGACAAATTGGTTTCTGGAGTGATATCTTTTTTCCAGGGTAGGGGATATGAACTGCTTGAAGGGATGAAAAGGGAAATGGAAGAACTCGCAGAGAGACTTGAATTTGAAAGGGCAGCTTTCTTGAGAGACAGGATTAGAGATCTCGAAGCAATATTGGAGAAGCAGGCGGTTGTCCTGAGTGAGCCCCTTGATCTCGATCTCTGGGAATATTCAGAGGAAAACGAAAAGCTCTTCGTCATTGTCCTTTTTGTGCGACATGGCCACCTATACGGCTATCAGACCTTTAAGGTGAAGAGCTATTTCGGGTCCGATGAAGTGCCCCTTAAAAATATTCTACTTCAGTTCTATCTTGAAGGAAAGATTGTTCCTCCTGAAATTTTTGTGCCGACTCTTTGGAAGGATTTGCAAGATTACGAGAGTATCCTTAGAGATCTCGCAGGGGGAGAAATATCCATAAAGTCCTCAGAGGGGTTAGAGGAAGTTTCTTACCTGAGGGAGATTGCAGTAAAGAATCTAAAGAATTTTATTGAGTCAGACAGGCGAAGGGAAAAACCCTGGTATGATGGTCTTTCTGAAGAACTTATGAAGCTCCTTAAACTAAATGTAGAACCAAGAATTATCGAGGCAATTGATCTTTCACAGTATTATGGTCAAGCAAGGGTAGGTGCGCTTGTAGCTTTTTTTGAAGGTGAGCCTGATAAGTCAAGGTATCGACTCTATAAGATCAAAACTGAGGGTAAGGATGATCTTTCAATGCTGTATGAAGTTTTAAGTAGAAGGATAAGGAGAGGCCTTGAAGAGGCCTCTTTGCCTGATCTTCTGCTAATTGATGGAGGAAAAGGACACCTTGAGACAGCCCTTCGGGTTTTAGAAGACTTTGGAGTAACGGATATTGCAGTAAGAAGTGTGGCTAAAAATGAAAACAGAGAACCTGAAAAGGTCTATTTTCCTGGAAGAAAAAATCCACTCCTTCTTCCACGCTATAAAGAGGTTTTTCATTTTATTGGACGAATCATGGAAGAGGCCCATCGGTTTGCCCAAAGTTTTGCAGAAAAAGCTCTCAAGAAAGAGAGTTTTGCAGGTATTCTTGACGAAATACCAGGAGTTGGTAAAAAGCGAAAGGAAATACTATTAAAGCATTTTTCAAGTCTTGAAGACCTAAAAAAGGCATCTCTTGAAAAAATTGCTGGCCTTCCTGGTTTTAATCTTAAAGTAGCAAAGGCAATAAAGGAAAAATTAGAGGGAGCTTTAGAAAGCTCCCCTTCTTAGTCTGCTCTCCTTTTTGCTCAGGGCATCCTGATTCTTAGTCCACTTAGCGACAAATTGACGGTAGCAAAGGTCTCCACAAAAATGCCAGGGTTTGTTAACACAACAGGTCTTTACAGAGAGGGGTTCTCCGGTTATCAAACGACCACACCAGGAGCATCTGAGGATTTTACTTTTTTCTTTTTTTACTTCTAAAGGCACCTTTTAAATCCTCCTCTATAATGTCTGCAAGTTTTTTCCCACTCATGAGCATCCCACCAAAGATGGGGCCCATTCTTGGAAGTCCGTAGACTGCACAGACCGCAATGCCAGTAACATAAAGGCCCTCCGCCACCTTTCCTGTATGTTCAACAACCAGCTTCTCAGAGACCTCACTCCAATTTGAACGCTCTCCTGCAATCTGGATCCCTAATTCAGGATTCTTTCTTCCTGCAATGGCAATTAGCTCTGCATCATGCCCCGTTGCATCAACAAGGGCCCTACATTGTGTATAAAGGGGATCTACATGAAGACCAGAGAGTTGTATTGCAGTCCAGTGCCAAAGAACTCCCGTAACTCTTGGAGGATTGTCGCGAACAATGACATCATCTACATTAACTCCAAGAAAAATTTTAGCACCTGCATCGAGAGCCCCAACTGCAAGTTTGGCAATTAACTCAGCTGGATCAATAGTGTAAAAACCATTGTCTACCTTTTTGTATCTAATTTTAAAATCTTCAACTATAGGGAGTGCTTCTTCTTGGACAACGATTTTTGGAATCATGTTGCCACCACCACCAATACCCCCTCCAAAGGAGAGCCTTCTTTCATATACAAGAACCTTTAAACCTTTCTCTGCTAAATATCTTGCAGAAGTAAGTCCTGAAGGACCAGCTCCTGCTATAAGGACATCCACATCACTGTACTCATCCAAATCCTTCAAACCCTCGCGAATAATTGCCTGGTTAATCTGAAGCTCCATAACTCCCTCCGAGATTTAATTATATTTATCGCATAAATTAATTCAAAATAAAAAGTTTTAACAGACGGTGTGAAAAAATGAACTTATAAGGGGAATTAAGCGGAGAAAAGTGAAAATAAAAGGCCCCCTTAGACAAAAGCCTCCTTAAAGATCCTTCGGAAGTGGTAGCCACTTGCAATTTGGGCTAAGACAATGGAGAAGTTTTGAGGTTTTCTGGTTAGTGTTTTGTAAATTAAACTCCAAAACTCCTTTTTGCTGTTTCCCAGGATTCCGAATTTGAGAAAAATTTTAATTACTCCCTTCAGGTAGCCGAAATTGTAGCGAAGATATTCTCGATCAATTCTAAGGGGAGTCCTTGTGGTGAAGTCCTCAATAAAGGCTTCTATTCTTTTGTAATAATTTTTCTCACTGTAGAGTGTCCTTATGACCTCTTTGTAACCTTCAACAAGTGTAGTAAGTCCCATTTTGGGAACAATATTTGTCTCAAGGTCCGTGTTGTTTCCGCTGAAAAAGGGCCTAATTCTTTTTTCTTCTGCAAGCCTTTTATAGAGTTTGGTTCCCGGGGGAGCATTGAGAAGCCCCACCATGGCAATAACAATTCTACTCTGATTGATAAAATCAATAAGTTTTTGGAAAATATCAGGTGGATCACTGTCAAAACCGAGAATAAAACCACCCATTACTTCAAGACCTTTTTTCTGGATTTTTCTTATGCTCTCAACCAGGGCTCTATTTGTGTTTTGTTTTTTATTTGCCTCCTTTAGGCTCTCCTCAGAGGGAGTTTCGATTCCAATAAACACTGAATTAAAACCCGCGTCCACCATCAAATTAATGAGCTCTTCATCATCTGCTAGATTGATGGATACTTGAGTGTAGAAGTAAAAGGGGTATCTATGGGCCCTTTGCCAGTCAATAATTGCAGGAAGAAGTTCTTCTTTAACCTTTCTCTTCGCCCCAATAAAATTATCGTCAACAAAAAAGACAGAACCTCTCCAGCCAAGTGTGTAGAGATTTTCTAATTCTCTTAATATCTGCTCCGTTTTTTTGGTTCTAACCTTGTGTCCAAAAAGCTTGGTCACCTCACAGAATTCACAATTAAAGGGACAACCTCTTGAAAATTGAATACACATGCTTGTGTATTTAGAGAAATCAATTAAATGATATGCTGGAGGGGGACTAAGGGTCAGATCAGGATAAAAGTCCTCTACATAGAGCTCCTTTTCTGTTCCCTTTGAAAGGTCCTCAACAAACTTAGGAATGGTATTTTCTGCCTCACCGAGAAAGAGGGTGTCAACTTTTCCTCTGAAATCCTCTGCAAAGGCGGTAAAAAGAGGGCCACCTACGACTACCTTTTTTCCAAATCTTCTGGCAAGATTTATGACCTCCTCAGCAGAGGTTCTTTGAACAGACATGGCACTAACGAACACAAGGTCCGCCCATCTAATGTGGTCCTCATTTAAGGTTTCTACATTTAAATCAATAAGCTTGGTTTCCCAGTTGCTTGGGAGAAGGCTTGCAACTGTGAGCAATCCAAGGGGAGGATGAGTTGCCTTTTTATTGATTAATTTTAGAGCATGTCTGAAACTCCAGAAAGTATCGGGATAGGCGGGATAAACGAGAAGGATTCTCATTCAAAAGCCCATATTAGGCATAACCCCATCTTTTGAGTTTATCCCTAAGAGTTTTTCTGTCAATACCCAATAGTTTCGCGGTCAGACTGCGGTTCCATTTGAGTTGGTCAAGGACTTTGAGAATGTATCTTTTTTCAATCTCCTCAAGGGGTAGAATAGTTCCATCAGTGTTTAGCTCTGGAAGGTCTCCTGACTCGAGCTGTGGAGTCTCTTCCTTTGAATTAGGTCTTTCAAATCCTGCAAAAAGGAGATCCTTCTCAGTGATTTCATCACGTTTGCTAAATATCACCAATCTTTCAATTAGGTGCTTGAGCTCTCTAACATTACCAGGCCAGTCGTAGTGGAAAAAGATATCCATTACTTCTGGTGATATCTTTTTGGGAGGTTTCTGATGCTTTTCCTGGTAATATTTCAGAAAATAGTCAACAAGAAGTGGTATATCCTCTTTTCTTTCTCTAAGAGGGGGAAGGTGGAGATTAACTACATTGAGCCTATAATATAAGTCTTCCCTGAAATTTCCTTTTTTGACCTCTTCTTTTAGATTCTTATTTGTGGCAGTAATTATTCTAACTTTTGCCTTAATAATTTTGTGGCTTCCTACAGGAGAGAATTCCTTTTCTTCCACCACCTTTAGAAGCTTTGCCTGGAGTTCAAGGGAGATGTTTCCAATTTCATCAAGAAAGAGGCATCCATTTTGGGCAAGTTCAATCTTACCAATCTTTGAGGTATGAGCTCCAGTAAAGGCACCTTTTACATGGCCGAAAAGTTCGCTTTCAAAGAGGGTAGGAACAATACAGCTACAGTCTACGCAGACGAAGGGACCAGGGTAGAGTCTGTCAAACTCGTGAATTTTTCTTGCAAGAAGCCCCTTTCCAGTACCAGACTCTCCAGTAATGAGAATTGTCGAGTCTGTTTGGGCTAAGAGTTTAGCCTTTTCAAGAAGATCCTTTATGGCTTTGCTCTTTCCAATAAAAGGGGTCTTACCCTCTCTCTCACGCAGATTCATTTTGAGATATAAGTTTTCAAGGGCAAGTCTTTTGTGCTCAAGAGCTTTCTCTAAGGCAAGTTTTGCCTCATATATGGAGAAAGGCTTCTCTAAGAAATCAAAGGCACCTGCTTTTATAGCAGAAACCGCAGTCTCTATATTTCCATAGGCAGAAATAACTATGACCTGTGTATCAAGGGAATTTTCCATGATCTCCTTTAGTAGCTCGAGCCCATTTGCATCTGGTAATTTCAAGTCAAGAAAACAGAGGTCATACTCATATTTGGAGAGATACTCCCTTGCGCTTTTTCCATCCTCAGCAAGGTCTACCTCATACCCTTCTTTTGTAAACACCTGATAGAGACTATCTCTAATAGCAGGTTCATCATCAACGATGAGGAGCTTTCCTTTAAAAGGCATCTTCTCTCAAAGCCTCCCTTGTTGCTAAAGGAAATACTATCTCAAAGGATGCCCCCTTTTCAGGGAGATTTTCTACTCTAATATATCCTCCATGTCTTTTAATTATACTGTGACATATAGATAAACCAAGACCTGTGCCCTTTCCAGAACTTTTGGTGGTAAAGAAGGGGTCAAAAATAAAGGGCATAATTTCAGGAGGAATGCCAGGTCCCGAGTCAGTAACCCTGATAATAATACGATCCTCCCTGCCCTTTGTTTCAACCCAGATTGTTCCCTCACCTTTCATAGCTTCTACCGCATTGGTAAAAAGATTTAAAAAAACCTGCTCCATCTGAGTTGGATTAGCATAAAATGGTGGCAACTCTGGGTCCAAATTAAAAACAAATTTAACCTTACGGAAGACCTGATAGTCAGAAATGAGATTATAGATATTTTGAATTACCTGGTTTAAATTAATCCACTCCTTTTTGCCTCGCTCAGGCTTTCCAAAATCAAGGAGGGCTTTGGAAATAATCCTACATCTTGTGGTTAGAGCTATTATCTTGTCCACGTAGTCCTGAAGTCTTGAATTTGAGCCAAGCTCTTCCTTAAGCATATTTGCATAGAGAAGGATGCCTCCAAGAGGATTATTCAATTCATGAGAGATTTCTCCTGCAAGTTTGCCAAGACTTGCAAGACGCTCAGTGTGATACCAGTGTGGAAATCTTAACCAAAAACTCTCCTCAATTAATACATGAATTTTTCTCTTCTTTCCAAGAGGTAAACAAAGGTGATAATAGGGTTTGCCAAGATAGGTAAAATATTCTAGTCCAGGACTATCAAAGTAGGGTCCAAAGAGGCTCTCAAGATAGATCTCCCCTTCAAGAGATGAAAACTGGGGAAAGGCCTCCTTGAAGGCCCTGTTTACCCAAAGGACCTTATGCCCTCTCTTTGTAATCTTTGAAAGAATAAATGGTAATCCAATACTTTCCCACTCTTCACATGCCTTACCTGCCATAAATCCTCCCAAGAAGCTCCTTAAGCTTAGAAATCTCTCTCTCCATATAGGCACTTGACATCAAAACAAGCAGTTGTCTCCTCTCAGGATAAATGTCAACAGTAAAGTCTTCCCTTGCACTTATGAAACCAACCTTTTTTCCTCTCTCAATAAGCCTTTTAGTAACATAGCCCAAGTCAATCCGTTCAGTATCAGGAATTAACTCAAGTCCCGGAGGTTCTTTGAGATAAATTTCATCCGCAAGACTTAGTGACTCAACGTAGTCCTCTTGAAAGACCTTTCTTCTGCTGGAATTTGTTCTCGGCTCAAAAATCAAAGTAGTAATCTCTGGTTTAAAGGCATCCATAAGAGAGGAGAGGGTTAGTTTAACAGCAGAAGGATGATGGGCAAAATCATCAATAAGAAGATGCCTCCTTCCACAAAAAAGAACTTCTTGCCTCCTCTTCACCCCGGGAAAGGTCTCAATCACCCTTAAAAGCTCTTCTCTCTTAAATCCAAGAGCTTCAAGTAAAAGAAGCACAGAAATAACATTAAGCGAATTATAAAAACCTGGAAGTCTATGCCTAACAACAAATTGGTCTCCCTTAGAGTCATGCACTATGGCTTCAGTTATAAAACCCTCTCCATTAAATAATGTGTGTGAACGCACTAAGCGATAGTCTCCGCTCTGAGTCCCATAGGTTTTCAGTATGTCAATATTGTGCTTAATTTTTTCAATAAGGTTTGTGAGATTTGGGTCATCGCCATGATAGACAAGGACCCCTTTTTGGCTGACTGATTGCACTAATTTTTCAAAAACTTCAGTATAGGCTTCAAGACTCGAAAAAACATCAGCATGGTCATACTCAAGGCTTGTCAAGATTAATCCAAAAGGGTAATAGTGAAAAAATTTAGGCACCGGATCAAAATATGCAGATGGATATTCATCACCCTCAAGAACGACATATCTTCCCTTGCCAAAACGGAAGTTTCTTCCAGTCTCCCTGATGAGCCCACCAATTACAAAAGTTGGATCCTGAGAGAGACGAAACAAAGACCAGGCAAGCAAGGCGGATGTGGTTGTTTTCCCATGAGTTCCAGCAACAACGAGGCTAACTTTGTCTTTCAAGATAAAACGCTTAATAAATTGGGGAAAGGAGAGGACCTCTTTTCCAAGGGCCCTTGCTCGAGCAACTTCATCATTATCTCGCTTTACTGCATTGCCAACAACGACATACTGCGGATCAATTAGGTCTATGTTGCTTTCTTGACTTGCTAAGACCCTTATCCCCAATTCATTTAGAATGTCTTTTGCAGGAGAGTATATGGGATTGCTTTCAGAGCCACTTACCTCAAAGCCCATCTCTTTTGCAAGCCCTGCAACCGCAGACATGGCAATACCACCAATACCAATAAAATGAACTCTCATTTTACCTCCTCTATGTTCTCCCAAATATATGCTACGATCTTGCTGTGCAGTAGCCAGCCTCTTTTAGTGAGCTTCAATCTGTCACCCTCAAGCTGGGAAAAGCCCTTACCACAGAGAAGCTTAATTGCCTCTTCTCTAATTCCCAAACCATATTTGTCCCTAAGATCTGATAGACAAATTCCCTCACTCATCCTAAGCCCCATAAAAATAATCTCCCTAATCTTATCTGTTTTACTAAAGTTTTCTATTATTTTATATGGTAATCTATTTTCTTCAAAAAGAGCTCGGAAGTATAGGGACAGATCTTCAGGGTTTTGAAATCGGATATCTCCAATTCTTGATACCGCACCAGCTCCAAGTCCAAGATAGGGCTCAAACCTCCAGTAAAGAAGATTATGCTTACACTCGAAATTGTCCCAGGCAAAATTAGATATCTCATAGTGTCTATAGCCTCTCTCCTCAAGGAATTCGTCAATAATCCTCCAAAACTGAGCACACCTTTCAGACCTCCTCTCAAAGAAGGAGTCATTGAAAAATCTTTTGAAAAACTTTGTTCCTGGATAGATCGTTAACTCATAAAAGGAGAGGTGAGGGGGGCTAAATTCAAGGGCAAGGGAAAGTTCTCTGAGAAGGGTCTTTCTACCCTGTCCCTTCCATCCATATATAAAGTCAAGAGACAAGTTATCTGTACCAACACTTCTTATCATCTCAATCGCAAGGATTATGTCCTTGACCTCGTGCCTTCGTTCAAGAAATCTAAGACCCTTTGAGGAAAAACTCTGCACCCCAAGACTTATCCTATTAAAGCCCAATTCCTTATATCCCTTTAACCAGTCAATTCTTAAGGTCTCAGGATTTGCTTCAAGGGTCAGTTCCAAAGGTCTAAAGTCAAAGACCCGTAGAAGTTTCTCAATAACCCTGTGGTAGAACTTAGGACTTAAAAGAGAAGGTGTCCCTCCACCAACATAGAAGGTAATTATCTTGAGAGTATCTGCACCAAATAAGGAAACAGAGAACTCCTTAAAGAGCTCTATCTCCTTTAGGAGAGCTCTTAAATAGAGCTCCTCATCTGGCTCACCTTCAACCGAAAAAAAATCACAGTAGGGACATTTCCTTACACAAAAGGGGACATGCAAATATAGACCAAGCTCCATATCTCTTTAAAATAAACACTCTCCTGGTAAAATTACAGGGATGTTAACCCTTTCGCAATATATCCTAAAGGAACTTACTCTCTCAAGTTTTCTCTTCTTTTTAGTCTTTGCAAGTATCTTCACCTTGCTTTTTGGCACAATTAATATGAGAGATTTCATATGGCTTGATCCATCCTTTACAACACTGCTAAAAATTTATGGACTTACTTTCTTTCATTTACTCTCCTTATTACTACCTTTATCCACCTTTTTTGGAACTCTTATGACTTTTTATAGACTTCGTGAGGATGGAGAGTTGCTTGCTCTTTTCTCTCTTGGTTTTACACTTAAAGACCTTTTAATCCCAATAACTTTCTTCTTTTCAGGCATCTTAATTTTAACTCATTTGAGCCATTTTTACCTACTTCCCTATTCAAAAAGAGAAAAAAAATTGACTCTAATTGAGTTAAAAAAATATATCTCTCAGAAAACATTTCCTGCTAAAAAACCGGTAGGTATTACTGAAAACATATACATATATGCGAGAGAAGTTGAGGCTGAAGTGGAGTTTCAGAGAGTCTTAGGGATTATACTTTTTGAGAGGGGATCTGGTGGACGAAAGGTCCTCTATCAAGCAGAGGAAGCAAAGCTTGACTTAAAAAGGGGGCTCTTAGAGCTCCATAATGGAAAGGTCTTTTCCTTCTCACCTCAAAGGGAGATTGAAGTCCTCTCCTTCGAAAATTACCTAATTCAATTAAGAGAAGAAACTCTCAAAGCTGAAAAAATCCAATTTAGACGTGGAGAGATGACAATCAGTGAACTTAAGTCCTCTATGGCAGAACACAGAGATAAAAATCCCAAACAGTACTCCTTGTTACTGTCTGAATACTATCATCGCTACCTTTATGCACTGTCTATTACACCACTAATTATTCATGCCTTCTTTTTATCTCTCATTTTACCTTTGCATCATAGAGTTTATCTATTTCTCTCTGGCATAGCTTTTTATATCTTTTTTTATTATGGATATGATTTTTTCCTCTCCCTTGCTGAAAAGGGAAATTTAACTCCTCTATATTCATTTGCTCTGTTTAATGTTATCTCCCTTTCAGTTATCTTATTAGAAGCTTATCTTTTTAACAAAAGAGGAGTCCTTTTGATAAGGAAATAGTATGTTTAAGGTTTGGGTAATTTATCTTTATAGGGAAACTCTAAAAAATTTTCTTTTTATTATTTTACTTTTTTTGTCTTTCTTATTAGTAATAGAAGTTTTTGAGAAGCTTTCAGCTTTTTTAGTTACTAATAAGCCTCTTTTTTATTTTATAAAGTATCTTTTCTGGAAAACAATTGTTAATATTTACTATGTCTATCCATATGCACTTATTTTGAGTTTTATTTTAACACTTTTTTTACTTGGGAGGTCAGCTGAGCTTCTTGCTCTCCTCACACTTGGTTTTAAAAGGGAGGAAATATATCGCAAGATTATACTGCTTTTATTTTTGCTTTCTCTTTTTGGTGAAATTGTTTTGAATCTCCTTGTTCCAGGTGCCTATTTTTCAGCTCAGAAGACTTGGATTGCAGAGATTGAGGAGAGAAGGTCCCTATATTTAATCTTTAGGGATGAGCTCTTTTTTGGGGGAGATGGTTTTTTTCTTGTTGGAAGGCCTCTTGAGCCAAAGGGAGAGTATCTTTCAGAGATGGTTGTAGTTTTTTTCAATAGAGATATGCAAGTTGAGAAAGTGCTTTGGGCAGGATCTGGGATACATCGAGAGGGTAGGTGGGTTCTCAAGGAGGTAACCCTGCAGAGAGGAGAGACCAACTTTAGGCCTGAACTCTATCAACAGCTTGAATCGGAGCTCCCCTTTAGCCCTCAGATGTTGGTGCTTGTAGAAAAGCCTGTGAGATTCCTCTCAATTGGAGAGCTCTATAGGAGATATGAATTCCTAAAACTTGCGGAAAAGCCAATGCAGGAAATCTGGTCAGAACTTTTAAATAGAGCCCTAAATCTCTCCTCAGGGCTCCTCTTAGGTGTTTTTCCCCTCTACCTCTTCTTCCTTATCTTCTCCCCAAGGAGACTAAAAATCTCCCTTATAACCTCCCTCCTTAGCTTCCTCCTCCTTACAGGGCTCTTTCTCTTTATTCAGACAATCTCTGTCTCCAAACTATTCTTGGCTCTCCTCGTAACCTCTCTTTGGCTCTTTACTTCTATAGCCTTTGTCTTCAAAAGATTTAGGGCACTTTAAAATAAAAAAAAACCCCCTTTGGGGTTGGACCAAAGGGGACCCTTTTTGTGGGAATTAGTTTAAAATTATCTCATAAGCTGGAGGACTAATTGAGGTAGGGTGTTTGCTTGAGCGAGCATGGCAATGGTTGCCTGCATACGAATCTGATAGGTTGTAAACTCGCTCATCTCCTTTGCATAGTCGGTATTGCGAATTACAGATTCAGCTTCTTTTGTGTTGTCAAAAGCTACTTTTTGAGCATCAAAGATAGACTGAAGATTATTCATAGTAGCACCAATTTGAGCACGAACAGAGTCCACAGTTCTGAGAGCAATCTGAGCTGTCAACATCGCAACCTCAGCACCTTCATTGGTAGTTACATTAATTGAGTAGAGATTGTGGAATTGAGAGCCAGTGTTTTCTCCAATCTTTGCTTCTCCAAAAGTGGCTTTCTCAAAACCATCCACGGCAAAATTTCTATCATTGGCAATATATAGTCTTCCAACCTTTATTGCAGAGGCAAAGCCACCTTCTTCTACATCCTCAGCAGGGTCGACTCCCTGAATTAATTGGTCAAGATTGACTGTTGCTGTTGTAGCACTATTGATCTTTGTTAATTCCACCTGAACGCCAATTGTATATCCTCTTGAAGAGGTTAGGACTAATCTTCCATCATCAACGCTTGCGGTAAGGTCAGCACCTACTGTCCTTGCGTGTCTGTTAATCTTTTCAACAAGCTCATCAAGGGAAATCGTGGTATCAACATCTTTGATATCAAACTTAACATTTCCTACATAAAAAGTTAAATCTGCCTTTCCACTTTGATTTGCAATAGCTGTGTATTTTGCACCAACACTCACATTGACAGCCTTTGCAACAAAGCCAATATCAGAAAGATCCCTATTTATAGTCTCCGCAACAAGCCCTGCATCATATATGTGGATATCAATTTTCTGAGTAGCAGTAAAAACTCTTCCACCAACGGTAACAGTTTTTTCAGAATTAGATACAAAATCTTCAAGCTCGGTAATGTCTCCAGCGGCAGAGGATTGAGCTCCAGGTAAGAAAATCATATGGGCACCAAGGCTTTGGGCTCTCAAATCAGAAATACTTAAAAATACAGTCTGTTCCATCCTTGGACCATAGTGGATGTATTTGTCCTTGAATGTGCCATCAAGTAGTCTAATTCCGTTATATTCGGTATCAGTTCCTATTTTTTGGATGGCATCAACGAAGTTTCTAATCTCCTGTTGCAGAGCCTGACGGGCAAGGGGGTCATTGATGTCATTTGCAGAATTCTGGGCCCTCACGTAGATTTCCTGCAGTTTGTCAAAAATTTGTCCTGCAGAGGCTTCAGCAATCTGCAGAGCAGAGATACCTGTCTGGATATTTCTGTTGCCCTGCTCATAGGCCTTTGCCATAGTGGAGAGCATGTCCGCAATGAACATTCCTGCAGAGTCAT
>JAUQPD010000036.1 GCA_030550555.1 Thermodesulfobacteriota bacterium
CCAAGGCTTTAGAAAACCTTCAAAAGATAGGAATGACTAAAGCTCAGGAGGTAGCTAAGGCTTTTGCTCAAGTGTTTAATGTAAGTGGATTAGCTCCTCTTTCCTTTACCAAGGCTTTAGAAAATCTCCAAAAGATAGGAATGGCTAAAGCTCAGGGGGTAGCTAAAGCTTTTGCTCAAGTGTTTAGTGTAAGTGGATTAGCTCCTCTTTCCTTTACCAAGGCTTTAGAAAATCTCCAAAAGATAGGAATGATTAAAGCTCAGGGGGTAAATTTGCAGGCACTTAGATTAGCTTCTGCAGGTGCTCCAGCAGTACATGTTACTATTTCAGGAATTACTCAAAATCTTTCTCTTAACTCTGTTTTACAGTCTCCGCAGGAAGTAGCTTCAGTAGTAGCAATTCAAACTAAGGAAACTATTATTAAAGCCATAGATGAATATTTCAGACGTAAGAAAGCTCATAGGGCTGTCTGGGGAGGAGACTAACGCTTGGCTGTAGTTGCAGTGCTTGGAAATATTACTTTTCAAGTTTCAGAAAAATATGCTCTCGCTCTTTACGAGTTTAAGCGGACACACACTTACAAGTATGCGGAGCATGAAATGGCAAAGGGGAAAGCTCGTTTGCAAAGATTGGGGAAACAACTTAATACGGTTACCCTTTTAGGAAAATTTGTTTACCCTTTTTGTATTCCCGCAAAAGAAATGAAAAGACTTTTAACAGAAGCTGAAAAGCAAGAAGCCTTACCTTTAGTTATTGGGGAAGAGCTCATAGGAGAGTTTGTAATTGAAAAGATTGAGGAAACCTGGATAGAGACAGACTCACAAGGGCATCCAAGAGTAATTGAGTTTACGCTTGAACTTAAGGAGTATTACTGATGAGGATTTACATAACAAAAGAAGGAGATCGTTGGGACTGGATAAGCTACATACACTATGGACATCCTGATTATTATAAGGAAATAATCAAGGCAAATCCTCGTCTCCCTGAAGAGGTTAAAAAAGTTTCTAAACTTCCTGGAGGAATTAAATTAGTAATTCCTGATGTGAAAGTAGAACCTAAGCCTATTGAAGGGCTTCCACCATGGAAAAAATAACACAAAGCAAGAAAATTAGGGAACCGCTTTTTGAAATTATCTGGGCAGGTAAAAATGTAACCCGTGATCTTACTCCATATTTGATTAGTCTTAAATACAGTGATCACTTGCACGGCAAAACAGATGAACTTACTTTGACTTTTGAAAATAAAGACGGACGCTGGCATACGAGCTGGTATCCTGAAAAAGGAGTAAAGTTAAAAGTGAGAATTGGGCTTTATGACGAGCCTGGAGTAGAAAGATGGCTTAATTGTGGAACATTTGAAATAGAGGAGCTTAACTTTTCAGGGCCTCCCGACATTGTAGAAATCACTGCTAAAGCAGTTTTTGCTTCTACTTCAAGAGAGCAAAAAAAAACACAAGGGTATGAAAACACCTCGTTAAGTGAAATAGCAAGAAAAGTTGCTCAAAGATTAGGACTAAAGCCTCTTGTAACAGTTAAGCCTGATATCAGGTTTAAACGAATAGATCAAAGAGAAGAGACAGATTTAGAGTTTTTGCGTAAGCTTTGCGAAAAATACGGGTATTGCGTAAAGGTAGAGGATGAAAAGCTGATAGTATATCCCGAAGAGGAGCTAGAAAAGGGAAGTGTTGTGAAAGTAATTACAAGAGAGGATTTTATGTCATACAGGCTTACAGAAAAAAGTGCAGAGACATATAGTGCGGTAGTAGTGAAATACTGGGATCCAGAGAAAAAACAAGAAGTGTATCACATAGAAAAAGACCCCAAAGTTACAACAGGAAGTGAGAAAAAAATTACCACTAAGGTTGAAAATAAAGAACAAGCAGAGGCTTTGGCTAAGGGCACTTTAAAAAAACTGAATAAACTTCAATTTGAAGGAGAATTAACTTTACCCGGCGATGTCGCTCTCGTTGCTGGGGCCAAAATCAAATTAAGAGATTTGGGGAAACTAAGTGGAATATATATCATTGAAGAGGCTCATCACTCTATTAGCAAAAACTCAGGATATACTGTTGAAATTAAAATCAGGAGGGCATGATGGAAGAGGTGATAAGGGAACTTGTAAGAGTTGGTATTGTTACTGCGGTATATCCTGAAAGAGGCACGGTAAGGGTTACTATGTCTGATGTAGATGATTTACAAACATATGAATTGCAAGTAGTTGTTCCAAAAACGCATAAAGACAAAGAGTTTTGGATGCCCGATGTTGGGGAACAAGTGGTGTGTCTTTTTTCAGGGCAAGGACTTGAAAGAGGCTGGGTTTTAGGAGCTGTGTATTCACAAGCTGATACAGTTCCTGAGGCAAGTCGAGACAAATGGATTAAACGATTTGAAGATGGCACAATAATTGAATATGACAGAAAAGAACATCATCTAAAAATTTTTGTTCGTGGCGATATAACTATTGAAGCGGAAGGTAATATCGTTATCAAAGGAGATCGTATTGATCTTAATCCTTGATAGGTTACAATATATTGTGTGCATTACAAATAAAACAACACAACATGTAGGGTTATGGGGAAACCTGTAGTGCGTCTTGGAGATTATTCTTGTGGGCATGGTTGTTTCCCGCCTCGGCCCAATGATGAGGGTTCTCCTAATGTGTTTGTAAATAATCTTCCTGTGCATCGGCTTGGTGATCATTGGGTTACTCACTGCTGTGGCCCAGCTTGCCACGATGGAGTTGCTTCTTCGGGGTCAAGCACAGTATTTGTCAACGGTAAAGCAATTTGCCGAGTTGGGGATTCTATTTCTTGCGGAGACACAATGTGCGATGGCAGTCCTAATGTATTTGCGGGGGATTAAATGCCTCAAATAAAATTAGGAAGCATAGGAGAGGTAGTTACAGGGCTTGAAGACTTAAACCAAGAAATAAGACTTATACTTGAAACCCCTCTTGGGAGCATTCCTCATAGGCCTGAGTATGGTTCTCGTATTTACGACTATCTTGACTTGCCTATAAATGTAGCTAAGACTTTAATAATTGCTGAAACCTATAGAGCAATTAAGGCAAATTGCGACAGATTTGAAGTGATAGATGTCAAGGTCAAAGAAATTACTCCTCAGGGCAAGCTTAGCCTGCAAATCATAGGCCGTCCTACTTCAGCTGAAATAGATGAAGTTATCAAACTGGATATTTTAGCAAATTTTGCATAGCTTTTCAGTGCTTTCTGTATAATTGTCTTTGATGCAACTGCGTGAACCTGTCTTTGTAGAAGCAAACTGGGAAAAGATCTATAATGAAATCATTGCAACATATGAAAACATCACGGGGGCTCCACTTTCTAAGGGTCAACTTGAAGCTGTCTTACTTAGTATCTTTGCCTATAGAGAAAATTTACTTCGCATAGCTATTAACGAAACTGCAAAGCTTAATCTACTTGCTTATGCAAGAGATCACTATTTAGACCATCTTGGAGCCTTTTTAGGAGTGCATAGACTGCCTGCAAGACCTGCAAAAACTACACTCAGATTTTATGTATCAGAAATTTTAGATAGAGAGATAATTATTCCACAGGGCACGAGAGTTAAAACTCAAGATGAAAAAGTAACTTTTGCTACAACCGAAACTGCTGTAATCATGTCCGGAGCTACATATGTTGATGTCCCTGCTGAGGCCCTTGAGCCTGGAACAATAGGGAATGGCTATTTGCAAGGACAAGTGAATGTTTTGATAGATGTTCTGCCTTTTATCACAAAAGTAGAAAATACTACAATTACCTATGGTGGAGCTGACCTTGAAGATGATGAACATTTGCGAGAAAGAATTAGACTTACTCCTGAAAGTTTTAGTAATGCAGGTTCTGAAGGAGCATATATTTTCTGGGCTAAAACAGCTCATCAGGATATAAACGATGTTACAGTATATAGCCCAGCCCCAGGGCAAGTTATTGTTACGGTGCTTATGAAAGGTGGAGAAATCCCAAGTGAAGAGGTTTTGCAAAAGGTAAAAAAAACGCTTAATCATGAAAAAGTTAGGCCTCTAACAGATCAAGTATTTGTGCGTGCTCCTGAGGTGATTACCTATCGTGTAAAAGGACAATATTGGCTATATAAGTCTTATTCAGCTCTCTTAGACAGCGTAAAAAAAAGAATAGAAGAAGAAATTAACAAATTCGTAAGGGTGCAAGACTCAAGACTTGGTAGGGATATTGTGCCTGAACAGATTGTTGAGGTAATACAAGGCATCCAAGGAGTTTATAGAGTGGTGTTAGAAGAGCCTTTTTATAGAGTTTTGAGCGTTTATGAAGTTTCAAAATGTGAAGAGATAAACTTAGTGTTTGCAGGGTTTGTTGATGGATAGCTTAGAAAAGACTAAAAGTTTACTTCCACCTAATTTAGTAGGGGACAAAAACATAGAAGCTCTATGTGAAAGTGCTGATCATGTTTTTGCTTTAAATGCTGAACTATATAAACTTCTGATCTACTCTCGCATAGATGAACTCCCAGAGGAGGTTTTAGATCTTCTTGCCTGGCAGTTTCACATAGAGGATTATGAATTTGCTGAAGATATTTGGGAAAAAAGGAAACTGATTAAAGAATTTTATGAGCTACATAAAATAAAAGGCACTGTAGCAGGTATTAAGAGGGCTTTAGAGCTCGCAAAAGCAAAGCCTCTTCGTATATATACTCCTCTTGATAAAACTTTTCTTTCTCTTTCTATGAATGACGAAGAGAGAAAGGCTTGGTTTTCACTTTTTCCTGAGTTGCGTCTGAAAAGATTTAAAGCACGTGGGAAAGGTAGAGCAAATAAATTTTTAGGCGATATATACCCGTTCTTTAGCGATGCCCCTCTTCGCTTTGGCTACAGAGCTTATTACATTTACAAAAAACAAGTTATACCGCTTCAAACATTTCTTAGACTTGAACAAGAGCAAGAAAAAATTGCTACAGAGATAGTTCAAGTAAAGGAGCCCTCTATTGCACGAGGGATCTTTTACAGACTTCAAGATCGTTTCTTAGTAGATCATGAGGCAAGAAAAAGAATATATACTCTGCGTTTCACAAAAACTTATACAGATGTTGCAGTCGAAAAACAGATAAAAGTAATCACCCCTAAGTTAACTCCAGTTACACCTTACTGGGAAGAAATTTGTGAAAAGGGGCAGTGGAATCGTAAATCTGCTTTTGTCTGGTCAGTCGCAGGTCATACAACTATACTTGATGCAAATGAAAGAATTTATAAAAGACTTAGAGTATATGATGAAGAAGTTATAGCATATTCTCGGAAGCCTTTTACTTTTCTAAATGAGAAACCTATCGCAATCCCCGCCTATCATGCTGAGGTGTGGGCGGAAATAAGAGGGAAGTATTTGTGGAGAAACTTCTTACAAGAATTGCCAAAAACAAAACTTACTCGGGCTATTAAGATGCTCAATTCTTACAAATCTGTAAGAGACAAAATACTTTTGAATACAAAAACTAAAAGGGTACCTGTTGCAGATGGCACAATAACAGCAGGAATGAATATAACAGCTCAGGAGGTAATAAATGTATAAAAAAGTAATTTTCAGGGACAGACAAGAACTTCAGGCTGATGATTTAAACAACATAGAGCAGTTCACAGATGAAGCGATAAGTGCAATAGTGCAAGATGCTGTATTAGGGGGTAAAGCGTATTTTTCTGGCTTAAACGTTAGCAAGCTTTCTTCAACAGAAGTTAGGGTTGAGCCAGGAAAATTATACACGCCTGGCGGTAAGATTTATACCCTTGAACAACCTGCAGAACTCAACCTTTTTACATACCTACCGATCAATTTTAAGCGTATTATAGTTATCGTAGCTTATGGGACAGAAATAGAAACAAATGTTGAGCCCAGAGATTTCTTAATTGATGTCACAACAGGTACAACAGAGCCGAGAGCAGTTGCAATGCAGAAAATGCGTATCATCAATTTGAATATCGTTCCAGGCGATGAGGCAGTTCACCCTGTAAAACCTCTTATTGTCTCAGGAGTTGTTCCAGTTGCCTGGATAACACTATCTACAACAGGTATAGATTTAATAGAACGAGCCGTAGAAAATGAGTTGCCTTCTATCAATTACCTACATAACGAAATTAAAAAGTTTGATGCCTGGCGAAGAGAGTTTGAACCAAAACTGGCAGGTCTTTCTTCTGATATAGCAGCTCTTTCTAAAGAGATAACAACCAGGGCAAGCATTAACCATGTCATCCAGCTTGCCTTAGACATGGCTCGTATCAAAGAGCGTCTTGAGATGCCTGATGACTATAAGTTCTACGGAGCTGATCACTTTCTCACTCCTGATGAAACAGATACTTCTCCAAGTGACTATTCGGCCCTTGTTATGGAAGGTATTCGCCCAGCTCCAAGTGCATCAACTACTTCTCAACTACAAGTACTTAACCCCCTTGACCCCAATATTCGCATTTTTGATACATCTTTAGTCATCCCTGCCTTTAACGAAGAAACACGCTTAGCAATTCAACGTTATATCGGAAATGTTCGGATTAATGCATATCAGTATCAGACAACACAGATGGTTCAAAAAACTATCTCAAGGACAAGAATCAGATACGGAGAAACTCTCACTGTTTGCACCAACTCAGCCTTCTGGCAGTCAGGAAGATACGATCCTATCACAGGTATATTTAGACGGAATGATGAAACGTGGGAAGTTGATCCCGCATATAGACAAAATGCGTTGATCTATAACAGACCCGTTAGATTAACCCGCTTTTGGGTAGACACGTATCTTGAGCCATACTGGGAAGCTGTAACTGTTACACATACCGTGCAAGGTTCTATCATTGCTCAAACTTTTTTAAGCCCCAACACGGGTTATTTAACTTCAGTTGAACTTTACTTTACAGAAGTAGATACAAGTGCTGCTTTAACTATCTCTCTTGTAGAGTGCACTGCAGCAAGGCCTGATCTTCGCAAGACTATTGCTATAGTTAATGTGCCTGCAAATGAACTTAAGACGGGCTGGTGCAAGATACAGCTAAGAGAGCCAGTGCTGTTAGATGCGGGGAAAATGTATGCAATTGTTTTAGCTACTCCTGGCTCACATAGGGTAGGTTATTCTCAAGGCACTGAATACACTCAAGGTGTGTTAATGTATTCTCAAGATGCTCAATTCATGTATGAGGATGCAAGCAGAGATTTAATGATGAGACTTAACTTTGCTAAGTTTATCAATCCCATAACTATAGTTCAGCTTCAACCCTTAAGCTTGCAAGGTGGAATACATGACATAGACATACTCTTTGAAGCTTTACGCCCCGAGGGAACAGAGATTTATTTTGAATATCAATTAGGAGGCATTTGGTATCGTATATCCCAGGACACAGCGGAGCAATTGAGAACCGCTCCTCCTTTATTGCCTCTCAGAGCTGTCTTTACAGGCACAACAGATCTTCAGCCAGCCTTCCGCCTACAAGGAAGCCAAGTGCGTGTAAGTAGATACGGCACGACTTTTAAACACTACTCAACTTTAAGAACTCTCGCTACTCCATCTAATCGCATTATTGTGCGTATTTTACTTGAAAATTTTGACCCACAAAATCACTCAGTAAGTTGCAAACTGAAAATAGGTGACAATGTTGTAAACCCAACTTCTGAAACTACTGACCTAGTAGAAATTCAAAACATTGTTACGCAAGCAGGCATGTCTTTATGGAAAGAGTATACTTTTGAGCTTTCTCAGGCGACTTCTTCTTATCAGATTATTCTCCAGGGAAACTGCGGACAAAACCCCTTCAGAGTGTTTCATGTAGCAGCAAGATATGACATTGCCTTGTAGGAGGTAAAAGATGCCTACACGGTTTCATCTTTATAGATTTACAAAGAAAACTCCGCTAAGCGATGAGGTTTTTAATAGAATTTTTGCAGATATTGATCTACGCATTGCCAAGCTCGAAGATATAGAAAAAGATTGGCAGTATGCAATAAACGAAGTAACAAAGTATGGACTTAAAAGAATTGAAGAGGTTTTGAGACCATCTTGGGAATATTTACAGCAGAAAAAATCGCAAGCAGATGAAATAGTCGAAGAAATTCAGGAGAAAAGAGATAGTGCTGATGCAATCATCAACGCAAGTAGAGATGAAGTATTAGAGCAAATACAGGCAGCAAGAACGCAAGCACTAAATGATATACAAACAGCAAAAGAACAAGCAATTTCACAGCTTGATTTAAATAAGCTTTATGCCATGGCATTCTTCTTCGGAGGTGATTAATGCTTGCGATAGCGACAATTAACAATGAAGAAGTAACTGTGTATACAGTACCACCTGGGAAAACAGCTATGGTTCAGCTTTATGTGTTTTTGCCAGGTAATTCAGGTATAACGGTAAAAATAAACAATACAGTTTATTACTCAGCATCTTCTGCAAGTTGGTTTTCAGCAAAACTTGTGCTCAACGAAGGAGACACAATAACTGTTAGCTCAGATGGACAAGCAAATGTATTTGTAAGCGGAATGGAGGTGTAAAAATGCCAAAGGTAGAAAGTGGATTTAATGCTCAACAAGACAGAATTCTTTTTGCAATTCTGCAAGGCAATTCAGACTTACTTGAACAACTTACACAAACAATAGTTGGTAAAGCTGCATTCATGAGAGTTTACAAAGACAACTACTGGTTTATGGATAATGACCCCACCGCTATGCAGGCTATATTGAACTCCTCTACCGCTATGCAGGCTATAGCGAACTCCTCTACCGCTATGCAGGCTATATTGAACTCCTCTACCGCTATGCAG
>JAUQPD010000033.1 GCA_030550555.1 Thermodesulfobacteriota bacterium
AAGAAGTACACAATAAGAAACTTTTACGATCTCCTTTGTGCACTAAGGGAAAATCCCGATTGGCTTGAAGAGCTCAGAAGGCTTATCCTTACTGAAGAGCTCCTCAATCTACCAAAAGCGGTTAGAGAACTTATTGAAAGATTTGATCGTCTGGAAAAAAGGTTGGACACTCTCGAGCAAGACGTTGCAGTTCTCAAGCAAGATGTGGCAATCTTAAAGCAAGACGTTGCAGTTCTCAAGCAAGATGTAGCAATCTTAAAGCAAGACGTTGCAGTTCTCAAGCAAGATGTGGCAGTCCTAAAGCAAGACGTTGCAGTTCTCAAGCAAGATGTGGCAATCTTAAAAGAAGATGTCGCTGGACTTAAGAAGGAGGTGGGAGTCCTGAAAATTGATGTGGCTTCCCTAAAAGGAGACAACTTTGAGAGAAAGGTCAGAGAGCGGGCCCATGCTTTTTTAGGAAAATATTTCCGCAGGGTAAAAGTTGTCCCACCTGAAGAGTGGGTAGAAAAATTAGAGGATGCTGTAGACCAAGGAATAATTTCTCATGAAGAAAGAAATGAAGCCCTCAATTTAGATCTTTTAGTAAGAGCTCAGAAGGAAGATACTAAGGAAAAACTTCTCATTGCAATAGAAGCATCATACAAGGCAGACGACAAAGATGCCATAAGGGCCCTTAAAAGAGCTGACATCTTTTATGCAATATATGGGGAAAAGACCATTCCAGTAGTTATCACTTTTGACCTCCATCCAGCACTTATTGAAAAGTATCCTGCAGTCCTCTTCATCAAAGTAGAACCTGAATAATTGCTCTCCTATAATTGTCTATTTATCATCTAAAATTAAGAAGTGAGAGAAGTTCTTTGTAGACAAATTGTGGTTTAATACTAAGCATACAGGTTTTTTCTCTACACTTTTTTTTGAAGCAAGGACTGCAAGGTAATTTAGCAGTTAGGACTTTAAAAGTGTTGCTCCATGGGCCTGTTCTAGCAGAAGATGTTGGGCCAAAAAGGGCGATTATTGGTTTATTTAGGAGACTTGCAAGATGCATAGGCCCTGTGTCAACTGTTACAACTCCTAAAGCTCGTCTCATAACATAAACAAGTTCTTTAAGCCCAAGTTTACTAACCAGAGAATAGACCCCTTCATATCTGGTTGACATGGCTTCTGCAAAAGATTTTGAGGGATCTTCTTTACCGCCAATAAAATAGATATCAAAAGACTTGGAGTCTTTAAGCATATTTAAGAGTTCTTCCCAATATTGATACGGCCATAGTTTGGTCTCCCATCTTGCTGAGGGAACAAAAAGCACATAGGGCCTAGAAAAAATTAACCCTTTAGGGGTCTCCTCTGAGAGAGGGATCTCAGGGAAGTGATCAATGGCAAAATCTTGGCCAGTCAACTCTAGTTCCTTTCCGTCTGCAAGAAAAGAGAGAACTTTTTTCACAAGTAACAAGTATCTCTTTACAGCATGAAGCTCTGAATCATAGGCCTTAAAGAGGACATTATAAAAAAAGACACTACCTTCTCGGTAGTTTGCAAAACCAAAGCGAAACTTCCCCCGAGCAAAAGAGGTAAGGATAGCACTCTTTAAGAGTCCTTGAAAGTCTATTATACAGTCGTAGTATTTTGTCCTAAGTCCTTTAACAAAGGAGAAAAATTTAAAAGGATTTTTAAAGTACTCTTTTTTGAAAAGGTAAGTTCTCTCTAAGAAAGGGTGGTCTATGAGTAGTTCTCCGTTTCTCTCTTCAACAATCCAGTCTATTTCTGCACTAGGAAGCTCTCTCTTTAGATAGGAAAGAGCTGGCAAGGTCTGTATAACATCTCCTAAGGCTGAAAGCTTTACAAAGAGAATTCGCAAAGTCTCTTAGACTCCCAGATCAGTAAGGATGAATTTTACCGCATCTACTAAGTCTTCAGCTATATAGTCTGGTTTGATTGATTTGTAAGGAAGGACATATTCCATTTCTCCTCTTCCATATCCGGTGAGCACCAAAATTCCCTTAAGACCTGCATTTTTAGCAAGTTCTACATCAATTAGTCTGTCACCTACGACATAGGCCCTGTTTTTGTCAATGGGATATTTAGCAAAGGCCTGCTCAAGGAGTCCAGTTTTTGGTTTTCTGCAAGAACAGTCTTCATCAGGATGATGAAGACAGACAAAGAATTCTTCTATAACAACTCCCTGGCGTCTCAATCTCCTCTTGATTTCTGCATTAATCTTTTCCACGAGTTCCTTAGGAAAATAACCTCTTGCTGGCCCACTCTGATTCGTTACTACAAAAAGTTTGACATCCCTCTCTTGTAGAGCCCTCAAAGCTTTGCCAACACCTTTTATAAGCCGAAGACGAGTAAGATGATTGAGATATCCTACTTCTTCGTTGATAGTTCCATCCCTGTCAAGAAAGACTGCAGGAAACTTCAGCACTTTTTACCCCTTTTCCAGAGGAGGTAACAAGATGAAATTTATATTCCCAAGGAAGGAAGTTCTCATTGGACTTCAAAATTGCCTTAAAGGTAAATTTTTTTTCAAGATCCTCTAAATAATGAATCTCTTCACCTATGATTTCAGTGAGTGAAGGATGGACCTCTATTTCAAGTTTTTTATTCCTGAGATGAGGTCCCATTTTTAAAATTCTTCTCAGGATTTCGTAATAGACTGTGCGTTTACTTTTGATTTTGCCCTCTCCACCACAAAAGGGACATGTCTCATAAAAGATCTCATAAAGAGAGTCCCTTTTTCTCTCTCTTGTCATTTGAAGAATCCCAAAGGGGGTTATTGGCAGAAAGCTATGTTTGGCCTTGTCTTTTTTAAGGGCATTCTTGAGTGTTTCAAGAACAAGTTCTTGATGTTTAGGATCATCCATATCAATAAAATCTATCACAATTAGTCCTCCAATATTCCTGAGGCGAAGTTGGTATGCTATCTCTTGAGAGGCTTCAAGATTGATCTTTAGCACTGTCTCCTCGAGTTCTCTCCCTTCACCAAGATATCTTCCTGTGTTCACATCAATAGCAGTGAAGGCCTCACAGGGCTCAATCAATATGAATCCTCCTGATTTGAGCCAAACCTTGCGAGAGAGCAATTTCCTTACATCAACTTGAAATCCATGCACATAAAATAGATCTTCCTTTCCCTCATAGAGGTCAAGAGTTGGTAAAAACTCTGGAAAGTATCTCTCTAAAAACTCTTTGAGCCTTAAGTAGAATTCTCGGTCATCTACAACAATTGAGGAGATTTCACGATTAACAAGATCCCTAATAGCCCTAAAGGCTATATTGGGCTCCTCATAAACAAGTGCTGGAGCTCTGACCTTTTTTGACCTCTCCTTGATCTCCTCCCAGAGGCAGAGAAGAAACTCCATCTCTCGCTTTAGGGCATCTTCATCTGCTTCAACTGCTGCGGTCCTGATTATCCAGCCGGTCTCTGGAGGCTTTAATCTCTCAACAGTCTCCCTAAGGGCCTTTCTTGTATCCTCATCCTTAATTTTTCTGGAAATTCCTGTATGCTGAAAATAGGGCAAAAACACGAGATAGTGCCCAGGAAGAGTGAGATTTGTAGAGACCCTTGCTCCCTTCTGACCAATAGGCTCCTTAGTTACCTGAACAAGAATCTCTTGACCTTCCTTAAGGATATCCTGAAGATTAAATGGCGTTACCTCTCTACTCCACTCAATATCTCCTGATGGCACAAGGTCATCACCAAAAAGAAAGGCAGTCCTCTCAAGCCCAAGATCAAGAAATGCCGAGTTTATTCCAGGAACAATCTTTACAACTTTTCCCTTATAAATATTTCCAACAAGACTCTTCTCCGAAGGCCTCTCTACATTGAATTCCACAAGTGTTTGATCTTCAACAAGTCCAACCCTTATCTCAAAGGGTGTATAACTGATAAGAAGTTTTCCCATTGCTTACTTTTGTTTTGAAAAAGTTTTCAATAACGTCAAAGTCTCTCTAAGAAAAGCTCAATTAGTCTCCCCAGTCTCTTCTCAACGCTCTGGGAGACCTCAACTACTTCCTCAAAGAGGATAGGCCTAAAATTATCAGGATCATTCACATTTGAAATCACTGAGATGCCAAGTACTTTTAGGCCTGCATGAATTGCAGTTATGACCTCTAAAACTGTAGACATACCTACTGCATCAGCACCAATAAGTCTCAAAAATCTCGTCTCTGCAGGCGTCTCAAGGCTTGGTCCAGGAACGCCCACATAGACTCCCTCTCTGACCTCTTCACCAATATCTCTTGCTATAGCCTTGAATAACTCTCTTAAAGCCTTGTCATAGGCCTGAGACATATCTGGAAACCTTGGCCCCCATGCATCTACATTTGGTCCCCTAAGGGGATTATCGGGAATTAAATTAATGTGGTCCTTTATGAGCATTATATCACCAGATCTAAAATCTAAATTTAAACCTCCGCTTGCATTGGATACTATATAAAGCCAGGGCCTAAAAAGGGACAAAACCCTTATAGGAAAAGTTACCTCCTTTGCAGAATACCCCTCATAGTAGTGGAATCTTCCCCTTAAAAGAGCAACTCTTTTACCCGAGAGCACACCAAAAATCAACTCCCCAACATGAGTTTCTACAGTTGATATAGGAAAGTTCGGGATCTCTTTATAAGGGAGGACCAGATGTTTCTCAACTCTTTCTGCAAGACCAGAAAGGCCAGTTCCAAGGGTGATGATGATTTCAGGTGAAAATGGAGCAAGTTTTTGAAGATAGAGATATGTCTCTTCTACTTTTCTAAAGTAGAGGTCCTGCAACTTCCTCTCCAAAGAAGGTGGTCAATTTGGGACGTCCAAGTTCATCAATTTCTAAAACTTTGACTAAAATTTTATCTCCAATTTTGTAGGCGACTCTTAGATCCCTCGGAGGATTTTCCATTTTAGAGACATGTAAGAGACCAACCTTTCCAGGAAGTATTTCCACAAAAAGCCCATAGGGCTCAATTCTTGTGATCTTTCCCTCATACATCTTCCCAACTTCCACCTCCGCAACAATTGCATAGATCTCACGCTTAGCAGACTCTATGGACTCAAGGGTCTGTCCAGAAATGGAAACTCTACCTCCCTCTAAGACCCATATTTGAGTTCCCGTTTTCTTCTTTATTTCGTTAACAGTCTTACCACCTGGTCCGATTATAAGAGGAGCTTTATCTTCAGGAACTGTAATTATTTCAATCTTTGGCGCGTGAGGTGGAAGCTCCTTTCTTGGCTGAGGAATGGCCTCATACATCTTCTCGAGAATTTGATAGCGTGCAACCTTTGCCTGTTTTAAAGCTTCAGAGAGAATTTCTCTGGAGAGTCCCTTTATTTTAATGTCCATTTGTACGCTGGTTATTCCTTCCCGAGTACCAGCAACCTTAAAGTCCATATCTCCGAGCTGATCCTCATCTCCCAATATATCAGTCAAGATGACATACCTGTCTTTCCAGGTTGCAAGTCCCATAGCGATTCCAGCAACATGCTTTGTCATAGGAACTCCTGCATCAAAGAGGGCAAGAGAGCCTGCACAAACTGTAGCCATTGAGGATGATCCATTTGACTCAAGAACATTGGCAACGATTCTAATTATGTAGGGAAAAGTATCTTCAAGGGGGATCAAAGGTTCAAGGGCCCTCTCTGCAAGGGCACCATGACCGATTTCTCGCCTTCTTGGGGGCCCCCAGGGTCTTGCCTCCCCAGTACAAAAGGGAGGAAAGTTATAATGAAGCATAAATCTCTTAAAGGTCTCCCCCTCAAAAATAGTCTCAACAAGTTGAGCTGATTCACTTGACCCGAGAGTAACAGATGCAAAAACCTGAGTTTGCCCTCGAGTAAAGATAGCAGATCCATGAGGTCTCTCAAAGGGATGAATTTCAATTTGAATAGGTCTTATCTCATCAGGTTTTCTATTGTCAATCCTCCTACCCTCTGTAAAAAGCTTCTCCCTGAGAAGCTCCTGCTGTAGTTTCTTAAAGAAAAAGGCAACCTTGAATTGCTTGCTATCCTCAACCTGAGACTGAAGCTCCTCAAGAATCTGAGCAAGTGTTTTCCTTCTCTCAAGCTTGTCCTGAATGCTCAGGGCTTCAAGTATTGGCCCTCTACCCCGATCTGCTACCCAAGCCTCAATCTCAGGGTCAGATAGAACTGGTATCTCAAGCTTAGGTTTACCTACCCTTCTAACGAGTTCCCTCTGGGCATGAACCAGAACCTGTCCCTTCTCAAGAGCAAAATATATGGCATCAAGAAGGTCTTCTTCAGGAATTTCCCTTCCACCACCCTCAACCATCACTATGGAATCCTCTGTGACAGACACAATCAGGTCCAAATCAGCTCTCTGACGATCTTCATAGGTGGGATTGAGTTTCAATTTTCCCTCAACTCTTGCAACCCTTAGCCCTGCAAGAGGACCATAAAAGGGAATAGGTGAAAGACTAAGAGCAGATGAGGCACCAATAATTGCCAAAACATCAGGGTCATATTTTTCATCTGCAGATAGAGTAAGGGCTGTGACCACTACCTCATACAAGAGATTTTCAGGGAAAAGAGGCCTAATTGAACGGTCAATCACCCTTGAGACAAGAATTTCTCTATCAGTAGGTTTTCCCTCTCTCTTGATAAATCCCCCAGGAATCTTTCCCCAAGCAGAGCTCTGTTCCCTATAGTCAACTGAAAGCGGTAAAAAATCTACATTTTCAAGGGGTTTTTCACTGATACAGGCGGTTACTAGAACCGCAGACCCTCCCTGTCTTACAACAACTCCAGCATGAGCAAGTCTAGCAAGACTCCCTGTCTCAATGATAATCGGATCTTCAAAGACCTCTTCAACTCTTACTGCCTCCATATCTCCCCTTCTTGGAAAAATTTTGGAATTAGATTCCCCTTTGGATGTATTTAGTTTAGATGTAGAAAAAAATTTTTCAAGGCCTTGGTTTTTTAAGAAGATGAATTTATTATTAATTAAATAAGAAAGTCAAGATTTGGGAGGTTAGTATGGAAAACCTTTTAGAAATTAGGGATCTTTGGGTAGAAGTTGAAGGAAGAGAAGTCTTAAAAGGGATTAATCTTACCATACCTACGGGAGAGACCCATGTGATATTTGGTAGAAATGGTTCTGGAAAAACATCACTTCTTATGACCATTATGGGATTTCCCAGCTATAGGGTAAAACATGGTCAGATTATATTCAAAGGAGAAGATATTACTAATCTTCCTACCTATGAGAGGGCACGAAGAGGGATAGGAATAATGTTCCAAAGACCCCCTACTATCAAGGGAGTTAAGGTCAAAGAGATATTAAAGCTTGTTGCGCGAAACAACGGAAGCAAAATTGAAGAGCTTACAAGAACCTTTCAATTTGAGTCATTTCTTGAACGAGAACTCAATAAGGGTTTTTCTGGAGGTGAGCTCAAAAAGAGCGAGCTAATGCAACTGCTCGTGCAAGACCCTGATCTCGTCCTCTTAGATGAACCAGAGTCTGGTGTTGACTTAGAAAACATACACCTCATAGGGCAGATGATCAAAAAGCTTCTCCAAAAAGATGTCCATCGTAAAAGGACAAAAAGCGGACTTATTATAACTCATACAGGATTCATTCTTCAATATGTGACCGCAGATCTTGGCTATGTAATAATGAATGGCGAAATCTACTGTAAAGGAAATCCCATTGAAATCTTTGAAGGGATCCAAAAATTTGGCTATGAAGGCTGTCAAAAGTGCCTAAAAAGATGCGAATTTTAGGATAGGAGGGTTAAAATGAGAGAAAATAACATTGATCCAAGACAATTTAGATCTGCAAAGGAAGCCAAACCAGTTAAAGACCTTTCTGAACTAAGTCCAGAAGAAAGAGAAAGACTAAAGCTCCTTGGCC
>JAUQPD010000044.1 GCA_030550555.1 Thermodesulfobacteriota bacterium
CTCTACATCCGAAGAAATTCCTCAAGAGGACTTTGAGGAGATAATTCATGGAAATTTTAGTCAGAACTAGAAATTTCTTACGAGAAAACTATCTAGCTCTTTTGGCCTTCCTCTCTTTGATCCTCATAAACATAATTAATCAACTTGGAATGGGTGAAACAGGTTCATACTTTTGGAAAAGTGTTGTCTGGAATTTAATTGGTTTGGTCTTCTTCTTCGTAATTCTTTTTAAGTTTGACTATAGAAGGGTCTCTCTTGAGATCCTTTGGATTCTTTATGTAGCAATTCTTTTTCTTTTAATTCTTCTTGCCATCCTTGGGAAACGTTGGTTAGTCCTAGGGCCTATAAGTATTCAACCATCGGAGTTTCTTAAAATAATATTACTATACTTAATAAGCTTAATTTTTCAGAAAAAAAGAGAGTTCAGGTTGTCTATAGTTGAGGCTATTTTTTTGATCATTGTGATTGCCCTTCCAGTAAGTTTTCTTCTTCCTGTTGATCTTGATTACTCTGGGATAATTTTTCTTATGTTCTTTGTTTTCCTGTGTTTTCTCGGCTTCCCCAAAAGACTACTTCTGGCACTGACCTTGATAGGTCTTATATTAGCAATTGTTCTTTTTCCCTTTGCATGGAGTCGACTAAAACCTCATCAGAAGGGAAGGATTTATGGCTATCTAGAGCCCGAAAAATATAAAAAAACTTGGGGGTATCAAATAACTCAGTCTCTCATAGCTGTAGGATCGGGTGGGCTAACAGGACAGGGGCTTCAAAAGGGATGGTCTACGAGGCTGAATTACCTTCCTGCTAAAAATACTGATCTTGCCTTTTGTGTGTGGGCAGAGGCCTTTGGCTTTATCGGAGCTACAGTATTTTTCCTTATCTATGGTTATCTCCTATATTGGGGTCTTGAGGTGTCTCGTAAAGCTAAGGACATTTTAGGGAAGAGTTTGAGCCTTGGTGTGGTGATAATACTTCTTATCCAATTTTTCTTCAACATTGGTGGTGTTATCGGGCTACTGCCAATGACTAGTATTCCTCAACCATTTCTCAGTTATGGTGGATCAGTGACAATTGCAACTTATATTATGCTATCAATTTTATTTAATATAGCTTTTAGAAAAGATTTCTTTAAATAACTATAAAATTTGCCTAAAAATTTGGCTTGACTTTAAGTTGAACTTTAATATGCTCATCCGTTTAAGGAGAACAAAGGATTTTGAGGGGTCTGAGACATGCTAAAATTTGATGTCACACTTTTAGTTCAGATAGTTGAAGCCCTTATACTTGCAGTTATTCTCAATGCAATTTTGATAAAACCTGTTATGAGTTTTCTTGAAGAGCGGAGGAGGCAGTTTAAGGGAATTGAGGCTGAGATTAATGATCTATTGAGGCAAGTTGAAGAAGGGCTTAAGAATTATCAAGAGGCCCTCAGTTCAGCCCGTGCGGAGGGTATTGCTAAAAGGGAAGCTTTAAAGGAAGAGGCACGCAGACTTGAGAAGGAGGAAATACAGAAAATTACGAGAGAGGTTGAGACCTTAAGAAAGGAGTGGGAAGCAAAATTTAATGTAGAGTTTGCTAAATTGAGAGAGAGTATGCTTGCTCAGAGGGAATACTTTGCTGGGCTCATTGTTGAAAAACTCCTCGGGGGTAAATAGATATGGCAGAGGCTCATGGCGTTACTGCAACTCAGATCAAAAATCTCATATGGTGGACGGTTAATTTTCTTGTCCTTGTGCTAATTCTCTATAAACTACTAAAGAAACCGGTTGTAAATTTTTTTAGAAGTAGACAGGAGAGTATTAAGAAAGAATACGAAGAACTCCTACTGAAGAAAAAGGAAGCTGAAGCAAGATATTTAGAGCTTCAGGAGAAAGTTAAGAATTTGAAGGTTGAAGCAGAGGCAATTTATCAGAGCTATGTTGAACAGGGCATGAAGGAGAGAGAGAGAATATTGGAAGAGGCAAGGAAACAGGCTGAGCGCATAAAGGAGCAAGCACAGCTCTATATGGCGCAAGAGCTCGAGAAGGCAAAGGAAAGGTTGAGGAATGAGCTTGCAGAGGAGGCGGTGAAGCTAGCAGAGGAGATCCTCAAAAAGAGAGTTACTCCTGAGCATCAGAGGGCCCTTTTTAGGGAATTTGTTGAGAATATTAAGGGGAGGGTGGTAAATTGAGGGCACTAGCACTTGCACTCAAATATGCAAAAGGGTTATTTATTGTAGCTAAGGAATTGAATAAGACAAAAGAATTTGGAGAAGATTTACAGAGACTAGAAGGCCTTCTGAGGAATTACCCTGAAGTTTTCAAAGTGCTCGAGAGTCCAATTTATCCACCTGATGTTAAGATGGAAATTCTGCGAGAAATTGTTCAATATATCCAAGTAGACCCTGAGGTAGAGAGGTTTCTACAGCTTCTTGTTGAAAGAAGGAGAATTCAGTATTTGAAAGATATAATAAAAATGTATCAATCCCTGCTTGATGAAGAGCTTGGGATTGCGAGAGGTGAGGTTGTTTGTGCTTATGAGATCAGTGATGAGGAAAGGAGAGCCCTCGAGGAGGCCCTAAAAGAGGTTCTCAAAAAGGAGGTTTATCTGGAAGTAAGGGTAGATCCTGGAATTATTGGAGGGGCACTCGTAAGGATTGGAGATTACGTTTGGGATGGAACCTTGAAGAGTCAACTTGAAAAATTTAAGGAAATCATCAAAAAGGGGGTATAGCATATGGAGGCTATCAAGGCACAGGAACTAAGTGATCTTATTAAAAAGAGAATTGAAGAGTTTGAGAAGAAGATAAATCTAGAAGAGATGGGTGTTGTAATATCTGTGGCAGATGGTGTTGCAAGAGTTTTTGGGCTCAGGAATTGTGAATATATGGAGTTGATTGAATTTCCCGAAAGTGGTGAAGTGGGGATTGCCTTGAACCTCGAATTTGATAATGTGGGTATTCCCATTATGGGAGACTATACCAAGATTAAGGAAGGAGATACCGCCAAGAGGACTGGGCGAGTTGCCTCAATACCTGTCGGAGAGGCAGTTATAGGAAGGGTAATAGATCCTGTTGGTAGACCTCTTGATGGTAAGGGGCCAATTGAGGCAAAGGAATACAGAAGAATTGAGATAAAAGCACCAGGAATCATAATGAGAAAACCTGTTCATGAGCCCATGTATACGGGAATCAAGGCAATTGATGCCATGACTCCGATTGGAAGAGGTCAGAGAGAGTTGATTCTTGGAGACAGGCAGACAGGTAAGACTGCTATAGCCATTGATGCAATTCTAGCTCAAAAAGATACGGATGTTTATTGTATATATGTTGCAATAGGGCAGAAGAAATCCACAGTTGCTCAAATAGTTGAGACCTTAAGAAAATATGGTGCTATGGAATATACGACAGTTGTTGCTGCATGTGCTTCAGATTCTGCAGCTCTTCAGTGGATTGCTCCATATTCTGGTTGTGCGATTGGTGAGTACTTCAGAGATACAGGTCGCCATGCTTTAGTCATCTACGATGATCTGTCAAAGCAGGCAGCGGAGTATCGTGAGATTTCTCTTCTATTAAGAAGACCGCCTGGAAGAGAGGCATATCCTGGTGATGTCTTTTATAACCACTCTCGACTATTAGAGAGGGCTGCTAAACTTGATGATAAATATGGTGGTGGTTCTCTTACCGCGCTTCCCATAATTGAGACTCTTCAGGGAGACGTTTCTGCTTATATTCCTACAAACGTTATCTCCATTACAGATGGTCAGATCTATCTTGAGCCTGGTTTATTCTTTGCAGGCATAAGGCCTGCGATCAATGTTGGACTTTCGGTGTCTCGAGTAGGAGGTGCCGCTCAGATTAAGGCGATGAGACAGGTTGCTGGAAGGTTGAGACTTGAACTTGCGCAATATAGAGAGCTTGCAGCTTTTGCACAGTTTGGATCTGAATTGGACAAGGCAACACAGAGAGTTCTTCACAGAGGAGCAAGACTAGTTGAGATTCTAAAGCAACCACAATATCAACCACTACCTGTGGAAAAGCAGATTTGTATTCTTTTTGCTGGAACAAGAGGCTTTTTGGATGAGATGCCAATTGAAGTACTAGCCCAATATGAGAGAGAGCTCTATGAATTTGTAGAAAAGAAATATCCAGAGATCTACAAAGAGATAAGGGAGAAGAAGGAGATTTCACCTGAACTTGAGGAAAAGATGAAAGCAATGTTGCGGGAATTCAATGAGGAGTTCAAGAGGGCTAATAATATTGAGCCAGTGCCTGTTCCCTAAGGGAGCTATTAGGAGGGAGAGAAGATATGCCGAGTTTGAGAGATCTGAGAAAGAAAATTGATGCGATAAAGAAGATAGGTCAAATTACAAAGGCAATGAACATGGTTGCCTCTGCAAAATTGAGAAGTTTGCAGGGGCGTCTGGAAGGGTTTAGGCCTTACCGACTGAAGTTTGAGGAGGTTTTAGCCCAGCTTCTTTCCTCCCCTGGCTTAAACAAATCGCGGATACCCTATTTGCAGGCAAGAGACCCGGTGAAAACAGTTGGAATCATACTTATTACAGCAGATCGTGGTCTTTGTGGAGCCTTTAATAGCAATCTGATAAAGGAGGCAGAAAATCTTGTAAAGAGATGTCAGAGAGAGGGAAAAAGCGTAGAATTTATCCTTGTTGGTCGAAGAGGAATAACCTATTTTAGAAGAAAGTTTCCTGTTAAGGCGGTTTTTGGTGATGTCATGAGCAAAGTCCTAATGCAGGATGCAAGAAGGATTTCTCGCACAGCGATAACAGCTTTTTTGAATGGAGAGTGGGATGAGGTTTATCTGATTTACGGTTATTTTGTGAATCTAATTAGGC
The DNA here is from genome assembly GCA_030550555.1 of Thermodesulfobacteriota bacterium. Lineage (GTDB taxonomy): Bacteria > Desulfobacterota > Thermodesulfobacteria > Thermodesulfobacteriales > Thermodesulfobacteriaceae > Caldimicrobium. The sequence goes on from JAUQPD010000044.1 coordinate 4,834, forward strand.
AGATCCCAAGAGTTGAAAGATTTTTGCCTCTGAGTTTTGAGGTTGAGCAAGCAAAGTCTGTAATGGCTTACACCTATGAGCCTGATGAGGAGGAATTACTGCCTCAGATTTTACCTCAGTATTTAAATACACTCGTTTTTTCTGCCATGCTTGAGACTGCAGTCAGTGAACAGGCAGCTCGTATGACTGCTATGGACAATGCTAACAGGGCTTGTTCAGATATGGTTAAGCAATTAACTCTATACTACAATAAGGTTAGACAGGCCAGCATCACCAAAGAGCTTATGGATATTGTTGGTGGTGCAGAGGCCATAAAAGGATAAAGAAAAGAGGAGGGCAGAACCTATGGCAGAGGAGAGGGTAATTGGAAGGATAGTTCAGATCATGGGAACAGTAGTAGATGTTGAGTTTCCTCCTGGAAAGGTTCCAAAGGTTCTAGATGCTCTGAGAGTGACAAATCCCATGATTGATGATAGAGAGTGGAATCTAGTTCTTGAGGTTGCTCAACAGCTTGGAGATAATATTGTTAGATGTGTTGCTATGGACTATACAGATGGCTTGAGAAGGGGACAGGAGGTTTTGGCAACAGGTGGTCCCCTTATGGTTCCAGTTGGAAGGGCTACACTTGGAAGAATCATAAATGCAGTTGGAGATCCGGTTGATGAAGCAGGGCCTATTAAGACCGACAAATATTATCCAATATTTAGACCAGCTCCTGCATTAACAGAGCTTGATGTGCAGATCAAGGTTTTAGAGACAGGTATAAAGGTCTTTGACCTCCTTATTCCATTTCCCCGTGGTGGAAAGATGGGAACCTTTGGTGGAGCAGGAGTTGGAAAGACAGTCGTAATGATGGAAATGATTCATAACATTGCTATGGAGCATGGTGGAATTTCTGTCTTCTGTGGTGCTGGTGAGAGAACACGCGAAGGAAACGAGTTATATCTTGAGATGAAGAAATCTGGAGTTATTGATAAGGCAGCTCTTGTCTATGGACAGATGAATGAGACGCCTGGCCACCGTGCAAGAGTTGCTCACACTGCTGTTGCTATAGCAGAGTATTTTCGCGATGAAGAGGGACAGGATGTTCTACTCTTTATTGATAATATTTATAGATTTACTCAAGCAAACCAGGAGGTTTCAGCACTCCTGGGAAGAATGCCATCAGCAGTAGGTTATCAGCCAACACTTGCCACAGACATTGGAGCTCTTCAAGAGAGAATTTGTTCAACAACAAGAGGTTCGATTACCTCTGTGCAGTGTGTTTATGTGCCTGCAGACGACTTGACTGATCCTGCTCCAGCCACGACCTTTGCCCATCTTGATGGAACAGTCGTTCTCTCTCGTCAGATTGCGGAGCTGGGAATTTATCCAGCAGTTGATCCACTAGACTCTCAGTCAAGAATTTTAGATCCCAACGTAGTTGGTTGGGAGCATTACACTGTTGCACGTCAAGTACAACAGGTTCTTCAGAGATACAAGGATCTTCAGGACATTATAGCAATCCTTGGAGTAGAAGAGTTGTCTGAAGAAGACAAGATAATTGTTGCAAGGGCAAGAAAGATTCAAAGATTTCTATCTCAGCCCTTCCATGTAGCTGAGGCATTTACCGGGCTTCCAGGTAGATATGTGAAACTTGAAGATACTATTAGGGGTTTTAAGGAGATCCTCGAGGGTAAGCATGATGATTTGCCAGAACAGGCTTTCTACATGGTTGGTACAATTGAGGAGGCAGTAGAAAAGGCTAAGAAGTTGCTCGAGGGTTAGTGGGAGGAATAGCATGGCTAGAATTTTATTAGAAGTAATAACTCCCGACAGAGTGGTAGTAAGTGAAGAGGTCGATATTGTGACTGCTCCGGGGGTTGCTGGTGAGTTTGGAGTTCTGGCTCACCACGCCCCCATGGTGGCAGCAATAAAAATAGGACCATTAAGATACAAAGTGGGAGACAGAGAAGAGTGGCTTGCAGTTAGTGGAGGTTTTTGTGAGATTTCTGGAAACAAGATAACCTTCTTGGTTGAGGCTGCAGAAAAAGCAGAAGAGATAGATGTTGAACGGGCTCTCCGTGCAAAGGAAAGGGCAGAGAAGAGATTGCAGGAATATCACACCAAACGAGAGGAAATCGATTACGCCCGTGCTAGAGCATCCCTTCAGCGAGCCCTTACAAGACTTCTCGTTGCGGAAAGGGGTAAAGCAGGCTATCCAAGATAATAAGAAGATCCTTAGGGCCTATTTCAAAGACCAAAGAAATCAACTTAGTGAAGAACTCTGGAAAAAGAAAAGTGAGATTATAAATCTTAATTTAATCAACTCTTTTCTATATAGAGACTTTACCAAGATTGCTTTCTATTACCCTATAAATCGTGAAGTTGACCTTCGCTCTTCTATAAGTCAGGCACTCTTTGAGAAAGAGGTCTATCTTCCAAGGACTAATAGAGTAGAGAAGAGATTAAGTTTCCATAGAATAACTAGTCTTCGTGAGTTAGTCCTCGGAGTATTTGAAATTCCTGAACCAAGTCCAAATTGTCAACAAATAGATATTTCTGATCTTGAGGTTATTCTTGTGCCAGGACTTGCCTTCGATAAGAAAAAGGGCAGATTGGGTTACGGGGGAGGGTATTATGATAGGGCCCTAGCTAATTTCAAAGGGCTAAAAGTAGGTGTAGCCTTCTCTTTTCAAATAGTAGATGAACTAGGTCTTGAAGAGCATGACGTAAGGATGGATTTTATCTTAACAGAAGAGGGAATTTTTTGATGGGCGAATCCTCTACCGCAGAGTCTAGATCTATGAGCGATCTCGAGAGAGAACTTAGGAATAATTTGGAAATAGTTTTTGAGAAAGTAGAGAAAGCCTGTGAGCGAGCAGGAAGGAAAAGAGAGGAGGTTAAAGTTCTTGGAGCAAGCAAGGGGCAAAGTGTGGAGAAGATCCAGATTGTCCATAAATTAGGTATTAAGCTATTCGGGGAAAATTATGTACAAGAAGCTGAGAGGAAAATTGCTCTTTTGAAGGAACTCCCAATCGAGTGGCATTTTATTGGTAGATTGCAGACAAATAAGGTTAAAAAGGCAATAAAACTTTTTCATGTAATTGAGTCTGTTGATAGAATAGAGCTTATTGATGAGTTGGAAAAGAGACTCTTGAGGCAGGGGATAGGTCAAAAAGTCCTCATTGAGGTGAACATTGGAAGAGAGCTTTCAAAGGGTGGAGTTAGGGAGGAGGAGTTAGAAAAATTGGTTGAGAGATTGAGTAGAAGTTCAAGTCTGGAAGTATGTGGTTTAATGTGCCTTCCACCATGGTCAGAAGATCCCCAAAAAACAAGACCCTATTTTCAAAGAATGAGAAAACTCTTTGAGTATCTTAAACCAATATTTGGACAATCTTTTACTGAGCTTTCAATGGGCACAAGCCATGATTTTGAAATTGCTATTGAAGAAGGAGCTACAATAGTCAGAATTGGAACCTTACTCTTTGGCTCTCGAACGTGAAAGTCAATCCATTATTGATAGTTTCAATTGCCTATCTCATTGGTCTATTCTTGTCCTTTTATAAAGCAGTTATTCTTGTCTTACCTATCTTAGCACTGACATTTTTTTTCCTATACAGTAATTATAGAGCAATTTTTATTTTTGCTACAGTTTTAATATTAGCAATTATTTATGGTAAGGAAGTTTTTCACCTAGAGGAAAATTTATCAACTGACATTAAACGAGATGCCAATCAGAAAATATATGGCCAAGTTATTAAGATAGAACCTTATTTTGATGGTTGTAAAATTTGGTTGAGAACAAAGGAATTTGAGATATTTGAGATCCTTTCTAATTCAGCTTGTAACATAAGACCAGGTTTTTATTGTGAGTTTGTAGTAAGAACGAGGAAACAGTATATAAATCCCTTTGCACCGATCCCTGAGGAAAGAATACTCTCAAAGGGGATATCAGGAGAATTGAGGCATCTACAAGAGAAACCATTTGTCTGTATTAAAGACAGAGGACCAATTTTTGAGACTATAAGACAGGAATTATTTGATTTTTCAACAAGCTTAAGCCCTATAGCACAGGGGCTATTTCAGGCATTGGTACTCGGTATTGAAAACCAACTTCCTGCTGAATATCTCGATAATCTCAAAGATCAAGGTCTCTATCACCAACTTGCAATTTCTGGATTTAATTTAGCTATCTTATACTTTTTACTTTACTTTATTTTTAGAAAAATCTTAAGATATGTAGACTTACCTACTTTTGGTTTTCCAAGACAAATTATTGCAAGCTTATTGGCATTACCTGGAGCAGGATTAATCCTCATTTTTTCTGGATTTCAGCCATCTGCACAAAGAGCCTTTTTCTTTCTGCTTATTTTTTTGATAAGTAAGCTTTTCTTTAGAAATACACCAAGTTTGTATTTATTACTTTTGACAGCCCTATTTTTGACGATATTTTCTCCACATTTAATTGGAAATATTTCATTTCAGCTTTCATTTTTGGCAACTCTTGCCATAATTATATCCGGCCATATTCTTCCCAAAGGATTAATTTCTAATAAGTTTATAATTGCTCCTTTGCAATCTCTTCTTGCAAGTACTTTGGCTACTTTGTTTACTGCACCACTAATTTTGAAGATTTCTGGAAGTATTCCTTTATTTTCTCCTATTAATAATCTTATATATACTCCTATTTGGAGTTTTTTATTTATTCCAGGGTCTATAATTTGTGCTCTTATATCTTTTTTAAATGTTGAAGTTGCAAAAATTCTTATGGAAAATATAGCAAGTGTTTTTGAGTTTTTTATTAATTTTCCTTTTCTCAAATCTAAAATATCATTGACTATACCTTTTAATCAATTTCTTTTGATTTTACTTTTAACATTTTCATTAGCTATTGTGATTTTAAAAACTTTGAAACGTCCTTTATTGGCAATTTTTATAGCTATATTATTTTTTATATTATCACACTTGTATTTGAAAGTTATTAATGATGATTATTTTATGATTATTATTCCTAAGTTATATAAAGAGAGAGCAATTATTGTAAAAGATACAGAAATTAGTTTATTAATATTGAGAATTAAAGAAAACGGCCAGATAGCAAAACTTGAAATTGAACCAATGCTTAGAAAATTTGGTATCAGCAGACTTGATGCCATTGTAATTGAAAATCCCCTCAATGAGAAAAATTTTCTGAAGCTTAAAAAATTAAATGATAGATTTGAAATTGATAAAATTTATTTTTACGACGATTTGTTAAATAATGATCAAAAGATATTTGATTTAAATAGAGAATTGATTCCAATTGATGAAAATATGTATCTATTAGAGTTTTATGGTTTAACTATTTTTATTATCAATGGCACTTTAAAAAAGATGTTGATCCCGCAGGGGATAGAAATTATATATACAGATCTGCTTTTTAACTCCTTTGAAAATAAAAACACTTTTATAATTGAAGAAAGAAGTAGAGAATCTGCTATCGTTATAGTTAAAAAAGATAGTGATTTTTACTTAGTTCCATTTAGCAAAGTAAATATGGATGTTTTAACTTGGTTTCTTTTCCCATTTCTATTACCAGATGGCGCGATTAGGTTAGTTCTACAGTGATGTTAATAGCTTTTTCTACTTGACAGAAATGATACATTGATTAAAATTTTTGAAATATTAAAATCCATAGAGGAGGTTTTCTGAATGAAAAGCTTTGAAACATTTGAGCACGGAGCTGATATAGGAATTAGAGGGTTTGGAGAGAGCCCTGAGAGGGCCCTCTCAAATTTGCTTAAAGCTCTTGCAAGTGTTATGGTGGAAAATGATATTTTTCTTGAAGACAAAACAACAATATCATATAATATCGAAGTTGAAGCAGATTATTCTGATGAGTTGCTAGTTGCCTTCGTTAATAAAATAATCAGTTTAAGCTATAGTGAGAATATATTATTTTTAGAATTTGATGGAGAAGTAGTTTTAAAAGATAGATGTTTTATTAAAGGATCTCTTAAAGGTGTATGGCTAGATTATGACAAATATGGTTATGGAGTAGAAGTTAAAGGTGCAACTTTTACTATGGCAAAATTTGAAAAAGAAAATGAATATTATATTGCACAATGTGTTATAGATGTTTAAAGCAGTAAATCTTATTGAATTAAAAATTGAAAAATATAATGTAGGGCTTCCTAAATTTGATATTGAACTGGTAAAATATTTAATTAACAAAAAAACCGGATATGATAAAATCTCTGTTGAAATAGAGTTATGGTATAAGATACCCCATCTTATTCGTAAAAATAATAATCTTTATGCTATAGTTGTAAAAGAAGAAGATAGACTAGTTCTATTAGATCTATTAGAAAGTAAACCTTTAAATGTTTTGGGTTGTGCTATCGATATCGGTAGCACAACCATTGCATTGTACATATATGATTTTATAGCTGATCAAATAATTTGTGAGTTTTCTATTGATAATCCTCAGATTGTATATGGTGATGACATTCTAACAAGATTACATTTTGCACGAAAACATGAAAACATACAAATATTAAGAAAGATAACTATTGAAGCTATAAATAGTGCTTTAAAGAATTTTAATCAAGAGTCAATTTATTTTTTTAGCATTTGTGGCAATACCGCTATGACTCATTTTTTACTTGGGTTGCCTGTAAATTACCTAATTATGGAACCCTATGTTCCAGTTATACAGTGGATTCCAGTATTGAAAGCAAGATGCCTTGATCTCAGAGGGCATCCTTCTGCAAGAGTCTTTATATTTCCCATGGTTGGTGCTTATTTCGGTGGAGATCTTGTTGCTGGTATTTTTAAGGTAGGGTTGCATAGAAGAGAGAGACCCTGTTTTTATTTAGATGTTGGCACTAATGCAGAGGTCGTCCTAGGAAATAGAGATTTTTTGATTGCCTGTGCAGGGGCAGCTGGACCGGCTCTTGAGGGAGGGATATTTTCCTGTGGAACGAGGGCCATACCAGGTGCAATTGAGAAGTTTGAACTCTCTCTTGAAAGAGGGGAGATAAATTTTAAAACTATAGGTGATTTGAAGCCAGTTGGTTTTTGTGGATCTGCTATTATTAGTCTGATGGCTCAGGCTTTTGTTCAGGGGCTCCTTACACCTGAGGGAAAATATGTTAAAGATAAATTTCCAGAGAGAATAAGAGAGAGGGAGGGAGGGAGAATTTTAGTGCTTGTGCCTGAGGATGAGCCCTCAGCTGGAAAAGAGATCTATGTATCTGAACATGAGATCAAGAGTTTTCTTAGATCAAAAGGTGCTATGTATACTATTCTCAGACTTCTCTGTGAGAAAGCTGGGCTTACCTTTAGTGAGGTTGAAAAGTTCTATGTTGCTGGGTCTTTTGGAATTAATATAGATGTAGAGTCTGCAGTGATATTAGGGATGCTTCCTGAAGAAGCTCTTGAGCGAAGTGAAGCAGTGGGAAACGGAGCAGGTTTGGGAGCTTTAAAGTTTCTTAGAGAGCCAAATTTTGAGGAGATCAAAGAAATTGTTGAGAGTATAACCTATATTGAATTAAATACCGAGCAGAGATTCCTTGAACTTTTGACAGGTGCTCTTATAATACCTCATGTTGATCTTGAGGCCTTTCCCAAGGTCAAGAAAATTCTTGAAGCGAGAAGAGGATTATGTTCAGAGTAGCTATAGTTGGAAGACCAAATGTGGGAAAATCAACCCTTTTTAATACTCTCATTGGAGAAAAGAAGGCAATTGTTGAGAGGACGCCAGGTATTACTCGAGATTTTATTACTGGATTTGCGGAGATTGAGGATGGCAAAGGAGTAGAGGTAATTGATACTGGGGGCATAGATTGGGGTTCTGAGGATTTTTTTAGCACTCGTATTCAGGAAATCGTTAAAAAAATCCTAGATATAGCAGATCTAGTGCTATTCGTAGTGGATGCCAAAGAAGGGCTTACAGCTGGTGATGAAGATATAGCTAGATTTTTAAGAGAGAGCGGAAAAAAAGTTCTTCTAGTTGTCAACAAGGTTGAAAGTTTTGAAGATGAAGAGCAGGCAAGAGAATTCTTTGCCCTTGGTTTTGAAGAGACGGTCTTCATTTCTGCAAAGAACAGAAAAAATATTCACTTACTTCGGGAAAAGATAAGAGAAATCGCAGGAGATAACCTCGAGGAGGAGAAAGAAAGGCATGTAATCAGGGTTGCTATACTGGGAAGGCCTAATGTAGGTAAAAGCACGCTTCTCAATAGACTGATTGGTCAAGAGCGGGTTATAGTTTCTGAGATACCAGGCACAACAAGGGATTGTGTGGATGTGTTATTGGAAAGAAATGATGGTTTGCCTCTAGTATTTATTGACACTCCTGGCATAAGGAGACGTGCTCGGATTGAAGAAAGGGCTGAAAAATTTAGTGTTGATAAAGCCCTAGAAACCCTGAGAAAGATTGATGTAGCTCTCTTTTTAGTTACCGCAGAGGAGGGACTCACTCATCAAGACAAGACCCTTCTTAGACAAATTGATAAGCACTATAAGGCTTGTCTGCTCTTAGTAAATAAATGGGATCTCTTTGAGGACAAACCGCAGAAAGGAAAGATCTTTCTTGAACTCCTCAGACACCATCTCAAATTCATGTCCTGGTTACCTATCGAAGTTATTTCCTCTCTAAAGGGCACAAACATAGAAAAAATAATACCACTAGTCGATGAGATCTATGCTGAATACAGAAAAAGGGTCCCTACATCGAGGGTAAACGAACTTTTAGAGGACTTAAAGAGACAATACAGCTTTAATATCAAAGGTAAGAGGCTTAAATTTTACTATGCAACTCAAGTAGATATTGCACCACCTACATTTGTGATTTTCATAAACGTTGATCCTGAGGAGATCCCAAGGCATGTGGAAAAGTTTTTCCGCAGAAAATTCCAAGAAACTCTTGGTTTTGAGAAAGTTCCTGTGAGGGTAATTTTCAGGTTAAGAGATTAGAGGAGTTCTATTCTCTTCCTAACAGGGCTTGTCCGAAGCGAATAGTTAGGGTAATTCTTCTGTTTTTTGGATCATAGGGATTGTCTTTGATCAGAGGGAAGTTATCAGCATAGCCAACGACTTCAACGATCTTGTCAGGTGGGACTCCATTTTTCTCCAATTCAAGCATAGCACTTATTGCTCTTGCAGTTGAGAGCTCCCAGTTTCCAAGTTTTCCTTTTCGCGTAGGGTGGGCATCAGTGTGACCTTCAACAGAGATAAGAACAGGCAAATCTTTTATTTCATCTGCAATGACTCGTAGGATCTCCTTTCCTTCTGGAAGGAGCTCTGCACTTCCTGGTCGGAAGAGGGGTTTGTTTATGAGTTCAACAATTTCTATTTTAATAATTTTTTCTTTATCAGACTTTTCGAAGGTTTCAATAAGGACATGCTCTTGCAGAGCCTTGAGCCTAGTCTCAATAATTCTTCTAAATCTTTCACCTTCACCTTTTACTTCTGGTAGTTCGTGTGGCAATGGTTGAATCTTCTGGATATCCATTTTTCCAGTTCTATAGAATTCCATCAACATACTAACACCAGCTTTTGAGAAGATATTAAATTTCTTGAAGTAGGCAGCGACTTGAGCTTTTGTTTTAGGTTCCATGATGGAGACGAGCCACATAAGAAGGAAAAAGGTCATCATTCCTGCCAGGAAGTCTGCATAGGCGATTTTCCAGGATCCGCCGTGATGACCTCCAGCAACTTTCTTAACCTTTTTGATAATTATTGGAGGAGTAGCCACCTCTTATTTCCGCTCCTTTAGCTTGGCATCAAGCTCTGCAAAACTGGGTCTCATATGGGGTGGAATTGTTCTTCTTGCGAATTCAACAGCTATTTGAGGAGCACCACCTCCTATGAAATAAACAATAGCGGTCTTAATGACCATTAGATATTCTTTTTCTTCCATGGCCAATTTTTCCATTCTTGCGGAAAGCGGAGCCATAAATCCGTAACAAGTCAAAATCCCAACGAAGGTTCCAGCTATAGCAATAGAGAGGTGGTGAGCCATTACTGCAGGTGGTTGATCAATTTTCCCCATTGTTAGGATAATTCCCAAAACTGCAGCAACAAGTCCTAGTCCAGGCATAGAGTCAGCAAGGGCTGAAAGTCTGTGAGCAGGCTCAGCAAGTTCATGGTAGATGATCTCAATTTCATTCTCAAGGAGAGCATCCAACTCGTAGTGACTAATATTGGTCGTAAGAATAGATCTAAAAGTATCTCTAATAAAATCCAATACGACATGATTAGCTAATATTTTGGGATATGCAGAAAAGATCTTGCTTGCTTCAGGATTTTCTATATCCTGTTCAATAGATATTAAACCTTCTTTTTTAATTTTCTTAAAGATATCATTTAGAAGTAATAAAAGATCAACGAAATCGTCTTTGGTGAAAACTGCTGGTTTTGTCAAAGCTTTAATTGCGCCTTGAATAATTCCTTTAACAATTGTCATATTATTTGCAATTAAAAGAGCTCCAGTTGCTGCACCAAAGATTATCATAAGCTCAACAGGTTGTAAAAGTATAGAAAAATTTCCTTTTGCTAAGGCATATCCAACAAATACGCTAAATAAAACAACTAATACTCCAACAATTGCAGGCATAGTTATAGACCTTTCATTTCTCTTATAAGTTCTCTTTGTTTTTGAAGTATATAGAAACTAAGTTTCTCTTTGATATCAGATGGAAGAGGTAGAAATTCTACAGCAATTTCATAAAAGTTATCCCTTTTTTCACATCTTAACACTTTACCATAGAGATAAAATCCCAAAGATTGATAGAGATCGAGAACCATCTTTATTTCAACAAAGTTTCCGGGCTGAAGGGGTGCATTAGAGGTGAAGCGAACTCCCTTTTCACTTAAATTTATTTTCTGTTGAGGTAGGTTTGTAAAACCCTCACGATCATGTGTAAGCAGGTTTATGATATAATCCAACTTAGCATTAATAAGTTTTAGCCAATTTGTCAAGGCATCGTCTAATGTATCTTTTAGAGGTATATATGAGATGAAAGGAATCTCACCAATAACTCGGGCTCTACGATTTTCGACCTCCTCAAGGGAAAGAGGAATAGCCAAAAAAGGGACAATCACATCGATTCTAACTGCTTCTCTCTCCATAACCTATTTCTATATTCGGAAAAGTCTCAATTTACCTTAATTTTAATCGGTTTTATGGAACCAGACAACCTTAAGATCTCCCTTGTGACTGGCCTATTTATAGGATATAATAGACTTGTCAGAGACTATGAAGATCACCGTAGTTGGAGCTGGATCCTGGGGAACTGCTCTTGGAAAGGTTCTTGCAGAAAAAGGACTCGATGTTTGGCTTCTTGCTAGAAGAGAAGAGGTAGTTAAATGTATAAATGAAGAAAATGAAAATCCTTTCTATCTTGCTGGAATTAAACTTCCAAGGAATCTCCGGGCAACCTTAGATCCCTCCGAAGCTTTTAATCGCTCTTTGCTTGTTATATGGACCATTCCATCCTACGCTTTAAGAGAAAATCTAAGCAGATTGAAAGAGGAGTTGAAGGATATCTCTCATCATCTTTCGGGAATTAAAGGTATTGATCTTGAGACTGGCAAAGGGCCTTTAGATATTTTGAGGGAGACTTTGGGTCACGAAAAGAATTACTATGTTCTTGGAGGACCTTCCTTTGCTGTAGAGGTAGCGAAGAGACTTCCCACTGCGGTAGTCATAGCAGGTTTTGATCAAGACAATACAAAGCAAATACAGGAACTTATTGCCTGGAAATATTTCAGAGTCTATAGATCTTATGACCCAGTAGGAGTTGAGCTTGCTGGAGCCTTAAAGAATATCATAGCCATAGCGACAGGAATTTGTGATGGTCTGGGGCTCGGACTTAATGCCAGAGCAGGGCTAATTTCGAGGGGACTTACGGAGATGGTCCGTTGTGGTGTGAGGCTTGGAGGAAAGAAGGATACTTTTTATGGACTTGCTGGACTTGGTGATCTTGTGCTGACCTGCACTGGTACCCTTTCAAGAAACTATCAAGTAGGTTTCAAGCTTGCACAAGGAAAAACCTTAAATGAGGCACTTTCAGAGGTAAAACAAGTTGCTGAGGGTGTTAAAACTGTCCTAACAATAAAAAAACTTTCAGAACAGGAAGGCCTTGATTTGCCGATCTGCAATCAAGTATACGAAATACTATACTGTGGTGAAAAACCAGAAAACTCCATAGAAAAGATCCTCAGTAGAACCCTTAAAGAGGAATTCGAAAACCTCTGAAAATGAGAAGGGGGCTTCAATTAAAACAGTAGAGTTTGACATTGATTAAAGAAAATATCTGATTACAATTAAAATATAATATACTTTTATTTGGGGGAGGGGGATATGAAAAAATGGAAACTTCTTATTCATGTTCCAGATCCTATGAGATTTGAGGCAGGGCTCAAAATGGCGAGGAATTTTGTGCTTGCCCTTCAGGGAAAGACCTGTGAAGTTAGAATTATTGTTAATTACGAAGGAGTTAAAGTTTTAAAGGAATTTTCGAACTACGAGAATCTCTTTCAAGAGGCAAGAAATCTGGGAATAGAAATCTTCTTCTGCGAAACCGCTCTAAGGACTTTGGGATTCCCTATCACTGAGCTCCCTGAAGGTGCTAAAACCGTCCCCTCAGGAATTGTAGCTCTCGTTGATTGGCAACACAACGGATTCCAATACGTAAGAGCCTAATAGTAAGTTAGAGAATAAGTTCAAAATCTCTCGTCTCTCACAGTCTTTTTGGTTCACCAATAGTCTAAGAAAATTTTATTATTTTTCTAAATAATCTTTGTTAGTATTTATTTCTTTAATTAAAATGCTGAAATTAACAGAAAATTAACAGAAATTTGTCTACTCTTTTCACCTCTATTCCACAATAATTGATTAAGAAAAGATTATTAGAAAAAAACTAATAGGAGGTGGCCTATGGGAAGAGGAAATTTCAAGAAAAAATTGCCACTCATTCTGCCGATAGCTGTCTTGGGTACTGGTTTTGTTCTCACAGGGATTACTGGAAAGGTTGAGGCTAGGAAGGGACAGGTTCATGAATGGGAGCTTGTGGACAAGGAGACCTGTTTTGCTTGTCATGGAGAAATAAAGGCCTTCAAGACAAGAGGAAAGCATCAGAATCTAAATTGTGGTGTCTGTCATTCTGAATTGGAGGCCCATCTTGGGAATCCTGTAAGGGTGAAGGCAAAAACTAAGATTGACCATGCGGTCTGTGGTCAGTGTCACAAAGATCAGTATGAGTCCTTTATTTCCTCTTACTACAAGAAGAATGTTTTACAAGAGAAGTCAACACCTCAGGGAAGATCTCCTATTTTATTTGATAACATTATGAGGCCTCACGGCTTCACAAGAGAACATGCAGAACCAAGAAGCCATGTTTTTGCCTTGGTAGACCATCTTCGTGTAGATCGTGCTTATGGTGGAAGATTCAGGCCTATCACCTGGTATGCCCTCTTTGACGAGAAATTAGCTGCAAAAAGTGCCTGGGAGATACTTTATGACAAGGATCCAAAATCAAATGAACAGAAGATCTTTCCACCTTTCACTCCGAGGACCGCAGCGACTGCTGCTAATCCAGTCTGTCTCCATTGTAAGACTTCTGATCTTGTCCTTAAGTGGGCCTACATGGGTGACAAAAATCCAAAGGCTAAATGGGACAGAACTTCACCTGTTGTTGATGTAGCAAGAGATACGAAACTCGGTTTTTCCTGCATACAGTGTCACGATCCGCATAGCACAGAGCCCAGAGTTATTCGAGATGCCCTTATAGAGGCGGTAGTTGATCGTAAAATGGGAACCTATCCCTATGATCCGGAGAAGAGCAGTAGAATAACTATGCAGAAGGTGACCTTCAGAGATTTCAGAGCAATTGGTATTCTTAACAAGCCTGATGCGGTTCTGATGTGTGCTCAATGCCACGTAGAATACAACTGCAATCCTGGTATAGACACCAAAACTGGTCAGCCCGTTACTATGGCTGACAGAAGAACCAACTGGTTCCCATGGGTAAATGTCTTTGATGCTCTTAAAGCCTTTGACTCCATTAATTTCAGAGACTTTAGACATGAAGTTACAGGAGCTCTCCTGCCCAAGATTCAACACCCCGAAGTCGAAGTCTTCTGGGGAAGCAAACATGAAAGAGCAGGACTCACCTGTGCTGACTGCCACATGCCTAAAGTCAAAGGTAAGGATGGAAAGGTTTACACTTTCCACGGTGCCAGAAGTCCCAGGTATTTGCCTGGAGGTTTCCAGGTCTGCACAAGGTGCCATACTGGATGGACACCAGAAGATGCTCAAAACGTTGTCGATGGAATTAAGAACTATGTCCGTGGTAAAATGAGAAAGGCAGAATTTTGGATATCAAAACTTATTGATACCTATCAACTTGCTCAGGCGGTTGGAGTTTCTGAAGATGTGTTGAAGAGAGCAAGAGATCTCCATGCTCAGGCTCATGTATACTGGGAGTGGTGGACAGCTGAAAACTCCGATGGATTCCATAATCCAGATCAAGCTATTGCCTCCCTCAATAAAGCTATTCAACTAGCAATTGATGGTGTAACCCAGTTAGAAAAGGCTATTAGAGAGCGTCAGACCGCAAAGAAGTAAAATAAACTTAGGGGGCGGTCTCGTCCGCCCCCTAAATATATCTTCTCTTCTTGCTCTACTAAGAAATTTTTAGACAGTATGTCGTTGATTCAGTTACTGCTGATGACAGCTCTGACAGTTGAAGTTTGCTGATTTCTTTTCACCATGGCAAACGAAGCAAGCCACATCTTTTGAGTGATCTGCAAAGCTGATAGTAGTAGTTCCTGCTTTCATTTTGAAGAGGCCAGGATGACAAGTCTGACATTCAAAGATTTGACTGTGTAATTGATGAGAAAATTTGGCAGGATAACCTGCCTTTGCAATGTTAATATCACTCATTTTGATTTTGTCTCTATTTTCCATATGGCATTTAAAACACATATTTTCTCCTTCATTAATACTCTTAGAAACGAGTTTTATTTCTTCGCCACTATGAACTACACCTCTATGGCAAATCACACAGTTTATTCCCGCTTTTATATGAATACTATGTTTGGGATTTACTTCGTAATTATCCTTTACCTGATCACTCATTATATCAATCATATTTTTTACTTTTAGATACTCTGGATTTTTAATTTTATCAAGGGTTCTAAAGCTAAGCCCTGCAAGTGTAATTACTCTCTCTTTTCTGAATTTTTCATTATATTCAGTGCTATGACAAAATAGACAGCTGTCCATAGAATATACTTTCGCCTGTAAAGTGGGATCTTTGTGGATCTGATCTAGTTTTTGAATCATATGATCTTTACCCCTGAACACAAAGCTGTAAACATCGCCAAGGCCCTTTATCTTTGCCTTAAGGTATGAAAAAATTCCTGGTCCCGAGTGACAATCAAGACAGCTGATATTATGTTTTGCATGGATATTGAGACTCCAGGTGTGGACTTCACCTAGAGGACCTGGGGTTTTTGCATTGTGACATCTGGCACAAAACTGGGGCTTACTCGTGTAATGCATTGCTTGAACGTTCAAAAAAACAAAACCCGCAACAATCCCAGTTCCGATGGCTAGACTAAGGAGTGGCCTTTCTCGAAGAAACTTAAAAGTTGCTGAACTCTTGCCTTTCTTTTCCATAGCCCCCCTCCGTCAATATTGAGATTACTTTTGTTACTATTTAATTTGGAGCTCTTAATGGCTAATTTATTTCAACCCTTAGGCATTGCAAGATACTTAAAATGTTAATTTCGTATTAAATTCGAGCCCTAGGCCTTAAGTTCAAATAGGCTTACATTTTTAATGAAAAATTAACTAAAAATTAATTCATTGTTGCCTTTACTTCTTTTACCGATTCTCTAAAATCCCTTTAATGAAGAAAAAACAGTAGGAGGTTTGGACATGAGACGTCATTTTGTATTCCTTGTTATCTTAGGTTTACTTATTATGACAGGTGAGGGGTATGCGGTTGAGAGTTGTTTGAAATGTCATGGAACTAAGGAGAAACTCAGTGGACTTATTAAAAAGGCACCTGCCAAAACTGGAGATGAGCTTGTAACTTTTCTGCGGACGAAATCTCCCAAGAAGGCTCTTCACAACGGAGTTACGGATGACCAGATACGTCAAGCCTTTTCTGAATTGGGCAAGAAATAAACATTTGGGGGTTTGTAATGAGAAAAATAGTTTTTTTGGCAGGACTGTCAGTTGCTAGTTTTCTCTTTTCTGTAGCATTAAAGAAGGATGTAAGTGCTCATAGAAATAGTGCTATGGGGCTCGAATGTGCGAGCTGTCATATTGAGGGGCCTCAGGCAAAATTGGTTATCAGGGGAGTTCCTGCCCAATTTCAACCTGGTAAGACCTATGAAGTTACCGTAGAGGTAATCTCCAAACTTCGCAGTAAAAGTGATTCTAGAGGAGGCTTTGCGGTTCAAGCGAGTGCAGGAGAATTGAAGGTAAAAGATACTAAGAGAACCCAACTTATAAATGGATATATAACCCACACCATCGAAGGAAATAGTGTGCGCAAGTGGAGTTTTCTCTGGACTGCTCCTAAAGACGTAGAAGAAGTGACAATTATGGCCATGGGGGTGGCTTCTGATGGGGATTATTCTCCCTACGGAGATGCTGTTGCGGTCGAAGCGGTTACCACCGTTAGAGCTAAACCTAAAAAGAAATAAACCCAGCAAAGCTGGAGGTGATTGTCATGGACATGAACAGAAGAGACTTTTTGAAAATGAGTGCAATTTTGTCTGCAACTATTGCTGCGGGATTTGCCAAACCTGAGGAGATCTTTTCAGCTAATGTAAAGACTTTTCCTGCTGGTCCCTGCAGATACTGTGCTATTGGATGCACAATGCTTGCTGAATGTGAAGTGGATGCCAAGGGAAATCCTGTGAAAATACTGGCAATAAAGGGAGATCCTAAGAGTCCAGTAAATAGAGGGGTGCTCTGTACAAAGGGATTTTACCTACATCATGCCTTGGGCTACAAGGATAGACCAAGTGGAGCACTTATTCGTAAGGAGTGGATTAATCCTGCAACTGGAAAACCAGATCTTGAAAATTCTCCCAGAGTAAGAGAAGGAAAGACTACAAAGGATCCAAGGGCGTTAAAACCGTCAGAGCAGGACTTAAAAGAAAATTTTGTGGCTATTCCATGGGAAGAAGCTATAGAGTTTATTGTCAAGGCCTGTA
This sequence comes from Thermodesulfobacteriota bacterium, assembly GCA_030550555.1. Lineage (GTDB taxonomy): Bacteria > Desulfobacterota > Thermodesulfobacteria > Thermodesulfobacteriales > Thermodesulfobacteriaceae > Caldimicrobium. The sequence continues at coordinate 22,039 of JAUQPD010000044.1, forward strand.
TAAAGGCCTATCGGGAACATGGAAAGCATAGTATTGCATACTATGGAAGCGGTCAGGCAGGAACTGAGGAATCCCACCTTATGAATATTCTTTTCAAAGCAGGCTTTCAGAATAACGCTATTGAGGGTCAACCTCGAACCTGTATGGTATCTGCTGTCGTTGGATACCTCTACACTGTGGGTAAGGATGAACCCTGGGGTTGCCTTGATGACATTGATGTTCCAGATCCTGATTTCAAGAAACATGCAGATACCTTCTTTTTGATTGGATCTAATACCGCTGAAGCTCACCCAATAATTTTTAATCGAATTGCAGCGTTAAAGGCTAAAAATCCGAATGTCAAGGTGATTCTTGCAGATCCGAGGAAGACAAGATCAGGTACCATTGCGGACCTCTGGTTACCCATCTCATCAGGAAGAGATTTGCTACTACTCAATTCAATGGCCTATGTAATTGCCTTTGAATTAGATAATGCAAAGTATGATGTTGAAAAAGGCACTGTAACCGCAAATTGGAAATATCTCGATAAAAAATTTATTGAAAGGCATGTATCATTTGGTATCCACAAGGACGTGAAGAAAGTCTGGGTTAAGACCAATTATGGTGGAGTTAGAGGGGAGGCCTGGGATATTTCATATACCGCTCCTCCGCTTCCTGGACACTCCTCTGTGGTCTATCCTGATCCCAAGAAGAAATATGCCTCCGAAGAGGAGATTAGGAAAGACCTTTATAAGGGATTTGCTCTTTTCTTGCGTTTTCTTGAGGATTACAAGCCAGAATTGATAAGTGATGCCCTCTTTGAGGGAGAAAGCCCTCTTATTTATGATCAAAAGACTAAGACTTGGAAAAAGATTTCCGGACCAGAAGCCATAAGGCTTGCTGCTAAATGGTTTGCCGAGGGATATACTGTTACTTGTTGGACAATGGGAGTTAATCAGAAGGTGCAGGGAACATGGGTTAACGCCTCTCTTCATATGCTTCATTTTATTACAGGGAAGGCAGGAAAACCCGGTAGACTCTCCTTCAGTTTTACAGGCCAACCCAACGCCTGTGGTGGAATTAGAGCTCCTGGTGCGCTTTGTCACGCCCTCCCATACGGAAGAGTAGTGACAAATCCTGTGCATCGGGCTGAGATTGAAGCAATCTGGAGAAGAGGGGTTGAAAGTTATCTCAGAAAGAAAGGCCTAAGCGAGGCAGAGGCAAAGAGAGAAGCTGAGAAAATTAAGATCCATCCACTGCCAGGTCCCCATATGGTTGAAATGTTCAGACGACTCGGCTCGGGACAGATAAAAATCCTTTTTAATTCTACAGTAAACCCCGGTCAAAGTAATCCCTATGCCTGGGTCTCTAGACAGGCGATGGGGCAGGCAATTAAGGGAACACCCTGGCCTCTTGTTATAACTTTTGAGTCATTTCCATCTGCAACAACTCAAGTTTCCGACATCGTTCTCTCTGCATCCTCTTGGAGTGAAAAGGAATATCTATATGGTAATCTTGAGAGAAGATACCAACTTATAAAACATTTAATTCCTCCACACAAGGACTCTATTCCAGACCACACTCTCACTGCGATTATTGCACGCAGGTTGGAAGAAGAGGGAATTGTTCCTAAGGGTTTGGTATCGAGATTTTGGCCTGAAGAATTTGATGGTCAAGATTGGTTAAAAAAGACTCTAACAGCCTGTAAAACAAAAGATTGGAATACAAAATTCACCGCAAAGGTTTGGGATGATATTCTTCAATGTGTCCGTGGAACTGCCTATGACTTCACTGGTATGAGAAGGTCTCTCCTTCATGAGAGGAACTGGGGATTTCGTCAACCTATGCCTGAGGATTACCATACTAACCCCGACGTCAGAAAACGTTATGAAAAGTATGAATCCAGAATTCAGTATGCCTACCCTTATGATCCAATGGTTGAAAAGAGATTTGAAACTGCTGTTGCCAATCTTAAGAAGTGGAATCCCGTGTATGGAAGTTGGATCGAGAAACAGATAAGAGAAGAGATGAAAGATAGTGATTATCATCATAAGGAGAGTCTCCCTGCTGGATGGTTTCTTTTCTTCTACTCTTCTAATGCCTGGCTCCACGGGATGGTGGATGATCCTACAAGACCAGGAGCCAAACTTCCCGTGATTGACGGTAGAGCAATAGCTTGGGCTAATCCATGGTGGGCTTGCAAACTAGAAGGAAACAAATTTGTAAAGTACAGGACCGTCGAGATAATAGAAAGAGTATTTAATCCCAAAAAGGTGGATGAAAATAGTGCCTTACCTTTTGATATCAGAGCAAGGTACACGGTAAATGTTCCTGGAGATCCTGATAAAGATCTCAATGCCCTTAAGCTTATTGCCCTCAGCCCTGCAGAGTTTCCAGGCCTGAGATGTGCCTATCGCAGAGCAGATGGAACAGAAATCGTGATCTATGATACTAGAGAATTTCCTTACGGTGCCTGCACGGGAAGAGTTCTTGAACACTGGCATACTGCCACAATGACTGGAAGGGTTCCACAGCTTGCAAGAGCAGTTCCTGGAGCATATGTAGAGATAAATGAAGAGCTTGCAAGAAAGCTACGTGTGAAAACTGGAGATATCGTGGTCGTTGAGAGTCGAAGAGGGAAGATAGAACTCCCAGTTAAGGTGCTTAATGTCACCCAGGCAACAGGAGGTCCAAGAAAAGACTACATTTTTATCCCCTGGTTTGACGAACTCAAGCTAATCAATATGATCATGCCAGATTTCTTTGATCCCTTTAGTTTCCAACCTGACTACAAATTATTTGCGGTTAAGATCTACAAAGGAAGAACGAAGACCAGACAAGCAGAGCCAGGACGGGTTGTAGCCTAATTTAGTTCATGAAAATCTAGAGGGGGGCCTAAGCCCCCCTTTTTAAATCATTGAAGATTCTTAACCTATGGATAGAAGAGATTTTCTAAAAATTTTGGGTTTCGGCGCCTTAGTTGTTGGATTTTCAAAGATGTTGCCCCAATTAAGTTATAGTCTAGCTCTGAGAAAGAGTGAGAATTTTGAACCACCTATTCCTCATATCCCTATTGGAGGGATCATCAGACCACCAGGAGCTCTACCAGAGAAGGAGTTTCGTGCTAAGTGCATAAGTTGTGGTGTATGTGTCAATATATGTCATGTAATGAAGTATGATGCAATAGCGGTTTGGGGATTGGGAAGTCTGAGAGATTTTGGGACCCCTTACATTAAAGATATGCGAGATTTTCCCTGTGGGCTTTGTATGGAGTGTCCTAAACATTGTCCTACCGGTGCCTTAAAAGAGGTCCCTAAGGAGAAGGTCTCCATGGGGCAAGCCTTGATAGACTTCAGTCTCTGTTTCGGCTGGAATGGTGATGTGTGTCTTAGCTGTAGTAAGGCCTGTCCATTGGGTGCCTTTGTTTTTGAATTTTATAATAGTGAATGGGGAAATCAGCCGTATATAAATGATAATTGTGTTGGATGTGGACTTTGTGTAAAATATTGTCCACTTGGTGGTTCAGCTGTTAAAGTTATAACAAAAAAAACATATGAAAAAGTAAAGGAAGAATACATTAATGAGTTTCAAAAACTGTTAAAAATGAATATGGAAGAAAGATATTTACTTGTATATAATGAAAATTTGCCTAAGATTCTTTCTCGTGGGAGAATCGTAGAAAGAGAGTATAGATGAAGGTGAGAGAAATTGCTAAAAATTATGAATTCATAAGAAGAATTGTAATGTTTAGTGTATTATTTTTATTATTACTTCAATTTATTCGTTCTAAAATTCTTGTAGGCAGTCTGACAGGGTCTCTTCTTTTTTCCTGGTTGACCTTACTTGATCCCTTTGCCTTTTTAGAAATCCAGCTTGCATCAAGAAGTATAGATTTAAACGCTATAAACTCAGTATTACCTGTCATTGGTATATATTTAATCTTTGGGAGGGCATTCTGTGGTTGGATATGTCCTATGGATTTTCTCTTTCGACTTATTAATAAGATCAAATTTTCGTTGAAATTTTCTTTATCTCATAAAATACCTTCAAATATAGGCTATTTATTCTTTTTTATCTTTTTATTTTCTTCATTTATGTTTGGAATTCCAATTTTTACTAATTATCTATCTCATTTAACAAACTTATTTAGAGGAATAACTGGGCTTTATTTTTTAATATTCGATATGCCTGTTGAATTTTCAACTGTTTTATATTCTATTCTTTTTATCTTAGTGTTATTAATGCTAGAATTTTTCTTTCCTAATCTTTGGTGTAGAATAATCTGTCCAATTGGTAGACTTTATGGATCATTGAATAAAATTAGTTTATTACATCTTAGATTTGATAGAGATAAGTGTTTAAACTGTCAGGTATGTAATAAAAGTTGTTATATGGGTATTGAAATTATGAATCAAATCAATCAAGGAAAACTTAGGAGTATTGATTGTATATTTTGTGGAAGATGCATCCAAAAGTGTAGCCAAAAAGGAAATGTAATTAATTTTAAATTAGGAGTCTAAAATGCCTATTGCAAGCGGATTCATAGTAGTGCTTAATGACGAAGAAATAGATAGAATTAAAAATGAATTAATTGTTAATAATGTTGAAATAATAAGAGCAGAAGATAAGAAAATAGTTTACCTAATTGAAAGACCAACTATGCAAGAAATTGAACATGTTTTGAAATTTATGAAATCAATTGATGGCATTGAAAACGTCTACTTAGCCTACTATACGCTTTCTGATTGATTCAAAATTAGATCATTCTCTAAATTAGATCATTCTCTAAATTTATATCCATACCCATGGACTGTGATAATGTAGGTGGGATTGTTTGGATCGTCTTCTAATTTTTCTCTAAGATTCTTTATGTGAACATCAAGGACTCTACTCCAGTTATATATCTTCTTTTCCATCCAAATAGCTTTTTTAATTTCCTCCCTGCTAAAGGCCCGTCCCGGTTCTGAGACAAGGAGATTGAGTATCTTCCATTCCATAGGAGTGAGGTGGATTTCACTATCTCCTTTGAGAATTTTTCTACCTTTTGGATCTATCTTTAGTTCACCTATTTGAATGAGATCCCTTTTGGGTTTTTGAAAGAGCTCTGTTTTCCTAAGAAGGGCCTTACAGCGTGCAACAAGTTCAAGAGGCTCAAAGGGTTTGGCTAAATAGTCATCCGCTCCTAATTCAAAGCCAAGAACCTTGTCAGAAACTGAGCTCTTTGCAGTAAGAAGAATTACGGGTAGAGTTGAATAGGTTTTTTTGAGTTCTTTTAACCATTCAAGTCCACTTTTGTCAGGAAGCATTATGTCCAGAATAATCAGATCAGGAGCCTCTGTAAGAAACATCTTCTGGGCAGAGGTTATGTCTTGTGCTTGTACTGTTTCAAAACCCTCAATCTGAAGAAAGGAAGAGACTATAGTTAAAATATCTGGATCATCATCGACAATAAGAATTTTTTTCTTCATCTCTGCTTATTATACTAATTTTTCAGGAATTTCAAAATAGAAACAAGCTCCTTGCTCTGTATTAAAAGCACCTATTTTTCCTTTATGAGCCTCTACATAAGCTTTTGCAATTGTAAGCCCTAGACCAAAACCATTAGAACGTCCCTTGTAAAACTTCTCAAAAAGGAGATTGGGATCCACTTTTATACCATCACCCTGATCTTCGATCTCAAAACGAACCATCTTATCCTTCCTGGAAACCCTAATTGAAATAACACCCCTTTGTGGTGAATGGTGAATAGCATTTGAGATAAGATTTGATAGGATTATGTATAATTTTTCAATATCTGCATCCAATTCTATATTATCATCTACACTAATTTTAAATGTAATTTCTTTAGGTTCACTTAACCCTTTTAGTGAATGCACAATATCTTCAAGAAGAGCTTTTACGTTAATTCTTTTGTATTCCAATTCAAGAAGATCGGCCTCATGTTTTTCTAAATCTACTAAAAAATTAAATAAATTGATTAATCTGATAATATTTTTTTGAGATATTTCTATAAATTCTTTTAATTTTTCTCTGTCTTTTTCTTGTAGATTTCCGCTATTTTTAATTATAAAATAATGATGAAGAAAATCAATACTCCCCTTTATTGATGTTAGAGGTGTTTTTATTTCATGGGCCATATTTGATATCAAAAATTTTTTATTTTCTAATAACTTTTGAAGTTGTTCAGTTTTTTTCTTTAATTCTTCTTTAGCTTCTTTGATTTTAATTTCTATTTGCTCTTGGTAAAAATTTATTTCTTTGAGGAATTGATTTATGCTTTCAAAAAGAAGAGCCCATTCATTCTTGAAAAAAGGCTCTTTTTTGTCTGATTTAGCCTCTTGAAGGGGATTATAAAGATGCTTTAGAGTTCTCAATAATTTTATAATACAATATAGTGGATTAAAAATAAACTTATTTGTTATGGATAGAATCATTATATTAAGAGATAGCCAAAAAATCGTAAAAATTAATATTATAAGTATCTTATAATTGACAATCTTTTTATAAGTTTCATCAAAAGGGATGAATATACTAATTGCACCTCTTATATCACCTTCTTTGTAGCCCTGTTTGCCATGACATCTTAAACAAGAGGCTTCAGTGTAGAGGGGTCTAATATATCTATAAAAATATCTGTTGTTAACTTTTGTGATCTTTGTGAACTCTTCTAAGCTTTGATCTTTTTCAAAGGACTTAAGGGCTACTTCTTCTAATGCATCAGGTTTATTATAGGGATTTATATATTTAAGGCTTGTAATCTTAAACCAATAAAGATTATTTTCTCTTGCTAGATCAGAGAGCTGTCTAGTAACAAGGGCAGGATTCTGTTTTATCAAAATAGTGTGATCTGCTGTGATAATCTTTGTCCTCTCACCAATTTGTAGTAGATAGGGATTTTCTTCTACCCAAGGTAACTTTTCAACAAAGATGCCTCCATGATCAGCAATCCATTTTCTCGTGAGAATAATCTGGTGGTAAATCGTTAGAGCTTGATTCCTAACTTGTTCTATAAAGATTTTTTCCAAATACCTAAAGGAGACCCAAAAAGGCACTAGAAGGAATAAAATGAGAAGTAGGTTTAAGTAGATTAGAAATCGTCTTGTGACTTTAAGTCTGAGGCTATGAAGCATTTTAGAGGCATTCAAAACAAGTTGATTAATTATTTAATTATAAATCAATATTGTTGAAAGAAAAGATTTTATTTATAATAGGGAAGGAGGGCTAGCCAAGAGCTAGCCCTGGAGATTTCTTAGAGTTCGACACCCTCTTCAGTGTACTTTGCGACGAGGTCACCCACTTCCTGAGTGGTGTAGCCCATTTTTCCTGCAGATAGGCTCTTTAGATGGTCTCTACATACTTTAATAACAGCGGTTTCAATAGCTTTGCTTGCCTCAACTAACTTTGAGTCGCTGAACTTGTCTCCCAGCCATTCAAGCATCATCATCCCAGCACAGATAGCAGCAAGGGGGTTGATTACATTTTTTCCAGTGTATTTTGGGGCAGATCCACCAATAGGTTCAAACATAGAGACGCCTTGCGGATTAATATTTCCACCTGCTGCTATGCCCATTCCACCTTGAATTATGGCACCAAGATCAGTGATAATATCACCAAACATGTTATCTGTAACAATTACATCAAACCATTCAGGATTTTTCACAAACCACATACAGGTTGCATCCACATGAGCATAGTCTTTTTCAATGTCAGGATATTCCTCACCAACCTCTTGAAAGACTCTCCACCAAAGATCCCAGGCATAGGTAAGAACATTTGTTTTTCCAACGAGGGTAACCTTTTTCTTTTTGTTTCTTTTCCTGCAATACTCAAAGGCAAAACGTATGCACCTCTCTACTCCCATTCTGGTATTAATAGACTCTTGTATAGCTACTTCATAGGGAGTGCCCTTTCTCAAAAACCCTCCTCCTCCTGCATAGAGCCCTTCTGTGTTTTCTCTAACCACAACAAAATCTATGTCCTCAGGCCCCTTGTCTTTTATTGGAGTCCAGACACCTGGATATAGTTTAACTGGTCTTAGATTAACGTATTGGTCAAGTTCAAAGCGGATCCTTAAAAGGATCTCCTTTTCCAAAATGCCAGGTTTAACGTCTGGATGCCCAATAGCACCAAGATAAATGGCATCAAACTTTTTAAGTTCCTCGAGTCCACCCTCAGGTATAGTCTCCCCTGTTCTGAGGTAACGATCTCCTCCCCAGTCAAAATAGGTCCATTCAAATTTAATGTTAAAACGCCTACCTGCTGACTCAAGAACCTTGACACCCTCCCTTATGACTTCTGGCCCGGTACCATCACCGGGAATTACCGCAATCTTGTAAGTTCTCTCGCTCATACTCAACCTCCTAAAAATATTCTGCTAAATTTCTATAGTATAATCCATTCGCAAACTTTACCAAGTCCTCTAACACTGTTACCAATGAATAGTTCCCCTTTTCTGAGATCCTCAAGTGTTATAACCCCTTCTTCCGCTTCTCTTCTTCTTAATAGCTTTTCCCTTAGAACCCCTGGAAGAAGACCGAGCTCAAGGGGTGGAGTTATGAAAGTTGAGCCAATTCTAAGGAAGATGTTAGAAATTGTTCCCTCAAGTAGGTTCCCCTTTTCATCACAGAGTATGATCTCTGTCAGTTTAAGCTTGTCTGCCTCTTTCCGGAGGTTCTCATATTCTTCTCTTACAGTTGTTTTGTGAGAGTGAAAGATATTTTTTGGGGTTTTTCGTGTTAAAATTCCAACTCTTATGGGCTCTCTCCAGGAGGGTTCTTCAAGTTTTGAGTGGATTATCTCTATGTTTCCTGAGGGATCGAGGAGGAGCTTTACTCTATAACGCACACCTATCGTGAGTCCTGTAAGATGTTCTTCAAGATAGATCCTAAATTTCTTGAAAGTTCTGAGCTCATCTGGGATTTTAAAGAGAAAATAGCGAGCAGAATTGATGAGTCTGCGATAGTGATATACGAGGAGGTTATTAATTTTCCCCCGCTCCCACCAGAAGGTCTCGAAAAGTTTAAAGAAAGGTAGAGGATCTGAGAGGAATTTTGCCTTAAGAAGGGTCTCTTCATATTCATTTTCAGGAGAACTGTCCCAGACAATTCCAGCACCTATTCCAAGTTCTCCCTCGAAGGTGGTTTCACCTAGTCTCCTCAAGAAAAGTGTTCTGATTGCCACATTAAACAAGAAATCTCCGTTTGGGAGTATGTATCCAATTGCCCCTGTATAAATATTTCTTGGCTCTGGCTCAAGTTCTCTGATTATTTCCATTGTCCTTATTTTGGGTGCTCCTGTTACAGATCCACATGGAAATAGACTTCGCAGAATTTCAAAGAAATTAACCTCTTCAAGCCTCCCTTCAATAGTTGAAATCATCTGATGTAAAGTGGGATAAGTCTTTATCTTAAATAGCTCTCGCACATACACAGTTCCTTTTTGGCAAATTCTTCCGAGATCATTTCTGATTAGGTCAACTATCATGATATTTTCAGCAGTCGTTTTTTCATTTTTTTTAAGGTCTTCCCTGACCCTTTTGTCTTCTGCATAAAGAAATCCTCTCTTAAGGGTGCCTTTCATCGGAGAAGAGAACAGAAAATATCCCCTTTTTCTCAAAAAAAGTTCAGGAGAAAGAGAGAGAATTACAAAATCGTCTTCTTCAAGATAGAAGGCATATTCACACCTCTGAGAAAAAAGAAGATTCTCAAATAGCTCATAAGGATCACCTTTAAAGTGAAATTTAATTTTTACTGTATAATTAACTTGATAGGTATGACCTCTTGCAATATAGTCCTTTATCTTATCTATTGCCTGAATATATTCTTGTTTAGATATATTTAATCCAAGAAAATTCAGTGTATACTTTGATTTCTGCTCTCGAGGGAATAGAATAGTTTCTTTTAAATTTTGAAATATAGCTACATAGAGAAGAGGTGAGACTGAAGGTCTATAATATGGTTTTAGTCGTTCCTCAAGAAGATAGCCTAACTCATAAGAGAAAAAGGAAAGAACATAATGACCTTCTTGAGTTTCTAAAAAAATTTTATTTAGGGTATTAATTATAGTATCAACTGAAGGTTGGAGATTGTTTATTGAAATTACATCAAGACATTGTGTAAAATATTTTACTTTATAGGGTATATATTTAGCATCAACAAATAGAGCTTTTCGTATCATTTATTGTTAATAGTGACACTAATAAGAATAATAATAATGACAGCAAAGGAGAAGAGGAGAAAATTTGAGAGGCTGAAAAAATCAGAAAGAGGGGTTTCAGGAAGAAGTAACGGACTCAAAAAGAGGGCTGTGAGGATTCCTTCAGCAAGTAGGAATCTTTTAAGAAAAAGATAAACTCTAAGACGGAATTTCCATTTTCTTTCGAGATTTGGTCTCATCTCAGTGAGCTCCTCAAGGAGCTTAGATAGAGTTGTAAACTCTTTATAGAGGTTTTTTAACTCCTTTGTTAGGTCTTTTGCTCTAAACCTTTTTTCCATGTTTCCAGCTATTTTGTAGGCATCAGATAGTCTATTTCCAAAGACCACATCTTCTTCTTTGTAGGGATAGGTTTGCCAAAATAACTCCAGGTTTCTCAATTTTTCCTTTAAGCCCTTGAGATCTTCTTTGATTTTCTTGATTTTTGAAAAGACAAACTTATTGAGCTCGAGATTTAGTTCAAGAGCTTTTTTTCCTACCTCTTCGATTAGAAGGAGCCCGCCTCCATAAATTGAGTTACGTATGTCTTCAAGAGTCTTTGAGTATTCCTCTTTGTCCTCCTTGAGAAAAAGAGCCTCCATCTTGTGAAATTTGTCCTCAGCTTCTTTTAGTCTTTTGACTGCCTCCTCTCTGAACTTGCTGATCGTTTTTTCAAGGGTATCCTCTAATTCCTTCTCATCAGCAATGAATAGAGGTTCAAGAAAGGAAAGGTAAATAGTTTGAGGATGCTGAAAAAATGGAAAGATCTTTGTCCAATTTTCACCCTCAAGATAGCGAGTAATCTGAAGAAAATAGAAGGCTGGAATACAACCAGAGTCCGCTCTTAGGGCCTCTCTAAAATTTTCCTCTGCAGAATAAATGTCATTCTGATAAAAATAAATATACCCTTTTAAAAAGAGGAGATAACTCTTCAAGAAAGGGGTCTTTGCGGAAATAAGTGCATTTTCAAGATGATACAGTGCTTGGGGAAACTCCTCTTTTAGACAGTTCAAAAGAGCAAGACCGAGATCTGCTCTAAAATCACCTTCCTGTTCTTTAAAACCATTTTTTGCAGAGTCATAGTCCAGTCTTATCAAAGCATCAAGGGCAAGGTAAAGTGCTCCTCCTTTAATTGGGAAATTAATTGGCTTTTGTAGTTCTGTCCAATAGTGGATCTCAGAGGAAAAATAGAAAGGAACCTGCAGAAAAGAGGGAAGTAAGTAATAGTGCCTACCAAAGAAACCTTTTAGTACAGGATCTGTCTTATCAAAATTTTTAAGAGCTTTCCACAGTTCATTTGCAAGATCTCGTAACGAAATCTTCAAGAGGTTTTGTAGCCCTTCAAGGCCGACTCTTTCCTTTAGGGCAGGGCAGGCTTCAGTTCTATGAAGATAGGTTCCACAGATGAAGCAGGGCCTCTCCTCAGGATCAAAAAAGGCATCTTTATAAAAAAACATCAACGTGTGATCAGATGTAGAAGGTAAAATAAGTTCTACAAATTCCTTATTGATCTTTTCGAAGCGAAAACTATGGGATGCTCTTCGCAGGGCTTTTTCAACGGGCCCAACAAGGGACTCAGCAACATAAATCTTACCAACTCTCCTGAGATTTGGTCCTATGGTGTGCTCTTTTTTCTGAACTATAAAAAAAACAAAGGGAAGGGGAGCCCATTTTAAACCTTCCTTTAGGGTGTCTTTCAGCTCATAGAGAATAGAGTTGAGTTTTTTCAGACTCTCAGTACTAAGCTCGTATGTCCAAGTGTCTTTCCGAGAAAAGACTCTAGAAAAATAGTCATGAAGAAGCTCCCTTATTGAAGGTAACTTTTCTCTAAATAGAAGCTTTCCTAAAGGTCTATTTTCTTGGATTTTTAAGAACATGCGTGAGGATCAATAGAATAATACCCAAAGTTATCGCAAGATCTGCAACGTTGAAGGCAGGCCAATGGAACCTATCAAGATGAAGGTCAATAAAGTCTAAAACCGCTCCAAAAATTAGTCTATCTATCCAATTACCAAGTCCGCCTCCAAAGATCATACCCAAAAAAACTTTCTCCATCTCACTTGACTTGCGGGCAATAATTAAGATGAAAAGTAAAATCAAAGGGGTCAGTATGAGCAGTAAAATTGATATATAATCAGGACCTGTGGAAAGAGTTCCAAATGCAATCCCCCTATTCCAAACTTTAACTAAATTTAAGACAGGAAGTATCTCAATAATATGGAAATCTGCCTTCAGGATTAGATATTTTGTTAGTCTATCTACAACAAAGACTATTCCTGCAGGTATAAAAAAGTTCTTCACTACTTAGATATCTCCTTAACAACTTCTAAACATCTATAACAGAGTTCTGGATTTTCAAGAGTTCCCACTTCTGGCCTTCTTTGCCAACACCTCTCACATTTCTTATATTGAGTTTTCCTAATAGAAATCTTAAGTCCTTTAATTTCATCAGACACAAAAAGAGGGTCTTCAAGATCGGGGACTTCTTCAAACTTAGCAACCATGAGAAAATATTCCCAAAAAGCGTGATCCCTGAGAAGGGATCTATATTCTTCTACTGGGAAATAGTATAATTCTGCCTCAAGGGAGGAACCAATGATTTTTAAATCCTTTCTTGCTATTTCAAGGGCTCTGAGGAACTCTTCTCTTAAAAGGAGAGTATTCTTCCAAAAAGAGAGCTCCTCCTCACTGAGCTGGAAATCGTAGTCTGGAAGATCCGCTAGAAATACTGATTCGAGATCTCCTTTTGAATAGGGGAGATTTTGCCAAATTTCCTCCGCGGTAAAGGAAAGAATAGGAGCCATAGTCTTGACAAGGGTGTCAAGGGCATAGTAGAGCACGGTCTGAGTTGCTCTTCTCTTGAAACTATCTGGAGCTTCACAATAGAGGTAGTCTCTATTTATATCAATGAAAAGAGAGGACAATTCAACTGAGCAAAAGCGATGGATCTCATAGGTGACCAGGTGAAATTCAAAATTTTCATAGGCCCTTTTGATTTTATTCAGACTCTGTGAGAGGCAGTGTAGGAGGTAACGCTCAAATGGAGGAAGTTTCTCAAAGGGGATGAGATGACGCTCGGGATCAAAGTCATAGAGATTTCCAAGGAGAAACCTACAGGTGTTGCGAATTTTTCTGTAGGTCTCAACAAGTCTGTCAAGGATTTCCTGAGAGATCTTTATGTCGTCCCTATAATCTTCTGCAGACACCCAAAGACGAACAATCTCTGCTCCATATTTTTTGATCAAATCCTGAGGATGAATTACATTTCCCAGGCTCTTTGACATCTTTCTACCTTTTCCGTCAACGACAAAACCATGGGTAAGAATCATCTTATAAGGAGGTACTCCTCTTGTGCCAACCGAACAGAGGAGGGAGCTTTGGAACCACCCTCTGTGCTGATCTGAACCTTCAAGATAAAGATCTGCAGGAAAGGTTAATTCTTCTCTTCTCTCAAGAACACCTGCAAAGGATACACCTGAATCAAACCAAACATCAAGAATATCTTTTTCTTTTGAAAAGACTGTGCCTCCACACTTTGGACACTTTGCATTTTCTGGTAAGAGCTCCTCTGGTGTGAGAGTAAACCAGATATCAGTGCCTTCTTTTTTAAAAAGCTCTATTACCTTTTCATAAAACTTATAATCCTTGAGGATTTCCCCACAACTCTCACATTTAAAGACGGTAATAGGAACTCCCCAGACCCTCTGGCGAGATATACACCAATCGGGCCTACTTTCAAGCATGCTCTGAATTCGATTTATGCCCCAAGAGGGTATAAATTTTACATTCTTTAGAGCATTGAGAGCCTTAGTTCTTAACGCCTTTGCTTCCATGGATATAAACCACTGGTATTCTGCCCTAAAAATGATTGGTTTCTTACAGCGCCAGCAGTGGGGGTAGTTATGGGTTATTCTTCCGGACCTGAATAGGAGGCCTCTGTTCGAAAGCTCTGAAAGAATTATTTCATTTGCCTTTGATAGAGTTAATCCTCCAACAAGAGGTGTGTCAGGATAGAATTTCCCTTCCTCATCAACTGGCGTATATATCTCAAGACCATATTTTAGACCAACAAGATAGTCCTCTTCTCCATGCCCAGGAGCGATATGGACGATTCCAGTACCTGTGTCAAGGGTCACAAAATCAGCAAGTACAAAGAGACTCTCTCTCTCATAGAAGGGATGTTTAGCCTTTTTGCCCTCAAGTAAGGTTGGGGAAAATCTGGCCAAAATCTTAGGAAGATCAATTCCTAATTCTACACAGAGAGCAGAGAGTCTACCTTCTGCAACAATTAAATATTCTCCTTCAAGCTCAATTAAGAGATAGGTAAACTCTGGGTTAAGGGCAAGGGCAAGGTTTGCAGGAAGCGTCCAAGGAGTAGTTGTCCAAATGACAACAAAGGTTGGTTTATCTAATACAAGTTTAAGTTCTCTTTCAAGAAAATTGATAGTCTCAGTTGTTAAAGGAAATTTGACATAAATTGAAGGAGATTCGTGAGGTTCATATTCTACTTCTGCCTCTGCGAGGGCTGTTACACAGGTAGGGCACCAAAATACGGGTTTTTTCCTCCTATAGACCTGATCTGTTTCAAGGAAGCGAAGGAACTCCCTTGCAATCACTGCCTCATACTCGGGATCCATTGTGAGATAGGGTTTTGACCAATCTCCGAAAACTCCAAGTCTTTTAAACTCCTCTCGCTGAATGTTAATGAACCGCTCAGCATACTTTCTACAGGCTTCTCTTATCTGTAATGGAGGTAGCTCTCCTCTCTTGACATTGAGCTCACGCTCTACATTTAACTCTATCGGAAGCCCATGGCAGTCCCACCCAGGAATAAAAGGAGCCTGAAAGCCCATCATAGTTCTACTCTTGATGATGATATCCTTAAGAATTTTATTAAGAGCAGTGCCAAGATGAATATGGCCGTTTGCATAAGGAGGACCATCGTGGAGCACAAAGAGTGGTGCTCCCTTCCTTTTTTCAAGCATCTTCTTATATATAGCTCTCTCCTCCCAAAAAGCTAAGAATAGAGGCTCTCTTTCTGTGAGATTGGCCTTCATTGGAAAATCTGTCTTTGGGAGATTTAGAGTGTCCTTCCAGTCCATAAATCCTCCAACCAGCTGAAGTGGTAAGACTATCTAAGCGCAATTTTATCACATTTTAAAGAAAGAGCATCGTCAATTGGGGTCGACAGCTTTGGTCCTTGTGAAATAAGTATATAATTATTGTAAATAGGTTTTAAAAGTTTAAAATGTTAAGTATGTAAAAATTTGAGGGAGGAGGTTTATGAAGATAGAGATTGAAGGAGCGATTATCAAATTTATACCTGAAACCCAGAGAGAGGCTGAAGAGCTTGATGCTCTTTGGAAGCTTGTAGCGAGGTGCGATGAGGAGAATAGGAAAATTCTTCCCCTTGGAGTTTATGTTCCTGGAAGTTCTCCATATGCCCAATTTTATGTAGAGGGGCTAAAGACAAAAGCAGAGCCCGAAAGGGTGGTTAAAAAGGTCCGTTATGTGTGTATGATCTGTAATCGTATGGAGGAGTATCCAGAGAGTGCTCCTAACCCTATATGTTGTGGACAACCCATGTATTGTATGGATTAAGGTTTTTTGTCTTTTAGATTTTGTGAGAGTTTCTCTCTGAGGCGGTCATTTAGTTTAAATGCCCAGGCCAAGACAATGGCGACCGCCTTATATAGTTCAGGTGGAATAGGCTTTTGGACTTCTAATTTGTAAAGTTGTTGGACAAGCTTATGATCCTCTTTTATTGGGATTCCATGCTCCTTAGCTATTTTTAGTATAAGCTCAGCTAAGGAACCTTTACCTTTAGCGACAACTTGGGGCACTCCCTTCTCAGGATCATAACTCAGAGCAACTGCTATTTTCTCCTTCTCTTCCACTTTTCTGTTTACTTGGAGGTAGGTTTTTGTTATAATTTGATTATAATAGTATATTCGGAAAATTTTGAAAACTTGCGTCTAAGGAGGTTGCCTATGAAACTGACCCTCTCAGTGATTAAGGCTGACATTGGTGGCTATGTTGGTCACTCTTCAGTTCATCCTGAGGTAATAAGTAGAGTTAGGGAAGTTGCGCTTGAGGGGAAGGATAGAGGAGTAATTCTTGATGTTTCTGTCATCTCCTGTGGAGATGATATTGCCTTGGTGATGACCCATAATAAGGGAATTGATGCTACTGAAGTGCATGAACTTGCCTGGAATGCTTTTAGAGAGGGAACAGAGGTTGCAAAAAAACTTAAGATGTATGGAGCAGGGCAGGATCTCTTGACTGATGCCTTTTCTGGAAATGTTAAAGGAATGGGACCAGGTGTTGCGGAGATGGAATTTGAAGAGAGAAAAAGTGAGCCTGTAATCGTCTTCTTTGCAGACAAAACCTCACCTTCTGCCTGGAATCTTCCTCTCTATGAAATGTTTGCAGATCCTATGAATACCGCAGGCCTTGTGATAGATCCTTCAATGCATGATGGATTTATCTTTGATGTAATGGATGTCTATAGTGGAATGACCATTCAGCTTAGAACTCCCGAAGAGCTCTATGATCTCTTGGTCTTCATTGGAGCAACAAGTAGATATTGCGTAAGGGCAGTTTATCGTAAAAAAGATGGAGAAATTGCTGCAGTTGCCTCAACTCAAAAGCTCTCCTTAATGGCTGGACGCTATGTAGGAAAGGATGATCCTGTATTGATTGTGAGATGTCAGAGTGGATTTCCTGCTGTAGGAGAGGCCCTTGAGCCCTTTGCAAGACCTTGGTTTGTTGAAGGATGGATGAGGGGGTCCCACACAGGTCCTCTTATGCCTGTCTCCTTCTCTCAAGCAAAGCCTACACGTTTTGATGGTCCTCCAAGGGTGATCGCAGCAGGCTATCAGATCTGTGAAGGACATCTTATAGGACCAGTAGATCTCTTTGATGATCCTGCCTTTGATCAAGCCCGTCAAGATGCAAGCCTTATGGCAAACTATCTCAGAAGACAGGGAATCTTTGAACCCCACAGATTACCACCAGAAGAAATGGAATATACTACGTTACCAAAGGTTCTGGAAAAATTAAAAGACCGCTTTAAATTAGCTGACAGTGTGAGGCCTAAGCTAAGCACAGAGGGAGAGGTAGCAGAATAATGTATATCCCTCTTTACAACATAGTTTTTGACCCTAAGGATCTTACCTTAGAGGATGAGATAGTTTTCGATTGCCATAAAGGGGTTGTCTGCTTTACACGCTGTTGCTATGATGTAAAGCTCGTGCTATCACCCTATGATCTTCTTCGACTCAAAAGGGCTTTACAACTGACCACAGAGGAGTTTGTAGAGAAATATGGTGAATTTTTTATTGGAGAAGTAACTCAACTTCCTGTAATTGCGTTAAATATGAATCCTTATGACTATTCCTGTCCTTTTCTACAGGAAAAGGAGGGCTGTAAGGTCTATGAAGACCGGCCCTCTGCCTGTAGGATCTATCCTCTTGCCCGCTATTTTGCCGAAAATGAAAAGGGTGAAAAGATTGAACTTTATAAAATTATTAGAGAAACCCATTGCAAAGGACACTACGAAACAAGACCAATAAAGGTCAAGGATTACTTGGTAGAGCAGGGGCTTCTTCCCTATCATCATTTTAATGATCTCTGGGGTGAAGTAGTTCTCAAAAGACAAAAATTTGCCCACATTCCCTTAACAGGAGATCTTCTTGACCTTATCTACACAATGGCTTATGACCTTGAGACCTTAAGAGATTCATTGAAGACTGGAGATTTTCCCTATCTTAGGCAAGAAGATGCAGATCTTTCTGACGAAGAACTTTTAGAAAAGTCCTTAATGGCTATAAGAGATGAAGTCCTCACTGAAGAAAATATAAACTGGTAAACAAAGCATGAAATTTAGAAATAGACTACAGGATGAGATAAATGTTATACCTCTTGTAGACATTGTGCTTGTTATCTTAATAATCTTTATGATTACAGCCCCCCTAATGACTACAGGGCTTGAGGTGGATCTCCCAAAGACCAAGGACAGTCCTGTGACTCAAAAGGAAAAAAAGCCTCTAAGGATCACAATAACACACTCTGGCGAAATAAAGGTCTCAGGGGAAACGGTAACTCTTGAACAGCTCTCAAGGTGGCTCTATGAAGCTAGAAGGAATCAGCTTGTTGAAGAGATTCAGATTGAGGCAGACCGGAGAGCCTTGTATGACACAGTTGCAAAAGTTCTTTCGGAGGTGAGAAGAGCTGGTTTTACTCAAGTAGGCCTTCTTACCCAGCCTGATCGATAGGTTTAAAGAATTCCCGAAAAAGCTATGCAGATTCTCTCTTTCAGTCTATCACTTATATTTAACTTCCTCTTTTTAATAATTTTCTCTTTAAGTTTTACCTTTTCAATAAAAAAACCTGAACCTATTCTTATTAGTTTAGTTGATACTCCAATTCAAAATCCCAATATTCCAAAAGAAATAGACTTTCCTCAGAGAGAGACTATGAGGGAGCAGGAAAGGATCTCTCCTCCCACGAGAGATCCTGCAGGTCTTACTCGAAAAAAAGAAGACTCAATGGAAGAAAGGTTTCTTCAAAACAGGATTTCAGCTCTAAGAGCTCAGAGGGAAAGAACTATTTCTCAAAAGAGGGAGGATGAATCTACCTATCTTAGTGAAAGGTTAAGTTCCCTCAGGGACAGGGTCAACAAAACACAAGGCTCAATTCAATCAGTTCAATCGTCACCAACAATTCAAGCAGGATCTAAAAGAGTAGATTCCCTTACAAAGGGGGCCCCCTCTGAACAGAAGCTCCCATCTGAATACCTCTTCCTTGTTAAAAGAAAACTTCAGACTCACTTTGAGATACCTATTTATCTAAAAAACAAACCAAATCTAAGTGCTCTTGTTGAGATAGAGGTGAAAGAAAATGGGGAAATTGTCAAGATAAATTTTGTAAGAGCAAGTAGTGATCCAGCCTTCAATAGAGCTGTAGAGAACTGTCTTAGAGCAGTGAATCCCCTACCAGTTAATAGAGCGGTTAGACTTAGGATTGAGTTTCGCACTGATGGAGTTGGAAACATAAGTTAGGTAAATATTTTCTTACAAAATCCTCTTCGGAAAGAGGTTTATCAAAGAAGAAGCCTTGGACATAATCACAACCCATTATGTCAAGAATTTCAAAATGTTCTTTTGTCTCAACTCCTTCTGCCAAAGCCTTGGCACCGAGTATATGAGCAAGATCAACAATCGTCTTGACTAATCCTCTCTCTTTCAGGCCTTCTGTTAAATCCTTCACAAACATGATATCAATTTTTATAAAATCAACAGGAAGTTTTTTTAGGTATCCAAGATTACTGTAGCCTGTTCCGAAATCGTCAATAGCAAGCTTTATTTGAGGAAATTTTGTCTTTAACTTTGTAATTAGCTTTATTGTACGGTCTGAGTTTTCTATGAAACCTCTCTCAGTAATTTCTAAAACAAGAGGATATGTCAGTTGAGATAAGTGTTTTTCTGCCACAATCCAAAAATGTTCATTTTGGAAGGTCTTGGGATAGAGATTAAGGCCTATTGGTATTTTGTAGGTGTTTATTTTATCGACGATAGTTTTTATAGCCCAGAGTTCAAAGTCAGTCCTATGGGGAGAAGATTCGAGGGTCTCAATAAAAAGGGACGGCGGAATTAGTTCACCATTTGGTTTTTTAATCCTAATTAGTGCTTCAGCTCCAGCAATTGAGAGAGTATTTGTGAAGAAGTAGGGCTGAAAATAGAAATGAAAATATCCCTTCTCAAGGGCTTCTTCGATGAGGGCTTCACTTTTAAGGGTCTCGTGGATAAGGGTCTCAAGTTTTGGCTCAAAGAATTTGGTGACATTTGGTCCCTCTTTTTTGGCAAAGGCACAGGCGGTTGAAGCCTTTTTATATAGAGCTTCAGGATCATTTCCATCCTGGGGATAAAGAGCGACTCCAATGTTATATTTCAGAGTAATGTCTTTGTGGTCAATTCTGAAAGGTTCTCTAAAGACACTCTTAAGGGACTCTAAAAAGAAAGCAATAGAAGCATTTGTGGGAAAATCAAAGGCAAAGATCAAAAACTCGTCAGAGGCAACGCGAGCAAGGAGATTTCGATCCCCAATTACTTTCCTAAGTCTATCAGCACACTCCCTTAAAAGTTGATCTCCAACAGAGATACCTAAGGTTTCATTTATATATGTAAATTGATATAGATCAATAGTTATAACAAGAGCAACGTTTTTGATATATGGGAGCACTTGTTCTGCCCTTGTTATGACTGATCTAAGAGTAAGAGTATTTGTTAGTTGATCATAATTATGTAGTTTATCAATCATTTCCATGAGACTTACTTCCATAGTGAGATCTCTTCCAATCCAGACGAATGAAATGTCATCAGGAGTGTTTATTGGTATAACTTTTAGATCAATGTATACAGATTCTCCGTGTTTTTTCTTTAGCTCAATAATCCCCGAAAAATCCTCCCTACTATTGAGTATTTGCTGGATATCAGCAAAACCTTTTACTTCTTCAAAATTTTCTGATAACAAAGTAATGTGTTTGCCAAGAAGATTTTCCTCGGAAACTCCAAAGAAAAGTTCCACCTGAGGATTTAAGTAATTCATTATCCCCTCTCTATCTGTGACTACGATAAGGAGATCCGAATTGAGTATAGCAGTGCTTATGATTTTTATAAATTTCTCTTTCTCAATTTGTTCAAGAGCAAACTCAAGATTTTTCTTAATTTCCTCAAGAAGCGGGCGGACCCTTTCGTTAAAAAAATTGGGCTCTCTTGAATATAGATTTAGCACTACCTTTTGTTCCCCTTTGATTGTGAGGGGGATGGCAACACTTGAGAGATAGTTTCTCTTTAAGGCTTCCTCTCTAAAGGCCTCATACTTTGGATTTGTTCGCGAATCCTCATTTATGGAGATAAGATTGCCTCTTATGGCCTCAGCAGTTGGTCCCCATCCTTCGGGTTTTTCAGGATCAAGGACAATTTTTATTCTACTCAAATAGCCTTCTTCTACTCCATACCAATAGATTGGTTTCACTTCACCGTTCCTTACCTCCCCTATCCAGGCCATCTGAAGCCCAAAGTTGTCCACTAAAATCTTACAAATGTTTTCATAGATTTCACTTTTACTTTTTGAGTGAATTATTGTTGAATTTATGGAAAAGAGTATTTTGCAAAGCTTCTCAAGGTGTTTCAATTCAGTTATGTCATACCCTCGAATAATAGTCAGTCTTTTTTTCCGAATTAAGGGATGATATATTTTACCGTCAAAGTATAGATAGGTGCTATCCTTTTTACGAATTGTTAGATTAATTTTGCCAGAGAGTTCCCTTAATGTAGAAATTTTCTTATCTAAACCGTTTGAAAGGAGCTCACTAAATTTCTTTCCACGAATATCTTCAATCTCATAGCCTGTAGATTTCAAAAAATTTCGGTTAACTGCAATGATTCTGTCAGCTTCATCAAGTACAACGGTAAGTAAGTTAAAATCCATGGCCTAACTTCACGCTTTTTGAAGTAAAAAATTTTTGATCTCCTTCACCAGGGCCTTGTTTGCTTCTTCTGTTCCAATAGTAATTCTTAAAGCAGTCTCAAACCCATAAGCTTTTAGGGGCCTTAGGATAAAACCTTTTCTCAAGAGATAGCTATAGAGCTCTTCGCAGGTTCCCCCAAAGTCAACCATAATAAAATTAGCCTGAGATGGATAGACTTTAAAGCCGAGAAGTTCAAGCTCTTTTTGTAGAAAATTTCTTCCATCTGAAACAAGTTTGATGTATTTTTTAACATACTCGGAATCCTCCAAAACTGCTAATCCAGCTTTAAGTGCCAGAATGTTTACATTAAAAGGCTGACGCACTCTGTTTAAATTGTCTATAATAGGATTTTGGGCAATACCAAAGCCAAGTCTCAGTCCTGCAAGACCATAGGCTTTTGAGAAGGTCCTAAGCACAATGAGATTAGGATATTTTTTGAATAATTCAATACCTCTAATAACATTGGGATCCTCTACGAAATCGCCATAAGCTTCATCAAGTATGATGAAACAACTTTGAGGAACCTCCTTGAGAAAATCAGTAAATTCGTCCCAGGTGAGGGTGGAGCCTGTGGGATTATGAGGATGGTCAAGAAAGATTGCTTTTGTGTTAGGAGATACAGCCTTTAAGATTGACTCAAGGTCATGCTTATAATCCTTTCTAAGAGCTACCTCAACTGTCTTTATACCGTAAATTTGGGCGAACTTTTCATACATTAAAAAAGAAGGTTTGCTGACAATGATAGTATCATCTTCGTCAATGTAGGCCTTGAAGATGAATTCTATGATCTCATTTGAGCCATTACCAAGGATGACCTCTTCAGGTGAGACCGAGAATTTTTTTCCTATGGCTTCTCTTAGGGTGAGATAACTTGCTTCTGGATAGAGGTGGATTTCCCCTAAGGTCTCAGCGAGAGCTGAGATAACCCTTGGCGAAGGGCCAAGGGGGTTTTCATTAGAATTTAACTTGTAAATAGGTCCATCGAGAGAGAGCTCTTTTTTTATCTCCGCAAGTGTTTTCCCAGGAGGATAAGGTATTAACGCCCTTAACCAGGGTTTAGGTTCCATTAAAATCCAAGTTTAGCAAGCTCAAGCGTTTTGTCAATCTGCTTTTGAAGTTCTGGAGAGATACCTTCAATTTTTACCGAAAGAAAACCTTTGACAATTAGAGAGGTGGCATCATCTTCGGTAAGGCCTCTTGCCATCAAATATTCAACCTCCTCTCTGGCAATCTTACCAACAGCTGCTTCATGGGTAAGTTCCACATCAGAATAGTAACTATCAAGCTCAGGAATAGCCATCATTAGTCCTTCATCTGTAAGCATAAGTCCTTGACACTCTAAATGACCCTTTACCTTAGGAGCCTTGCCAACAATTTTTCCTCTTGCAATATTGGTTCCTCCATAGACCACATTTCTTGAAATAATTTCTGTTCTTGTGCCTTCTGCCTCAAGATGGACTTCTCCACCAAGGTCAATGTGAGAATCCTTGAAGTTGGCAATAATACTGACAAAAGAGGCCCTTGCATCAGGTCCAATTAGTCTGCAAACTGGAGCAGACTGAATACTTCTTACAGGAAAGAGACTCACATAGGTGGAGATATAGGTCCCCCCTTCTTCAACAATAATTCCAGTCCTTGGCCTTACTGCAGTCTTTTCACCCCACATATGAACCATAGTAAAGGTAAGTTTTCCCCCTCTCTTGACATAAAATTCTGAGATTCCCACATGAAGGGCAGAACCTATATGAGGATGAACCGAACAAGAGGTAATAAGATTAAGCTCAGCTCCTTCCTCAACAATAACGATGTTGTGAGTCTTTTGAGCAACTTGATCAGTTCTTATATAAAGGCAGGTTTGCACCGGGTAGACTAATTTGTATCCTGGCAGGACCCTAATAAAATATCCATCGTCCAAGTCTTCAGCAGTTGCTTTTGTGAATTCATCTTTATCTGGAGAGACTGCTTTCCAGAGATAATCGCTAATCCAATCAAAGGTCTTTAATGCTTGAGTAATGGGCATTATTTCCAAGCCTTCAACTTTCTTTCTGCAAGCAACAGGTTTTGCATCTATCTGGACGTATTCTCCTTCATGAGGAAGCCTCTCATCAAGGCCAAGGAGCTTTAGTCTTTCTCTTTCTTCTGGACTTAGTTCAGAAAGGTCTTTAACTGGTTTGGCTTCCTTTGCAGATCTAAATTGTCTTGGATCAATGTTATTTTCTCTCATTTTAACCCTCCT
>JAUQPD010000038.1 GCA_030550555.1 Thermodesulfobacteriota bacterium
ACTGAAGTCTTATTAAAATTTTCAGATAGTAGTCTTGATGTCATCATAGATGTGGTTCTTGATAAACACAAAAACGATAATTTTGTTTCTGCAATATTGGATAGTCTGTATTTTTCTCCTTTAAAAAGCCCTAAATTTCTATATCTAGCAGATTTTTTACTTGAAACTAAGGAGTATCCCGAAATTTTATCTAGAGCAATAAAACTACTCAGTAAAATACCAGAATATTTAAATCTGTTGAATTCA
Source organism: Thermodesulfobacteriota bacterium (assembly GCA_030550555.1). Classification (GTDB taxonomy): domain Bacteria; phylum Desulfobacterota; class Thermodesulfobacteria; order Thermodesulfobacteriales; family Thermodesulfobacteriaceae; genus Caldimicrobium. Next base: position 247 of record JAUQPD010000038.1, read on the forward strand.
GAAAAAATTTTTAATTTACTTAAACACAATGAATGGATTGTTAGATTACATACCATAAGAGTTTGTAAGTATATAGCTTCACTTGAAGTTTTAGAAAAATTAACACCTCTACTATCAGATGAAAATTACTTTGTCAGAAAAGAAACTGCACGGATAGTTGTTGATCTACTGATAGATACAGCTCCCCATAAATTGAGTGAACTTTTAAAAATGTCAGATCGCTTTGCAATTGAATCGCTTTTTGAGGTAATGGTTAGAGAATACAGTCTAAAGAAGGATCCAAAGTATTTGAGTTTCCTTAGAGAAACATTTGCTTGTTTTTATTCTCCTTCAACAACAACTGATATTAATCTCACAAAGGTGGATTATGGAACTTCTTAAAGAGCTAATATTACTATTTAACTATTTTGTGGGTTTCTATTATTTTTCTTTGAATACTTTTTATTCTCTCTTTTTTATTCTAGCTTTAATAGGAACATTTATTTATTTGAAAAAATTACGTTATTATTACATTACAGAACTTAAAGCATATCAATCTTTACCACCTATTACTATTGTTATACCAGCTTTTAACGAAGAAAGCGTCATTATTCGTACTGTAAAATCTGCCTTAGAAGTTGATTATCCCTTTTTTGAAGTTATAGTGGTCAACGATGGTTCCACAGATAATACTTTAGAGTTTCTTAAAAGTGAGTTTTCTTTAGTGGAATTACCTTTCTTTGTATACAAAAAGACCATTCCTACAGCTAAAGTGAAGAGGGTCTTTATCTCGGAAAAATATGAAAACCTTATTGTAATTGACAAAGAGAGGAAAGGGAAAACTGATGCCTTAAATTGTGGTCTTAATTTCTCAAAATTTCCCTATTTTTGTACTCTAGATGCAGATAGTATATTAGAAAAAGATGCCTTGCTCCGCTTGGCTCGCAAGATAATTGATAGTGACAAACCCGTAATTGCTCTTGGTGGCGTAGTTAGGGTTTTGAATGGGGTAGAATTTAAAAATGGTCATCTGGAGAAGATAGAACTTCCAAGGTCAACTTTGGCAAATTTTCAAGTGGTAGAGTATATAAGGGCCTTTCTTTTTGGTAGATATGGCATAGAGCTCATTAGGGGTACATCCATTCTTTCGGGTGCCTTCTCCCTTTTCCAAAAGGAGGCATTAATAAGAGTAGGTGGTTTCAGTTCAAATACCGTTGCTGAAGATTTTGAGATAATTGTCAGGCTTCATAAGCACTACAGAGAAATTGGTAAGCCCTACTACATCGGGTTTATTCCTGATCCAGTTTGCTGGACATGGGTTCCTGAAAAGGTTTTCGAACTCTCAAAACAGAGAAGAAGATGGCAATTAGGGCTCTTACAGACCTTGTGGCTGAACAGGAGGATCTTTTTTAGACCTAAATATGGCGTAGTCGGAATGTTAATTTTTCCTTTCTATCTATTTGAAGCATTTGGGGCTACAATTGAGGTCGTTGGATATCCTGTGGTGATCTTATCTTACTGTCTCGGTATAATTGACATTAATTTCTTTAAACTCTTTCTCGTATTAGCCATACTCTACGGAGTTTTTCTAAATGTTGGAGGAATCTTTCTAGAAGAGATGAGTTTTAAACGTTATCCCGGATGGAATCATCTTTTTAGACTTCTAATTTTTGGTGTTGCTGAAAACTTTGGATATCGTCAACTGACAAGCCTATTCCGTTTGATAGGAACTTTACAATTTATCTTGGGGTATCGTAGGTGGGAGGTAGTTAAAAAAGATGTCCATAAAAACAACTGATCATCTTCTTTCCTTAGCTAAATTAGCCATATCTCAGAGGGACTACCAAGAGGCAATTAACATATTCAAGGAAATACTCTCTAGGGAAAGAGATAATCATCAGGCCTGGATTGGACTTGCGGAGGTTTTATATCTCAGCGGAGATCGCTATGGATCACTCTGGGCCTATAACAGGGCCTATGCTATTTCTAAAAAGGAATCTCTCAGAGAAAAAGTCCAAAAAATCGAAGAGGAAGTCTCTAATCTTATGAGAACTACTCTAAGTTATCAAACAGATTTTGTCACGGAGGGTCCTTTCATATTTAAAATCTCTGGAAAGAAGAAAGAAAAATTTACTGTGAGAGGAATAAACGTTGGCCTTGGCTTACCAGGTTATTTTCCTGGAGAATACCCTATCAAAAAGTCAACCTATTTGGAATGGTTTCACTTGATAGCAGAATTGGGTTTAAATTGTGTAAGAATTTACACACTTCATCCACCAGCTTTTTATGAAGCTCTCTATGAATTTAACCAAGACAGAACAAGGTTGTTCCTCCTGCAAGGAATTTGGTATGAGCCTCCGCCTAATCACAATCTTGATGAGCCAAAATTTATCGAGGGACTAAAAAGGCATATTATGGAAGTTGTCGATGCTATTCATGGTAATGCTGTCCTTCCTGAGAGGCCGGGACTACCTGGTGGAAGGTATATCTTTGACATATCTAGCTGTCTTCTTGGCTATCTCTTCGGAAGAGAACCTGAGGTTTGTCTAGTGAAAGATTATAACAAAATAAGGGACAATAGAATTGCAGATTTCGAGGGAAAATACATTAGGATAACTGAAGGCACGCCTTTTGAGATTTGGAATGCCCAGATTCTTGACGAAATTTTGAAATACTCCTCTGAAAGATATGGAAAATTACCCCTAGTCTCTGTAGTAAATTGGCCAACTCTTGATCCTCTTAGTCATCCCTCAGAATCCAAAATAGAAGAAGAAGCCCAATTCTTCTGGGGGCAGAAAATTGGCGAAGGACAGTGTTTTGAGAACGAGGATGAAGAAAGATTTGATACTGCAAGAATTCACTGCGTCCCTAAGAAATATTTTTCTTCCTACCACGTTTATCCTAATTATCCAGATTTTATGAATTATAGCTTTTTAAATGAGGAAAATCCCTATTTTAGCTACTTAAAGAAGCTTAAGTCTCACTACAAAGATCAGGCCCTATTAATCGCAGAATTCGGTGTTCCCACAAGCAGGGTCTCAGCTCATTGGCATGTTAAAGGTTGGTCTCATGGGGCTATAGATGAGGATTCGCAGGGCAAAATTTTAATTGAGATGATTAAAAGCATTGAAAAGGCCGAATGTGCGGGCTATATCATTTTTAGCCTCTTTGACGAATGGTTTAAGAGTACTTGGCTTTTTAATAGGTTTTATATCCCCAGAGATAGAAAGCCAAAATGGTTTAATTTTCAGGACCCAGAAGAAAACTATGGTCTACTTGAGGTGTATCCCGGTTATCCTGGAAAAGCTATAACCCTTTCAGGCAATAGAAAAGAGTGGGAAAAAGCTCAAATTATTTATAAAAGAGATGACTTAAAAGAAGAAAAATTCTTTAGGAATCTTAAGATTTATCATGACGAAGGTTTTTTATATATTGGAGTTGAGGCAAAACAAACCTTTGATTTTAGAACTACAGAGGTAATTATTGGATTAGACACAGGATACGCTAGTGAAGGGGAAATAAGATTCCCCTTTGACCACAAGATAACTTCACCAATAGGTTTAAAATTTCTTATCTACATCTCTGGAGAGGGAAGTAGTAGAATTCTTGTTCAGAGCTCCTATAATAAATTTTTGAAAAGTCTCTTCATTTCGATGGATGAAATTATTTATCCCGAAAAAAGCGATGAAGGAAGCTGGAATTTAATGACGATTTTGACCAATAGAAGAAGGGTCTCCAAAGACAAGAAGAGAATATATGGTCCTAAGACATTCATAATTAGCAATTTGAAATTCGGCTCTCTTGATGAAGGAAATTCCAATTTTAACAGCCTTGCAGATTTCTACTATAAAGACAATTTTCTTGAGATCAGACTTCCTTGGGAACTTCTTAATTTTACAGATCCGAGTTCAGGAAAGATTCTCTGGCAAAAAGAGGGCCAAACAACTAAAGTCTCCGATGGCATAAGAGTAGTAGCCCTCTGCTATGAAAAAGACAGTAGAAATCCTCTTGGTACGAAAAGATTAGTAGATACTTTGCCAGATCCATTTGAATATAAGGAAGTAAAGACTTACTGCATAGAGCCATGGGAGTATCCCACATTCCACATCAGACCTAAGAGAAGTTACCAAGTCTTAAGACAATTCCTAAGAGGTCAAAAATGAGCCTTAACCTCAACAGAAGATCTTTTTTAAAGCTTATAGGGTTCCTCAGCCTCAGTTCCTTCTCTCAGCACTCTCTGGCAAAGGGGTTAAACTTCCAAGAGCTTCCGGTTCTTCTGTATCATGAAATAGCTTATAGACCTCTTACTGAATACACTATTAGACCTCATCAATTTCTAGCTCAGATGGAGCTTTTACGGGCCCTAGGATATATTTCTATATTCCCTTGGGAGGTTGATGAAAAAATTCTATCAAGTCAAAAGGCTGTTATAATTACCTTTGATGATGGATCCTATACCTTTCTTGAATATGCCTATCCAGTCCTAAGAGAATATGGCTTTAAAGCCATTATGAATATCATTGGTGCCAAGGTCTCGAAGGATTTCAATATGATAAGTTGGGATGAGTATAAAGAGGTATTAATTGATGGCTATCTCGAAATAGGTTGTCATAGCTATGATTTCCACTATCTTGGCTGGAGCAAAAAATTATCTCTTAGGGAATTCGAGAGGGATCTCCGGAAATTTAAAAAATTAGTAAGTGAGGAGCTCGGAAAAGAGGTAAGAATTTTTTCCTCTCCCTTTGGGGAACCATTAACAGAGGGTCATCTCAATATCCTCAGCAACCTTGGTTTTGAGTATGTTTTGCTCTCAGAGGGTGAGACTCGTGAAAAAACCTACTATCGACCTTATCTTGAAAAAAGGATAATTCCCAGATTCAATGTGAATTATCGAATGACTCTAAAAGTCTTTAAAAACTTAATTCTTAGACCCTATGAAGGAGATTTATTGTAGAATAGGAGGAATCAATGATACCCAGATTTTCCCAAATATTGATAGTGATGTTTACAGTTTGTTTTTCTTTATGTAAGATTGCTCTTGCTGAAAGTATTGTCGCCATCTCGCAAGAAAAGGGGGTTGAGCACAAGAGAAAAGGGGATATTCTCTACGAGATGGGGGATATGAAAGGAGGCTCTCGAGAATATATTAGGGCTTTTGAAAGCGGTACAGATTTTACTGAAGAAGAGCTTCTCCTCATGGCCAAAAGGGTATCTTGGGCAGGAGATCTGGCTGATGCTGAGAGAATGTTAAAGAAAATCTTGTCAAAAAATCCTGGAAACAGGGAGGCCAAACTGCATCTTGCTCGAGTTCTTTCCTGGCGAGGTAGAATTTATTCTGCTCTAGATCTTGTTGAAGAGATGTTGAAGGATGCACCAGATGATAGGGAAATGCTATTTATTAAAGCTGATGCCTTACGATATATGGGTAGACCTGATAAAGCCCTAAAGATATACGAAAGACTACTCACTGAAAGAGAAGACTTTGACATCAGACTTGCTCAGAATTATGCTTTAATTCAACTTGGTCTTCCTTCAAAAGTTCACGAAGCTTCAAAAAAATTGAATCCCACTCTACCTTATCAGGTCAGAGAATATAATCAATTGAAGAGGATCATTAGAGAGACTCTTTCTCCAACTATAAGAGCTAGATATAGCTATTTTCAAGACTCCGATGATAACGAGGTTCAGAGAGCTACTTTAAAAATGGAGGGACATTTTGGAGATATCAAGGGGAACTTAATACTGTCCTACATTGAGGCCTCTGATAATGCTCACGTCACAGAGGCCCAGGAACTCTCTATCAACATGTTGAAAAGACTCTTACCTCAAAGCCTTTTAGACCTTGGCATAGGTATTGCCAAGGGAGGCAGAGGGGATCTTTTTTTAACTGGTAGAATTGGTCTTAACCTTTATGCCCTGAGAGGTCTGATGGGTCTGAACTTTAGTAGATACTTACTTTCTGATACGAGGGAACTTATAGATAATCAGATAAGAGTTAATCTCTATAATTTTAATTTTGAACAAAGATTATCAGATAGATGGATAGTTTATGGTGATCTTGGCTATAGATCCTACTCAGATTCTAATCAAGCAATATCCTTCAATACTCATTTTAAATATAAATTAAACTTTTCATATCCTCAATTCTTTGTTGGTTATAGGATTGTCTATCTTGATTTTGATAAGCATAAATATCATGGTTATTTTGATCCAAAAGATTATTTTTCACATCAAGTTACTTTTACTTTTCTGTATGAAAAGGAAGCTATATCTATTTACATTGAACCTTTTGTAGGATATCAAGAATATAAAAGATATAATCAAATAAAGAATGACTGGATTTATGGAGGTGTTTTGTCAATTTACAGAAGGATAATTCCAGGACTTAATTTGGAAATAAATTTTGAAGGTGGAAATTATGCAGCTGGCACAGCCACAGGATGGAAATATTATCAAGGAAGCATTGGAATTAGGTATAACTTTTAATCCTTTAG
>JAUQPD010000012.1 GCA_030550555.1 Thermodesulfobacteriota bacterium
CTCCTGAGCTTTAGTCATTCCTATCTTTTGAAGGTTTTCTAAAGCCTTGGTAAAAGAAAGGGGAGCTAATCCACTTACATTAAACACTTGAGCAAAAGCCTTAGCTACCCTCTGAGCTTTAGTCACTCCTACCTTTTGAAGGTTTTCTAAAGCCTTGGTAAAAGAACCAAGCAAGGGCTGAGGATTAACTGTTTCTGCTAAGGTTTCAACAATTCTAACTTTGTGAAGAGTTGCAAGAGGCCCTTCTTTAGCTGGTGAAAAGGGAAGCATATTTCTAATCTTAGTGAGAACCGACCTAATTGCTTCAACTGGTTTATTCGCAACTGCAAGCATACCTTTGACAAGGCTATCTATTATCTTTTTCCCTGCTTCATAGAAAGTATCAACAACTTTTGCTGGAAAAGTCAGAATAGCAATAAGAATTTTTGCTATCTCCTGTCCAACAGCAAAGCCTAAGTTTTTAAATGCCTTTTCCCCATCTTGAACAGGCTTAAGTAAATCCTTCAGCCACCCATATACTTTGCTTATACCCCAAGCTAAAAGTTTAAAAAAAACATATAAAGGCCAGAGAGCTGGAATCATTATAACGATAACTTTCAAGACTTTTTTCAAGCTATCCCAAGCAGGTTCAAGTCCTTTTAGGGCTGCTTTTATCCCTTCCCAGAAACCTTTAAAAAAGTTAACAAGAGGTTCCCAGTATTTACGAATAACCAAGGCAACTACTCCTAAAGCAAGCCCAATCCAGCCAATAGGCGTTGTTAAAAAAGCAAGAGAAATAGTTCTGAGCAATAAAGGAATGCGTATTAAAGAAGCAATGAAGGCTCTGCTTAAAGCTATAGATCCAACTAAGCCTGCCTGAAAAACCTGCCAGCCTCTCATAGTATAAACTAAAGCTCTTCCAAAAACAGAAACTGCAATGCCTAATGCTCCAAATAGCATCAAAGCTGTTGAAACAGCAAGTAATCCTCCTCCTATCACTCCAGCAAGTGTTCTATGAGCCATTACAAAGTTAGTCATTTTTTCTACTATGCTATTTAAAAAATCAAAAATAGCCCCTAACTGAGCCCCTTTAGAAATAGCCATTCCAATTGCTGCAACAAAATTATCCCAAGTGCCCTTGAGTGTATCAAGCTTCATTTTTGTTGAGGCCATAATGATATCAATCTTCTCTTGCATGCTTTTTTGCTGTTCTAAACGCTTTAACATTTGTTGATATCCCTCAAGGCCCATTTCTACAAGCATAGCCATGGGCCTTGCCCCTTCCTCTCCAAAAAGTTTTTTCAGAAGCTTTAAACGATCCTCTGGAGCCAGAACTTTAAGTTTTTCTAATTGTGCAATCATGTGTTCAAGCCCAAGAAATTTACCCTTTTCAAAAAATTGTAAATGAATGCCTGCTTCTTTTAAAAGCGGTATAAATTCTTGTAATTCTTTTGATTTGTCTAACCTTTTATCAATTTCAGTTAATCTTGATAAAGCTGCAGCTAAATTAGTTCCTGCCATTGATCCTTCTAACCCAGCAGAAGCCAACATTGCAACAACAGTTCCAATTGATTTTGCTGATTCTAAACCTTGAAGTTCAAGAGTTTTTAGAGTAGGACCAAGATATCTAAAAGTGTATAGCAAATCTCTCATTTCTACACCGCTTGCAGTTTTTATTCTTTGAACAAAATCCATAAATTCTTCCATCTGCTCTTCAGCAACGCCTAAAGATTCTTGCAATTTGGCTACTGCAGTTGCAGCCTCACTAAATGGCAACTTCATTACTACTGCAAACTTTGCTGCAGCTTCTCCTATACCTCCTAATATCTTTTCAACTGATACTCCCTGTTCTCTTAAAGCTATAAACATTTCAATCATATCTTTAGTTGAGCCTGGAAGATCTGTACCAAGTTTCTGAGCAAGCTTAAGCATTGCTTCGTATTGTTTTTGAGCTTCTTCTCCAGTGCCTGTAAGAACAGTTTTTAAATGAGCTTGAGCCTCCTCTAAATCCATAAAAGCCTGAACAGGTTTTGCTACACTTTGTTGAATACCAAGCCCCATTCCGTATGCAACAGTGCCTATTTCAGCCATCTTCTGAGAAACTTGCATAATCTTATTTTGAAGCTCTGTAAACTTTCTCTGAGTTTCGCCTACAACTTTGTTGACAACTTGTGAAACTTTATCAAACGCGACAAGAGCAAGCCCTATTGTTAAAACTTTGTCCATTAACCTTGATAAGAATTAGTTTTTTCTATCTCTTTTGCTTCCATTTCAGCAAGTGTACTTGCCTTTTGCATCCAGAAAAAAAGCTCACGTATTTCCATCTCTTTCAGTTCGCTAATTGACCACCCTGTGTATTTTGAGAAGGCGATGATATCTTCTCCAGAGAGGATAAAAAAGAGCCAAAAAGCTCACCAAAAGTAGCTTGTATAGCCAATACATCAAAAAGATCCATTTCATAAAAGTCTTCTAACACAAACTTTTCTCCTTCAATCTCAACCAATTGAGCTATTAAATGCCACAACAAAAACTCTCCTTTTGTTCCTTTTAGCATTGCTTCAAATAAATCTTTCCCCTTACCATTGTAAAAAACTGCTTTTTTCCCCGAAGGCAAAATAATTTCCTTGAGCACTTTTCTATCTGCCATAATCAAATCCTCCCATTATGTTTTTTAACCCCCTAAAGCACTTCTTACATCAGCTAATAGATCTTGTCCCTCAACTCTGTAAATGTAATTGAATTTATCAATCTCAAGCACTTCTTTTCCGTCCACCTCAACTTTCAAATAGTGCACCTCAAACTCTGCATCAGCAGTATCATCACTTCCCTGTTTAAAAGTAGGCCATTTCACTTTATAGAAAAATCCCTTAGCAATCACTTTAACAGGGAAAAATTTCATTTGCCCAACAACGGGATTATACTTTTGCACCGCTGCCCGTATGTCCAGAAGAGGAGTCTCTGCAGAGTTTACAAGTTTCCCAAATACATCCTTGTCAATGCTCTTAAACTTGATAGTAAGCTTTATCTTATCAATATGCCCAATAAGGGGCACTTCCATGCCTCCCGCAACTCCAAAAATATTGAAGTCTAATACCTTGTGAGTTATTTCAGGCAAATTAACTTCTGCTGCCCCAAGCCATTGCTTACCATCTACATAAATGTTTGCATCATTTAAAACATTAGGATATTCTACAGCCATCTTTTCACCTCCTGCCTATTTTTAGCCAAATAGTGTTTTAAAGTAATTCACATCTACTTCAAGCTTATACTCAATCACTTCAGCTGGCGGTGGAGCAAGATAAGTTATGTAGAAACGTATAATACCATTTGCCAAGTCAGTCAGAGGATTATCTTCAGGCCTAAAATAAACTTTTGCTCCAAGTAAAAACCCCATTCCAACAAGCCCGTTAAGCCAGATATTGACAGTATTAACCACAGTTTCAATAAGCCTCTTGTTCATAGGGTTATCAACCTTCTGCCAAGTAAGCAAAACAAGGTTATTTTCTATCCAGTTAGCCATTCTGCGGTTGGGAATAAACATATCTTTAATGTCAGTTTTTTCGGGAAAACAAGCTGTTCTATTACCCCAGAGTTTCCAGCCTCCTATGAACCTGAAAATGGTTACAACACCTTGGGAATTAAGGTAATTTGCCTCATCAATGGTTAGTATGTGTTCAGGGCCAGTGATGCGCAGTTCTTTATTAGAAGGGCTTTCATAAGGAATGCCAGCGTTTTTAGTATCAACTTGGGCAGAAAGCCCTACTAAATGCCCGCTTAAATAATGTTTTACCTCCCCAAACTGCACTCTGGGCCAGCAGATTATCGCGTGAGGGGAACCAATATTTTGTTTAAAGGTAAACACATCTGCTGGTTTTGTTATCGTAGGAGGCACATCAATTACTGCCATAGCTTTAAAGTGATTATTAAGATTAGTAGCCTTAGCGATCATAATGTTAGCAAGGCTCAAATCATGACTAAATCCTGGAGCAAGAATATAGCCTACCACTTTCATAAATCGTGTAAAAACCTCATCGATGAGCTCCATTCCTTTTCGTTTACCTGTTTGAGCCTCTACGCCTCCTTTGATATCATCAGCTGTCACTTTAGTTACATCAGGATTGTCCTGATCGTCTTTATGAATAGCGGGATCAAAAACATTCACAAAAACAGCTGGGCTCATGCCATATAACGTGAAATAGATCTTTGCAAACTGAGAAAGTGTATATTTTTCTTCAGACTCCCCTTTAGGTACTTCCCCAAAGGTTTCTACAAATTCTTTGTAGTTAAAAATCAGTTTAGGTTCATTAATAGGTTTTGGTTTGTCTGCAGGTAAAGTATGAACAGGAGCGGTTCCTACGATGAAGGGAAGGGCTGAATCACAAGTTTGAACTCCTAAAATTTTTGTGTCTAACTCGTATACATATACACCATGTCTATATGCCATTTTATACCTCCTTTAAAAGATTTTTCTCTATTAATTCCCTTACCTGAGGACAATCTGGTAGTCCTGTATAAGTTGCATTTGGTATTAACATATAAGAAAGAGCTCCAACCCTGAAGTGAACTATACTTTTTCCAGTATAGAGGAACTTTTTTTCTTCAATCGATTTTTCACTCTGTCTTATTACATCTTCACTCTGTTTTATTACATCTTCAGGCACAACACTTTGTTCTATTTTTGTTTTTCTTTTTTGGCTCATAATCCCTCCTTGTTAAGTTTTTCAAGCCTTTTTACAAAAGGTAGCATGATTAAACCTTCCCATGTTTCTTCATAAACAAAAGCTTTTTTCCCAGGTTCTTCATTTTTAAAGAACTGTCCGCCTGGCCTTTTTTGGGCTACAAGAGTTGCAAAGAATTTTTGCGGAACAACCTCAATGCTTATTCCTTGTCTAAACAAAAAGGCAAGTTTAAAACTTGCATTAATCACTTCATCTAAAAAGTTATCAGGCCCGTCTCCTTCGGCATGCAGGGTAAGTAAGAAATGAATAATTAAATCAAAAAGGCTATCAAGGTCATATCCAGTATGTCCAAAATCAGTCTCTCTAAACTGCACGGGTCGAAATTCAAGCCCTGTGTAAAGTAGCCTTAAATGAGGCTCTGCTAATATAGAAGGATTGGGCTCAAGTAATACTTTCAGCTTTGTCTGCTCTTCAAGATAAGGAATAATATGACTTCTTAAGAGAGTCCCATATTCTTTCATTTATAATGCCCCTATAACAAAGTCTTTTACTATTTCTGTAATCATTTTTTCATCCTCTCTGTCGATCTTAAGGAAAGGCCTTGCTGGAATGTCAACTTGCTCTTTTAAGACGAAAAGGACTTGAGGAGATCCTCCTCTTTTTGCATAAAGCACAGCCCTTTTGCTCTTACTTATCCATACTCGATAACCCTCAGATTTCAAACCTTCTACTACTCTCTGAGGTGTTCCATATCTTCTTAAAAGTTTTCGTGTATGGGCACCTGCTGGAATCCAAAGTTTTTTTGCCTTTTTGGGCTTTATCGTTCCTCCAAGTTGCTGAATAGGAGCATAAATCAAGTTTGTTCCTACAACGACCTGATGCGGGGAAGCTTGATATGTAATAGAGTTTAAAAGTCTTCCTGTATCTCTCAAAGTTAAATTATTTTGCTTAACTGCTTGGGTAAGGGGAGAATTAGGCGGAGGAATATTATCACGTATCTTACGTTGAGTTGAACTAACCATATAAATTCCAAGCTCTCGCATAAGAGGTGTAGAAAATACCTTATGCGAAAGACCTTGAAGTGTTTTTATTACTTGTTCCATTTTTACTTCAAGTCTAATCATGCTCTTTGAATCCCTTCCAGTCGCTTCTACCAGAAACACTTGCAGTAATTGGCACTCTGGTTATTGTTTCTTTTTTGTTCTCGTAAGCATCAACACAATCTCCGAAGTAACCCCTTAACATTTCTAAGGCAGTTTCAGCTTTATCTTTAGCAATTTCTTCATTCTCTGCGTAACTATATAACTCGTAAAGTGCTCTTTTAATGATAATTTGCCTTATAACCTCATCTTCTATATCAACAGCAATTACTCCACACGGTTTAAGTTTTGCTTTAAGCCAAATATAAGCTTTTGATAAAGCACGGGCGAGGATTTCATCCTCACCCTCGGCAACAGTTTCAAATGTGTAATCCTTAATTTCTCTTCGTAGTTCAGAAACTAAAGAACCTAACAAAAAGTCTAAACTCATTAACTACCTCATTAAATCACATCTGCCCAGCAGATAGCTTTTGGCACGGGCACAGGCAGAGGCTTTGACTTAGCTACTATCTCAACACCAGAAGGATTTTTCTTAGTATCGGGGACTGCATAGAAAGGCATAGCTACAAGTCCAGCCTCAATGTCATCTATTGCACAATACCAAAGAGTAAAAGGAGCATCCATAGCAATAGCAAGCACTTTGTCTGAATCAATTGCGGAATAGGTAGTGTTATTTATGTAGTCTGTATATACCGCATCAAGGTATTCAATTGTAAAACCAGCAAGGGTTACTCCTTTTTCAGTGACTTCTGCTTTTATAGGAGCATCTCCTGCCTGCTTAAGCACTAAATTAGCAAGAGCAAGAAAGGCATCTGAACCAGCAAAAAATCTGATGTTTCCATAACCAGAGTTTTCCTTGATTACTTTTGTGATCTCAAGTAAGTCTTTTAAAAGATCAGCAATAGTTTTGTCTGTGGCATCCCACTTTTTTTCA
>JAUQPD010000034.1 GCA_030550555.1 Thermodesulfobacteriota bacterium
AAAAGACAAAAAGAGTTCTCCTTTATCTCAACTCCAGAGAGGAATGGCTTATTCCAAAAAGTGAGGAAGCCCTGTGGATAGACAAAGACAAAAGAAAGCACGAGTATGTTTCAGACAGAGGAGACCTCTTTGGCAGAAAATTTTAGAGCAAGGTCAGAGAATTTGCAGAGAAGATAGACAGAATTCAAAGAGATCCGCAAAGGAGTAGAAAAAAGCCAACAGAGAGCAGAAGGTATTTAAGACTTCAACACAGGCTAAGTGAGTATGTGAAGAATGAGGTAAGGAGGATAATAAACAGGGTTATAGAGTTATGCAGACCACAAAGGCTTGTGCTTGAGGACTTAAGAGGATTTTTGAAGAGAGGGTGATTAACAATTTTCCAAAGGCTATAAAAGAGGGTGCTTATAAGGTTTGGGCTTGGGGAGATAAGGAGGAAGTTAGAGGAAGTGAGAGAGGAATATGGCATAGAGGTAGTGTATGTGAATCCTGCCTATAGTTCACAAGCGTGTAGTAATTGTTGGTATGTAGACAAAGAGAATAGGAAGACAAGGAGTGAGTTTGAGTGTAAGCTATGCAGTAGAAAACTCCATCCTGCTGTGAATGCGAGCAGGAATCTGCTTAGCGGTGGTAAGTGGAGCTTGCGTTTACGCGGTATGGAACAAGCCCTCACTAAGCAAGTGAAGGTTTTTATAAAGAACTTGTTTAGTGAGCGGTTTAAGTGTCTTTGGAGTAAGGCACAGGGATTGATTGAAAGAAATCCATACTTTCAGTTAGTCCCTAAACCCGAGGTGTGGATAAATGTCCATAGAAGGGATATTTGTCCATGCTAAGGGATACTCTAAGTAATATCAAGGAGGTTCTTGTTGATTCAGGAATATCTAAAATTATCTCTCGATTATTTTCTACTTTTTTTTGAGAGAACTACCTATTTTGGAGTCTTTTTCTTGATGACAATTGAGTCTAGCTTTATTCCCTTTCCAAGTGAGATTGTCGTTCCTCCTGCAGGATATCTTGCCTCTAAAGGAAAGATGAATCTTTTAGGAGTAATTCTTGCTGGAACACTGGGTAGCCTTGCAGGAGCCCTGATAAATTACTATCTTGCTTTAAAACTTGGAAGACCAATGGTTATCAAATTTCTCAGGAGATACGGAAAATATGTACTCCTAACCGAGGCTTCTCTATATAGAGTAGAAAAATTTTGGGGGGAACATGGGCCCTTTGGAACCTTTGTAGGAAGACTTCTTCCTGGTATTCGACAAGTCATTTCCATACCTGCTGGTTTTGCCAAAATGGGCCTTACTCTATTTTGTATCTACACAAGCCTTGGTGCAGGAATCTGGTGCACCTTTCTTGCCCTATGTGGTTATTTCTTTGGAAAAAATGAAGAACTCCTAAAAAAAAGCCTTAGTGAAGGCTCCTACATATTTATTGGCCTTGTCCTTGTTCTTACAGTTATTTACATCTTTTACAAAAGGTATAAGAGGACAAAACAAGTCCACTAAAGTTTAAATACCGCTCTTACCTTAAATTTCCTTTTGGCAGGAAAGGCATAGATCTTGACACTAAATCTTTCCTCTAAGGCTTTAATGTAGGGCTCGAGATCCTCTTTCTTTGGAAGCACAAGGGTGAACCAAAAATTGAGTTTGTGATCTCTTAAGTAGGCATGAGTAACCTCTGGTAACTCTGCAATTTCCTCTGCTATGTGGAGGCGACCTTCAGGAAGAGAGCAAGCAAGCAAACAAGTGAAATGCCCCAATTTGTGAGAATCTGGACTTGCTCCGAGATGTCTTAGGACTCCTCTTTCTCGTAGAATCTTTAAAAAGTTTAAAATCTCTTCCTCAGTAAGCCCAACTTTTTTACCAAGCTCCTGAAATGGTTGAGGAACAAGTGGTAATTCCTCCTGCAAGAGATTCAAAAGCTCCTGATATCTTTTGTCTTCAATAAAGTTGACCTCCTTCATAACTTATGTCTCCTTCCTCTACTTGCTTCATTTGAAAAATGATATTACACTAAAATTAGTAAGTTTCTATAGCACATTTGATCTTTCATGTCTTTGGAGTTTAGGATCCTTGAGATATTAAGGGAAAAGGATGAAATACTCTCTGGAGAAAAACTTGCAAGAGAGCTTGATGTCAGTAGAGTCGCTATTTGGAAGGCTATAAAGAGATTGCAGGAAAAAGGTTACTCTATAAGGGTCAGCAGAAAAGGGTATACCCTTGAGAATAAGGACATAATTTTGCCTGAAGATTTAGAGAAAATTATCAGTAGAAGCTCTCTCTTCAGGACTGCCCATTACTACTATGAAATTCCCTCTACGATGGACTTGGCAAAGGAGATTGCTGAGTCTGGGATAAGTGGATTGATTCTTGCAGAAAAACAAAAATCAGGGCGAGGAAGATTGGGAAGATACTGGGACTCCCAACAAGGTGGTCTATGGCTTACCTTAGCTCTAATCATTCCTCTACCTTTAAAAGAAACCTTTATACTTTCCTATCTTTCAAGCCTTGCAGTCGTAAGGGCATTAAATAAAAGTTATAACATCCATGCAACTCTTAAATGGCCCAATGATATCCTACTTTCTGGAAAAAAATTAGGAGGAATCCTCTTAGAGCTAAAAGCAGAAGTTGATCTCCTCTCCTATGCCTTGATTGGCATTGGTATTAATGTAAACAACAAAGTATCGGAGAAAAACTTTGAAATACCTGCAATTTCTATCTCTGAATTCCTCGGAACAAATGTAAAAAGACTACCCCTATTGGCAAATTTAATCGAACAATTTGAAAACCTTTTCCGTAGTAGAAATACTATAATTGAAGAATGGAAAAAACATAGCGATACCTTAGGAAAGATGGTTAGAATCAATACTTTAGAAGAAACAATTGAAGGAATAGCCTATGACATCGACAGAGATGGAGCTCTCCTTGTGCGCACAAAAAATAACGTTATAAAAAGAATATTTTCTGGAGACTGTTTCCATCTCCGTTAGTCCAATTTCCCTATGTTAACCGTAAGCTCTTCTCTTCTACTATTCACAGCCCTTGTATTTATTTTAGTCCTGATAGGAATAGTATTATTGTATACTCTCCTTAAAAACCATATAGAAAAAAAACTAATAGAGTACTTCTCAGGTATTAAGGAAAAACTTGAAGATATTGCAGAGATTAGAAGAGATCTACAAAAAGATCTACAAAAACTACATCTAACTGAGCATCTACTGAAGGAGCTTGGAGAAGATCTTCGGCGTTTGAGTCAGATTTTCATAAGTAGAAAGTCTGGAAAGGCTGGAGAAAGGGGACTTGAAGAACTACTCTCTCTTCTTCCATCTCATCTTTTACGGAGAGATCTTCCACTTGGAGACGGAATCATTGAGTTTGCCCTTGTTATTGATGAGGACAAATACCTTCCGATAGATTCCAAGTTTGTAGGTTCTGACCTTCTTATGAAGGAAGAACTTAGTTCCAACGAGGAGCGAGAGCTCCTAAGGAGGGTTAGGGAACGGGCAAAGGAACTTGTGAGCTATTTAAGGGATGAAAGGTCAATAGGTTTTGGAATAATGGCCTGTCCCGATGGGCTTTTTCCATATTTGCAAAGAAGAATTTTTGAAGACCTTGAAAGAGAAAAGCTACTACTTGTGCCTTACTCTTTTCTCCTACCAATATTACTTTTTATCCACTATTTTTGGAAAAGATATGCTAAATCCTATAATTTTGAAGAATTCTCCCAGAGTATTGATGAATTTGAACGAAGCCTATCACTTCTTGAAAAAGACATAGAGAAACTCGGAAAAGAATTAAGAAGTATAGAAACTATCTATCAAAGATTAAAAGAACATCACCGAAAACTTAGCAAAGAATTAAATAGACTTACAAATAGATCTCAAAGTTCAATAAGATCTAATGAAATTTCTGAATAAACTTCAGGTCCATCTTTTCTCATAAAGACTACATTTTCAAGTCTAACTCCAAACTTTTCAGAAAAATATAATCCTGGCTCAATTGTGAAAACCATACCTTCTTCAAGTATAGGTTGTTCCTTGAGATATTTTTTATTTTTATGATAATAAATCCGAGGATATTCATGTATCTCAAGACCAATTCCATGACCCGTTGCATGAGTGAAATATTGAAGTACTCCTTTTTTGTCAAAAAATTCTCTTATAACTCTATCAATTTCGTAGACCGGTTTCCCAGGTTTTGCGGACTCAAAGCCACGGTACCAGGCCTCTTTTACTAGTTCGTAGATCTGTCTAAACTCTTTATCAGCTTTACCGAAATAAAGTGTTCTTGTAAAATCACTGCAATATCCTTCATATAACACTCCCATATCAATTAAGAGGGGACCTTTACTCAATTTTGCTAAAGATGTTTCCCAATGGGGAATGGCAGTATGGGACCCAGAGGCAACTATTGTAGGAAAAGCCTCTCCCTCAGCTCCATACTTAAAAGCAAGCTCCACTACCTTTCCCCTAATCTCAAGTTCACTCTTACTCTCATCAATATGATTTAGAATCTCTCTATAGATTTGATCAACTATAGCTACTGCCCTTTTGATTTTCTCTATCTCTGATTCATCCTTCTTTTTTCTCAGTGTCCTTAATGGATAAGTAAAGGGAACTAAACGATAAGTCTTCCCTCTAAGTAATCTTAAAAATTCATAGCTTAAGCGTTCACTTTCAAAGCCAATTTGCTTCAATCCTAAGGTCTTAAAAAACTTCTTCAAATAGGAAATAGTATCTCCACCTGTTATTAAGTTCAACTTTATATTTTCTGGCAAAATTCTTTTAGCTTTATCATAATACCTTGCATCCGTAATTAGATAATTTTCTGTAGGAGTAACTAAAAGATAAGCATGAGTCGACCTAAAGCCAGTTAGATAAAAAACACTAACTGCTGATGCGAATAAAAATCCAGAAAGTCCCCTTTCTTCAAGTAATTTCTTTATTTTTTCAATTCTTTCATTATATATGCTTAGCATTTTCTCACCTCAGATACTCTCTGATAATTTTTCCAACCTCAAAACCCGCCTGTGGTTTCTTAATTCTCTGTATATTTTCGAGAAGTCTTTTTTCTTACACTTTTCTCTGTAAGTATCAGTTCAAGTAAGTTCTTTGGAGATGAATATTTATACCTCTTCCTTCAAAACTCTTCAATACTTCACAAATTTCCATTGTAGATGGAGTCATGCCGAATACCCCAGCACTTACCACTATTTCTGAGCGATCCTCTGCTCTAAAGAGATCAAATTCAGGCTGAATAGGTATTCCTGTCACCTTGATCCTTGTCCTCGTTAATCCCCTTCTGTAAAGATACCATCTCATTTCTTCAGAGGGAACAAAGTAACAAGCTACATCCCGATGAAACCATTGACTATGTGCCATAAAATCCGTAATAACCACAAAGGTCGGTGGAACAGGAAAACCTTCATCTCTTAACCTGCTGATCACATTGCCATAGGTAGGATAGGTTACAACGATACAGGAATAAGAATCCTTCTCAAGAAGTCTCATTAAGTCTCTCTTGCCTGGGAGATTTAAAAGATAATTAAAAATATTGTAGCCATTTCCACGGGCAGTAACCTCGTAGAAAAGCCCATATAAACGAGGACAATGTCTCATCATCCACACATAGGCAGATGTAAAAAACTCTTTGATTTTCCTGTTGAAGAGTTCATATAGATCTACAATTTCTGCTTCCATGAAATAGTGAAATTCAAAAATCCTCTTGAGAGTTGAGGCAACACTCTTATGGCCACCACCAAAGGAAGCAGAGAGTATAAGGGCCTTCATTAAATGTTTTTTTTAACCCAAAAAACTCAAAAGGTCAATAAGAACCCAAAATCTGTAATTAATCTAACTTGAATTTATAAGAGCCTGAAGTAACTTTAGATCTATAAGGAGGTGATTTCTAAAATTTACAAAGGAGGTGTTCAGAATGGAACAGATAGATGACCTCTTTGCGGAAGGAGCTCTCAAGCTTGCCAAAAAAGAGTTAGATGAGGCCTTAAGGATCTTTACCAAAATATTGGAACTTGATCCAAATCACATAAATGCCCTTGAAGGAAGAGCAGCAGTATATCTTTACAAAGGTGAGTTAGATCTTGCAGAGGAGGATTTAAATAGAGCCATTGCTCTTCAGCCAGACAAGTATAGGCTATATTATAGACTGGGGCAGGTGTATTATCGGAGAAAAGACCTTGACAAAGCCCTAGAGCTCTTTACCAAAGCAATTGATCTCAATCCTATGTATGCAGCTGGCTACATGGCAAGAAGTCAAGTTTTGAGAGACAAGGGATTAGAAGAAGCTGCTGATCTTGAGCTTGACAAGGCAGTTGCTGTTCAAAGGGAGCTTGCCAAGGCAAATAAAATTATTGACTTTTGCTAACTCTTCCAAAGTTTAATATCTTAAAAAGGGGCTTCAAGTGTGATTGTCCAACCGAATGGGTCCTCTATTTCTCCATATTGTAGTCCCGTCAGGTAGTCAAAAAGTCTCCTGGCAAGTGGCCCTGTTTTTTCTTCGTTTATAATATACTCAACTCCTTTGTAGTAAATTCTTCCGACAGGTGAGATAACTGCTGCGGTACCAGTCCCAAAACATTCTTTGAGACGTCCTGTTCTTGCTCCCTCAAGAACCTCTTCTATTGAGATTCGACGCTCCACAGTTGGAATACCAAGATGTCTGGCAAGTTTAATAACACTGTCACGTGTTATTCCTGGGAGTATGGTTCCAGTTAACTCAGGGGTTGCAAGTTCTCCTTCAAAATAGAAAAAAATGTTCATTGTCCCAACTTCTTCCACATATTTTCTCTCAATTCCATCTAACCAAAGAATCTGAGTATATCCTAATTTTTTTGCTTCCTCCTGAGCCTTTAGACTTGCTGCGTAGTTTCCACCTGCCTTTACATCACCAGTACCACCTGGAAAAGCTCTAACATAGGTATCGGTCACATATATACGAATAGGATCAAAGCCCTCATCATAATAGGCAGAAACTGGACAGAGAATTATCACAAATAGATACTCACTACTTGGTTTAACTCCAAGAGCACCCTCAGTTCCAAAAATAAAGGGTCGAATATATAGTGAAGACCCTCTCTTTCTCGGTATCCACTCTCTATCAACCCAAACGAGGGTTTTGATCGCCTTTAGAGCAAGATCAGGATCTACAGGAGGAATACAAAGCCTCTCAGCAGATGTATTTAATCTTGCCACATTATCCCAAGGCCTAAAAAGACGAATCTTTCCATCTGTTCCATAGTAGGCTTTGAGTCCTTCAAATATTGTCTGCGAATAGTGAAGTACAATAGCTGCAGGATGAAGCTCAATTTTGGAAAAAGGAACAATCCGAGGTGAATGCCAACCCTTATCTTCACTATAATTCATCAAAAACATGTGGGAGGTAAAAACTCTACCAAAAGGAAGTTTGTCTAGATTTGGAATCGTTTCTCTCTCCTCCTTCAAGTTGAGCTCAATGTCCATAGATCCTATCCCCTCATTAATATATATAGTCTTTAAAGTTTAGACATATAATATAGCCATTTGATCCTTTGACAAGTTCTTTTTGTCATGATATTTTATATAGGTGGCTCTTAAACCCAACCTTATCAGGCCTAAATATACAATCTCTTCTGAAAAAGAGAATCACCAAAGACTTGGTGAAATTTTACACTTTTCCCTCAGCTATATCTTATTCAATCACCAACTTCTCAATGAGCTCAATCCAGATAACATAGTTACTCGAGCCCTCTTATATTCGCGTTCAAGTCCCGATAATTTAACCACCATTGCCTACTCAGCAGAAACTATCATTGAAAATATTCTAAATGATCCTCACTTGAAAGAGCTTCTCGACCTTGTCAGAGATGCTAAACAAATTTATAGTGAAATAGAAATCTTCGCTGGTGACGACAATAGATCTTACCGACCAGACTTTATAATAGTAAAAGATAATCTCCTTATCTTACTGGAATTTAAGCTAAGAGAAGAAGATTTTTCCGAAGATCAGCTAAAAAGATATATCGAACTTCTAAGAAACCTTTTTCCCCAACATGGACTCTTAGCCTATCTCGTTACCTTCACACCTTTTACCTTAAAACTCCTCAAAAAATTGGAACCAGCCATAGGGAACCATGGAACTCAAAGGATATCTCATATCTCCCAGCTCACACTTTTTAAAAACCTTAGTTAATTACTGTATAGAAAATATTCCCCTTAATAAGGTTTCTGCATCGAGATACTACATTGTTTTTCCAACAAAAAGGGCATCTCTTTTTTTCAAATTTTATCTCAGAGAAAAACTTAACAGACAGTCTTTTATCATACCAAAAGTACTCTCCTGGGAAGAATTTCTCCTTGAGGTCTACGTGTATTCCTCTAAAGTTCCTTATAGACTTCTTCCCGATGAGGCAAAGTTCATCATTTTTCTTCCGATTATGAATCAGCTTGGCATCTCTTGGAGCGAGCCCGAAAAACTCCTCTTTTGGAGTGCTAAGTTTGTAGAAGTATTTGAAGAGCTTGAAAAGGAAGGAATTAGACCAAAAAATCTTTATTACCCACCTGAACATCTCCCTATCCAGGCAAAGTCTTTTTTTGAAAAAATAGATGAGGCCTATGCCCTATTTACAAAGCTCCGCACCCACAAGAAAATTCTGTTTCCCTCAGATCTCCCAACAAGAATCTTAGAAGATCACGCTCATCTTGACTCCTTCATCTCTTCAATAAAGGGTCTAATCTTTGCAGGATTTGTGGCTCTTCGCAAAGCAGAATCAGAAGTTATCAAACTTATTATCTCAAGATTAAAACTTAAAGCTGAAACTATTGAACCTCTTTTTTTCTTTGAAGACGACTATCCACCTCACAGACTAATAGAAAAAACCGTAAAAGATCTTGGTTGTGAGCTTATCCCCTTAGATGTAAAATATCTTGAAAAACTAAACGATGAATCCTCTATAGAAGTATTCGCCTTTCCTGATCCAGAATCAGAAACAGTTTATCTTCGAGACTGTTTATCTGAAACTCAACCCCAGAGACCTGATGAATTTGCAGTTATTCTACCAGACCCAACTATGATCCAGGCAGTCCTTCCCAAAATTCAAGACTTTCCTCTTGAAGTCAACATAACTCTTCCCTACAAGGCCAAGTTTTTACCAATAAACCAATTATTACAACAAATTCTATGCATCCAAAGAGAAAGAGAAGAAAATAGGTATCCCCTCTCCTCGATATCTAAAGTCATCTCAAATCCTCTGTTAAGGCTTCTCTTCCCTGATCAATATGGTAATCTCTCAAGAATTCGAGAAGTCCTGGAAAACGAAATCAAAAATCCAGAAAGAACAAGAATTTCAATAGAGGAGCTCAAGGAGTATCTGGATCCATCTCTAAGGCCTCTATTAGATAAATTGGATGAACCTCTCTTTTCTATTTGGGAAGAAGTAGAATCACCTTTCACACTTACTAAAGCCCTTCGCAAATTTCTTGAGTTTTTAAAGCCCCTAACTGGAGGAGAAGATCTTATTTCAATCTTAAATGGTTTATATGTAGAACAAATCCTTGAGAAAATTGAGCCTATATTTGCGAACACCTCTATATGGGAGGATATAAGTCCCTTAAGTAGAAATATACTTTTAAAAATACTTGAAATTCTCCTTGCAGAACTTGAACTTCCCCTTTATGGAGATCCCCTCGCAGGACTTCAAATTCTGGGATTTCTCGAAGCAAGATTATTGAGTTTTAAAAATATTATCGTCTTTGACGTAAATGAAGGCACCCTTCCACCAAGACCTCCAACAAATCCCTTGCTGACGGATGAAATCAGAGTTCTCCTCAAGCTCCCTATTTACAGAAATGAAATTTGGGACTACTATTTCAAAAATCTCATCCACTCTGGAAACAAGATCACCCTTCTTTTTGTTAAGGCTGAAAAGGGGCAACTAGCAGAAGAACCCTCTAGATTTCTTCAAAAATTGGTGTGGAAATCTAAAAAAGAAAAAAGAAATCTCGAACCTAAGCCAATCTCATGGAAGATATTCTCTCCCGTAATGCGGGAGTTTATCCCTAAAACAGAAGATGATAAAAACTTAATATTTAATATGCTGAAAGATTCAAGTATCAGTAGATATTTAATAGAAACATATCTTTATTGTCCTGTACGTTTTTATTTTAAGTATATTTTACGTCTTGAAGAAAAGAATGAAAAATATGAAGAAGATAAAGAGATAGGGAATTTTTTTCATAGGTTTTTTGAGGAATTTTTAAATATAGCAAAAAATTCAGATGAAGGAAGTTTCCAAAGAATAGCCATTGAGGGATGGTGGAGAGATCTCTTCGAAAAAATATGGGAAGAACTGAAACCTGACAGATTTTTTGATCCCCTAAATGCCTATATTGTTAAGAAAATTGCCTTAACATCTGTTGAGAAATACTTAGCCTATCTCGTAAAATGTGAAAAAGATAGCTTTCTCGTAGAAAATAAAGTTTTAGAAACTGAAAAAGTTCTCACATATATTTTACCTATTAAAGATTCTTTTCTCTCAGACCTAAATCTATCTTTCATAAAACTTGAGGGACGTGTTGACCTTTTAGTTGAACGCAAATTTAGAAATTCGCAAATCCAAGTTATTGCCTTTGATTTAAAGACAAATCCTAATAAAAATGTTTCTACTAAAATAATCTCTAATTTGACTAGTGATGTATTAAAATTAACTGAAGAATATACAAAAGAAACACTATACTATGCAAGAAAGCTTACAGCGAGTAATCTAAAAAATTTCCAGCCTCTTTTTTACTTCTTTCTTCTCTGGCATGATGAATCTTTTTTAAAAAACTCTAAGCATTTAAAAGTTCCAAATGCTGGATATATTACTCCAACTAATTTTGAAAAACCTGAATCTCTTATAATACCTTATTCTGGAAGGTCATTATCACCATATAAGCAAGGAGAGATTCTAATTTTAAGGTTAAAAAAATTTCTCTTATGGATAATAAAACATATGATCTTTTCTGAATCCTTTTATTTTATTGATGATAACTGTGCTTTCTGTTCCTATCAAATGCCCTGTAGATCTCTTCGAATAGGGGGATAGTATCCATGACAGACAAAAGGCCTTATAAACTCCTAATTGGTCAAGTTGAAATTTCTACAAATATCGTCAAAAATGTAGATAAAATTAAGGAAATAGTAAGAAGTTATTTGGCTGACCTTTATATTTTTCCAGAACTAGCGCTTACCGGCTATCAGAATACTGAACACCTAAAGCAAGAACAAATCTTCACTGCAATTCAAGAAATTCAATCTTCTCTACGATCAGGGATTTTATTACTTGGATCACCTAATCCTTACTCTCTTAAAACGAACTCTTACTTACTTGTAACTAAAGAAACCACTCAGATTATCGCAGAAAAGTATTTGCTCTTTCCAGGGCTTGATGACAAATTTGGTTATCATATGGGTTTCCACAGAGATTTCATTAAGCTTTCTCATCAAACTCATCTCGGTGTTGTTCTATGTTTCGAGCTTAGAAGTCCAGAAATTATAAGGAGTTTCTGGAATAATGGCATAGTTGGTGTAGTAGTAGCTTCGCAGTGGCCTGAGATTCGTATCAATCATTTTGAGGTGCTTTTAAAAGCTCGTGCAATAGAGAATCAGATATACACAATAGGTGTAAATGGAGTTGGAAAAATTGACAATCTTAATCTTGGAGGTAGATCCTCTATTTACTCACCATCTGGAGAGGAAATACTAAAGCTTGGTCATGATGAAGAAATAGCGATAACTGAATTATCCTTTGAAATACCTTATTTTCCCTATCCTCTTAGAACTCCCTTACTCGAATTTCCCAAATTGAAAACCCTCAGTGAGCTCCTGGAAGTAAGTCTTTTGAGAAGAAAGAAAGGACAGAAGATGGTTTTCACAAATGGCTGTTTTGATATTCTTCATGCTGGCCATATTGATTATCTTACGAAGGCAAGAAAACTTGGTGACTTTCTCGTTGTGGGACTCAACAGCGACGAATCAATAAGACGCATCAAGGGGCCAACAAGGCCAGTCAATAATTTATCCTTTCGAATATCAGCCCTCTCAGGATTGGCATCTGTAGACTACATAGTTGTCTTTGAAGAAGACACCCCCGAAGAACTAATTAAAACCCTCAAGCCAGATGTCTTAGTTAAGGGCGAAGATTGGAAAGAAGAAGAGATCGCGGGTGGAGCTTTTGTTAGAAGTTATGGAGGAAAAGTGGTAAGAATTCCTTTTAGTTTTAATATTTCCACGACAAAGATAATTGAGAAGATTAGGGAATGTCAGCAAGAAAAGCTCTAAGCATAGCTCTTGCCAGATCCTTGTTTGAAACTTGATAAGTTCCTTCTTGTATTCTCGCCTGAAGCTCCTTTATTTTGTCTTCTCTGACATCAGGATAGTTTTCAACTCCTAATTGGGCCTCTTTCAGGATTTCCCGAATCCTAAGGCTAACTGAATCTCTTGTAGAATCTCCAGGAGATATCTCAACATTCCTCTCATTCTCACTCCTATTAATCCTCTCTCTTACTGCCTCAGCCTTGTTCCTCAGGGTTAATATCCCATTTAAAATCTCACCTACTTTCATGGCTAAACCTCTTT
Organism: Thermodesulfobacteriota bacterium; assembly: GCA_030550555.1. Classification (GTDB taxonomy): domain Bacteria; phylum Desulfobacterota; class Thermodesulfobacteria; order Thermodesulfobacteriales; family Thermodesulfobacteriaceae; genus Caldimicrobium. The sequence goes on from JAUQPD010000034.1 coordinate 12,609, forward strand.
TTTTTATATAATAAACGGAAGAAACTTAAAAAACTTTAACTCTCCTTAACAAGTATTATAAAGCTTTTGGTCTCTTTGTCAATAAAGGCTCAAATTTTTACTTTTCTCACATTGCTTTTAAGATTAATTTAATTAAAATATTTACTGAAATTTTGCAAGGAGGTGTGTCTATGGCTAAAAGGAAGGTCAGTTATCTAATCTCATTGCCTGTGATTTTTATTATGGGTTCTGCCTTTTTCAATTCATCTCCTGTTCATACTGAGACCAAAGGTGGCCCAATGCATCCCCTCTGTCAAAATTGTCATAGCCCAACTCCAAACGTAATTAGAGGACCCCTTGATTCTGTATCATTTAAAGCCCAAATAATCACAATAGATGTGGGAACTCATAAAGAAGCGATCAGGTTTGATGAAACAACGAAAGTCAAAAATATGAAGGACCTGGAAGATCTCAGAAATTTTAGAGGTCGTGGATTCATGGTATTCTACGAAATGAGAAATGGAACAAAACATGCTCTACAAATTACTCGTTTTGATGTTCTTAAATTAATAAAACCTGAAGACAGAGTCACAAAAGAGGACCTAAAAAAGATCATTCAAGAAAGAAAAGATGTTGTCATTTTTGATTCCAGACCACTTCCAGCCTATCAAGAAGCTCACATACCCGGTGCCAAACCTCTTCCTGCCCCTGCTTTCGATCAACTAAAGAACAACCTGCCACATGATAAGAACACTCCAATTATTTATTACTGCGTGGGCGGGTGTCTTAGCCCCACAAATTACCTTAGGACAAAAGCCCTAGGCTACAGAAACGTCAAAGTTTACTTCGGTGGCTTCCCTGACTGGAGTCAAACAGAATACAGCATTACAACTCCTCAATGGCTTAAAAGGGCAATTGATGAACAATTTTCATATGTCCTCATTGATCTTAGGCCCAGAGAAAAGGCAAAAGAAGGATATATCCCTACTGCTGTAAACATTCCTTTTTCAGAATTAGACAAAGCCAAAGAACAATTCCCTAGACAAAGACGAGCACCAATTATTCTCTACGGTCCAAACAAAGAAGAAGCAGCAAAGAAAATTATCTCCTGGGGTTATAGAAACGTTAGAATTCTACCCATCGAATTTGAAGAATGGAAAAACCAGGGACTTCCTGTCGCTAAAGGCGAAATATCGACAAAAATTACCTATGTCCCCAAAGCAAGACCTGGCACAATCCTTCCCGAAGACTTCATTAGAATTATCAACGATCCACCAGCTAATGTGCTAATAATAGATGTCAGAAATCCCGACGAAACCAAAGAGGGTATAGTTAAAGGGGCTAAAAATATTCCTCTCGATGAACTTGAACATCGTATTGCAGAGATACCAAAGGATAGAGATATCATCATATATTGCGAAACCGGTATAAGAGCAGGTATGGCTCATGACATTCTTAAAAAATATGGAATAAACTCTAGATATCTAGAAGCTAGAATTCAAATTACGAAAGACGGCAAAGTTACAATAGAATCTGACTAAATAAATAAGGGGGGGGAGAATACCCCCCTCTTATTACTCATCAAAAAAAAAATACTTCCTAATCTCTTGCTTAAGAAAGATCACTTGATTTAAGTTTTCTTTGAATGTCCTTGTAGTAAAGATCAAACACCACAGCAGTAGTTCTGAAGACGAGGTGTGAAAATTTTGAATAGGGGATTGCTAAAAATAGTAAAAAAACAGTGATTAAGTGGATCATATAGATGACGCCTGTTAAATTAAATAAAAATGGGATTGATCTAAAAATAACAATAGCAAATCCTGTAATACCTACAAAAAGAATTAGCCAAAGTAGGAACCTATCAGGATATGATGTCTTTAAAGAGTTTTGAAGTTCAGCTTTATTTCTGCCGGAAATTAAGCCTATAATTCCATATAATAGAAGAATACCTCCGATATAGCCTAACCATTTGACAGGATGAGTTAGAGGATTCCATGGGGTATGCATACCAACTATATCAGCAAGAATAAAGACAGTACCTGTGGTGATGAAGAGAATAATAAATCCAAAGACTAGCATCTTATGAGGGTTGGCTCTCCAAGAATTTGATCCACATTTCTCAAATCTTGAGTGGTTTATGATCTCCTTAAGTGCGGGAATAAGATAGGATGAAATTATTTTCCCATAGCTATATCTGTAAGCCTGTGGGATATTATAGTAATCAAGATAGGTCTTCCACATCTTACTTACTGCATTTGCCATGACAACAATCACAAAACCTGCGAGTGAGAGAAATACAATATCAATCATTACAACCCTTGCAGGGAGCTTCAAGAACCCAATTTTATAGTAGATATCGCTATAGGGAAATGACTTAGCGTCAAAGAAATTAGGCACTCCTTTAAATGTTAAGGCAGTAAAAATAAATAAAATTATAAAGGAAATCAACACAAGTATAGGCAGTCCCCATGGTTGATTGTAGAAGGTGTTTAAAAACTTGAAAGGAACCAGCTCTTTTGTAACCATAAGTCTGAGGGATGCAAAAACGTCTCCTGGCCTCGCGTTTCTAGGACAATATCTCGTGCAGTCACCACATTGATGACAAAGCCATATGCTGGGGTCTGAAAGTAATTTTTCTCTAAATCCCCATTGAGCTAGGATCATCTGCTTCCTTGGAAATGGCGCTTCATCAGGGGAGAGAGGACAGACACTTGAACAAGTTGCACATTGATAACACCTTTTTACAGTTTCTCCCCCTACTGACTGTATCTCTTTGACTGCACTGAGATCTGCATCCACCTTTAAGACTTGTTCTCCCATATCCTCTCCTCCTTACCATCCCTTAAATGGATTTTCACCATATGTTTTGATAGTCTCTGCAAATTCATTCATCTTATTAACTATTTTCTCTAGTTCGTCAATCGCTACAGTATCTATTGTAACTCTCTCCATCTCCAATGCAAGCTGCTGAAGTGTTTCTTGAACATTCTCCATCCTTCTATTGGCAAGCTCGCTACCTTTGATGAAATGACACTGATAATTTTCACCATATTTGCACCCAAGGAGTAAAATCCCGTCATATCCCTTACTCATAGCATCTTTAACAAATGACACATTAACTGCTCCAAGGCATCTTACAGGAATAATTCTAAAGCCTACAGGAATGCTCATTCTCTTATAGGCAATCATATCGAGAGCTGGTAGAGCATCATTCTCGCATACAAAGGCCATAAATCTATATTGCTCATAGCCTTGTTCAGGCATTTCAGTAGCCTTTATCATACTCCCAACCATATCAATTGAATAGTCCTTGAAATTGATAATTCTCTGTGGACATGATCCAAAACAGGTTCCACATCTTCTACAACGTGTTATGAATGGTATTGGGAATGCTTTCTCATCCTCGTTCAAGGCTCCAAAAGGACATTCCTCCGTACATCTCTTACACTGGGTGCACATCTTGAGATCCCACTCTGGATAGGCATAATCCCATGTTCTTGGATGAACCGCATGCCCCACCTCTATTGCCTTGAGACACTGAATTGCCTTTAGCGCAGCCCCACGAGCATCCTCAATAGCCTGGTCTATAGTCATTGGCTGATGCACTGCACCAGCAGCATATATTCCGGTTCTTCTGGTCTCATAGGGGAAGCAGATGTAATTGGAATCTGCATAACCATAAAAGAGCTCGAGCTCTGGTAATGCAGGACCTTGTCTATATTCTAGATTAAGCACTGCCTCCTCTGCAGTCACTGGAACCATACCAACAGCAAGCACTACAAGATCTACTTCAAGCTCAACTTTCTCACCAAGAAGCGTATTATCCACAACTACCTTTACCTTACCATTAGAACCCTCACTTATGGATACAATATCTCCCTTTGTAAGAAAAACCCCAGGATCATCCTGAAGAGTCTTGTAGAAGTTTTCGTAGATCCCCATCGTTCTCATATACTCATAAACAATATAAGCCTTTGCGTCAGGATTGGCTTCTCTTAAGTATTTTGCCTGTTTCAAACTTGCAAGACAACAATAGCTCGAACAATAGGGAAGATGATTTTCATCCCTCTGACCTGCACACTGCACAAAGAGCACACTATTTACAGGTGCCCCATCAGATGGTCTAACAAATCTCCCCTCAACAGCCATTTTCTCAAAATCTACATTGGTAATCACGTTAGGTACTACACCAAATCCAAGGTGAGATAACTGACTCGCATCATAGGGCTTGAACCCAACCGCAAGAACAATAGCTCCAATCTTTACCTCTTCCTCTTTGTTGCCCTGTTTTATTGTAACCCTGTAAAGCCCTGGGCCTCCAGATGTCTTTGTGACCACAGCTCCCTTGTAAACCTTGATCCTCTCATTCCCTTCAACTTCCTTAATGAGATCGTTCACAATTGGAGTGACGAGATTTTTATATGGTGGTTTAGTCTCACAATGGGCCTTCATTCTTCTGGCAAAACCACCAAGCTCATTTTCCTTTTCTACCACAATAACATCATACCCTGCCTTAGCACACTCAAGAGCTGCAGTCAATCCTGCAACTCCACCACCGATTACCAAGATAGTATTGGATATCTCTTCCTCTGGCTTGAATGGCTCTGGCGTCTTGTAAACCCTGAGCTTAGCTACACTCATTCTCACGTAATCCTTGGCAAGAGCCATGAGCTCATCTCGAAAAGTGACCCCACTAGCTACTTCAATAGAATCGTCAACACCATTACCATTCTGTCCTACAGGAAATCTGCTCCAAACTACTCCCTCTCTTAGACTAACACGATCGACTGCTACCTTACCAAAGTTGAATACATCATAATTAACTCTCATTGAACAAGCACAGATTGATACCGCATCAAGTCCATCTTCCTGTATTTTTGTGTTGATGAAATCTCTTCCCTCTTTCGAACATAAAAATTCTTTGCTGTAAACAGATTGAGCTCCCTGCTCTCTTGCAACTGCCTCAAGCTCTTCAATATTCAACCTCTTTTCGATATCACAACTCTTACATATAAAAACTCCAATCTTCTCCATCGTTTACCTCCTTTTTATGCGCTTTTAATAATTTGCAACGCCTTTATAACTGCACCAGTTGCAGACTCATTTGAACACATAACATCTAGAGGCTTCTTAGCACAGCCAACTGGAATTATTCCCTCCTTCTCAACTACAAAACCATATTCATCAGTGGTAAGGCCTGGGATAGGATTATCAGATGTGCTTGGTTGCATTCCTAAAGCTAAAACAACCATATTTACTCTCTCATTAACTTTCTTTCCTGATAAAGTATCCTCAGCAGTTACAATTAAATCTTTAGTAGCAGGATCCTCTTCAATCTTGGCAACCTTACCTTTTATGAAGTTGATATTCGCTTCATTTTGAGCTCTCTTTAAGAATTTTTCATATCTGCCAGGGGTCCTTATATCGATATAGAACACAAGACATTCAGTCTCTGGCGACTGCTCTGCAAGATAAAGAGTATGTTTAAGTGTAGCTAAACAACAGATGTATGAACAATAGGGTAGATGATTTTCATCACGTGATCCTGCACACTGAACAAAAGCTACACGTTTTGGTGCCTCTCCATCAGACGGCCTCAATATTCTTCCGCCAGTTGGTCCCCACGGAGATGCCATTCTCTCGACCTGCATGTTAGTCACAACATTTGCATATTTGCCATATCCGAGATTGTCAAGACGTGTCGCATCATATAACTTCCATCCCGTCGCCCAGATTATCGCTCCTACCTCAAGTTCGAAAACTTCCTCCTTCATGTCTGGATCTATAGCATTGTATGGACAGGCACTAATGATCCTCTCAAGATCTCCAGGTGCGAGAGCATTTTTATCCAAAACATACTTCCCAGGAAAGGCCATTGGAGAAGGAAGATATATAGCCTTTGTCTTCCCTAAACCAAAATCGAAATCGCTAACTCTCTCTCCCTCACAGACCTTCTCGCACTCACCACAGGCAGTGCAATTATCATTAACAAAACGAGGTCTCTTCCTCAATTTTACTTTGAAATTTCCAGGGCCTCCATTAATCTCTAAAACATCAGTCATTGTGTATATAGTTAGATTGGGATTCGCTTTCATTCTTTTGTAATTCAATTCAAGTCCACAAGTAGGAGGACATAACTTTGGAAAATAATAACGAAGTTGTCCAACTCTGCCACCAAGTGTAGGTTCCCTCTCGACTAGATATACTGGAACCTCCATCTCTGCTGCTTCAATAGCAGATGTGATGCCACTTATACCTCCACCCACTACTAATATACTCTGATTTGCCATAATTTACCTCCCGATGGATATTTTATTTTTTCAGGATAAGGTCTTAACTAACATTCAGACCTTATCCTGAAAAAATAAAAAAAGAGGGGGCCTAAGCCCCCTCTTTAGCTACTCAATTAGGGTCCAAGTGGATCAGGAATGATCTGGACGTATGGATAAGTTTCAAGCTCCCACTGTTTGGTCTCAGGATTCCATCTGGAGAGTGTGAAACATCTCCAATTAGCATCGTCAATGTTGGGATAATCTGCTCTGTAGTAGTAACCTGGATAACGTGTCTCCTCTCTAAAGAGAATGTGGAGAAGATGAGCTTCAGCTGTCCATACTCTGTGTCTGTTCTCCCAGGCTCTCATGAGCTCGTGAAGGTCTCTGGCAGCAGCAAGCTCCATATCCTCTTTGAGCATTCTGAGTAATTCAAGCCCTCTCTCGAGCATTACCTTATTGGTCATATAGTAGGTTGATGTTCCAGCAACATACTCATCCATCAGCTTCATAAGCCTTGCCTGAATGTGACGTGGAATAAGATAGTTGGGGTTAATCTCAAAAGCGGTTGTTGCATTCTTATACTGCTCAAATCTATACCAAGGTCCATAAACCTCTTTCTTGAGCTCCTCAGGAGTCTCCTTAATTGCTGGCTTGTAATCCTTGTGATCTAGACAGAATTTCACCATAGCCTTAGCTGCAATTCTTCCCTCAACGTGAGATCCAGAGGAGAACTTATGTCCACTTGCCCCAACAGTGTCACCTGCACAGAATAGACCCTTCACTGTTGTCATTCTGTTGTAAAGACCGATTTCTCTCCAAGGCTTCTTATATTCCTCAGGTACCCAGTCCTCATCTGGCCCACAACACCAAGCACCAGCACATCCAGCGTGAGATCCAAGGAAGTATGGCTCAGTAGGCATAATTTCAGAGGGTTTCTTTTCAGGCTCGATGTTCAAACATGCCCAGAGACCAGCCTGTCCAACACACATGTCAAGGAAGTCTTCCCATGCCTCTGCAATAAGATGCTTAAACTCTTTCTTGTCCATTGTCTTTTCAGCTTCCTGAAGCGCCCACTCAGTGTGCATTAGAATAGGTCCCCTTCCCTCTTTCATCTCAATCAACATCGCGTGGTTTCTCAAACAAGTTCCCACGACAGAAGCTTCACTGTAAGGTGCAAACTTCTTGAGTTCATCCTTGTGCTTGGCAACATAATCCTCATCAAAAGCATTGGTTGCCCTTGCCTTGAAGAGCAAGAACCAAGCTCCAACAGGTCCATATCCATCTTTAAATCTCGCAGGAACAAACCTGTTCTCCATGAGAACTAGCTTCGCACCGCTCATTGCACACATAGCATATCCAGATCCAGGATTCCAAACAGGATACCAGGTTCTCCCCTTACCCTCATCTATGGATCTTGGACGAAAGATGTTAACCGCACCACCAGTTGCAAGAAGCGTTGCATTGGCCTTGATAATGAAAATCTTGTTCTCTCTTACAGAAAATCCGACAGCTCCTGCGCATCTGTTCTTCTCATTTGCATCGAGAAGAGGTCTGACAATGAAGCATCTCTCAATTATCTCAGCCTTATCATATGAAGCAAGAGCGTTCTTTGCTGCCTCGGCTACAATAACCTTGTAGGACTCACCATTGATCATGATCTGCCAACGGCCAGAACGAACAGGCTGGGCTCCATTCTTGAGAAGAAGTCCCCTTGCCTTTGCCTCTGCACCATCGAGAGTCTTACCAGTATTGGGATCCTTCTTCCAAATGGGAAGACCCCATTCCTCAAAAGCATGCACAGTGTCATCAACGTGCCTACCAACATCAAAGGAGAGATCCTCACGAACAATTCCCATAAGGTCGCATCTCACCATTCTGACATAATCATCGGGCTTGTTTTCTCCAATGTAGGTGTTGATCGCAGAGAGTCCCATAGCAACTGCACCAGATCTCTCTAGAGCAGCCTTGTCACAGAGAAGAATCCTCAAACCATGGGGTTTTGCCCAACGAACCGCTTCAACAGCAGCACCACAGGCTGCCATTCCACCACCTACTATGAGTATATCAGTCTCCTTCTCGACAATTTCAGGCTCAGCACAAGGTAGTCCGAAGTTGTAAAAATGGATCTTAGGCATAGCCTTCACCTCCTTTTATTTTTTAGATTGTCATTTTCTTATCAATGCAAGGGAAAACTTTATTCAAAACTGCCTCAGGCTTCTTGGGTTCAATACCCTGAACCGCCTGTGTAAAAAGCTGGTTAGTGTTGAGCTTTGCAGGATCTGGATCACTGAGTCCAAGTGTGGGATCAGCAGATCCTTCAGGAGTGGTTCTAATGGGGAATTTAAATCTCAAAACAACACCGTTTCTAAACTTGATGGTCCACATAATATCTGTTGTTCCTCTCATAGGCTGACATGTTCCATGCAGAGGAGCAAAGTCAGCATAATGTCTTACAGAAATAGCTCCCTGAGGACAGCTCTTTACACAGCTATAGCATTCCCAGCACTGTTCAGGCTCCTGGTTGTATGCCCTCATTGCCTCAGGGTCGAGAATCATTAAATTATTGGGACAGATGTACATACATACTGTCCTGTCTCCTCCCTTGCATCCATCACACTTCTCAGGATTTACATAGGTTGGCATAGTCACACCTCCTTATGTTTTTTTTAGTTTCTGGTATTATTTTAAAATTCCTTTCAAACATTTCAAGACCTTTTCATTCCTTCCTTCATTCCTCATAAAACAAACTCTATTCCTCAATCTCAGGCGGTGGAAGAAATTCGGATTCTTTTGCAGCTAGCTCCTTTATCTCATTAATCCTAGCAAGCACAGCCCTTGCTACATCTTCAGTCAGACTTTTCTGATTTGCAATCTCCTCAAATAGCGCCCTTCTAAAAGCTACAGGAGTATCAGTTATGCAAGCACGTGAATCTATTCTTGCTGTTTCAAAAGCCTTAAGGATCTCGTTTTTGACATCCTCACCAACCTTTAATCTTAAAACCTTGAGCTCTCCTCCAAACACAGCCTCGATATTTGCCTCAACTGGTGTTCCCTTAATCTTGCTCAATCTGTAATCATCAAGGAAAATTTCAAGTATATATTCCATCGCTTCACCTCCTCACTTTGTTGTCAAGTTTTAATCTAAATCTGGAATATCAACTTCTAATTCCTGCTCCTTCCACTGGACATAACGCTCATTAACAAATGGATAGTTAAATTTCTTCCACCACTTGACAACTACCTTAAATACCTCAGGTCTCATAATTATGTTTGGTGGCTGAACACCTTCCGCAACAAGCCCTCTTATGAGACTTCCAGAAAGTTTCTGCTTCTGCTTGCTGTGACCACAGGTCTCACTGTAGACCATCTCTTTACATACAGGACAATACCAAAACTCTCTCATGTTCTGTGGCCTAATAAGAAGACCTCCCTCAACCTCATTTACTGGTTTGTCAAAACCATAACTTGGTATACCCTTAAGCCAGAGAATCTGCGTTGCAAAGGAATCGTAATACTCACCAACAGCTGCATGGTCACGACCAAACATATGATGAGTACAACCCATATTCTGACGAATTATTCCATGAAGCAAACTCTCAAGAGGATTACCATATCTCATATCCCAAAGAGTAAAGGTTACCATGTGTCTTTCAGGCTTAATGTAACCATACTTGTTTACTGCCTCATGAGCCTCAAGAATTGCCTCGTCAGGATAGTCTCCCCTTCTCTTAACTCCAATAATCGCGTTCACCAAGATACCATGACAAGGCTCAACATCTCCAGTATAAGCTGCATTTTTCATTAAGTGTTCATGACCCACGTGAGGAACATTCCTTGTCTGATGAGCAATGACTGTCCTCCAACCTCTACGCTCAAACTCCTCCCTACACTTCCTTGGAGGTAGCCAAAATCTATCATAAGGTGGCTTAAAAACGGGCTCATTAATTATTGTGTATTTTCCAGCAAGGATTATAGGATTGTGCGACCTATAAATGACCCAACCAGGATGCTTATCATCAAACTTCTCCCTGACAACCTCTGGATTTGTCTCGGGTGTTCCAAAAGTCCTATTTGCAAGCTCTTCTGGATCAATCTCATAAATCTCCTCAATGTCAAGAATTGCAAAGGGCTTCCCTTTTAGTGTCAACAAGAGCCTATCTCCCTCGCTGACACCAAGCTTCTGATAGTCCTCCTTTGATATGTCAAAGAGAATTGGATAAGGGAAAACCCAACCAGAAAGTAATCTTCTCTTGGAAAGAACGCTCTCAAGCTCTGCAGAAGTCATAGATCCCTCAACAGGGCTAAAGAAACCATAACATACAGACATTATCTCACGATAGACGTTTCTCACAGGAACTCCACGTTTATAATGAAGCGTAGGCTTTATTTCATAAACCGCACCTGTTTTTTTACAAGCCTCATAAAACTTCTTTGCTATCCTCCTGTCTGTAATGACCCTCTCAACCAATTTACCACCATGAGGCATGGGCCTCTTAAAGTAGAGCTCTGACATCCTGCACCTCCTTTCCAAATTTGATGTTTTTCATCTGTGATTTTAAGAGTTTTTTATTAAAGTCAATCCCAATTAATGGCACAAAAGGGAATTTAACGGTATTTCCTTCACTTTTTTTAGAATTTTGAATAAAATTTCTCATAAATTCGCTCGTTTAAATTTTAAAAATGGAGAAATTGAAAGGTCAAATAGAGATAGAGAGTCCTCTGGATGAACTCTATCGCAGGCTGAGGATAAATACCAAGTAGAATCACTAAAAAGGCAGAAATATAAAGGGCTAAATAAGTCAGAAATGAAAAGGCGCCTCTATTGAAGGACACACTAGGCCTATCCATATAGATAACTTTCAGAATCCTCAAATAAGGATAAGCACCAATCACCGAGAACAACAACCCAAGCACTGCAGAAATTAAAAAACCTCCCTTGATAAGCACTACAAAGACATAAAATTTTGCCATAAATCCTGCAGTAGGAGGTATTCCTGCAAGGGAAAAGAGAAAAATGAGTGCCATAAAGGAAAAAAGGGGCAGTTCTTTGGCAAGGCCTGCTAAGTTGGAAATCTCAAGAATGTTACGATTATATCTGTAGAGATAAATAATCACTGAAAAAAGGCCTAGTGTCATAAAAAGGTAAACAAAGCCATAAAATATAGAGAAGCCATATCCTACGTATTCTCCACTCACAAGCCCAAGCAAAGCATATCCCATATGCGCAATCGAAGAGTAGGCAAGAAGACGAATAAGATTTTCTTGAATGATGGCAAGAACAGATCCAACCAAAATGCTAAGAAGAGCTACCCACAAAAGAAGTTGCCCCACATCATCTTTAATAGGTGAAAAGGCTATAATTAAGACCTTAATAAGCGCTGACAACACTGCAAATTTGATAAAACCAGCAAGATAAGCTGTCACTGGCACGGGAGACGCCTCATAGGCATCAGGAGCCCACATGTGAAAAGGCACAAGAGAAAGCTTTATAGAAAAACCAACTAGTAAGAAAACTATACCAGCAAGGAATTCCTCTCTCCTATCCCCTTGGGCTACCTTCGTTAAAATTATATCGAAGTAAAGACTGCCAGACAGGTAGTAAAATATACCTAACGCAAGTATAAAGAATAGGCTCCCCAATGCACCAACAATAAAATACTTTATCGCACCTTCAATGCTACGTCGTTGATAGAGAAAATTGGTGGCTATTAGAAAATAGATTGGAATACTCGTTAGCTCAAGTCCAAGAAAAAGCGTAAGAAAATCCTGAGACGATAACATAATAAAACTTCCAAAAAGAGAGAAAATAAGAAGTCCATAAAACTCTCCATACTCTAAGGCCCTAAAGGTTACCAAATATTCTTTCGCCAAAATCACTACAAAAAAGAACCCAAAAATTAAAAGGAATTTGAGTGTTGCTGAGTAAAAATCATTTCTAAATGCCTTAGTAAATTCACCAAAAGGAATGAAAAGAATAATGAAACCTGAAAATATGCAGAGTAAAAGGCAAATCCAAAAGGCATAGCTCTTCCGTGAAATAAAGCGATCAACTAAGAAAAAGAAAAGTCCGGTCACAAGTAAAATTAATTCGAGAAAAAAAGCACCTACATTCAAGTTAAGGCCAACCACTTAACTACCCCCTATGTTCATAAAATGGTTTAAAATCATAAAAACACTTCCTTTCATGAAATCAAGAAGAAGACTGGGGTATAGTCCGATAAGAAAAACTAGTATGACCATAGGTAAAAGGGCAATTAGTTCATTCCATTTGAGTGGTGGTAAATTAAATACATTGGGACTTGGTTTTTCAAAAAAAACTCTCTGATACAGCCAAAGCATGTAACAAGCTCCAATTATTACACCTGTTGCTCCAAGAGCAGAAAAAAGCTTGTCTCTGAGAAAAACACCCTGGAGAATTAAAAATTCTCCCACAAAACCATTTGTTCCAGGAAGCCCAATACTTGCTAAGGTAAAAATCATAAAAAGCCCAGCATAGAAAGGAAAAGTAGTGGCTAATCCGCCATAATGACTAATTGCTCTGCTGTGAGTTCTATCATAAATTACGCCTACACACATAAAAAGTGCACCTGTTACTATGCCATGATTAATCATCTGTAAAATAGCTCCCTTAAGGCCTATGGGGTTCAGACTAAAAATCCCAAGAGTTATGAATCCCATGTGACTCACAGAGCTGTAGGCAATAAGTCTCTTAAGGTCACTTTGCCAGAGACATGCTAGACCTGCGTATATTATGGCAATCACAGAGAGAATTAGTATTAAATTGGCAAAATAGAGTGTAGCATTGGGAAAGAGTGGAAGTAAAAATCTTATCATGCCATATCCGCCTAGTTTGATAAGGATTCCAGCAAGTATAACAGAACCAGCTGTAGGTGCTTCTGTATGAGCATCAGGTAGCCAAGTGTGAACAGGCCACATAGGCACCTTAACTGCAAAAGCTATAAGAAAGGCTAAGAAAAGGAATCTCTCTATGTGTGTAGGATAATTTTTTCCCAAAAGGGCTGTATATTCAAAAGTTCCATACTGAAGAAAAATATAAATTATGGCAACTAACATAAATATAGATCCAAAGAAAGTATAGAGGAAAAACTTAATTGTTGAATAAATTCGTCTCGGCCCGCCCCAAATTCCAATAATCAAATACATAGGAATTAATAAAGCTTCCCAAAAAATATAAAATAACAAGAGATCAAGAGAAACAAAAACACCTATCATAGCTATATTTGTAAAAAGAAGAGCTAAATAAAATTCCTTTACCTTTTCAGTTATTGAATCCCAAGAAATCAAAACACATAATACAGTTACAAGAGTTGATAGCGGTATAAATAATATACTAACACCATCAACACCTAAATAATAACTACTATTGATTATTGACAACCATTCACTCTTTTCAACAAATTGAAATCCTGAATTTTGAAAATCAAAATTTAAAAGAAGACATAATGAAAAGAGAAAATCCACTATTGCAGTAACTAGTGCAATAGTTTTGATTAAATTTTCTCTATTCCTTGGTGTAAATAGAATTGACAATATACCAACAAGAGGGAACCATAAAATTAATGATAGTAAAGGAAGACTACTCACAACTCCCTCCTAACGGATGTAGATATAATAAATTAAATAAATAATAATTCCGAACAAAATAAACCAGATGTAGTGATTTATAAGACCTGTGTGCACCTTCCGTAGTAAATTTGCAGATGTCTCAGTCGTTCTAGCACTCCCATTAACTGTGTGATCTATTATAAACGTGTCAAGAATTAGATTGACGACTGTACGTGATAGCCAAAACGTTGGAACTACAAATAAATAGTGATAAAGTTCATCAAAATACCACTTTCTATATAAAAATCTATAAATTCTTGGAAATTTAGACGGACCTAATGTCTCAAGAGCAGGTTTTTTGACATAAATTAAATATGCAAAGCCGATTCCTAAAATACCTGCTAATACAGAGATTGCCATAAGGAAGTATTCAACGGTATGGTCTACTCCTACAAGTTCTGGGTGGCCAACCACTTTCTCAAGAAACTTCTGAAAGTGAGCTCCTCCACCAAGCACTTCTGGAATCCCAAGCCATCCAGAAAAGATAGCACCAATAGAGATAATTATTAGTGGTATAGTCATAACTTTTGGAGACTCATGTGGCTCATGTCCGTGTAGAGCCTCTCTTCCTCTAAATTCTCCAAAAAAGGCCTTAAAAAAGACTCTAAAAGTATAAAAAGCAGTCATTACCGCAATAATTATCCCAATAAGCCATATAAATTTACCCCAGGGATATTTTGAGAAAAAGGCATGAGCTAATATCTCATCTTTACTAAAAAATCCAGCAAATCCAGGAACTCCAGAAATAGCAAGTCCTGCAATCAAAAAAGTAACAAAAGTTATTGGCATGTACTTTCTTAGCCCACCCATAATGCGAATATCATTAGGATCTACTGCATGATGAAGCGCATGAATTATACTTCCCGCTGAAAGAAATAGCAGTGCCTTAAAATAAGCATGAGTAAAGAGATGAAACATCCCAACCGCAAAGGCTCCTACTCCACAAGCCATAAACATATAACCAAGTTGTGATAAAGTTGAATAGGCAATAACTCGCTTTATATCAAACTGAGTAATGGCAATAGTTGCTGCCATAAATGATGTAAAGGCCCCTACAAAAGCAACCATAGCCATCGCATATTCACTCATCTCAAAGAGGGCATGTAACCTAGCAACCATAAAAACTCCTGCTGTAACCATCGTAGCTGCGTGTATGAGTGCTGAGACAGGTGTTGGACCCTCCATCGCATCTGGAAGCCAGGTGTGTAACGGAAATTGAGCACTTTTACCCATTGCACCGCAAAACAACAAAAATGCAATCAGGAAAGGCACATGTACCTCATAACTTCCTATACCAAGGTAAACGTCTTTAAGCACTGATAATTTAGGAATAATCTCATCATAATACAATGTTCCAAGATAATAAAAGACAGCGAATATACCTAAAGCAAAGCCAAAATCACCAACTCTGTTTATGATAAATGCTTTCTTTGCAGCATCACTAGCTCTCTTTTTCTCATACCAAAAACCTATCAATAAATAGGAACATAGCCCAACACCTTCCCATCCTAAGTATAACTGAACTAAATTATTAGAAAGAACAAGCATCAGCATAAAAAAGGTAAAAAGAGAGATGTATGCGAAAAACCTATAGTATCCAGGATCACCCTTCATGTAGCCAATAGAATAAACATGAATAAGAAAAGAAAGTGAAGTTACCATACATAACATCATTACTGATAGGGGATCGACAAGAAATCCAAGGCCTACCTTCAAATTCCCTGCACTAATCCATGTGAAAAGATCAAACTGGTAAATCTTTCCAGAGAGAACCTCAAAAAGTAAATAGAGAGATAGAATAAAACTTAGAAAAAGAGCAGAAACTGGTAAGATATATGGCCTTTCTGGAAAATAACGCTTACCAAATATTAGTGTAATTATTGAGGCTATAAAAGGCAAAAAGGGAACAAGAAAGACCGGAAGAGAAAAACTTCGAACTATTTCAAACTCTTGAAATGCCCCCATAAAACTAACCTCTGTAGTAGTTTATATCTTCGGTATAAATCTTCTTAAGTGATCGATAAAGCAAAACAACAAGACTTAATCCAACACCAGCTTCAGCAGCAGCTAAGGCTATTAGAAAAAAGACAACCACGTATCCTGTCGTATCATTAGAATAACGAGATATAGCTGAAAACAAAACAATTAAAGCATTCATCATAATTTCAAGAGATACCAAAAGAATTATTAAATTTCTTCTCAACATTACCCCTACTAGTCCTATACAAAAAAGTAGTAAACTTAGATAGACGTAATATTCAAAAGGAATCATTTTTTACCTCCTGCAATTTTTTCAAAATAAATACCGCACCGAGGACGACGATAAGTAAGATAACACCAATAAGTTCAAATTGTAATAGATAATGAGTAAAAAGATAACGGGCAATCCATACTAAGTTTGATGCCTGAGCTAGGTCATAAGGTAGTTTTGGCTTGAAGGCAGGTACTAATGCAAGGAAGACGGAAATAGTCTTAAAAAGGAGAAAAACAAATATAAATATAAGAATAAGCCCAATACCAGATCTTCTTACAAATACTTTCCATCTCTCCTCAAGACGTAGATTAATCATATACACAATGAAGAGAAAAAGCACGAGAACTGCTCCTGCATAGACAATAATCTGTATAGCTGTTAAAAATTCAGAACCAAGTGTATAAAGGAGTAAAGCTTGATGAAGAATCAATACAAGAACCCAAAGAACAGCATGCACAGGATTTCTTGATATTACTGCCAAAATCCCAGGTATTGTCATTCCTAATGCTAAATAATAAAAGACTAAATGATTGAGATCCATAGTTCTAAACTCCCTTAAATTCTCTTTTCTTTATGGGTAATAGCTTTTCAGGATATCCTCTTGGCTTCCAGAAAGGATTCATATATGGTCTCTTTTGAGTAGAGATAAACTCATCCCAATTTTTCAAAAGAGCTTCTTTGTCAAAATATAATTCCTCTCTTGTAAATCCAATATAACTGAAATACTCTGTAAGAACTATTGCATTTACTGGACAAACCTCTTCACAGTAACCACAATAAACACATCTCAATGCATCAATATCATAGCGAGTTATTTTCCTTTTTCTTTCATTGACATCAACTTCGTATTCGATGTAGATACATTTCGATGGACATACTTTTACACATCTCATACAGGCTATACATAGAGTGTCACCTGTGTTAGGATCTCTTACTAGAGCATGTCTACCTCTAAAGCCAGGGGCAGGAATTACGTAATCCTTTTCGGGAAATTGAATAGTTACTGGCTTATGAAAGAGGAGTTTTTTAAGAGTAAGGCTAAGACCTTTCAAAATCTCAATTAAAAGTATTTTCCTTAATAGGCTCATATGTTTCCCCTTTACAAGAGCAATTTAAGAAGGGCTGTCATGAAGAGATTGACAAGTCCAAGTGGTATAAGAATCTTCCACCCAAGTCCCATTAATTGATCATAGCGATAGCGGGGTAGTGTTGCTCTTATCCATATATATATGAATAAAAGAAAATATAGTTTTATCAAAAACCAGAAAAAGGGTATTCCTGGTATTTCAAAGGGGCCTGCATAACCACCAAGAAAACAGGTTACCGCAAGGGCACTCATTACAACCATCCCAAAATACTCTGCAAGATAAAAGAGAGCAAACCGTATCCCGCTATATTCCACAAAGTAGCCAGCAACAAGTTCTGTTTCAGCCTCTGGTAGATCAAAGGGCACACGATTTGTTTCAGCAAGGGCAGACACCCAGAAAATGAAAAAAGCAATGATTTGTGGAATTAGGTAGACCTTATAGGGACTTTCAAGTTGGGCCTTGACAATATCCTGAAGGTTAAAAGACCCTGCCATCAGAACTACTGAGAGTAAAGAAAGTGACATAGCAATCTCATAACTAATGACCTGTGCACTTGCCCTAAGCCCACCAAGAAGGGCATAACGGGAGTTAGAAGCCCAACCAGAGAGAATCACTCCATAGGCACTTAGAGAACTTAGAGCCAATATGAACAAAAGGCCTACATTAAAATTACTCAGAACAAAATTTTGCCAAAGAGGTATCAAGGCAAGTCCTGTTCCTGCACAGACAAGAGAAACAAGAGGAGCAATAGCAAATACAGGTCGGTCAACCCCTGATGGAATAATGTCTTCTTTGTGAATGAGCTTTAATACATCTGCAATTGGTTGTAAAATACCCCTCGGACCAACCCTATTCGGGCCAAGCCTCTGTTGTATCCTTGCAATAATCTTACGTTCAGCATAGGTCAAATAGGCAACATGAAAAAGTGATACAAGGAGAAGCACTAGGGCACTAACTGCGGTAATAATGATAGCGTAAAGACTTTGAGATGAAAATTCCATTCCCCCTCCCTCAAAAGGTAAAAACGCTATAAATATATCTCAATTATCTATCGCTATCACCAAGCACTACATCTAAAGTTCCTATTATAGCAATCAAATCTGCAATCATGTGTCCTTTAGCAAGCTCAGGCAAGGCAGATATATGGACGAAAGATGGCGTTCTTATTCTGAGACGCCAAGGTTTGTTTGTCCCATCGCTAACCACATAAACCGCAAGTTCTCCCTTAGGAGATTCAATGCTTGCAAAGGCCTCCCCCGGAGGCACAACTGGCACCTCTTTTCCAGTAAAAATAAAGCCTTTTTTGGGGTGAGGCTTAGGCTCTGGCTCCCTAACTCTCTCAGGAATCAGGAGATCAGGGGCATTCTCAGGGAGAACAGGCTCTCCCTCTGTCTCAGAAAGTTTTTCCAAACACTGCCTAATTATCTTATTTGACTGACGAAGCTCTTCCATCCTTACTCGGTATCTGTCATAGACATCACCATTTTTACCAATAGGCACCTCAAACTCGACCTCGTCATAGGCGTCATAAGGTCTAAATTTCCTCACATCATAGGGAACACCAGATCCACGAAGAACAGGCCCAGTAAGACCTAGACTTATGGCCTCCTCAGCTGATACAACCGCAATGTTTTTCGTTCTCTCAAGCCAAATCCTGTTCACATCTATTAGGGTCTCATATTCAAGAACCCTCTCGGGGAAAACTTCTGTAAACTTATATAAATCCTCAATAATTTCCAGTGTAAAATCTTGACGGACTCCTCCCACACGGACATAGCTGTGAGTTAGTCTAGCCCCGCAGATCTTTTCAAAGATATTCAGTAACCATTCGCGATCTCTAAAGCAGTATAAAAACACTGTCATAGCTCCAATATCTAAAGCATGAGTTGCCAACCAAAGAAGGTGACTTGAAATACGAGCCATTTCATTTACAATAGTTCGAAGTATCCTTGCTCTCCTTGGAACCTGAAGCCCAAAAAGCTTTTCAAAAGCAAGACAAAATGCAGTGTTATTCGCACAGGAAGCAATGTAGTCAAGCCTATCACTCAGAACTATAGTCTGATTATAATTCAATGTTTCAGCAAGTTTCTCTACTCCTCTATGGAGATATCCTATCTTGGGATCACAATTGATTATAGTTTCACCGTCAAGCTCAAGAAAAAGCCTCAGCACTCCATGAGTAGAAGGATGCTGAGGTCCCATATTGATATAAAAAGGTTCATCAAAACTTGAAGCTCCTCTCTGCTTAGAATTAACCTCAACTAAGGAAAGCCCCATCAGCTACTCCTTGCCCTTTCCTTGAGTTCTTTATAGACTTTCCACTCCCTTTCTTCGTCTAATTCAAGTGGATAATCCTTCCTCAAGGGATAGCCCACCCAATCATCAGGCATGAGAATTCTCCTAAGATCAGGATGCCCCTTAAACTTTATGCCAAACATATCGTAACACTCTCTTTCAAACCAGTTTGCAGTTTTCCAAAAAGGTGTTAATGAATACTGCCAACAATCACTCTCTGGAATAGGCACCTTCAGACGAATAAGTTCTCTTCTCTCAATACTATATAGATGATATACAACTTCAAATCTCTCTTCTTTTTTTTCGGGCTTAAAGTTTAAATAGTCAACTCCGCAGAGATCAATAAGATGATTATATCCTTGTTCCTTTAAAAATTTAACTACCTCTAAAAAGCCCTCTCTTTTTAGAGTGATTACAGGGGGATCTCCTGCCTCAAGACGAAGAATTTGAGCCCTAAATTTTTCTCTAAGTTCTCCAAATAAGTCGCTCATTTTATTTTCTCCAAAAACCCCATTTTCCAGACTCGGCTTTTATCTTATCCTGCAATTTTAGGAGAGCATAAATAAGAGCTTCTGGTCTTGGAGGACAGCCAGGCAAATAAATATCAACAGGCAAAAACTCATCAACTCCCTGAACTGTGGAATAGGTTCTAAAAATCCCGCCAGAGCAGGCACAACTACCCATAGCAATTACATACTTAGGCTCTGGCATCTGCTCATAAACCCTTTTGATCATGGGAGCCATCTTTTTTGTTACAGTCCCTGCAACTATAAGACAATCTGCCTGTCTAGGTGAGGCCCTAAAGATGATTCCAAAACGGTCAAGGTCATAATGGCTCGCACCAGTTGCCATCATCTCAATAGCACAACAGGCAAGGCCAAAGGTCATCGGCCATATAGAACTTGCTCTTGCCCAATTAAAAATTTTATCAATAGAAGTTATAAACACAGGAGTACCCGGAATCTGCCGAACAGAAGGCATTACTTCAATTGTGGACTTTTCTATTCCCACTTGAGTCCTCCCTCGCTTAGGGCATAAAGATAGGCTCCAAAAAGCATAAGCACAAATATAAGAATCTCTACAAATCCAAACCAGCCAAGCTCCTCAAAAACAACTGCCCAGGGATAAAGAAAAACAATCTCCACATCAAAAATCAAGAAAATTAAAGCAATTAAGTAAAACTTCACATGAAAAGGAATTCTCGCATCTCCAGAGGGATCAACCCCACATTCATAGGCTATGAGTTTTTCTGGCTTAGGTCTGCGTAAGGCAAGCACTCTATTGGCAATAAGCATTGAAGCTCCAATTATGAGAACAAAGAAAGCAAATATTAAAAGAGAAACCATGGGATCCATATGCAATTACTCCTTGGCTTTTAACTCTTTTATTTCAAGAGCACCCTTTGGGCACGCCAGGACACATAAAGTAGATTCTCCTCGTTCAAGCCTCTCCAAGCAGAGATCACATTTTTCTATTGTTCCTGTGTTGAAATTGAATCTTGGGACACCCCATGGACAAGCCTCAATACAATTCTTACACCCCACACACTGCTTCCTGTCAAAAGCTACTACATCCCCCTTTCTATATAGCGCAAACACAGGACACGCACTTGCACACTGAGGCTTTTTGCACTGCATACAAGAAAAATAGGCAAACTTGTTGCCTACCTTGAAAATCCTGCAATTAGAAAGGCCTTCATGGCCCTTCTCACAGGCCTGGAGACATTCTCCACATCCATCACACTTTTCTGTATAATGCACAACCGTTACATTCATCACCGACCTTTTATAAATCTACATAAGTAAAAGTCAAGTTTAAAATGTTCATTTTTTTTCGGTTTCATCCGAAATTTCTCAATTTTTTCCGTTTATTTTTAAAAATTCCTATCATCGCAAATAGATATGAATGCAATTTTCTGCATCTTGATGGACTCCACAAAATCCCTCAAATACTAAGAACAAAATAGCAAGAAAAGCAAAAACAAGAGATTCCCTCGAAAAAAGCTCCCTCTCCTTTATCATTTCTCTCCAAGTTGTGGCTTTTTTCTCCAGAATAAATTCTTTCAACTCTTCTGCAACTTTACCTATTGATTGTTGATTTAATTCTAAAACCATCCTTGGTTCTGCTCTTAACCTCTCCAATACCTCTAAAATTGCCCTTGTAATCTTGGTCAAATCACCCCTACTTGGTGGACTCTCTAATAGGTCATCCAGAAAGACCTTCGTCACGAATACCCACTCCCCAAGAACTCTATCCAATGGCAGACAATCATAGAGATATAATTGTCTCTGGGATAAAGGCATTTCATGACTTTCCTCTAATTCTTCTTTTGGTGCATTCGGATTCAGAAGTAAACTACTCTTCAAGTAAAGTCCCTGGGCAAGTCGCAAAAGGATTTCAAAAACTAAATCACTAAACTTTATCCTTGGATTTGCGGTAATTAGATTTCTTAATTCTTGAAAAAACACATAGAAACTCAAACTCAGAAGCTCATCCCTACGATACGTAAGGACCTTTCTGAGTCTCTCAGAAGTTTCAACGAGTTTTGGTAAACTTTCTACTTCTTCCATTTAGAGATCTGATGCACTTTCTTGAAACAAAGATTCATGACTACCTTTATACCCTCTTTCTCTGCAAGGGCCTTTGCCTCTTTATTCTCAATTCCTTCCTGCATCCAAATTACCCTTGGTCTTACTTTTACTGCCTTCTCAACAATAGGATAGACCTCACTGCTCTTTCGGAAAATGATGACCACCTCTGGTTGGAGGTCTTGAGGAATACTCTCCAAATCAGGGTAAGTCTTAATTCCCATGATCTCTTCATATCTGGGATTAACAGGAAGGACTTGAAAACCCTCTTTGATAAGATAATCCATGACCACAAAACTTGGTCGATCTGGTTTGGGGCTCACCCCAACAATAGCAATTCTCTTGTATCTGTTTACAATGTCCAAAAGGTCATCACCAATCTGAGAGTAATCGGGAAGTCTACATTCAGGGCTCTCTGCCTTCTTAACCTCGACAGTTACAATTCTGAAAAACTTTTCAGGATCAAGAGATGCTCCTCCAACAAGCACTCCGTCTATATTAGGCTGAGAGAGCAACTGTCCTACATTTTCAGGAGTTACACTGCCTCCATAAAGAATCGCTACCTCTGCACCTTCATTTCCAAATACTTGCTGAAGATGTTCCCTTATGAAGCGATGGACCTCTTCTGCCTGTTCAGGTGTTGCATTTTTACCAGTTCCGATTGCCCAAACTGGTTCATAGGCTATAACTAATCTATCTCTCGAGAGATTATCAATGTATTTTAATCCCTCTCTTAGTTGAGTATCCACCCTTTCAAAAGTCCTTCCACTCTCCCTTTCTTCTAAGGTTTCCCCAACACAAAGAATAGGTATAAGTTCCTCCTCATAAGCTCCTCTGACTCTTTTGGCAATAAGTTCATCACTCTCGCTAAAGAGATGCCTTCTCTCCGAATGGCCAACAATTACATACCTCACACCGAGTTCTCTTAGCATAGGAGGAGAAATCTCCCCAGTAAAGGCTCCCTTCTTCTCATAATGGACATTCTGTGCCCCAAGCTCAACAGGACTTCCCTCAATCAACTTGGATACAAAGTAGAGGGCAGTAAAAGGTGGAGCTATAACGATAACTCTATCCTCTAAGGGAGATCCAGAGAGTAGAGCCAAAAACTTTTTAAAATAAGTTTCGCACTCTGCAAGAGTATGATTCATCTTCCAATTTCCTGCAAAGATATATTTCCTCCCCATCAGGTGCCTCCCTAAACTACCTCAACCTTACTTCAACACCGCAAGTCCAGGAAGTTCCTTTCCTTCAAGATACTCCAAAAAGGCTCCACCTGCTGTGGAAGTATGAGAAAAGGCGGTAAGAACACCTGCCAATTTAAGGGCTGACAGAGTATCTCCTCCTCCAGCTACTGTTGTTGCTGGAAGCCCTGCAACTCTTCTTGCAACACTTACTGTGCCATAGTGAAAGGGCTCCTTCTCAAAATACCCGAGAGGGCCATTCCAAATAACAGTCTTTGCCCCCTCAAGGGCAAGAGAAAAGTATTGAATTGTCTCCTCACCGATATCGTATATTATATCTCCATCCTCAATCTCTTTTAGGGTCACATCAACAACCTCTACACCCCTCTCCACCGCAACATCCACCGGCAGATAGATCTTGACTTCTTGTTCCTTTGCCTCCTTAATTATCTCTTTTGCTACCTCTACATATTCCCTTTCAACGAGAGAGGCACCAACATTGTAGCCCTGAGCAAGGAGAAAAGTATTGGCCATTGCACCCCCAATAATGAGTTTGTCAACCCGAGGTAGAAGATTTTTGAGGACACCTATCTTTGTTGAAACCTTACTCCCACCAACAATTGCATAGAGGGGTCTTTCTGGTCTCCCAATAACTCTTGTAAGATATTTCAATTCCTTCTCAGTGAGAAAACCTATCCCTCTCTCTTGAGCTAACTGAGCAACACCAACAACAGATGCATGGGCCCGATGACACACCGAAAAGGCATCATTTATATAGACATCTACGAATCTGGAAAGAATCTTTGCAAATTCAGGATCATTCTTAGTCTCTCCCTCATAAAACCTCACATTTTCCAAAAGAAGTATTTCTCCCTCTTTTAGATTTGCAAGTTCTTTATCAGCCACATCTCCTACTATATCTTCAAGATATTTGACAGGCACATTGAGTTTGCTTTTGAGGTATTCATAGACAGGTTTTAGCGAAAGTTCAGGAACTCTTTTTCCTTTCGGTCTCCCTAGGTGAGAACAAAGTATTACCTTACCCCCTGCCTTTAAGGCATACTCTATGGTTGGTAAGGCCTCAATAATTCTGGTATCGTCCTGAATAACCCCTCCCTCAAGAGGCACATTGAAGTCAACCCTAATAAATACCTTCTTGCCCTTTAGGTCGAAATCTCTAATCGTCTTCATAGCTCTACCTCCTATTCTTGTCGTTTATACCTTATTAAACTCTTTTCTCAAATCTCTTATGCCTAAGGTTATCAATTTAACTCTTAATAGATTATCATAAGTTAGAAAGTGAGTTATTTTTGTTCTATTTTTCTCCACAATCTTAAATAGCGTGTAATATACTAAACTCAATGTTCTCTTCCAAAACTTCTACCCTAAACCTTTCATCTCTGCATATTTTAAAACATTTATACTATTATTTCTTAATATGTCAAGAAGTCTAAAAAATTTTAAATCCAGTCTATTTTCTTTTAAAAATTCATATAACGAAAGCCACGGAATTATAATTTGGATTCTATATATACGAACAAAGTCAATTAAAAGTTTAAATATCTTAGAGCTTAATATGTGATACTGATCTCTCCTATCTAAAAGGCCTATCCAGAATCCGCTATCAATTATAATAAACCACATATTTATGATTTATATTCATATTCCTTTACAACCGCCACGTATAGGCCACACTCCTCAGCATTAAGGCTATCAAAGCCATTCATAAAGACCTTAATAGTCTCCATGTAAACCTAAGTCATAGGATAGCCAAAACAACTTTTTCAGCATTAGGTTCCTCCTATTCCTATATACTTGCTACCTTTTTCAGCAAATTTGCTATCTCAATAGCGGTATAAGCTGCCTCTGCTCCTTTATTACCTGCCTTAGACCCTGCTCTTTCAATGGCCTGTTCTATAGTATCTGTAGTAAGAATTCCAAAGATAACTGGCACTTCCGTCTCAAGCATAACTTGAGCAATTCCTTTAGATGCTTCAGCTGCTACATATTCAAAATGAGGAGTTGCCCCTCTAATAATTGCTCCAAGACAGATGATCGCATCAAATCTACCAGAACGAGCAAGCTTCTTCGCAACAAGAGGGATCTCAAAGGCACCTGGAACCCAAACAACCGATATGTCCTCCTCCGCAACATTGTGCCTTCTCAATACATCAAGCGCTCCTTCAAGGAGTCTCTGAGTAACAAAAACATTAAACCTACTAACTACTATTCCAAACCTACAACCCCGCCCCTCAAAGTAACCCTCTATAATCTGGTAACCAGTCATTCCACTCACCTCCACCTCTATAATAACGTGTGTTCTAATGTTATTATCCTATGATTTATCTAATATATATAATAATC
Organism: Thermodesulfobacteriota bacterium; assembly: GCA_030550555.1. Lineage (GTDB taxonomy): Bacteria > Desulfobacterota > Thermodesulfobacteria > Thermodesulfobacteriales > Thermodesulfobacteriaceae > Caldimicrobium. The sequence continues at coordinate 38,256 of JAUQPD010000034.1, forward strand.
TTCTCCCCATCTTTAATGTATCCGAGCCTTGTTCTTATGTATTCCTCGTAGGCTTCTTGAGAGCTTTGAAACTTCTTGATTTCTGAGCGAATTTTTTGATTCTCATATTTTAGTCTCTCCAATTCTGTCTTTTCCTTTTTAACAAGCCAGCTCAAAAATAAATAAATACTAACTGTAAAAAAAATCAAAAAAGTAAATATTACCAAAAAATAACGCCTCCATGTCTTTTTCTTCCTCTTTTTTGAATAGGGTTTTATAACTATCTGGGGGTTACGTTTCATTTTAAAACCATTGCCATGGAGAAGGTTCGGGTCTTGTAGGAGCTTCAGGCTTAATTTGGGGACCCATCTGAAGCGGTAAGACTGGTTCATACGTGGTTGGTAAAGGAGAGGTAGTAGGATGTGATATTTCAGATATTGGTGGAGGAGGTGGTGGAGGCACAGGAACCTTTATTTTTGGCTCATTTTTCTCTTTTTTAAAAAACCTTAGAAAGGCAAGGTCTAACGTTTTTTTATTGTAATCTGTGGGCGGAAGGGAAATTATATGAACAATGATCCATCCGCCCAAAAAAAACAAGACTATAATATTCGTCACTTTTTCTTACGTCCTTTATCCGCTTGTAAGGCCTTCTCCTTCTCTGCAACCAACAACCTTGTTTTTACAATAGTGTCTGGAGTCAAACTCATAGAATCGATTCCGCACTCTACTAAAAATTCTGCAAAATCGGGAAAGTCACTTGGAGCTTGTCCACAAATTCCGATCTTTCTCTTCATCCTTTTTGCAGTCTCTATCACTTCTTTTATCATTTTCTTTACTGCAGGGTTCCTCTCATCATATAAATGTGCAACAAGTTCAGAATCTCTATCAAGACCTAAAGTTAGCTGAGTAAGGTCATTAGAACCTATGGAGAATCCATCAAATATCTTTGCAAACTCTTCTGCGAGTACTACATTGCTTGGAATCTCGCACATTACATAGACTTCAAGTCCGTTCTCTCCTCTTTTAAGCCCGTACTTTTCCATAATACTCATTACTTTTACTCCCTCTTCGGGAGTTCTGCAGAAGGGAATCATTACTTTTACATTAGTTAGTCCCATTTCATTCCTGACCTTTGCCAAGGCCTTACATTCAAGAGCAAAGGCAGGTTCAAATTTAGGGTCATAGTAGCGGGATGCACCGCGCCAACCTATCATAGGATTGTGCTCCTCTGGCTCGTAGAGAAATCCTCCAAGAAGATTGGCATACTCATTACTCTTGAAATCCGAAAGTCGCACGATTACATCTTTGGGATAAAAGGCTGCTGCAATCATCCCGACACCCTGGGCTAACTTATCGACAAAAAAGTCTGCCTTGTTTTCATAGCCGACAGTTCTCTCCTCAATAGCCTTGACTAGCTTGGCTAATCTCTTGTCTTTTTCAGCTTGTTTCTTTAATTCATCAAAATTTATTAAGGCAAGGGGATGAATTCCTATATGGGAACCAATTATGAATTCTAAACGGGCAAGACCCACTCCATCATTGGGCAACTGAGCCTGAGAAAAGGCCTGTTCTGGTATACCAACATTCATCATTATTTGGGTCTTCGTTTTTGGAACATTCTCAAGGTCAATACGCTCTACTTCAAAAGGTATTAAGCCCTCAAGTACTCTACCCTCTTCTCCCTGAGTGCAGTCTATGGTTACCTCCATTCCTGTTTTCAAAACCTTTGTCGCTATTTCTGTTCCTACAATGCAGGGAATCCCAAGTTCACGTGATACAATAGCCGCATGACAGGTTCTTCCTCCCTTGTCAGTAACTATAGCAGAGGCCTTTTTCATTATTGGTTCCCAATCTGGGTCGGTCATAGTAGTGACAAGGACTTCTCCTGCTTGAAACTCAGAGATTCCACTAACATCCATTATTACCCTTGCCTTGCCCTGACCGATCTTACTTCCAACTGCCTTCCCAGTGCAGAGAACCTTTCCGTCACCCTTTAATTTATAAATCTCATAAAATCTCTGCTCTTTTATTGCATGCACAGTCTCAGGTCTTGCCTGAACAATAAAAAGTTCTCCAGTTCCTACCTCTTTACCATCGCCATCTTTTGCCCATTCAATGTCCATTGGCCTTCCATAGTGTTCTTCGATGATAATAGCCCACTCTGCAAGTTTCAAAATCTCATCGTCAGTAAGAACAAAGGTGGCCCTTTCTTGAGGTGTTGTCTTTACAGACTTCAAAGGTTTGGAGGGACTATCGCCATAGACTAGCTTTATGTCTTTACTTCCAAGCTTTTTAGAAAGTATAGGCCTAAATCCAAGCTTAAGAGTTGGTTTAAAAACATAAAACTCGTCAGGATTTACTTTACCTTGGACAACGTATTCACCAAGCCCCCATGATCCAGTGATATACACTACATCACGGAATCCTGACTCTGTATCAAGGGTAAACATTACACCAGAACTTGCTTTGTCTGAACGAACCATCTTCTGAACCGCAACAGAAAGATAGACAGAAAAGTGGTCAAAACCTTTATCCTCGCGATAAGAGATAGCTCTATCAGTGAACAAGGAGGCAAAACAATGCTGTACATATTTTATGACATTATCAACTCCTCTAACATTAAGATAGGTCTCCTGTTGCCCAGCAAAGGACGCATCAGGAAGATCCTCTGCGGTAGCAGAGGATCTTACCGCAACATCAGGATCTTTACCATAGATTTCACCTAACCTCTCGTAGGCCTTTGCAATTTCCTCTGCAAGCTTGGGGGGCATCTTTGCATGAAGAATGAGACTCCTTATCTTCTTTCCTCTTTTCATGAGGTCCTCAACATTGTGAGTATCAAGCCCTTTTAAAGTGTTTTTGATCTCATCATCAAGATGATTCTCCTTGATAAAGTATCTATAAGCCTCAGCGGTAACCGCAAATCCATAGGGAATTTTAATGCCCTTCTGGGTAAGTTTTGTATACATCTCTCCAAGAGATGCATTTTTGCCTCCAACAAGAGGCACATCTGAGTAGGTTATCTGGTCGAACCAAAGAATGAATGGTTTATCCGCCATAGATGACCTCCCCACAGAATTTAGGATAGAAAATAGCAAAATTTAAAATTTTTGTCAAGATAAGAGTTGATTTGGGACTTGCCTTTGTGGAATCTTTTAAATATGATTGTATAAATAACTATAAACTCAAAGGGGGATATATGGATAGAACAGTTACACTTTTCGGTAAACCACTAACCCTCATAGGTAGTGAAATCAAAGTAGGAGAGTTCGCTCCTGATTTTGTTGCTCTAGATAAGGATCTAAATTCAGTTAGGCTTAGTGATTTTAGAGGAAAGATTAAACTGATCAGTTCAACACCTTCCCTTGACACTCCTGTCTGTGATCTCCAGCTAAGGACTTTCAATCAAAAAGCGTCCCAAATCCCTGAGAGAGTTGTACTCATAAACATAAGTATGGACTTACCATTTGCCCTAGGAAGATTTTGCTCCCATG